>JAVBTY010000114.1:0-22008 GCA_031555955.1 Rhodocyclaceae bacterium | reverse complement strand
AACCTGCCCGACCGCGATCTGGCTTACTTCGAGGAAGGCAGCGAGCATTTCGACGATTACGTCGAGGCCGTGGGCTGGGCGCAGGACTTTGCGCGGCGCAACCGCGCGGTGATGATGGAAAACGTGATCGCCGCCGCCCGCACGGTGCTCGCGCGCCCGTTCGAGGCCGGCGTGGAGGCGGTGAACTGCCACCACAACTACGTGCAGCGCGAGACGCATTTCGGCGAGGAGGTGCTGGTGACGCGCAAGGGCGCGGTGTCGGCGCGCAAGGGTGAGCTGGGCATCATCCCCGGTTCGATGGGGGCGAAGAGCTACATCGTGCGCGGCCTCGGCAACGAGGAGGCGTTCTGTTCGTGCAGCCACGGCGCCGGCCGCGTGATGAGCCGCAACGAGGCCCGGCGCCGCTTCACCGTGGAAGATCAGGTGCGCGCCACGGCCCACGTCGAATGCCGCAAGGATGCCGAGGTGATCGATGAGATCCCGATGGCGTACAAGGATATCGACGCGGTGATGCACGCGCAGCGCGAGCTGGTCGAGGTGGCGCACACCTTGCGGCAGGTGGTGTGCGTGAAGGGGTGAATCTGCGGGTGGCGCTGGCGCAGTTGCAGGTATGGGTAGCCGGGCGTCGTGGACAGGCCGGATTCGCACCGGTGATGCTGCCCATATTCTCGCCGTTCTGAAACACGCCGTTTTTAATCTCATTCGTCTCGCCCCCGCCTCATATAAATGGAGAATCAAGGCCCCTTGACTCGTCACGGCTGGACGGCGTGCTTGAATTCATGGTGCCGGGCGAGCTTTGTGCGGCTGTCTGGGGGGCGTCTGTACTGTGCAAAACTGTTATAAAATGCCCGGCTTTACATCCTGATTTAAATAGGATTTCAGGGTTTTTGCCGGGAACGTGCGTGGTGAATGAGGTCTGTTTTTCGATTGCTGGCCAGGCAGCATGGGCTCCTGCCGTGACGACGGCCGCAGCCTGGCGGCAATGGGCGGATGCGCCTTTCGCCATTTCCGCGGGGGCTGCGCCAGCCGTGAGCTGGATGCCGCCGATGCTGCGCCGCCGCGCCGGTTTCGCCAGCAGGATGGCGCTGGAAGTCGCCCATGAATGTCTGGGGGAGCGGCGCGACGTTCCCACGCTGTTCTGTTCCCGGCATGGCGAGGTCGCGCGCGCGGTCGATCTGCTGTCGGACCTCGCCCTGGGGGAGGCAATCTCCCCAACCAGTTTCGGGCTGGCCGTCCATAACGCCAGCGCGGGCCTTTTTTCAATCGCCCGCGGCGACAATACCCAGCATATCGCCCTGGCGGCTGGCGGCTGCACGGTGGAACAGGGTGTTATCGAAGCCTGCGGGTTGCTGGCGGAGGGCGCGCCGCAGGTTTTGCTGGTGGTCTACGATTGCCCGCTTCCCGATGTTTTGACGGATTTTGAAGACTGCGCCGAGCAGCCCTACGCATGGGCCTGGCTGATGACGCCAGCGGATGGGCAGGATGTGATCCGCCTGGGCTGGAACGCCTGCGACGGGGAGCCCTTCGCCGCCGCGGATACGCAGCCTGCTGGTTTGCGGATACTGCATTTCCAGCTGGGGCGGCACGCGTCTTTCGACCATGTGGCGGGTTCCCGCTGCTGGCGCTGGCGTCGCTATGCCTGACAGGGCGGGGCGTTACTGGCGCATGTTCGCCACCGGCTTGAGTTTTGCCGTTTTTGGAACCGGCGGAGTGGTATTGCGGGTTCTCGTGTTTCCACTGCTGCAGCTTCTGGTATGGAACCGCGGGCGACGAACCCGGGCCGCGCGCGCGGTCGTGCGGCTTTCATTCCGGTTTTTTATTGCCATGATGGTATTTCTGGGAGTGCTGCGTTATCGCATCACCGGGCTTGAGCGGCTCGACCGTAATGGCCTGCTCATCCTGTCCAACCATCCGACCCTGATAGACACTGTTTTTCTGATGGCTTTTACCAGAAACGCCAACTGCATCGTCAGGCACGGCCTGCGGAATAACCCCTTTACACGCGGCCCGGTCAGGGCGGCGGGGTATATCGGCAACGAAGAGGGGCCGGAACTGGTTGCCGCGTGCGCCCGTGCGCTGGAAGCGGGAGAAAACCTGATCGTGTTCCCGGAGGGGACGCGCACGCTCCCCGGCGGTGCGGTCCGCCTTAAACGCGGCGCGGCCAACATTGCCGTGCGCGCCGGGCGTGCGATAACGCCGGTGCGCATCAGGTGTTCGCCCCCGACGCTCTTTAAGGGAAATCCATGGTGGCGGGTGCCTGCCGCCATGGCCATGTTTCATATTGAAGTGAAAGAAGATATCCAGGTTCAGGACTTTACGGGGGAAGGGCGGCCGGATACCCTGGCCGCGCGGCACCTGACTGAATATCTGCAGCAATACTACTCAGAGGAACACTACAGCCATGCTTGAGCAGGAAGTTAAGGAACTCATCATCGAGGCGCTGCAGCTGGAGGACATCAGCGCGGCCGATATCGATAGCGCTGCGCCCCTGTTCGTGGAGGGGCTCGGGCTCGATTCGATCGATGCGCTTGAACTGGGCGTCGCCCTGCAGAAACGCTATGGCATTTCGCTTTCCGCCGATGCGGAGGATACGCGCCGCCATTTCGCCTCTGTGCGGGCGCTGGCGGCGCTGATTGAAACGCACCGGAAAAAATAGGAGATCCGGATGATCAATCTCAATGCCATGAGCCAGGATGAACTGTTCCAGTGGGTAGCAGGGCTGCTGGCGGAAATGTTCGAACTCGATGCCTCGGCGCTGACGCTGGAATCGAACCTGTATGCCGATCTGGATATCGACAGCATCGACGCTGTTGATCTGGCTGTGAAGCTGAAAGAGCTGACCGGAAAACGCCTGCAGCCCGAGGTCTTCAAGTCGATCCGCACCATAGGCGACATTGTGGCGGCCATTACCGCAATGCCCGGGGAGAATGGCGCATAAACCGTCGGCTGCTTTCTCTTCTGGCGCTGGGTCTGACGCTGCTGTATCCGCTGCTGGTCTGGGTGGGGCATGACAGGCTGGAGCCGCGCTGGCTTGCGCTGCTGCTGCCCGTAGCCGCCGCCATGCGCCTGCCGGATTTCGCGCGCAGCCGTGCGGCGCGCTGGTCGATAGCAGGGGCACTGCTTCTGGCGGGCGTGGCGGTGTGGAGCAATGCGCTGCTGCCGCTCAAGCTTTATCCGGTGCTGGTCAGCCTTGTGCTGCTCGGCGTTTTCGCATACAGCCTGATTGCGCCGCCCACTGTCGTCGAACGTCTGGCGCGTCTGCGCGAACCGGATTTTCCCCCGGCTGCGGTCGCTTACACCCGGCGGGTGACACAGGTCTGGTGCGGATTTTTCGTCCTCAACGGCGGCATTGCGTTCGCAACGGCATGGTGGGCCTCGCAGGCGGTCTGGTCGCTCTATACCGGCGTTATCGCCTATGTGCTGATGGGAATACTGTTCGGCGGCGAATACCTGGTCCGTCTCCGTTTCAGGCGGCTGCACCATGGCTGATTTCTTTACCGACCCCTGGCGCGCCCTTTCGGCGCGGCCGTCCGGCGCGCTGCTGGGCCGCTCTCCGGCGGGGCCGCTTCTGCTGCGCGATTTTCTTCCGCAGGTGCGTGCGTGGCGTGCCTTGTGCCTGCGCCTGCCGGGGCGCGATGCGGCCCTGTACAGTGAAGACAGCACCGTTTTCGCCGCAGCCCTGCTGGGGGCGTGGCTGGCGGGGAAAACGGTATGGCTTGCCGCGGACACCCTGCCCGGAAGCTGCCAGGCCCTGGCGAATCGGGTAGATGTTTTTCTGGGCGAATTTCCGCCGCAATGGCCTGCATGGCAGCCTGTAGAGGCGGATCATGCCGCTCCCGCCGATATTGCTCCGGTAACACTCGCGGCAGACTTCCCCGCACTGGTCGTGCATACGTCGGGCAGCACGGGCGTTGCGCAGGCCATTCCGAAACGCCTTGCGCAGCTGGGCAGCGAAGTCGCCATGCTGGAGGCTTTTTTTGGCCCGCGCCTGGGCGAAGCGGAAATAATCGCGACGGTGTCGCACCAGCATATTTACGGATTTCTGTTCAAAGTGCTGTGGCCGCTGGCGGCTGGCCGGGTGTTCCAGAGCGGACGCCTGCATTTTCCAGAACAGCTGCAGCAGGCGCTGTCCGAGCGTGATTGCGTGCTGCTCACGAGCCCCGCGCATCTGAAACGGCTGCCGTCCCATCTGCCCTGGCATACGGCGCACCCTTGGCTCAGGGCGGTTTTTTCCTCGGGCGGGCCGCTGCCAGCCGACGCGGCCCTGGCGGCCCGCGCCCTGCTGGGCCAGCCGCCCATTGAGGTTTATGGCAGTTCCGAGACGGGCGGCATTGCCTGGCGGCAGTGTACGTCGTCCGATGCGCCCACCCCCTGGGAAGCCCTGCCTGGCGTGGCGTGGCGCATTACCGAAGCGGAAGGGCTGCTTGAGGTGCGTTCGCCGCATCTGGCCGATGAGGGCTGGCTGCGCCTCGCCGACCAGGCGGATGCTTGCGATGAGCGGCGCTTTATCCTGCGGGGGCGCAGTGACCGCATCGTCAAGATCGAAGAAAAGCGCATCGCGCTCGAAGCCGTCGAACGCGCCCTGCTGGCTTCTGGTCTGGTGAGCGAAGTCCGGGTCATCGTCCGCGATGCCGCCGCAGCCCGGCGGCAGACGCTGATGGCCTTCGCTGTTCCGTCCGCGCGGGGGCAGGCGCTGCTGGCCGAAGGGGGGAAGGCGCTGCTTAACCGCCGTTTGCGCGAAAGCCTCGCCGGTACGGTGGAGGCCGTCGCCTGGCCCCGGCAGTGGCGTTATCTGACGAGAATGCCGCTCGATGCCCAGGGAAAACTGACCCAGGCGCACCTGCTCGCCGCCCGGGAAGATGCCCTGGAGGACTTCCGGCAGGACGCTCCAGGCGGTGAAGATCCGACGCCGTGCGAACCCCGTCTGCGCCTGCTGGAGCAGACGCCGCACCGGGTGCTGTATGAGCTTGCCGTTCCCGCGGAGCTGCTGTATTTCAGGGGGCACTTTCCCGGCGCCCCCGTGCTGCCGGGCGTGGCGCAGGTCGACTGGGCCATCCGCTACGGCCGTCTGCATTTCGGGTTGCCGCCTTTTTTTCAGGGCATGCAGACGCTGAAATTTCAGCACATCATTCATCCGGAATGCAGCGTATTCCTGGAGCTGATCCACGATGCGTCTAAAGGCAGTCTGAATTTCTGTTACTTTTCCCCGGCTGGCGACCACGCCAGCGGGCGGATATTTTTCGGCGGCTGACAGACGCGCCGCACTGGTTCATATGCTCGATATAAAACTTTCACCCGTCGGCCAGAGCGCGTTTGCGGCGCGTTTTGAAGCACAGAAAATCGCTTTTGGTCCGGTGGTGTTCCAGTGCGTGCGCTATGCGTGGAAGCGCGGCATGCTGCAGGCGCTGGCCGATGCGGGGGAGGTCGGGCTCAGCCTCGCCGCGCTGGAGGCCAGCGGACGCTGGCGCGGCTACGCCCTGAAGGTAGCGCTGGAAAGCTGCCTTTCAGCGGGCGTGGTCTATCTGTCCGGGGGCTGTTATGTGCTCGACAAAACCGGCTACTGCATCCTGACCGACAGGATTACCCAGATCAATTTCGACTTCAATCACGATGTCTGCTACGCGGGCCTTTACCGGCTTGAAGAGGCGCTGGACACGGAAACGCCCGTCGGGCTTGAAGTTCTTGGAGACTGGCCCACGCTGTACGAGGGGCTGGCCGAACTGCCCGAACCGGCGCGCTCAAGCTGGTTCGCGTTCGACCAGTATTATTCCGACGTTTCCTTTCCTGCCATTCTCCCCGATGTTTTCGCCACCGCACCCCGGCGGATCATGGATATTGGCGCCAATACCGGAAAGTTCAGCCGCGTCGCGCTGGCCTATGATCCAGAGGCGCAGCTGTATCTGGTCGATCTGCCGCAGCAGCTCGGGATCGCCGCCCGGACGCTGGATGACGCGGGCGTTGGCGCGCGCGCCCGCCTTTGCCCCACGGACCTGCTCGATCCCGATGCGCCGCTTGCGCCGGGCATGGACGTGATCTGGATGAGCCAGCTGCTGAGCTGCTTTTCCGAAGAGCAGATCGCCAGCATTCTGCGCCGCGCCGCCGGTGCGCTGGCGCAAGGCGGCCAGCTGCTGGTCATGGATACCTTCTGGGACCGCCAGCGCTACGACATCGCCCTGTACTGCCTGATCAACACCTCGCCCTATTTCACCGCGATGGCGAGCGGCAACAGCAAGGTGTACGAGAGCGGCGACTATATCCGCCTGGCGGAAAGCGCGGGCCTGCGGCTGCAGACGGTGCGCGACGGAATCGGCTACTGCCACTCGCTGCTGCGCTTTGTAAAAGCAGGTGGAGCGAGTGTTTAACCCCTGCGCCGTTATCCCGGTCTACAACCATGGCGAGACCATTGGCGCGGTCGTGGACGGCGTGCTGCGGCACGGGCTGCCCTGCGTGCTGGTGGATGATGGCAGCGCCGCGCCCTGTGCGCTGGAGCTCGACCGGCTGGCGGCGGAGCGGCCGGAGCGGATCACCCTGCTGCGCCACCCGGACAACCGGGGGAAGGGCGCGGCGGTGCTGAGCGGCTTTCGCCATGCGGCGCAGGCGGGTTTCAGCCACCTGCTGCAGATCGACGCCGACGGGCAGCACGACACTGCGGATATTCCCGCCTTCCTGGCGCAGGCCAGGGCGCACCCCGGCGCGGTTATCGCGGGCTGTCCGGTCTACGATGCCTCTGTGCCCGGCCTGCGTTTTTATGCGCGCTATCTGACCCATGTCTGGGTGTGGATCAATACGCTGTCTTTCTCCATCCGGGACGCCATGTGCGGCTTCCGCGTCTATCCCGTTGCTCCGGTAACGGCGCTGGCCGCGCGCGTCGGGCTGGGGCAGCGCATGGATTTCGATATTGAAATCCTGGTGCGGCTGCACTGGGAGGGGCTGGAAATACGCAACCAGCGCACCCGGGTCACCTATCCCGCCGACGGGGTTTCCCACTTTCGCGGGGTGCTCGACAATCTGTTGATCTCGCGCACCCACGCCCGGCTGTTTTTCACCATGCTCGCCCGCCTGCCCGCGCGGCTTCTCCGTCCGGGGCGCGGATCATGAAAAACACCGGCGGCGCGCAAAGGCTTTCCGCCCGGCACTGGGCCTCGGCCAACGAGGCGGGCGCCATCGCGGGCATGCGCCTGCTGTTTCTGGTTCACCGCCTGCTGGGCGTCTGGCCGTTCCGCCTCGCGCTCTACCCGGTGCTGGTCTGGTATGTGCTGACCCGGCCTGCGGCGCGGCGCGCTTCGGCTGCGTATCTGCAACGCATCGCGGCCTTTGCTCCCGTGGCGACCGGGATGATGGGCGTGCTGCGCCATTTCGCCGCCTTTGCCGAAACCATTCTCGAAAAAATACAGCTATGGAGCGGCCTGTATGACGGCTCGCGGGTGCGGGTATCGGGTGCGGAGCCCGTGCTGCGGCAGATCGAACGCGGGCAGGGCGCTCTGCTGCTCTGCTCGCATTTCGGCAACCTCGACCTGTGCCGGGCGCTGGCGTGGCAGAAACCGGATCTGAAGCTGACCGTGCTGGTGCACACCCGCCATGCCCGGAAATTCAACGCCATGCTGGCGAAAATCAATCCGCGCAGTCAGATGAATATTCTCCAGGTCACCGAAATGACGCCCGGCATGGCCATCATGCTGGCCGAAAAGATCGGGCAGGGCGAGCTGATCGCCATTGCGGGCGACCGCATCCCGGTTTCGCCGCATCCGCGCGTGGCGTACGCTGGTTTCCTCGGCCAGCCCGCGCCCTTTCCCGTTGGCCCGTATCTGCTTGCGAACGCCCTGCAATGTCCTATATACATGCTGTTTCCGCTGCGCGATGGCGAGACGCCGGTGCTGCATTTCGAGCTGCTGGCGCAATCGGTCAGCCTGCCGCGCGCCGGGCGGGCCGCCGCGCTGGAGGCGCTCGCCGCCGCCTACGCGGCCCGGCTTGCCGGGTATTGCCAGGCGGCGCCGCTGCAATGGTTCAATTTTTACGATTTCTGGCATAAACCCAACCCTGTTCCGGATCGCCCCCATCTGCAATGATCGCGCCTGATTCGCCCCCTTCCCCCCGCGCCGTAGAGATCGGCGCGGAAAGACTTTCGATCGAGGACATCGTCGCCATCGCCACGGGCGAGGCCCAGGCGAAGCTGTCGGATGATCCCGCCTTCCATGCCGCGATCGACCGCGGCGCGGTGTTTCTGGAACGGCTGCTGCGGGAAGACGGCGTCATCTACGGCGTCACCACCGGCTACGGCGATTCCTGCACGGTGGCGATCCCGCCCGGACTGGTCGCGGAACTGCCGCGCCATCTCTACACCTACCACGGCTGCGGCCTGGGGGACTGTCTCACTCCGGCGCAGACGCGCGCGGTGCTCGCCACACGGCTCGTATCCCTTTCCCGGGGGTATTCGGGCGTCAGTCTTGAGCTGCTGCGGCAGATTGAACGCCTGCTCGGGCACGGACTGCTGCCGCTCATACCCGCCGAAGGCTCGGTGGGCGCGAGCGGGGATCTGACACCCCTGTCCTACCTTGCCGCCGTGCTGTGCGGCGAACGCGAGGTATGGCGCGCGGGGGAAACCCTTCCCGCCGCGCAGGCGCTTGCCGAAGCGGGCATCGCGCCGCTGCGGCTGCGCCCCAAGGAAGGGTTGGCGATCATGAACGGCACGGCGGTCATGACCGCGCTCGCCTGCCTCGCCTACAGCCGCGCGGCCTATCTGGTCCAGCTGTGCACGCGGATTACCGCAATGGCCTCTTTTGCGCTTGATGGCAATGCCCACCACTTCGACGCCACCCTGTTTTCAGTCAAGCCCCACCCCGGCATGCAGCGCGTGGCCGCCTGGCTGCGCCATGATCTTCCCTGCGGGAATGTGGAAAGCAACAGCCGCCGCCTGCAGGACCGTTATTCGATCCGCTGCGCGCCGCACGTGATCGGCGTGCTGGCCGATGCCTTGCCCTTTTTCCGCACCCTGATCGAAAACGAACTCAACAGCGCCAACGATAATCCTGTTATCGACGCGGAAGGCGGCCACGTTCTGCACGGCGGGCATTTCTACGGTGGGCATGTCGCCTTCGCCATGGACGGCATGAAAAACGCGGTGGCGAATCTGGCCGATCTGCTCGATCGCCAGATGGCGCTGCTGGTCGACAGCCGTTACAGCAACGGCTTGCCCGCCAATCTTTCCGGCGCGCAGGGCGCGCGCGTGCCGGTTAATCACGGCCTCAAGGCGCTGCAGATCAGCGCCTCGGCCTGGACGGCGGAAGCTCTCAAGCAGACGCTGCCCGCCTCGGTTTTTTCGCGTTCCACCGAATGCCACAACCAGGACAAGGTCAGCATGGGCACCATCGCGGCGCGCGACTGCCTGCGCGTGCTGGAGCTGACCGAGCAGACCGCCGCCGCGCTGCTGGTGGCGGTGCATCAGGGCGTCTGGCTGCGCTGCCGCCTTGATCCGGCGCGGACGCCTTCCCCGCCGCTCGCGCGGATGATGGAATGGCTGCGGCAGGATATCGCCCCCGTGGAAGAAGACCGGCGGCTGGATCTGGAACTGAAGGTGCTGCTGGAGCGTATGCGCGGCCAGAGCTGGGCGCTGTACGGGGACGGGCAGTGAAACGTCACAGGAACAACCCCCTTGCCTGCCGCTGGTCGGCGCAGGCCAGCGTGCAGGTGCCATTTTTCGATCTCGATCCGATGGAGATCGTCTGGCACGGCAACTACGTCAAATACCTGGAAACGGGCCGCTGCGCGCTGCTGGACAGCATCGGCTACAACTATCCGCAGATGAAGGAATCCGGCTACGCCTGGCCGGTCATCGATCTGCAGGTGCGCTACGTCAGCCCCGCCCGTTTCTTTCAGCTCCTGACGGTGCAGGCCGGGATCACCGAATGGGAAAACTGTCTCAGGATCGCCTATCTGATTGTGGATGCCGAAAGCGGAAAAAAACTGATCCGCGCCACCACCACCCAGGTGGCGGTGGATATGGAACGGGGTGAAATGTGTTTCGTGTCGCCCCCCATTCTTTTCCAGAAACTGGGGGTCACATGCGAATGAAAGGGTTTCTGTCCGCCCTGGCGCTGCTCGCAGCGCTGGGTTTTCAGGGCGCGGATGCCGCATCGGCCGCGCCGGTCGCGCAGATCGAGGCCGCTCTGGCCCGGCCGGACATCCTGTGCGGGCGTTTCGACCAGCGCAAAAAGCTTGTTGGCATGAAGCAGATTCTGCTTTCCAGCGGCCGCTTCTGCGTTATCGCGGGCAAAGGCATCCTGTGGCGGACGCTGCAGCCTTTCCCTGATACGCTGCGTCTGACGCGCGATGAAATCGTCCATTTCCAGGATGAACGCGTCACGCTGCGCCTGCAGGCGCAGCAGGAACCGGCCGTCCGGATGATCAATAACGTTCTTTTCTCGCTGCTGTCCGGGGACCTGAGTCAGCTCGACACCCTGTTCAGCATCGAGGGCGGCATGACGAAAACGGGCTGGGATGTCGTGCTCAGGGCGCGCGAATCCGCGCTGGCCAAAGCGGTGGGGGTTCTCGCGCTGGAAGGAAACGAATATGTCCGCCGCGTCGTGATCGACGATGCGGGCGGCGACCACACCGAAATCACTTTTTCCGCCATCGCCACGGGCGCGGCGGCGATCAGCGCGGAAGAGGCGGCCCTGTTTTGACCCGCAGCCGCATTCCCGCGCTGCTCTGGGCCGTGGCCGTCAGCCTGCTGCTGGCGCACCAGGCCTGGCTATGGCTGGGAGAGCGGGTGAGGCCGGATACCGACATTCTTGCGCTGCTGCCCGTGCAGAAGCGGGACCCGGTCGTGCAGCAGTCCTTTACCCACATGGTCGATGCCGCGCAGCAGCGCGTTATCGTGCTCGTTGGCGCGGCGGACTGGGCGGCGGCGCGGCGGGCGGCCGATGCTTACCGTTCCGTGCTGGCCGCCGATCCGGAGGCGCTTGAATACGTTCTGCCCGGCGGCGGTTCCCAGGATGAGTGGCTGGCGCCCTTCATGGCGCACCGCCTGGGATTCGTAACCGCGCGGCAGGAAAAACTGCTGGAAACCGAACCGCCCCGTTACTGGGTGCAGGGTGCGATCGCCAGACTGTACAGCGCTTTCTCCGGCCCGAAGCCGGGATCTTTCCAGGACGATCCGTTTGGCCTTTTCAGCGCCTGGGCGCAGGAGCGCGCGCAGGAAACGCCCGTGCGCCCGCGCGATGGCGAACTGTTCGTCGCCAGCGCAACGCATGAATACGTGCTGATACCGCTTACGCTGAAACTGCCTGCGTTCTCGCTGGCCGCGCAGCAGCGCGTTCTGCCGCTGCTGGAGCGCGCGTCGGAGGCGGCGCGGCAGACGTCTCCTGGCGTGGACACCCTCAGCGCGGGCGTGATTCTGCACGCGGGGGCAGCAGGGGCGCAGGCCAGCCGGGAAATGGCGACCATTGGCGCCGGTTCCGTGCTGGGCATCATCCTGCTTGCCTGGCTCACCTTCGGTTCGCTCCGGCCCGTTGCGCTGGTGCTGCTCTCGGTGACGGTGGGTTTTCTGGGCGCTTTTTCGGTGTGCTGGCTGCTCTTTGGGCGCATTCATCTGCTGACCCTGGTTTTTGGGGCGAGCCTGATCGGCGTCGCGCAGGATTACGGCGTGTATTTTCTGTGCCACCGCCTGGGCGCAGCGGCGGAAACGGACCCGTTCCGGCTGCTCCGCCGCCTGCTGCCGGGGCTGGCGCTGACGCTGTGCGCGGCCGTCATCGGCTACCTCGGGCTGTTGCTGACCCCTTTCCCGGGCTTGCGCCACATGGCGGTTTTTTCCGTGCTGGGGCTGATATTCGCCTGGCTGACGGTGGTGTGCTGGTTCCCCCTGCTGTCGGGCGGCGGGGCGCGGCCGCCCGGCATGCTCGCGCGGATTTATGGCCGCGCCCTGCGCCGCTGGCCCCGTTTCCGTTCTGGGCGGGCGGGGTTTGCGGCGCTGTCTGTTTTTGTGGGGATTGTGGCGTATGCGGGGTTCCGGACCAGTTTCAACGATGATCTGCGCGCCCTGCAGAATTCGCCCGCCCATCTGGTTGAAGACCAGATCAGGCTGGGGCGGCTGCTCGATCTTGCCTCGCCAGTCCAGTATTACCTGGTGCGCGGCGCAAGCGCGGAAGAGGTGCTGCAGCGGGAAGAGCGGCTCAAGACCCGGCTGGATGTCCTGATCCAGACGCGGCAGCTGGGCGGCTATCACGCGCTGTCGAACTGGGCGCCGTCCGCGCAGGCCCAGGCGCGGCGGCGCGCGCTGGTGGAGCGCACCCTGCTGGGCGAGGGCGGCGCGCTGGCGCAGCTTGGCGCGCAGGTTGGGGAGGATGACGCCTGGGCCGCGGGCGTGCGGCAGCATCTGTCCGCCGCGCAAGGGGGGCTGACGGTCGATGCCTTTCTCGCCACGGCGGCAAGCCAGCCGTGGCGGCATCTGTGGCTGGGGCAGGTCGGGGCCGCTGCTGGGCAGTACGCGAGCATTGTCGCCCTGCGCGGGCTGGAGTATCCGCATATTCCCGCGCTGAAACAGGCCGCGCAGGATCTCGACGGGGTGCAGTGGGTTGACCGGGTGGAAGAAATTTCCGCGCTGCTCGGCGGGTATCGCGTGTACATGAGCTGGGTGCTGGCGGGGGCTTATCTGCTGGTGTCCGCGCTGCTGTATCTGCGCTACCGCCGCCAGGCGTGGCGGGTGATCGCGCCAGTGCTGCTGGCCAGCCTCGGCACGGTGGCGCTGTTTGGCCTGCTGGCGCAAAGCCTGCAGCTGTTTCATGTTCTCGCGCTGATGCTGCTGCTGGGCGTGGGCGTTGATTACGGGATTTTCATGCAGGAAGAGGGGGGGCGGCGCAGCCTGCCCGCGTGGCTCGCCGTGGGTCTGTCCGCCGCCAACACCCTGCTTGCCTTTGGGCTGCTCAGCCTGAGCCGGACCCCGGCGCTGCAGGCTTTTGGCCTGACGATGCTGGCCGGCATTACGCTGGTCTGGCTGCTGACGCCCTGCTTTTCCGGCGGCGATCCCGAAAACCGTGCCGCGCAGGAAGGCTGAAAACAGGAACCCCGCACCGTGATGAATCCGTTACACCGCCTGCTTTCCACTGCCCGATGGCTGCTGCTGTGCTGCGTGGCGGGCGTGCTGCTGCCGGGTTGCGCCAGTCTGCCGGATGCAAATCCGCGCGCGCGGCTTGGCCTGACCCTCGCTCCCGCCGCGCTGGGGGAGAGCATCAACGTTTACCAGCGACTGAAGGTCGAGCGCGACGGGCAGATCAATGAGCTGGATGCCGCGCTGGAAGTGGATCCGGAGCGGCTCACCCTGGTCGGGCTGGCGCTCGGGCAGCGGGTTCTGAGCCTGGAATACGACGGCGCGACGCTCACTTCCTGGCGCCACCCCATGTTGCCGCCGCAGGTGCGCGCTGAAGACGTGCTGGAGGACGTGCAGCTTGTCCTGTGGCCCGTGGAGGCCATTGCGCGGCAGCTGCCGGAAGGCTGGCGCATCGAAGAGCAGGGGCTGCGGCGCATCCTGTACCAGCGCCAGTCCGTTATCGCCACCATCACCTATAGTGGACTACCGCGCTGGAGCGGCACGGTGGTGCTGGATAACCTGCGTTACCAGTACCGGCTCACGATCCGGTCCGCATCCTGAGAAATCCGCATGACTATTTTTCTTAACGCATGTGGTCTGGTCTGCGCGCTGGGAGGCAGCCACGGCCAGATCCGCGCGCATCTCGACGAGGCCCGCAGCGGCGTAACGCTGACCGATGCCTGGTCCGCGGGCCGCCCGTTGCCTGTGGGCGAGGTTTCCGGCGCGCTGCCGGGGCTGGAGCATCACCCCACCGCGCATCGCAGCCGCAATAACCAGATGGCGTTGGCCGCGCTGGCCCCGGTCCGCGCCGCCGTGGAGGCGTGCATGGCCCGCTTCGGCCCGGAGCGGATCGGCATCGTGCTCGGCACCAGCACCTCGGGAATCGCCAGCACGGAAAACGCGCTGCGCATGCGGCACAGCCAGGGCGCGCTGCCAGATTCCTTCCATTACGGGCAGCAGGAAATGGGATCGCTGGCGGCGATGCTGGCGCAGGAACTGGGAATCCGCGGCCCGGCCTATGTGCACTCCAGCGCCTGCGCGTCTTCCGCCAAGGCGATGGCCAGCGCGGCGCGGCTGCTGCGCATGGGCGTGTGCGATGCCGTGATCACCGGTGGCGCGGATACCCTGTGCTCATTTACCATCGCCGGATTTTCCGCGCTCGACTCCGTCAGCCCCGTCCTCTGCAACCCGATGAGCATCAACCGTAACGGCATCAATATCGGAGAAGGCGCGGCCCTGTTTCTCATGAGCCGGGAACCGGCCGCCGTGGCGCTGTGCGGCTGGGGAGAGGCGTCGGACGGCTACCACATGTCTTCCCCCGATCCGGCAGGCAGCGGCGCGCGGCTTGCCATTGGGCAGGCGCTGGCGCGCGCGGGGCTTCAGCCACCGGATATTGATTACATCAACCTTCACGGCACCGGCACGCCGCAGAACGATGCCATGGAAGCCCGCGCCGTTCATGACATTTTCGGCGCGGCTACCGCCGTCAGTTCAACCAAGCCTTTCACCGGGCATGCCCTAGGGGCGGCGGCGGCGATCGAGGCCGCCTTGTGCTGGCTCGCCCTGCAGCCGGAGAACGTCACGGGTTCGCTGCCGCCGCATCTGTGGGATGGCGCGGCGGATCCGGCGCTGCCCCGGCTGAATACCGTCGCGCCTGGTTTCTCCCTCGGACGGCCAGCGCGCTACGCGCTCAGCAATTCGTTCGCCTTCGGGGGCTCCTGTGCGGCGCTGATACTGGGGCAGGCATGAAGGCGCTGCCGGACATCCGCGCGCTGCTGCCGCACCAGGATGTCATGGTGCTGCTCGATCGCCTGGTGAGCGTGGAAGAAAATGCCCTGTGCGCCGAAACCGACATCCGCCCCGGAGCGCTTTTCTGCGAAGACGCAGGCGTTGGCGCATGGATCGGGATCGAATACATGGCCCAGGCCATCGCCGCTTATGCGGGCCATGAAGCTTTTCTGCGGGGAGAAGCGGTTAAAATCGGGTTTCTGCTCGGAACCCGTCACTACCGTTGCAGCCAGCCTGTTTTCCCCTCCGGCAGCACGCTGCGGATTCATGTGAGCCGCGTTCTGCAGGCAGACAACGGCCTCGGTTCGTTCGATTGCCATATCCGCGACCGGGCATCGGGCGACACGGTGGCCAGCGCGGTGATTACCGTATTCCAGCCTGAAAACATCGACGATTTCCTGCTCCGGCAACAGAAACTGAAATGAACAGAAACAGAAGCGTGCTCGTTACCGGCTCATCGCGCGGCATCGGCAGGGCGATTGCGCTACGCCTGGCGCGGGAAGGCTACGACCTTGTTCTGCACTGCCGCAGCCGGATCAGCGAAGCAGAAGCCGTCGCGCGGGAAATCACGGCGCTGGGGCGTCAGGCGCGCGTGCTGTGCTTCGACATCAGCGAGCGCGATACCGTCGCCAGCGTGCTCGAAGCCGATATCGGGCAGCACGGCTGCTATTACGGCGTAATCTGTAACGCAGGCATCACCGCCGATAACGTTTTTCCGGCGATGTCTGGCGTGGAGTGGGATATCGTCATGAAGACGAATCTCGATGGCTTCTATAACGTACTCAACCCTGTCGTCATGCCCATGGTGCAGCGCCGCCAGCCTGGGCGCATTGTGACCATCGCCTCGGTTTCCGGACTGGCCGGGAACCGCGGGCAGGTTAATTACAGCGCGGCCAAGGCGGGCATTATTGGCGCGACCAAGGCGCTGGCGCTTGAACTGGCCCGGCGCAACATCACCGTCAACTGCGTGGCCCCCGGCCTGATCGAAACGGACATGACCCAGGACGTTCCGCTTGAAGAGGCGCTGAAAATGATCCCGGCGCGGCGCATGGGGCGGCCGGAAGAGGTTGCCGCGGCCGTCAGCTTTCTGGTCAGCGAGGATGCCGGTTACGTAACGCGCCAGGTCATCTCCGTTAACGGGGGCCTGATATGAAGCGCCGCGTCGTCGTGACCGGCATGGCCGGCATCAGCCCCCTGGGGAACGACTGGCCTGCGATCCGCGCGCATCTCGGGCAATACCGCAATGCGGTCAGGTACATGGATGACTGGGCCCGCTACGAGGGGCTGCATACCCGGCTTGGCGCTCCGGCCGCGCCGTTCGAACTCAATGAACGCTATAACCGCAAAACCACCCGCAGCATGGGGCGCGTCGCCCTGCTGGCCGCGCGGGCGAGCGAGCTTGCCCTGGCGGATGCGGGGCTGCTGGATGATCCGCTGCTCCAGAGCGGGCAGGTGGGCATCGCTTTCGGCTCGTCGGCCGGCAGCACGAAGGCCATCGGCGATTTTGGCCGCATGATCGGAGAGCACACCACGAAAGGGATCAATGCCACCACCTACATCAAGATGATGGCGCATACCGCCCCGGTCAATATCGGTGTTTTTTTTGGTATTACCGGGCGGATCATCACCACTTCTTCCGCCTGCACCTCCGGCAGCCAGGGCATTGGCTATGCGTACGAAACCATCCGCAGCGGCATGCAGACGGTGATGCTCGCGGGCGGCGCGGAAGAACTGTGCGCGACCGAAGCCGCGGTGTTCGATACGCTGTTCGCCACCAGCGTGCTCAACGACACCCCCGAAAGTTCTCCGCGTCCGTTCGACCGGAAGCGCGACGGGCTGGTGATCGGCGAAGGCGCGGGCTGCCTGATTCTTGAGGAATACGAACACGCGCTGGCGCGCGGAGCAACCATCCACGCCGAAATCGTCGGTTTCGGCACCAACAGCGACGGCTGCCACGTCACACAGCCGAATATCGCCACCATGCAGAAAGCGATGCGGCTGGCGCTCGACGATGCGCGGCTGGAGCCGGAAGATATCGGCTACATCTGCGCGCACGGCACGGGCACCCAGCATGGCGACGTCAGCGAATCGCATGCAACGGCGAACCTGTTCGGAAGGAGCGCGCCCGTCAGCTCGCTGAAAAGCTATATGGGGCACACCCTCGGGGCGTGCGGCGCGCTGGAGGCATGGATGAGCATAGAAATGATGAATGAAGGCTGGTTTGCGCCGACCGTCAATCTTGAGGAAACCGATCCGCAGTGCGCCGCGCTGGATTACATCATGGGCTCGGGCCGGGACATCCGCTGCCGCCACGTCATGTCAAACAATTTCGCCTTTGGCGGCATCAACACCTCCCTGATTTTCAGAAAAACCCGTTCCTGACCGTTTTTTTAACTTTTCATGCACACGAGGAAAAAATGAAAAATTTCACTGTCGCCATGACCGCGCTGGGCGCTGCCGCGCTGTTTTCCGTTTCCGCTCATGCGGCGGACCGCAAGGTTATGCTGCCCATCGAGGCCGCGCTGAAAGACACCCGGGTCGAAGACCGCCTGGATGACGGCATCAGGTTCTATTTCGGATCGCAGCCGACCCCGAAAATACTGGCGAAACTGGGTAGCGACAAAACGAACAAAAAAACCAATGCTTTCGGCAAAACGGATGAACAGGCCTGCAACTGGGTCTTTCTTTCCGCCTTGCTGCAGCTGCAGTCGCGCGCCCGGCAGCTGGGGGCGAATGCGGTGGTGAATGTCGTCAGCAATTACAAAAATGTCGAATATTCCAGTGCGACCGATTTCGAATGCCATGCGGGCGCGGTGGTTGCCGGTGTCGCCCTGAAAGGGGATTTCGTCAAGATAGACAGCAAGTAGCCCTCACCGTATTTCTGCCCTGGTGGCCCACGCAACCATTTATCTGGCGGATCTGCGGGAGTTCGATGATGAAACGTCCGCCCGTCTGGTTGCGTGGCTGAGCCCTGCCGAGCGGCAGCGTTATCAGCGTTTTGTCCGGCCCCTGCGGCGGCGGCAGTTTCTGGCCGGGCGCATCCTGCTGCGGCAGGCGCTGGCGCTGGCGCTTGATCTGCCCGTTTCTGCCTTCCATTTTTCGGCCTCTCCAGGCGAAGCACCGCGGCTTGTTGCGCCAGTGCGCCCAGAAACCGGCTTCAGCATTTCCCACAGCGGTTCATGGGCCGCCTGTGCCGTCAGCCCTGAAACCCGTCTTGGGCTTGATATCGAAGTTATTGATCCGGCGCGTGATGCCGCTTCGCTTGCACGGCAGGTTTTCAGCGGAGATGAAAACCGCTGCCTGGATGCTTTGCCGGAAAGCCAACGGCTGCAGGAGTTTCACCGGCTCTGGTGCCGCAAGGAAGCCTGCTGCAAACTGGGCCGCGCCAGCGGGCAGTGCATCGACCTGTCCCATCCTTCCCTCGCCATCGCCCTGTGCAGCGCCGCGCCGCTTGCCGTTCCCCCGGTGCTTGTTCCTGCCGTGATTGCGCCTGATCTGTTGCGGGATTGAGGCGGAAGATCCGGGTTTTTTCCAGTGCTGATTCGTCCGTCATGCCGTGTTCCGCCGTTTCCGCGCCCGCGCGGGGGATGTGGCTGTTAATGGGCGTAACCGAAAATCTCCCGCAGTACGTAAGGCAGGATACCGCCGTGGCGGTAATACCCGGCCTCGACCGGGGTGTCGATGCGGCTGCGCAGGGTGATGTGCTCCACGCCGCCGCCGGTACGGTGAATGGCGAGCGTCACGGGCTGTTGCGGGGCAAGATTGCTGGCGATGCCGAGGATGTCGAAACGCTCGTCGCCGCGCAGGCCGAGCCGCTGCCAGGAGTCGTCGCCTTCGAACTGTAGCGGCAGCACGCCCATGCCGACGAGGTTGGAGCGGTGGATGCGCTCGAAGCTGCGCGCGATCACGGCTTTGACGCCGAGCAGGGCGGCGCCTTTGGCCGCCCAGTCGCGTGATGATCCGGCGCCGTATTCCTCACCGGCGAAGACGATCAGCGGGATGTGCGCCGCCTGGCAGGCCGTGGCGGCATCGAAGATGCTGGCGCGCTGGCCGTTGTGCAGGGTAAAGCCGCCTTCGGCGGGGCTGCCGTCGGGATTGGGCGGCAGCATCAGGTTCTTGATCCGCACGTTGGCGAACGTGCCGCGAATCATCACTTCGTGATTGCCGCGCCGCGAGCCGTAGGAGTTGAAATCCGCGCGCGCGACGCCGCGCGCCTTGAGCCACTGCCCGGCTGATGTGCTTTCGCCAAAAGATCCGGCGGGCGAGATGTGATCGGTGGTGATCGAGTCGCCCAGCAGCAGCAGCGCGCGCGCGCCGCGAATGTCGTGAACCGCCTCCGGCTGCAGGGTGAAGCCATCGAAAAAGGGCGGGCGTGCGATGTAGGTGGATTCGGGCCAGTCGTAGAGCTGCCCGGTGGGGGCAGCGATGGCGTTCCACAGGTCGTGGCCGTCGGTGAAGCTGGCGTAGCGTTGCCGGTAAAGGTCTGGATTCAGCGCCAGCGGCAGGCAGGCGGCGATTTCATCCGCGTCCGGCCAGATGTCGCGCAGGAACACCGCCTCGCCGTTGCCGCCCGTGCCGAGCGCTTCGCGGGTAAGGTCGATGTCGACCCGCCCGGCGAGGGCAAAGGCGACCACCAGCGGCGGCGAGGCGAGGTAGTTGGCGCGGATGGCGGGGTGGATGCGCGCCTCGAAATTGCGGTTGCCCGACAGGATCGCGGCGGCGATCACGTCGTGCGCGGCGATGGCTTCGTTCAGTTCCGGCGTCAGGTCGCCCGCGTTGCCGATACAGGTGGTGCAGCCGTAACCGGCGAGGGCGAAGCCGAGGCGGGCGAGCGGTTCGAGCAGCCCCGCCTTTTCCAGATAATCGGTCACCACGCGCGAGCCGGGTGCGAGCGATGTTTTGATGTGCGGCCTGACCGCAAGCCCCCGGGCCAGCGCATTGCGCGCCAGCAGTCCGGCGGCGATCAGCACCGCCGGGTTGCTGGTATTGGTGCACGAGGTGATGGCGGCGATGAGCACGTCGCCGTGGCCCACGTCGATGCCGCCGGACCCGGCCGGATAGCGTTCCGCCTGTTGTCGCGCGGGTTTGCCGAAGCCGTTCTGCGCCGCGGGCGCGGTGAACAGGCGGGTGAAGTTTTCTTTCATCGCCGCCAGCGCGATGCGGTCCTGCGGGCGTTTCGGACCAGCAAGCGAGGGGACAATGGCGGAAAGATCAAACGTCAGCGTGCGGCTGTAGGCGATTTCACCCGCGCAGGGCATGCCGAACATCTGCTGGGCGCGGAACCAGGCTTCGAACAGTTCGCATTCTTCGTTGTCGCGTCCGGTGGCGCGCATGTAGGCGACGGTGCGTTCGTCTACGGGGAAAAACCCCATTGTCGCGCCGTATTCGGGCGCCATGTTGGCGATGGTGGCGCGGTCGGGCACGGGCAGGGCGGCGGCGCCGTCGCCGAAAAATTCGACGAACTGGCCCACGACTTTTTCCGCGCGCAGCCGTTCGGTAATGGTCAGCACCAGGTCGGTGGCGGTTGCCCCTTCCGGCAGTCTGCCGCGCAGTTCGACCCCGGTAACGTCCGGGGTGAGAAAGTACACCGGCTGGCCGAGCATGGCCGCTTCGGCCTCGATGCCGCCCACACCCCAGGCGACGACGCCGGCGGCGTTGATCATGGTGGTGTGCGAATCGGTGCCGACCAGGGTGTCGGGGTAATACAGATCGCCGTCGTGGCGCACGCCGCGGAACAGATGTTCCAGATTCACCTGGTGCACGATGCCGATGCCCGGCGGAATCACGCTGAAAGTCTGGAACGCCTGCATTCCCCATTTCAGGAACTGGTAGCGCTCGCGGTTACGTTCGAACTCCAGTTCCATGTTCTGGCGTAACGCCTGCGGGGTGCCGTAGTGATCCACCTGCACCGAGTGGTCGACGATCAGGTCCACCGGCACTAGCGGCTCGATCAGCTGCGGATTGCGTTTTTGCGCGACGGCGGCGCTGCGCATGGCGGCAAGGTCGGCAAGCAGCGGCACGCCGGTGAAGTCCTGCAGCACGACGCGGGCGACGATGAAGGGGATTTCCGTGCTGCGCGGCGCGTCCGGCCGCCAGTTGGCCAGTTCGCGCACATGATCCTGCGTCACCTTTCTGCCGTCGCAATGGCGCAATACCGCTTCGAGCACCAGGCGCAGCGATACCGGCAGGCGCGATACCGGGCCGATGCCGGCCGCTTCCAGCGCGGGCAGCGAGTAGTAACGGCCGCCGCCGCCGTGGCGGGTAGAGAAAAATTTAAGGGTATTGAACAGGTTGTGGCGCATCATCGTTCTCCCCGGCAGAGGCGGCAAGGCAGTGGCGCGAAAACACGGGTCGGACTACGGCGGCGCGGGGATGTTCCCCTGCGCGCGGGTGCTGTTGCGCGGTGCGGCGCGGGGGTAAAATCTCCCGGCTGCAGACATGTGAAAACCGGTTCCGTGTTGCGATGCACGATCCGGTCTTATAAAAGACATATAATCGCCCGGTCCGTGCGGGCCATCCCCCGCCTGGAATTTCGCCAACGTTACGAATACTGAAAGGAAACCGCCGTGCTTGAAGCCTACCGCGCCCATGTTGCCGAGCGAGCCGCTCTCGGCATTCCGCCGCTGCCGCTGTCCCGGCAGCAGACCGTCGATCTGGTCGCCCTGCTGAAGAATCCCCCGGCTGGCGAGGAAGCGTTCCTCGTCGAACTGCTCACTTACCGCGTGCCCGCCGGTGTCGACGATGCTGCCCGGGTCAAGGCCGAGTTTCTCGCCAGGGTCGCCGCCGGAGAAACCGCCTGTGCGCTGGTTTCGCGCAAGCGGGCTACGGAACTGCTCGGCACCATGCTGGGCGGCTTCAACATCAAGCCGCTGATCGATCTGCTCAACGACGCCGAGGTAGGCGCCGCCGCCGCCGAGGGGTTGAAGAAAACCCTGCTGATGTTCGATTACTTCCACGACGTCAAGGAACTGGCGGCCAAGGGCAGCGCCAACGCCCGCGCGGTGATGCAGTCGTGGGCCGACGCCGAGTGGTTCACCAGCCGGCCGGAGGTGCCCGCATCGCAGAAGCTGACCGTGTTCAAGGTCAGCGGCGAAACCAATACCGACGATCTGTCGCCCGCGCCGGACGCCTGGTCGCGC
>JAVBTY010000045.1:0-21286 GCA_031555955.1 Rhodocyclaceae bacterium | reverse complement strand
TGCGCGGATCGAAATAGTCGTACTCGATGGCGTAGCCAGGGCGCAGGATGTGCGCGTTCTCCAGCCCGCGGATGCTGCGCACGACGGCAAGCTGCACATCGAAAGGCAGCGAGGTCGAAATTCCGTTGGGATAGATTTCGTGGGTCGCCAGACCTTCCGGTTCAAGAAAAATGTTGTGGCTGTCCTTGTCGGCGAAGCGGTGGATCTTGTCTTCGATCGACGGGCAGTAGCGCGGGCCGATACCCTCGATCACGCCCGAATACATCGGCGAACGGTCCAGATTGGCGCGGATGATGTCGTGCGTGCGCTCGTTGGTGAGCGTGATCCAGCACGGCAACTGCGCCGGATGCTGCGACGCATGGCCAAGGAAGCTGAATACCGGCGCGGGATCGTCGCCCGGCTGTTCCTTCGTCGCGGAAAAATCGATCGTGCGCGCATCCAGCCTCGGCGGCGTGCCGGTCTTCAGCCGCCCCTGCGGCAGCGCCAGTTCTTTCAGGCGCTGGCCGAGCGCCACCGCTGGCGGGTCGCCGGCACGGCCGGCCTGATAGTTTTGCATGCCGACGTGAATCAGGCCGTTGAGAAAAGTACCGGTGGTCAGCACCACGGCCTGCGCCTCGAAACGCAGGCCGATCTGCGTAACGACACCGGTGACGCGGTCGCCCGCCACGGTGAGATCATCCACCGCCTGCTGGAACAGCCACAGGTTCGGCTGGTTTTCCAGCCGCTTGCGGATCGCCGCCTTGTACAGCACGCGGTCGGCCTGGGCGCGGGTGGCCCGCACAGCCGGCCCCTTGGAGGCATTGAGAATGCGGAACTGGATGCCGCCCTCGTCGGTGGCCGCCGCCATCGCGCCGCCCAGCGCATCCACCTCTTTCACCAGGTGACCCTTGCCGATGCCGCCGATCGACGGGTTGCAGCTCATCTGGCCGAGCGTTTCGATGTTGTGGGTCAGCAGCAAGGTCTGCGCCCCCATGCGCGCGGCCGCAAGCGCGGCCTCGGTTCCGGCGTGACCGCCGCCGACCACGATGACATCGAAACGGGTGGGATAAAGCATGGGGCGCGCCGCGCGATTGGCGGACCAGGAAAGAGGAAGGGGGAGGATTTTACGCCCTTGCCGCATGCGCGGCGAGGTTCCGCGCCGATGTTTCACGGAAATCCGTTGGGCAAAACGGAAACGCGCGCGGCGGCCCGCCGGACCCGCCGCGCGTACGGGAAAACAGTGTGCGGCTTTATTTCAGGACGGCGAGCGCGGCGGCGTAATCCGGCTCCTCCCTGATTTCCTCCACGCGCTGGGCATGAATCACCCTGTTGGCGGCATCCAGCACCACCACCGCGCGTGCAGTGAGACCGGCGAGCGGGCCGGACACCATGGCCACGCCGTAATCGCGGGCAAAGCCCGGGCTGCGGAACGTGGACAAGGTCCGCACGTTGTCCAGCCCCTCCGCGACGCAGAAGCGTTTCGCGGCAAAGGGCAGGTCGGCGGAAATCACGAGTACCACGGTATCGGCGAGAGCGGAGGCCTCGGCGTTGAACCTGCGGGTGGACGTGGCGCAGACCGGTGTATCCAGGCTGGGCACAATGTTCAGCACCTTGCGTTTGCCCACGAATGCATCAGGCCCAACGTCTTTCAGATCGGCATCAGTCAGGGTGAAACCCGGCGCGGCATCGCCCTTGCGCGGAAAATTCCCGGCGACCTCAACCGGATTGCCCCCCAGGGTTATGGTGTTCATCATGGAAACTCCTTTGTCGGAAAACAGGCCAGACCGGAAAATCTGCCTGGCAGAAAGGCTGAACACGCCTGTGACCGGAAATGGCGCGCCCGGTTGCATCGGCGCGCTCACTTCCCCCCAGACTGGCGCCAGCCCGGACGCCAGTCGTTCCAGGCGACCATGCCAGCGAACACCAGGATCGCGCCCAGCAGGGTGAGCACGCCCGCAGGTAGCGCCAGCGCCACCACTGTCCAGTGCAGCGAGCGCTCCAGCATCGACTGCTCCGGCGTTTTCGGGTTCACCCAGGCGGTTACCGACGGCGAATCATTCAGCTGCTCCAGCCGTCGCAGCATTTCACCCGCCGTATCAAGCCCATGATGCAGATCGTGGCGTTCCCCAGTAAAGTCAGCGTTTTCATAGTGGTAGCGGTACCGCACCGCAAGCGCCGGAAGCGGTCGGCTGCGGACGAAATCCGGCGGCAGCACCTCCACCTTTTCAAGTTGCGCCGGCACGGGAATCCACTGCCTGCAGCGCACGGCCTCCAGCAACGGCATACCCGCAAATGACACCAGCCCCATCAGCCCGGCAACGAGCAGGACAATGCCCGCGGACGGCAAAACAACGCGGATCGCCGCTTCGAGCAGACGGAATTTCAGTGAAATACGAGACATGACATGGCCGACGGAAAAACCATCCGTATTCTATGCCGTGACCGCAATCACGAGAAGACGGAGGAAGGGCGTCCCGGCATTCCGCGAAAAGCCGCAGCATCCGGAAACAGGCCGCACAGGAGCAGAAATTTCTTCGTTATGGACCACAACCCCAATTGCACTGGTGAGATAATCTTCCACCCGGTATCCACACAGGCATCCAGTGCAAAAAATTATCGCTCCATAAAAAGCCGTCACATCCAGCCCCCTGGTGTTTCTGCTCCTGAATGGAGATGCCGTCCGGTCGCATTACTCACGGATATTCTGCAATCCAGGCGTTTAACATGAAAAACCGCGACGTTCACGAATACATAAAAACCGTCTTTGAAGCGACTCCACTGTGCTGCAATCTCTGGGATAACGACCTTCAGCACCTTGACTGCAACCAGGAGGCTGTCAGGCTTTTCGGGCTTTCTTCAAGACAGGAGTATATCGACCGGTTTTTCGAACTTTCACCAGAAAAACAGCCCAATGGCAATCTGTCAAAAGAAATGGTGTATGCCTGTGTCCGCCAGGCGCTGGAGACAGGAGGGCTCCGTTTCGAGTGGATGCACCAGAAACTGGATGGGGAGCCTATCCCGTCAGAGATAACACTGGTCCGCATCAGGTACAAGGCCCGTCACATGGTCGTTGGATACACCCGCGATCTGCGGGAGCTGAAAGCGACCCTTGAAAAAATCAGGAAAGCAGACGAGCGCACAAGAATCATGCTCGATGCAACACCCCTGTGCTGCAACCTGTGGGATGAAAATCACAATAATATCGACTGCAACCAGGAGGCGGTAAATCTTTTCGAGCTTGAATCAAAGCAGGAATATCTCCACCGGTTTTCAGAACTGTCCCCAGAATATCAGCCCTGCGGAAAAACATCGCGGGAAATGGCAAAAGCGTATATATGCCAGGCATTCGAAACAGGGCGTGTACGTTTTGAATGGATGCACCAGAAACTGAATGGCGAACCTGTTCCTTCCGAAATAACGCTGGTCCGGGTCAGATACGGCGAACATTTTATTGTCGCCGGGTACACGCGCGATCTGCGGGAGCTTAAAACAACGCTTGCGGAAATACAGAAGGCGAATGAGCGGACAAAGATCATGCTCGACGCAACGCCCCTGTGCTGCAATTTCTGGGATGAAAATTACCACAACATCGACTGTAACCAGGAGGCCGTCAACCTTTTCGGCCTTTCCTCAAAGCAGGAGTATCTCGACCGCTTCTTCGAGCTTTCACCGGAACGGCAGCCCTGCGGCCGCCTTTCGAGTGAAAAGGCGCATGAGAACATCCAGAAAGCTTTCGATTCCGGGCGGGCGCGTTTTGAATGGATGCACCAGAAACTGGACGGCGAACAGATTCCATCCGAAATAACCCTTGTACGGGTCAGATATGGCGACAAATACATTGTCGCCGGATATACGCGGGATCTGAGAGAACTGAAAGCCTCCATGGCTGAAATGCGTGAAGCGGATGAGCGCACAAGAATCATGCTTGACGCGACACCGCTATGCTGCAATTTCTGGGACGAAAACTACCACAACATCGACTGTAACCAGGAGGCCGTAAACCTGTTTGAGCTTTCCTCGAAGCAGGAATATCTGGACAGGTTTTTTGATCTTTCCCCCCAGTATCAGCCTGATGGCGCCATGTCCACCAACAAGTTCATGGAAAAAATACGGGAAGCCTTCGAAACGGGAAACGTCTGCTTTGAATGGATGCACCAGAAGCTGGGTGGAGAACCCATCCCCTCCGAAATTTCACTGGTCCGCGTCAAACGCAGGAACAGGCATATTATCGCCGGCTACACCCGCGACCTGAGAGAACTGAAGGACACCGTAAGCCTGCTGAACAAACTTGAAAAGCTCGCCTTTACAGACAGCCTCACAGGCATTTACAACCGGCATTATTTTCTTGAGCACGCAAGAAAAGAGCTTTCAAAAACGGAAAGTGGCGCAAGATCAACCTTCATCATCCTGTTTGATGTAGACCATTTTAAAAACATTAATGACACCTATGGTCACGTTGCGGGAGACGTTATTCTCAAGGCGGTCGCAAAAACGATACAGAATATCCTGCGCCCCTATGACCTGTTCGCAAGGTATGGAGGTGAGGAGTTTATCGTTTTTGTTTCTCAGTCCTCCTTTCCTTCCGCCCTCAGGCTGGCGGAACGGATCCGGAAGGAAATTTTCAGCACCCGGTTCACCTATATGGAACAGACGATCAAGGTCACGATCAGCATCGGTGTGGCTAACCAGGTTCAGGCAAACGATTCGCTTGACCAGATCATCGATTTTGCCGACAAAGCCCTGTACAAGGCGAAAAACAACGGTCGCAACAGGGTTGAGTCCTATAATTTCTGACTCTGGAGCAGCCCGTATGCCTTATCCGGCCCCCGCCTTTGAGAAAAAGATTTGCCCGCCAGAAATGTTGCCCGGGCGGGCGGGAAAGCTGCCGCGCCCGCTGGTATTTACCAATGGCTGTTTCGACATCCTGCACCGCGGCCACGTTACCTGTCTGGCCCAGGCGCGGGAGCTTGGGGCAGCGCTGGTTGTCGCCCTGAATACCGATACATCGGTCAGGCGCCAGGGAAAGGGGGAAGACAGGCCGGTCAACCCGCTGCAGGACCGGCTTGCGGTAATAGCCGCGCTGGGCTGTGTCGACCTTGTGACCTGGTTTGATGAGGATACGCCTCTTGCCCGCATCCTCGAAATCCGGCCAGACATCCTGGTCAAGGGTGGCGACTGGTCGCCCGCGCAGATCGTCGGCGCGGCTGATGTGCTCGCGTGGGGCGGATCGGTGCATTCGATACCACTTGTCGCCGGCCGTTCCACCACAGCGCTGATTCAGCAGATCCGGACCCGCTGAAAACAGCGCCAGACTAACCCGTCAGACGGGGGCAGCCGAAACGGGAGGTGATTTCGGCGCAATACGCGGTACTCGGATATGCATTGCCGTGCCCGCGCCTATTTCACTGGTCAGGCTGATTTCGCCACCAAGCAGATCGGTGACGAGATTCTGCACGATATGCAGGCCCAGTCCGCTTCCGCCCTGACCAAGCCGGGTGGTGAAAAACGGATCGAATATCCTGCGCATGTTTTCCGGTGAAACGCCAAGGCCGTCATCGGCAACATCGAGCAGGATGTGGTCATCGCCATCCGCACGTCCGGTTACCCGCACCACACCATGATCCCGCTCCGAAAAGGCATGGATGATGGCATTGTTGATCAGGTTGGTCAGCACCTGGCCAAGCGGTCCGGGATAGCTGTCCAGCCTCAGCCCTGTGGCGATTTCTGTTTCAAGCTTGTAGGGCAGCCTCTTGAAAGACGGGCGTAACGTCATCGCAATTTCATCGACCACCTCGGTGAGGTCGAATTCGCGCCGCTGCGAGCTTGACTGGTCAACCGCCACCTGGCGGAAACTGGTCACAAGCTGGGAAGCCCGCTCAAGATTGCGCTCGATGATTTCGTTGCCGCTGGCTGTTTCCGTGAGATAGCTTTCCAGCGAAGAGCGTTTCAGCCCGGTCTTCATTTCCTTTATCAGGCCGCGGGTATTGTCGCGCACCGTATTTGCCGCAATAAGACTGTTACCCAGCGGGGTAGAAAGTTCGTGCGCAACACCCGCGACAAGCGATCCCAGCGCGGCCATTTTTTCGGAGCGGGCCAGCCCCTCCTGGGTCATGCGCAGGTTATCCAGGGCGGCCGACAACTCTTCGTTGGCATGATGAAGCTCGGCCGTACGGGTTATGACCCGCTGTTCAAGGGTTTCATTCAGGGTCCGCAGTTGCCGGGCCGCTTCCCGGGCCGCGGTGATGTCTTCGTACACCGCCACGGCGTAGGGCTGACCATTGATTTCGACCGCCCGGCCAGACATCTGGCACAGGCGCGCCTCTCCTGTCCGCGGCTGCATCCACGCTTCAAGCGCATCAACCGCCCCTTTGCTATGGACGCCCAGGAAAAAATCTTCGCGTAACGCATCGTCGCGCCACAGCTGAAGCTTTTCCCTGGTGGCGCCCCTGCTTTCATCCACCGAGATACCAAACAGCCGCTCCCAGGCTGCGTTGGCATTGACCAGTCCGGATTCAGACCACACCGCGATGGCAACCGGCGACGACTGGAAAACCACGGAGAACATCCGTTCGGCCTGGCGGCGTGCATTTTCCTGTTCGACCTCTTCCGTTATGTCGAGATCCATACAGACAAAATAACGCCCGTCCCCTTCGGCGGGAATGGCGAATGTGGTCGCCAGGATGTGGATGATCTGTCCGTCCTTGCGGCGCACCTCATTTCTTGAAGGCCCGTAGCTTCCGCCTTCCTGGTCGAGACGCTGCATGATCTGGCGGAAAGCCTCTGCGTCCTGCGGAGAAAAAAGAAGATCCTCGCTTAACGCCCCGACAGCTTCATCCACAGTGTAGCCATACATGCGCTCGGAGCCGGGATTCCAGTACACCACCCTGCCATTGATGTCATACCACTGGATCGCCACTGCGGTATCACTGTCGAGCATTGCCCGCAGGCGCGCCTCGCTGCGCCGCAAGGCTTCGTCAGCCTGCCATTGGGCGGTTACGTCGCGCCCGATCGCGGCATAGCCCTCGCCTTTCTCACCAAGGTGGACCGTCCAGGCTACCCGGTGACGCTGCCCGGCAAGATCGGCCAGGAAGCATTCAAAAGAAACGCTGCGGGCCCCGGCGCCGAGGTCCTTTCTCACCTGCTCGCGCCAGTTGTTGTCGGTATCGTTCTCGCGCAGATACGGGGTAAGCCGCTGTCCGGTGAGCTCTGCCAGCGGCACGCCAAGCAGGGCGCAGAACGCGGGGTTGGCGTAGTCGAGACACTCTTTTCTGTCCAGACGGACAACCAGTTCGGAGGTGCTTTCAAGAATTTCCCGGTACGCCGTCTGGCTTTCCGCAATCGCGATTTCGCGGTCGCGGATTGCTGTACGCATCTGGTCAAAAGCGTCCGCCAGCTGGTTGAATTCGGTGACCCGCGACCCGGACCATTGCAGGCTGTAATCCCCAAGCGCAATGGTGTCCGCAAATGAACCGAGACGCCGGAGCTGGCGGCCAAACTGCATCGCCTGCAGCCCGGCGCCGATCAGCCCGACGAAAAGGGCCGTGAACAGGGCGGCAAGCATGATCATCGATTCGGTTCTGACCAGCCGGTAAACGCCCGCTTCCGTGCGCATCACCAGCACGCGCCATTCGAGTGTCGGGATGCGGAGCACCGATCCGACCATGGGTTCACCGGCCAGTTTGAAGTGCACGAGAGGGATATCCTCCTGGTCGCGCGCGCGGATGAAGTCATAAGCGCTGAAATCGGCATAGCGCAGTTCCGCGTTGCCGGAAGAATCCGCCTGCACCCGCCCGCGCCGGTCGAGAATGAGCATGGTGACGGAGTCGCTACCGCCCGGACCGGGCGCCCAGTTTACGATTTCTCCCAGCGCAAGCTCGGCGATAACGGTATGGGGGCCGATGCGGTAGGCCACCGCAACCGTATGGCCTGCGGTAGTCGGGGACATGAAGCTGTCCGTCCACGACGCTTCGCTGACGCTCTGGGCCGCGCGCCACAGGGAATGCGACGACAGATCCATACCCATGAGATCCGCGCGCAGCGCCCGGTAATCCGCCGGCAGGCCAACACCCACCAGCGCGCCAAGGGAATCGACAACGTAAACGGCTGTCAGCCCCCGGTTGGCGTCCAGAAAGGCATCGAGCCGCATTGACAGTTCGGCGGCGGAGGCCCGGTCCGATATTCCGAAAATACGCGCGGCCCCCGCAATGGCAAAACGTGTCGCGGCAACCGAGGCCTCCACCTGGTCCCGGATCGCCAGCGCAAGCTGGGTCTGCCGCTCCTCCGCTTCCTGCTCGGTCTGCGGCAGCAGCCTGCTCATTACCAGCGGGTAAAAAACCATGAAAATAGCGATAACAACCGCTATGGAACGCATAAAGAGCAGCAGCGTCAGGCTTACGGACCCCTTGCGGCGTGTCATTGCGCGGCTCCGGACGAAACGCCCAGCTCCGTAAGCTTGCGATACTGGGCGGCACGCACCACTGTCATGAACAGGTTGCGGGAAGTATCGCCGTACTGGTTAAGCTCGATACGCTGCTGCAAACCATCAAACACCCGGCGTTCAAGCATGTGCTGGCGGACATTGCCCCCCCCTGCGGCAAGGGTGCTGGCGGCAAAGGTCATGGCGTCGTACGTGATGACCGCGGTGAAACCCGGCTCGGCATCGAAACGGTCGCGATAGCGGGCGCGAAATGCAATATATGCCGGTGAAGCGCTGTCGCGATCGAACATCTGCGGAACGAACATTCCCTCCACCGCCCTGCCGCCGACTTCAATCAGCTGCTCCCCCGCCGCCCATTCCGCACTGCCCAGTTTCACGGTCAGATTGCGCTGGCGGACAAGGTGGGCTATGCGCGCGGCATCGATGCCGGACGTAACGGCAATGATGAGATCGGGACTGGTGGCGAGCAGACGCTCCACTTCCGGGACGAGGCTGGCGCGGGAATCGGCATAAAAGTGTTCGCGGCCCACGATTTCTCCGCCCGCGCCCCGGAATGCCGCCTCAAAAAACTTGCTCCAGTCCTCGGTATAGGATCTGTTGCTGTCGTCCAGAATCAGCGCCACACGGCGGGATTTTTCCGTTTCGGCAAAAAACTTTGCGCAGGCCGCGCCGTACTGCTGGTTGGTGGAGACCGTGCGCAGAAAATAATCATCCAGCCCGGCCAGCCGTGTGCTGGTAGCGATCGGCGACACCAGTGGTATGCGCGCCTCATCCGCAAGCGGCACGGCCACTTCAGCCATATCGCTGGTGAATGGCCCGATAACAGCCACCACCCCTGCGGCAATCAGTTCCCGCATCGCCTGGCGCGCCTTTTCCGGTTCGTGGGCGGTATCGCGCATCACCAGCTCAAAAGGCCTGCCCCTTGCCCCGCCAGCGGCATTCGCCTTGTCAAGCGCGATCAGGGCGCCATTGCGCGCCTCTCCGCCAAGACTGGCAAAACGGCCGCTCAGCGGCGCGATGAATCCGATTTTCACCGGCTCGGGGCCACCGCACCCCATGGAAACGCAGACCGCAGCGCAAACGGCCGCCACCAGTGCCAGTGCGCGCATGATCATCCCCTGCCGGTATGAGCATCCAGCCAGGCCAGCCAGTCCGCTCCCGGCATCGGTTTGGCATATAGCCAGCCCTGGCCGATCTGGCAGTTCATTTCACGCAGGATACCGGCCTGTGCTTCGGTTTCGATCCCTTCGGCAACGAGTTCAAGCCCCAGGCGGTGGCCAAGACTGCACACCAGTTCGGCGATTTCGGCCCCTTTGCCCGGACGTCCGAGTTCGGAGACGAAGCTGCGGTCTATTTTCAGCCGGTCGACCCGCATCTGCTGCAGATAGGACAGCGACGAAAAACCCGTGCCGAAATCGTCGATCGCCAGTTGCAGCCCCATGGCCTTGATCTGGTCGAACAGTTCGATCATCCGCCCCGCTTCGCCCATGGCGACGGATTCGGTAATTTCGAGTTCGATGCAGGCCGGATTCGCGCCGCTTTCGCTGATGGCGGCGCGCAGCTTGTCGAGGAAGGCGGGGTCGCGGAACTGCAGCGCCGAAATATTGATCGCCACGCGAACGCCCTCAAAGCCGCGCGCGGCGATCTCCGCCGCCTGCTGGCAGGCATGGCGCACCACCCATTCGCCCATGGTCGTGATCAGGCCGGAATGCTCGGCCAGCGCGACGAAGCGGTCCGGCGGCATCATCGTGCCATCGGCCATGCGCCAGCGCAGCAGGGCTTCCGCCCCCACGCAACGGCCTGTGCCCAGCGCGATCTGCGGCTGATAGACAAGAAACAGATGGTCCTGGATAAACGCCTGCCGCAGCTGGTTGAGCAGCGTCACGCGCCCACGGATTTCTTCACCGATGTTGTGGGTGTAGCTCACCACGCTGCCGCGCTCAACACCCTTGGCCTGCTTGAGCGCGAGGAAGGCATCTTCCAGCACCTCGCTGCCGCCGCCGACGACCTCATCGACCCGCGCAAGACCAATGCTGGCCGAAAGGGTGATTTCATTGCCCTCGATGTGCAGCGGCTGGACAAAGAGCTTGGCCAGGCGTTTTTCATCCGGATAGCCGTCTTCCCAGAAAACGGCAAAAATGTCGCTGCCCACCCGGGCGATGCAGGCGGACCCGCGGCATTCCCTCTCCAGATGGCCCGCCACCACCTGCAGCAGCGAATCGCCAAAGCGGTGGCCGAGCGCTCCGTTAAGCTCGCCGAAGTGATCGATGTCGATGACCGCCACCAGACCGCTCTTTTTACCCGTAGCCAGATACCGGTCGAGTGTTTCTATCAGGAAGCGCCGGTTAGGCAGGCTGAGCAGCGGATCGTAGTAGGAATACGTGTTGAGGCGGCCGACCAGGCTGGCATTGTCAAGGCAGACGGAGACGTTGGTGCAGAACACCTCTATCAGATACGAGTCGAGCGATTCATCGGCCAGTTCAGCATCCACATAGGCCACGAGCGCCCGCTCGGGCGCGCCGCCAAAATGCAGCGCAAGGCCGGAGCCTTCCTCGGAAACGGTTTCTCCGCTATCCAGGGCGCGTGCGAGCATCTTCTGGATCGTGTTATCCCTGATGGCGTTGAGCGGCTGTCCGATCGCGTATTCGAAGCGCCCGGCCGCGGCAATTACCATGACCTTGTCTTCGCCGTCGCGGCTCGCGCACACCAGCCCTTCCGGAGGAAGGCCGAGCAGCGCGGCGATCTGCGTGATCACACCCGCGGCAAATTCGGACAGGCCACCCATCTGCAGCAGCGCCGCGCTGCCGTGAACAACCTTCGCCAGCCCGACCCGCGCGGTATTGATCACGCGGATCTGCATGTAGGTGCGGATTGCGGCGGTCAGCGATGCGTACAGGCGGTTGCGCGTCAGTTCCGACTTGTACTTGTAGTCGTTGATATCGTAATCGCGGATCGCATCCAGCTCCGGCGCGTAGCCCGGCTGGCCGGTGCGCAGGATGATGCGGGTATCGTTCATGCCGAAACGGTTGCGGATATCGTCCACCAGACGAAGGCCCGCATCGTCGGTTTCCATGACCACGTCGAGCAGGATGACGGCAATGTCCTGTTCAGTGGCGAACAGTTCGCGGGCTTCAGCCGCGGAATACGCATGCAGGAACGCCAGCTCGCGGCCCAGGATTTCCGTCCCCGTCAATCCCAGTTCGGTGCTGCGGTGAACGTCCAGATCGTCGTCAACGATCAGAACCCGCCATTTCCGCTTTTTGCTGGACGCCCGGCCCGCGGGCTCCTGCTCCGGCTCATCGGCAAATTCCAGAAAATCTTCTTCCTGCATGAAAGCTCCTGTACGGCTGCCTCGCCGCCCGCCAGGCAGGCGGGCCGCCAGATAACGGATGGGCTACCGCGAAGCACGCGGCAGTTTAATCCACGGCGCGCATGCCGGAAACCATCCATCGGCACGGAATGGCCGCAATTGTCTCATTTCACCAGTAAAATAGCCGCCGATGTCCACAGACCAGACTCCCGCCGCAGCCCTCCACATTCTGGAGCATATCTTCGGCTATCCCGCGTTTCGCGGCCTGCAGCAGGACATCGTCGAACATGTCGCCCACGGCGGGGATGCCCTCGTCCTGATGCCCACCGGGGGCGGAAAATCCCTGTGCTACCAGATACCCGCCCTGCTGCGGCCCGGCACGGCGGTTATCGTATCGCCGCTGATCGCCCTGATGCACGACCAGGTCAGCGCCCTTACCGAAGCCGGCGTCGCCGCGGCTTTCCTCAATTCCAGCCTCGACGCGGAAACTGCCCGCGCCGTGGAGCGCGACCTGCGCGATGGCCGTTTCGATCTGCTTTACGTCGCGCCCGAACGCCTGACGGCGCCGCGTTTTCTCGACCAGCTCGATCACCTGCGCGACACCGGCCGACTCGCGCTGTTCGCCATTGACGAAGCCCACTGCGTCTCCCAGTGGGGTCACGATTTCCGCCCCGAATACCTGCAGCTTTCGATTCTTCCGGAACGCTACCCTGGCATTCCCCGCATTGCGCTGACCGCCACCGCCGACAGCCAGACCCGCGAAGAAATCGCCCGGCGGCTGCACCTCGAAGCGGCCCGGATTTTTGTTTCCAGCTTCGACCGCCCCAACATCCGCTACGGCATGGTGAACAAGGCCGACGCACGCCGCCAGCTTCTTCGCTTTATCCGCGAGGAGCACATCACGGATGCGGGCATTGTCTACTGCCTCTCGCGCCGCCGGGTCGAAGAAACCGCCGCCTGGCTGCAGGAAAACGGCGTTACCGCGCTGCCTTACCACGCCGGGCTGCCCGCCGAAACCCGCGCCCGGCACCAGACCCGTTTCCTGCGCGAAGACGGCATCGTCATGGTCGCCACCATCGCCTTCGGCATGGGCATCGACAAACCGGACGTCCGCTTCGTCGCCCACCTCGATCTGCCCCGCTCCATCGAAGGCTACTACCAGGAAACCGGCCGCGCCGGGCGCGACGGACAGCCCGCCCAGGCGTGGATGGCCTGGGGCGCGCAGGACGTCGTGCAGCAGCGGCGCATGATCGACGAATCCGCGGCGGACGAAAACTTCAAGCGCCTCGCCCGCGCCCGGCTCGACGCCCTCGTCGCCCTTGCCGAAACCACCGGCTGCCGCCGCCAGCGCCTGCTCGCCCATTTCGACGAACCCTCCGGCCCCTGCGGCAACTGCGATAACTGCCTGGCCCCCCCGCGCACCTGGGATGCCTCCGAAGCCGCGCGCAAGGCGCTCTCCTGCGCCTTCCGCACCGGGCAGCGCTACGGCGCGGGCCACCTCATCGACGTGCTGCGTGGCGAAACCGGCGAAAAAATGCTGGAACGCGGGCACGACAAGGTCAGCACTTTCGGCATCGGCGCGGATCTCGACGAAAAACAGTGGCGCGCCGTTTTCCGCCAGCTCGTCTCACGCGAATGTCTCGCCGTCGACCACGAACGCCACGGCGCGCTCACTCTCACCGATCTCGCCCGCCCCCTGCTGCGCGGAGAAACGCCTTTTCTTCTGCGCATCGAACCCGAACGGGAAAAACAGCGTCGCCAGCGCGCCGCCCGCATCGACATTCCCGGCGGCATCCCCACCACCCTGTTCGACCGCCTGCGCGCCTGGCGGGCCGAAACCGCCAAAGCGCGCAACGTCCCCGCCTACGTCATTTTTCACGACGCCACCCTGCGCGAAATCGCTCTTGCCCGCCCCGCCGGGCGCGAAGAACTGGCGCGCATCCCGGGCATCGGCGACCGCAAGCTGGATGCCTACGGCAATGCCATTCTCGGCATTACCGCGGAAGCGCTGTAGCTTCAGCCGTATTTCCTCTCCCCGCATTGCGCCAAAGCCCCGCCCCAGGGCGCGGCAGGCTTTGTAGCGCCATCAGCGGGCGCCAGGGCAGAGGCAGCGCGCCGGGTGTAAAGGTTCAGCCATCACGGAACGGAAAAGCGGGCCGCGTACTCTGCCCGGATATCAGTCTTGCAACCGACGCCGCGGAACCGCAGGCAAGCGTCCAGCCGAGCGTGCCGTGTCCCGTGTTGAACCACAGGTTGGAATAACGGCTCCTGCCGATAACGGGCAGATTTCCCGGCGTTGCCGGGCGCAGCCCCGCCCACGGTTTTGCCTGTTCCGGATTGATCGCTCCCGGGAAGCGGGCCGTGGCCCAGTCCACCAGAGGCTGGTAACGCCCCGGCTCCAGCGTCAGATCAAAATCGCCCAGTTCCGCCATGCCCGCGATACGCAGCCGTTTCCCGAGGCGGGAGCAGACGATGCGCCGTGACTCGTCGGTAATGCTGACTTTGGGCGCCAGGGCCATATCGATGATGGGCGCGGTAACGGAATAGCCCTTGAGCGGCCAGACGGGCAGCTTCTCACCCAGCGGGGCCACCAGCTCCGGACCAAAGCTGCCGAGGCAGAGCACGTACGCATCGGCGACGAGCGCGCCCGCCCGCCCCGGAATATCGCTGACCTCGATGGCGTCGATCCGCCCTTCGGAGTGCGGAAGATGCCGCACCGTGATGTTGTAGTGGAAGCGGACGCCGCTGCGGCGCAGCTGCTCCGACAGCCCGCGCGTGAAGTGGAAGGCATCGCCGGATTCATCGTCCGGCGCGAACATCCCTCCCGCGAACTGGCCACGCAGGCCCGCAAGCGCCGGTTCGATGGCGATGCACTCATCCGCGGAGCAGAGCTGGACCTTGATGCCCAGCTGCCCGAGATGGATGGCCCGTTGTGATGCCTCGCGGAACTGGCGGGCGGAAAAAAACAGATGCAGGATACCGCGCCGCGAATGCTCGTAAATCAGCCCGGTTTCCCTGCGCAGCGCACGCAGGTGCCTGGCGCTGTAATGCGCCAGGGATGCGATGGCCTCGGTATTGGCGCGCGCGCGCCACGGCAGGCATTCGTGCAGGAAAGACATCGCCCAGGCCCACTGGGCCGGGTTGGCGCGCGGGCGGAAGCGCAGCGGCGCTCCGGCCCGGCCCAGCCAGCGCAGGGCCAGCAGCGGCGCTGAAGGGCTGGCCCAAGGTTCCGGGTGGCTCACTGAAATCTGGCCGCCATTGGCGTAACTCGTCTCCAGCCCGGCCGCTGGCTGGCGGTCGATCACGCTGACTTCGTGTCCGGCTTTTTTCAGATACCAGGCTGTGGTGATGCCGGTGACGCCGGCGCCAAGAACCATCACATGCATGGGAAAGGTCTGTCTGTTCCAGTGGAGGCGGCCAGGCGGGCCGCGCGGGGCGTCCGATGATAGCGCCGTTCCTCGCCGGCGTCACACCTGGTTGATGCGTTGTGGCGGGGGAAGCAGGATAATCCGCCTTTACCCGCATCCAGCCAGACACAAGGGAGTTTGCTCATGAGCCACAAGGCTGCCCAATCCTGCCGTTTCACGCTCACCCAGTTTCTTGCCGAACAGCGGCGCAGGGGGCGTATCGATGCCGATCTGTGCCAGCTGGTCGAAGTGGTGGCGAACGCGGTGCGGGAAATCGGCGTATTCGTGGCAAAAGGCGCGCTGGCCGGGGCGCTGGGCGAGGCGGGCACCGACAACGTGCAGGGCGAGGCGCAGAAAAAACTCGATGTAATCGCCAACACGATCCTGCTGGAAGCCAATGAATGGGGCGGCTACCTCGCGGCCATGGCTTCCGAGGAAGTCAGCGACATCCACCACATTCCCGCGGAGTACCCGAGGGGCAAGTACCTGCTGCTGTTCGATCCGCTGGACGGCTCCTCCAATATCGACGTCAACATTTCGGTCGGCACCATTTTCTCCGTGCTGCACAACCCGCCGGGAAGCGATGTTCCGACGGAGGCCAGCTTCTTCCAGCCCGGGCGGGACCAGGCTGTTGCGGGCTATGCGCTGTACGGCCCGTCCACCCAGCTCGTCCTCACCGTGGGCGACGGCGTGCACTGCTTTACGCTCAACCGCGAAACCGGGGGTTTCATCTACACCAGAGCCCATATGACGGTGCCGGAGGAAACCCAGGAGTACGCCATCAACGCCTCCAATGCCCGCTTCTGGGAAGCGCCGGTGCAGCGCTACATCGCCGAACTGCAGCAGGGCAAAACCGGCCCGCGCGGCAAGGATTTCAACATGCGCTGGGTGGCGTCGATGGTGGCCGACGTGCACCGCGTACTGACCCGCGGCGGCGTGTTCATGTATCCCATGGATGAAAAATGCCGCGCCCGGGGCGGCAAGCTGCGGCTGCTTTATGAAGCAAATCCGATGGCGATGCTGATTGAGCAGGCGGGCGGCGCAGCTACAACGGGACGGCAGCGCATTCTCGACGTGCAACCGGACGGGCTGCACCAGCGCGTGCCGGTGATTCTGGGTTCGAAAGCCGAGGTTGAGCGGATCGCCGCCTATCACCGGGAAAGCTGAACGCGCGCGGGCAGCCCGGCGCGCGCCGCTTATTCCGGACGGCGCGCGCGCGCGATCAGCGTCAGGGCGGGCACGGTGTAGCCCGGCTCGCCCCCGTTGTTGCGGTAGGGCGCCAGATCGTCGGCCACCGCCGCGCGCAGCGCCGCCTGCGTCGTCTCCGGCAGGCGGGAAAGCGATTCCGCCGCGCCGCCGGCAAGATCGAGAAACGCCTGCCAGTAGGCATCGGCGTTTTCGAAGCGGCACTGGAACGCGCACGGGGCGATACCGATATCGCCAAACCCCGCCCCGGCCAGCGCGGCCTCCAGCACCGGGATTTCTCCGTAACGGAATACCGACGGGCGCTCCTGCTTCGGCGGCGGCAGCAGCCGGGCGATGCAGTCCTGCGCGCAGGCAATCAGCGGCGCCGCATCACGCGGCCCCCAGACCGACAGCGCAATGAGCCCCCCCGGCGCCAGCACGCGCCGCATTTCGGCCAGCGCCTGTTGCGGATGCGGAAAAATGAACAGCGCCAGCCCGGCGAGCACGCGGTCCACGCTGGCATCGGCCAGGCACAGCCGTTCGGCGTCGGCCGCGGCAAACAGCAGCGGCGTGCGCGCGCCTTCGCCGTTCGCCTGGCGGGCGCCTTCGGCCAGCATCGTTTCGGCAATGTCGCTCGCCAGCACGTGACCGCCAGCGCCCACCCGCCGCGCCGCCGCGCGGGCGAGCAGGCCGGGGCCGCTGGCCAGATCGAGCACACGCAGCCCGGGGGCGAGTTCCGCCGCATCGAGAATGGCGTCAGCCAGATCGCCGCGCAGATGCGCGCCCGCCTCATAGCGCGCGGCGATACGGTTGAAACCGGCGCGTTCAAGCGCCTTGAAGCGTTGTGGGTCGAAACCTGTGCTCATGTCAGCCCCGCGAATGCCAGTACATCGTCCAGATATTCATTCCAGCGCGAAAAACCATGATCACCGCCGGGCAGCACGGTCTGCCGCGCCCCGGCATAGCGGGCGACGGCGTGGCGGTAATCGAGCACCTCGTCGCCGGTTTCCACCAGCAGCCAGTAGCGCTCCGGCCGGGTCAGGCGTGGCGTTTCGAGCGCGCGCAGCTCGTCGATGTGCTGGAGGGTGAATTCGAAGGATTCACCGGTATACAGGCTGGTCTGGCGACCAACATAGGGCTCCAGCGACAGCGGCGCGAGCACGGCCGGATTCACCAGCACGGCGCGCAGGCCGTGGCGCTCGGCCAGCGCCGTGGCGTAGAAACCGCCCAGCGAACTGCCCACCAGCAGCGGCGGCGCGGCGCAGGCGGCGATCACGCTTTCGATCCGCGCCACGGCGGCGGCGGGCGACACCGGCAGCTGTTCGCACCAGAACGCGCTTTCCAGCCCGCGCGCGCCCATATGCCGCCGCAGCGCCTGGGCCTTGGCCGACGCGGGCGCGGAACGGAAGCCGTGGAGGTAGAGGATCATGGCGGGCGGCGCGGTTACCGTCACGGCGCGCTCCACGTCACCCAGCCCATTTTCCAGGTGATGAGAACCAGCAGTCCGAACACGATGCGGTACCAGGCGAAAACGGCGAAAGTGTGGCTGGAGACGAAGCGGATAAAGGCCTTCACCGCGAACATCGCCGCCGCGAAGGCGGCGGCGGAACCCACCGCGAACACCGGCAGATCCTCCACGCGCAGCAGCGCCCAGTTCTTGTACAGGTCGTACACCGTCGCCGCGAACATCGTCGGAATGGCGAGGAAAAAGGAAAACTCCGCCGCCGTCTTGCGCGACAGTCCGAATACCAGCCCGCCCATGATCGTCGCCCCGGAACGCGAGGTGCCCGGAATCATCGCCAGCGCCTGGGCGAAACCCACCTTGAGCGCATCCCCCCAGCCCATCTGCGCCATCGTCTGGATACGCGGCTGGGCGGCGCGTTTTTCGATGTACAGGATGAGCAGCCCGCCCGCCACCAGCGCAACCGCCACCGTCAGCGGGCTGAACAGCGCGCCCTTGATGGTGGAATGGAACAGCCAGCCCAGCACCGCCGCCGGCAGAAAACCCAGCAGCAGCAGCCCGGCGAAGCGCTGCGCGTCGCGTTCGCGCGGCAGGCCCGCCGCCACCTGAAACAGCCGTTCGCGGTATTCCCAGCACACGGCGAGGATGGCGGCGAACTGGATTACGATCTTGAACACGCTGCTGGAACCGCCGCTGTAGCCCAGCAGATCGCCCGCAATGATCAGATGCCCGGTGGAAGAAACCGGCAGGAATTCGGTCAGGCCCTCGATAATGCCGAGAACCAGCGCGGTAACCAGAAGCTGCAGATCCATGCGGCGAATATCCGGAGTCAAAAGCAAAAGGGGGCGATTATAGCCGCCGGAGCAAACCGGCAAGGCGGCCATGTTGCCGGTTTTTACACCGGTTCCCCCTCAAAAACGGAGACGCCGGAACAGGGTCATTCCGGTACGGGCAGGTTCCGGGGAAAGCACCGGCCGCATGGCAGCGTTACCGGCAGCACGGTCAGGCAGTTATTAGCGTCCGCAGCGGTTGGCGGAGGCCATGCAATCGTGCAGACTACGGCAGCCTGTTCAATAAATATTCCACACTCCCTCATGATCTCCGCCGCCATCCACGCCGTTTTGCCCGAAGAAAAGTATCTGGCGCTACGCGTCATGCCGATGCCGGCCGACCTCAATCCGGCGGGCGATGTGTTCGGCGGCTGGATCATGTCAATGGTCGATATCGCTGGCGGCATTGCAGCCCGGAACCGGGCCAGAAGCCGCATCGTCACCGTCGCGGTGAACTCGTTCGCATTCAAGCAGCCGGTTTCGGTCGGCGACGTGGTGAGTTTCTATACCCGCATCGTCTCAACAGGGCGGACCTCGGTAACGGTCGAGGTTGACGTCTACGCCGAGCGCGGCGTGGAAGCGCCTTTCGTCGTCAAGGTTACCGACGCCACGCTGACTTACGTCGCGGTAAACGCGCAGGGAGAAAAATGCCCGCTGCCTCTGCATGAACCGTCTGCACGCGCGTAACGCCATCCATAAAACAGCGCCGCGCCAGGATATCCGCCTGGAGGAGAAAAAAATGCCTTTGAAAAAAATCATGCGCCTGCTCCCCGCGGCGGCGCTGTCCGTTGCATCCGGCGGCGTCCTCGCCTCCGGCTTCCAGCTGATCGAACAGAACGCGAGCGGTATCGGCAATGCTTACGCCGGTTCGGCCGCGGTAGCCGAAAACGCCAGCACGATCTTCTTCAACCCCGCGGGCATGACCCGGCTGCGGGAGCGGGAAATTTCCGCTGGCGCCGCCATCGTCAGGCCAAGCTTCAGATTCAGCGACCGGGGGTCGAGCACCGGCGCACTGCACGGCGAAACGGACGATGCCGGCTCCTGGGCGGCCCTGCCCAACACCTACCTGTCGTGGGCGGTAAACAAGGATCTGTACCTGGGCGTCGGTCTGGGCGCGCCTTTCGGGCTGATGACCGAGTACGACAAGGACTGGGTCGGCGCTGCGCAGTCGATAAAATTCGACATCAAGACCTACAACATCAATCCCTCGGTCGCCTGGCGGATCAACGACACGGTTTCTCTTGGCGCGGGCATCAACCTGCAGCGCATGGAAGCCGAATACAGGCGCGCCGCCGCGGTAACCTCCGCGCAGATGGCCAGCACCTACGCCATTCTGGAGGCGGACTCCAATAACTGGGGCTGGAATATCGGCGTGCTGTTCACGCTGTCGGAAGCCACCCGGCTGGGCATTTCCTACCGCTCGAAGATCGAACATGAGCTGGAAGGCGACATCAAGGTAAAAGGAACCGCCGCCGGCGCCGCGCCAGCGCTGACCTCGGGCAAGGCGAAAGCCACGGTCGAGCTGCCCGATACGCTGATTTTCAGCCTCGCGCACAGGCTTGACAGCAAATGGGAACTGCTGGGCGATCTCTCCTGGACCGGCTGGAGCTCAATCGGAAAAGTCGACATCGCCCGCGCCAGCGGCCCGCTCGACGGCGTGACGGTGCAGACGCTGGAGGCCGACTTCCACGACACCTGGCGCGCCGCCCTGGGCGCGAACTACCGCATGAACGATGCGTGGAAGCTCAAATTCGGCCTCGCCTACGATGCCGCGCCGGTCAAGGGCAAGCATCAGCGCATCGCCTCCCTGCCGGACAACGACCGCACCTGGATCAGCTTCGGCGCGCAGTGGAACATGGACAAAGACACCGCGCTCGATTTTGGCGTCGCGTATCTTTACGTGCCGGAGACGAAAATCGACAATGACCAGAGCGCCCTGGGCCGCGGCCGCGTCACGGGCGAATACGATTCCTGCGCCTGGATTCTGGGCGCGCAGTATTCAGTGGCGTTCTGATGCGCCGCCAGCGCTGAAAGCCCGCTGAAGCGCCTTCCGGCGGGCGCTTCCCGCCGGTGTGCCGCGGATGCGCGGCCGGGGGCGCATGTTCGCGGCGGCAGTTCCCGCCGCTCCTTTCCCCGCGATGACCGGGATACGGAGGATTCGCATGAGCCGATTCATCATCCGCAAGGTTGCCGTGCTCGGCGCCGGCGTGATGGGGGCGCAGATCGCCGCCCACTGCGCCAATGCCGGTGTGCCGGTGATCCTGTTCGACCTGCCCGCAAAGGACGGCGCCGCCAGCGGCATCGCCGAACGCGCCCTGGCGAGCCTGAAAAAACTCGACCCGGCGCCGTTCGCGGCCAGGGATCGCGTCCAGTTCATCGAGCCCGCCAATTACGGCGCCGACCTCGCCCGTCTGGCCGGGTGCGATCTTGTCGTCGAGGCCATTGCCGAGAAGATGGAGTGGAAGCTCGACCTCTACGCCAAGGTTGCGCCGCATCTGAAACCGGGCGCGATCTTCGCCTCGAACACCTCGGGCCTGTCGATCGGCAGGCTCGCCGAAGGCATGCCCGCCGCGTTGCGTGGCCGTTTCTGCGGTATCCATTTCTTCAATCCGCCGCGCTACATGGCGCTGGTGGAACTGATCGCCGCGCCCGCCACCGAACCGGCCCTGCTCGATG
>JAVBTY010000084.1:0-18192 GCA_031555955.1 Rhodocyclaceae bacterium | reverse complement strand
ACGAAACCTCGTCGAGCGATTCTTCAATCGCCTCAAGCAGTTCCGCCGTATCGCAACCAGATACGACAAACTTGCCAATCGATTCAACGCCTTCCTGCATCTCGCTTGTGCCTATATCTGGCTACTGTGAACACGCCCTAGCGTACGCGGGAATCAGCCGACTCAGGCGCCAAACGGATGGCGGCGCAGAATGGTTTCGTCGCGCTCGGGGCCGGTGGAAATCACGTCGATCGGAATCTCGCAGATTTCCTCGATCCGGTGCAGGTAGGCGCGCGCTTCCTGCGACAGCGCATCCCAACTGCGCGCGCCGAAAGTCGTACCGCTCCAACCGGGCATGACTTCGTAGATCGGCTCGCAACGCGTCACTTCCTCCGACCCCATCGGCAGCAGATCGATCCGCCTGCCGTCGAGCAGATAGCCGGTGCAAAGTTTCAGCTCATGCAAGCCATCCAGCACGTCGAGCTTGGTAATGCACAGCCCGGTAACGCCATTGATGATGATCGAACGCTTCAATGCCGCCAGATCAAGCCAGCCGCAGCGGCGCTTGCGCCCGGTCACGGTACCGAACTCGCGCCCCTTGACGGACATCTGCGTTCCAGGGGCGCCAGCGGTTTCGATGTCCAGTTCGGTCGGGAACGGGCCACCGCCAACGCGGGTGCAGTAAGCCTTGGTAATGCCGAGCACGTAATGCAGCCGCCCCGGGCCGACTCCCGAGCCCGCCGCAGCCTGGCCCGCCACACAGTTACTCGATGTAACGAAGGGATACGTGCCGTGATCGATATCGAGCAGGGTGCCTTGCGCCCCCTCGAACAGCAGGCTGCCGCCCGCCTTGTTGACCGCATACAGCTCGGCGGAAACGTCAGCCACCATCGGCAGGATTTCCATCGCATCGGCCATGGCCTGATCGAAAACCGCCTGAAATTCGACCGCCTCGGCGCCGAGATGATGAACCAGAACGAAATTGTGGTATTCGAGATTCGCCTTCAGCTTTTCGGCGAAACGTTCGCGGTCGAACAGGTCGTACACCCGCAGCGCACGGCGGGCGACCTTGTCTTCATACGTCGGGCCGATGCCCTTGCCAGTGGTGCCGATTTTGTCACCAGCCGCCTTGGCCGCCTCGCGGGCGCGGTCGAGCGCGGCATGGTAGCCGAGGATCAGCGGGCAGCCCGGGCTGATGCGCAGCCGCTCCCGCACCCTGATGCCGCCAGCCTCAAGGGTGCGGATTTCAGCCAGCAGATGATGGGTATCGAGCACCACGCCGTTGCCGATGTAGCACGCCACCCCCTCGCGCACGATGCCTGACGGCACCAGATTGAGCTTGTACTCGTCGCGCCCGATCACCAGCGTATGCCCGGCGTTATGCCCGCCCTGGAAACGCACCACGCCGCGCGCGTGGTCAGTCAGCCAGTCGACGATCTTTCCCTTGCCTTCGTCGCCCCATTGCGTGCCGACGATCACCACATTTTTTGCCATTGTCCCTATTCCCCCTGAAGCCCCTCGATCACCCAGCGGCTGTCCCGCCACGCCAGCCGCCGGTCGCAGCCAGCCTCGTTCCATGTGCCCTCGTGTCCTGGCAGCCGGGTCACAACCGTTTCACCGCGCGCGCGCAGTTCATCGACCATGGCCGCAAGCGCGGCATCATCCTGCAGTGGCGCAAGGATTCCCCCGCCGAAGGGCGCGGTTTCCGGCAGCCGCTGCGCCAGTTCACGCAGATCAAGGCTGAATCCGGTCGCAGGCCGGGCGCGGCCAAACGCCTGGCCAACATGGTCATAACGGCCGCCGAGCGCCATCGCCGCAGGCGAGCCGCTGCCATAGGCGGCGAAAACAACGCCGCTGTGATAGTGATAACCGCGCAGGTCGGCCAGGTCGAAACTGACCGGCAGATCGGCCAGCGCGCGGGCCGCGCGGCGCAGATCATCCAGCGCGGCGTCCACCTGTTCATCCCGCGGCAGCTGCCGCGCGGCGGTTTCGATGACTTCCGCACCGCCATAAAGCTGCGGCAGCAGCAGCAGGGCGGCGCGCGCCGGTTCTGCGACATCGTCAAGCGCGGCGCGCAATCCCGGCGCGTCCTTGGCCTGCAGCAGATCAAACAGCGCCTCCTCACGCTCCGGAGCCAGTCCGGCCCGCGCCGCGAGCGCATGAAAAAGGCCGACGTGGCCGATATCGATGCGCGTCGCTGGAACTTCCGCCAGACGCATGACTTCGGCAAGCAGGCGCAGGATTTCAATATCCGCCTCGATACCGGCGTGACCATACAGTTCGGCGCCGAGCTGCAGCGGCTCCCGTGTGGCCGTTACCGATGATGGCAGGGTGTGCAGCACGCTGCCGCAGTAGCACAGGCGTGAAACGCCGCTACGGTTGAGCAGGTGCGCGTCGATACGGGTGACCTGCGGCGTCATGTCGGCGCGCACGCCCATCGTGCGTCCGGAAAGCTGGTCAACCAGCTTGAAGGTGCGCAAACGGAGATCCTGTCCCGCGCCGGTCACGAGCGAATCGAGATACTCCAGCATCGGCGGCATGACGAGCTGATAGCCGCGAACGCGGAAAGCGTCGAGCAGTTTCCGCCGCAGCGCCTCAAGCCTGGCGGCTTCGACCGGCAGTGCGTCCTGAATGTAGTCTGGCAATATCCAGCGCATGGAAAGGTTCTTCAGTGGATCAGTGAACAATGGTCAGAAAGATCATGCCCGCCAGCATCAAGGAAAGCCCTGTGAAGCGTATCTGCCCGTCGGTCATCCGGGCGATACGCAGAAAGGTTTCCCGCCAGGCCGCGGGCGCGATAAAGGGGAAAACACCCTCGATGACCAGCATCAGCGCAAAGGCCGTCAGCAGCGTAATGCCCATTGGAACATCAGTTTCTGCGCGCGCCTCCGGAGCTCTTCATATATCTGAAGAAATCCGAACTCGGGTCCAGAACGAGCATGTCGTCCTTGCCGTCGAAACTGCCGCGGTAGGCTTCAAGGCTGCGGTAGAACGAGTAGAACTCCGGGTTCTGGCCAAACGCTTCGGCATAGACGGCGGTCGCCTTCGCGTCGCCCTCCCCCTTGATCTGCTGCGCGTCGCGGTAGGCTTCGGCGACGATCACCTCACGCTGCCGGTCGGCATCCGCGCGGATTTTCTCGGCCTCCGCAGCCCCCTGCGAACGCAGTTCATTCGCAACCCGCTTGCGCTCCGCCTCCATGCGGCGATACACCGAATCGGACACCTCGACCGGCAGGTCGACCCGCTTGATGCGCACGTCGAGAATCTGCACGCCGATCTTGCGCGCATCCTGGTCGGCCTTGGTGCGCATGTCTTCCATGATCTGGTCGCGCGCGCCGGAAACCACGTCGTGCACCGTGCGCTTGCCGAACTCCTCGCGCAGGCCGGCATTCACCGTCTGCGACAGGCGGGTGCGCGCGCGCGCCTCGTCGCCAGCCACCGATTCGTAATAAAGCCGCGGATCGACGATGCGCCACTTGAAGAAAAGATCGACCAGCACGTTCTTTTTCTCGGAGGTGATGAAGCGCTCCGGCTCCGCGGTATCCATGGTCAGGATGCGCTTGTCGAAGTAGCGCACGTTCTGGAACAGGGGCATCTTGGCATTCAGACCCGGTTCGGAAATGACCTTTTTGACTTCGCCAAGCTGAAAAACAATTGCATATTCACGCTGGTCGACGGTGAACAGCGCCGTCGACGCAAGCACGGCCGCAAGCAGCAGGATGGCGCCAATCAGGGGCATTCTGTCACGCATCACCGTTCTCCCCTTTCACGCCCGCGCGCCTGGTCGCGATTCCGCGGATCAATGTTTCCCGCACTGGCGGAACCTCCCGTGGGCGCAGGCGCGCCGTGCGGCTCCGCCGCCACCGCCCTGCCGCCCCCCGCTGCTGACTGGATCAGCTTGTCCAGCGGAAGAAACAGCAGATTGCCGTTACCCTTCGCATCAATCATCACCTTGGAGGTATTGGACAGAACCTGCTGCATGCTGTCGATGTACAGCCGCTCGCGCGTGACTTCGGGCGCGCGGCGGTATTCCGCCAGCACCTGGTTGAAACGGCTCGCCTCCCCCTCCGCGTTGGCGACGACCTTCGCGCGGTAGGCATTGGCCTCCTCGAACAGGCGCGATGCGGTTCCGCGTGCGCGCGGAATCACTTCGTTGGCGTACGCCTCGCCTTCGCTTTTCTGGCGTTCGCGGTCCTGGCCGGCTTTTACCGCATCGTCGAACGCCGCCTGCACCTGCTCCGGCGGCTGCGCGTTCTGCATCGTCACCCGGCTGATCTGGATGCCGGTTTCGTAGCGGTCGAGAATGCGCTGCATCAGCGCGAGCGCGGCTGCGGCGATTTCCTCGCGTCCTTCGTAGAGCACGAAATCCATGCGGTTCTTGCCAACCAGTTCGCGCATCGCGGTTTCTGCCGCCTGGCCGACCGACTCATCCGGGAAGCGGTTATTGAAAACATATTTTTCCGGGCTATTGAGCACGTACTGCACCGCAAACTGGATATTGATGATGTTTTCATCGTCCGTGAGCATGAGCGATTCGCGCAGCATCTTGTTCCGCTCCGAACCCCGGTATCCAACCTCGACCGTGCGCACTCCGGTGAAATCGACGATTTCGTGGCTTTCCAGCGGGTAGGGCAGTCGCCAGTGCAGGCCCGGCTCGGTCGTTTCGATGAATTTCCCCAGCCGCAGCACGATGCCGCGCTGGTTGGCGTCCACGGTGTAAAAACCGCTGGCGGCCCAGATCGCCACGACCAGCAGTATCAGGACGCCAATGCTGCCGCCAAGCTGCCGGGGCGAAAAACCCGGCATGCCCGGCCCGCCGCCGTTGCGTCCGCCCCCCGAACCGCCTTCGCGCGGCTGCCGCCTGCCGCCGAAAAGCTCCGAAAGACGGCGGTTGAAATCCCGCCATACCTCTTCCAGGTCGGGCGGCCCCTGGTTGTTACCGCCCCGGCCACCTTCGCCGCGGTCGCCCTTGTCGCCCTGGCCTCCCCAACGCGGATCATTTAATGACATGAGAACGCCTGTTATCACTGTTGTACCGGAAACCCGTCCATGGGAACCGGCATGTTGCCGGCATCGACGGTGTGACGCGCAGATTCAGCCAGCGTGGCCCGAAGCAGATCAAGGCCTTCACCGGTTATTGCGCTCAGAAAAACGCGGCTGATTTTACCATACTCCCCCCTCTCGACCGCCGGAGCGGCCCGGGTGAGGTCGATCTTGTTCCACACCATGATCTGTTCCACATCCGCCGCGCCAATTTCGGCCAGCACCTGGTTCACCGCCGCGATCTGCTCGTCGCGGTCCTCGCTGGCGGAGTCGACCACATGCAACAGCAGATCTGCCCGCGCGGTTTCTTCCAGCGTGGCGCGGAAAGCCGCCACCAGGGCATGCGGCAGATCGCGGATGAATCCGACCGTATCGGACAGCACTACGTTCCCGCCATCCACGTACAGTCGGCGCGAGGTCGTATCAAGCGTGGCGAAGAGCTGGTCGGCCGCGTAACTCCCCGCCTTGGTCAGCGCGTTGAACAGCGTCGATTTTCCGGCGTTGGTGTAGCCGACCAGCGAAACGGACAGCACATCGCGCCGTTCGCGCGCGCGCCGCTGCACCCGCCGCTGCTTTTCTACCTGGGCAAGCCGCGTTTTGAGCAGCTTGACGCGGTTGCCCAGCAGCCGCCGGTCGGTTTCGAGCTGGGTTTCCCCGGGTCCGCGCAGCCCGATCCCGCCCTTTTGCCGCTCAAGGTGGGTCCAGCCGCGCACAAGCCGGGTGGAAAGATGTTGTAGCTGGGCAAGCTCGACCTGCAGTTTGCCTTCGTGGCTACGCGCGCGCAGGGCGAAAATGTCGAGAATCAGCGCGGTGCGGTCGATGACGCGCCGCGCCAGCTCCCGTTCCAGATTCCGCTGCTGCCCCGCGGAGAGTGCGTGATTGAAGATAACCAGATCGGCGTCATGGGCGCGCAGCGCTTCGCCGATTTCAGCAACCTTGCCGCGCCCGGCGAACAGCGCCGGATCCGGCGCCGCGCGCTTTCCATGGATAACGGCCTGGACGCTTGCACCCGCGCTGGCCGCGAGCAGTTCAAGCTCGGACAGCCGCTCCGCAATGGCGCCCTGGCCCAGATCGAGCTGGACAAGGATGGCCCGCTCGCCGGTTTCCGGCCGCTCAAACATGGCGGACGGCTCCGCCCGGCCCCGGCGGGCTCCCCACCGTGGAACTCAGTTGCCGCCCTCGCCGTTGTCCTGCTGCTGGATCGTGATCGGGCGCGCCGGAACCACGGTGGAAATGGCGTGCTTGTAAACCATCTGGGTCACCGTGTTTTTGAGCAGCACGACATACTGGTCGAAGGATTCGATCTGCCCCTGAAGCTTGATGCCATTGACCAGATAAATGGATACCGGAACATGTTCCCGGCGCAGCGTGTTCAGGAATGGGTCTTGTAGGAGTTGCCCTTTGTTGCTCATGGTGGAACCTCTTCGTTTCCGTTATATGGATCAGGAATATATCAGGTCTAGGCTTTTTGCTGCACTGCACGATAACACGCCGCGCATTTCGCGGCACGCCCCGTGCGGCATCAGGGTTTGTCCGCATAAGGATTGTGTGCGGTACGGAACTGGATCCGCAGCGGCGTGCCCTGCAGTTTGAACGCCTCCATGAAGGTCCGTTCAAGATAGCGGACATACGAGGCCGGGATGTTGTCCAGCGCATTGCCGTGAATCACGATCACGGGCGGGTTCATGCCCCCCTGGTGCGCGTAGCGCAGCTTGGGGCGGGAACTGCCGTGGCGCGGCGGCGCCTGCCTGGCGACGGCGGCCTGCATCGTCCGTGTCAGCCGCGGCGTTGGCAGATCCGCCATGGCTGCGGCATAGGCTGCGTCAACCGAGCGGAGCAGCGGCGCAATGCCTTCAGCCCTGAGCGCGGAAATCTGGTGCAGGCGCGCAAAGGACAGGAAGGCCAGCTTGCGCGCCATGTCCTCCTTCAGCCGCTCGCGCCGGTAATCGTCCACCGCGTCCCACTTGTTGATCGCCACCACCAGCGCGCGCCCCGCATCGAGCACAAAACCGGCGATGTGGGCATCCTGCTCGGAAATATCCTGCGCGGCGTCGAGCACCAGTACGACCACGTTCGCCCCTTCGATCGCCTGCAGCGTTTTTATGACAGAGAACTTTTCGATCGCTTCGAACACCTTGCCGCGCCGCCTCAGTCCAGCCGTATCGATCAGCGTGTAATGCTTGCCGCCGCGCTCGAACGGTATCGAGATCGCATCGCGTGTCGTGCCCGGCAGATTGAACGCGATAACGCGTTCCTCGCCCAGCAGCGTATTGACCAGTGTCGATTTGCCCACATTGGGCCGCCCGACAATCGCCACCTTCGGCCCGGCGGCGGATTCCCCATCCTCTTCCTCATCGCGCGGAAACGGTTCCAGCACAAACTCGACGAGCTGTTTGACGCCATCGCCATGCGCGGCGGATACCGGCAGCGGATCACCCAGACCGAGTGCATGGAAATCGGCCGCGGCAACGCCGTGTCCAATCCCTTCCGCCTTGTTCACCACGAGGTAGACCGGTCGCCCCGTGCGGCGCAGGCGCTCGGCGATCTGTTCATCGTGAGGCGTGCGCCCCGCCCGGCCGTCCACCAGGAACAGCAGCGCATCGGCCTCCGCGATCGCCTGTTCAGCCTGGCGCGCCATCTCATGCATGATTCCGTCTTTGGCGACGGGATCGAAACCGGCGGTATCGACGACGAGATAATCACGGTCGCCCACCCGGCCGAGGCCGTAATGGCGGTCGCGCGTCAGCCCCGGCTGGTCGGCGACAAGCGCATCGCGCGTTCTGGTAAGGCGGTTGAACAGGGTCGATTTGCCGACGTTGGGACGCCCAACGAGAACGAGGGTGGGTTTCACGTGCGAAGACCTGCCTTACTGCGTTTCGAGCACCGCGATTCTGCCGTCGCGGCTCTGCGCCACGAAACCGTGCCCCAAAGGCCGCAGATCAGCGGTAATAGGTGTGTCATCCACGCGCAGGCGCGCGGCGAAAGCGCCGTCGTCGCGCCGCAGCAGATGCACGTAACCTTCGGCGTCGCCAACGGCGATGTACTCGCCCGTCATCAGCGGGCGCGACACGGTGCGCCGCGCCAGCGCATCCTGCTTCCACAGGCTTGCCCCGCTGTAAACATCGAGTGCGCTCACCGCGTCGCGGTCATCGGTAATGACGGCATAACGGTTATCCCGGTCCATGCCGACGCTGCTGGAAAAATCGCGCGACCACAGGGCGCTGCCATTATTCACGTCAAAACAGGCGGCCCGGCCCTGATAGGTGACGGCGCACACTTCGCGGCGGCCGATCACGGGCACGCCAGCGACATCAGCGATCCGCTCCAGCTCGGTGGAGCCGCGCGGCAGCGATACCGACAGCTCCCACAACATGCCGCCATTGGAAAGATTGACCGCGACCAGCTTGCCGCCGGGGAAACCGGCAAGCGCAACGCCGCCTTCCAGCAGCACGCCCGCATAGCCGCGCAGGCCGAGCGACGGGTTTTCGCGCCGGAACGTCCAGCGCCGCGCGCCCGTTTTCGCATCGAATGCGACAAGGCGGTGATCCGCGCCCCGCACCACAACCAGATCGGCATTGACCGCTGGCGGCGCGAGCACCTCCGCCCCGGCGGGCGCGCGCCAGCGTTCCGTGCCGTCGGCGGCATCATAGGCGATGACCTCTCCGCTGACGGTGGCGACCACAGCCAGAACGCCATCGCTGCCGACACCCGCCGACAGGTCCGCGCCAGCCTCCACGCGCCACACCGTGGCGCCGTCCTCGAAGCGGGCGATTTCACCATCATTGGCGGCGGCGTACACACTGTTGCCCGCCACCGCAGGGAAAAACACGTAGGGGCCGGATTCGCCGATATCGGCCGTCCATGCCTGGACGAACCCCGCAGAGGGCTTGAATTCGACCAGCGGCGCGGGCTTTGGCCCATCGCTTGAAAAGGGGTTCAGCGAGGAGCAGGCCGACGTCAGCAACGCCGCGCCAAGGAACGGCAGGAGGCGGAAACGGGCGCTTTTCATGGATCAGCCTTCCAGGGATTCGAGCTTGATACGGACGATTTCGCGCAGCACCGTGCTTTGCTGGTCCGCGCCGCCGAGCACGTCGATCGCGGCCTGATAGGCGGTGCGCGCCTCGGCGGTTTTGCCCTGGGCGGCCAGCAGATCGCCGCGCAGATCGTCGAAGCGCGCCTTGTACCCGGGCAGCGGCGCGGCCTGCAGCCGGGCCAGCGCCTGGTCGGCCTGCCCCTGCTGTTGCAGCACCGCGGCCAGACGCAGCCGGGCCAGATCGCGCAGCGCCGGATCAGATCCCTTGTCCGCGGCCCATTCGAGCTGCGCCCGGGCATTGTCCAGTTCATTCTTGCGGAACTGCGTTCCAGCCGACAGCAGCGCACCCATCTGGGCGTAAACCGTTCCGCCGTACTGGTCGATCAGCCGCCCGGCGCTTTCGCGCGCCTTCTGCGCATCTTCCGCATCCGCCGCCTGCTGCACGGCAAAGTAAAGCGTGCTGGCTTCCGCGCCCTGGGTGTTCAGATGCCAGCGCCACGCCTGCCAGCCCGCAACGGCCAGCACAACGGCCAGCGCCAGCGCCGTCACCATCGTTCCATTCTGTTCCCACCAGGCCTTGATCTCGGAGATCTGTTCCTGCTCTTCCAGGTCATACGCTGCCATCGTCATCCTCTTCGTAGGTATACAGAAGCCCGGCCACCGCCTCCGGCAAATCATCAACCGCGATCCGCTGCTGGCCGCCCGGTCCGCGCAAGGGCTTGAGCCCCGCCTCGCCGCCTGCCGCCTCGTCTTCGCCGATGATGACGGCCGCCGCCGCACCGCTGGCGTCCGCCTTTTTCATCTGCGACTTGAAACTGCCGCCGCCGCAATGCAGCACCACGGCGAAACCATGTCCGCGCAGCGCCTCGGCCGCGCGGAAAGCCAGCCGCTGCGCGGCTTCGCCCAGATGGACGACGTAAACGTCGGGCTGCATCTTTTCAGCCTCGCCGCCGGACTCGCGCCACAGCGCAAGCAGGCGTTCGATGCCGATGGCGAAACCGGCGGCCGGTTGCGGCTTGCCGCCAAGCTGGGCGACCAGGCCATCGTAACGCCCGCCGGCGCAGATCGTGCCCTGCGCGCCGAGGCGGTCCGTCACCCACTCGAATACGGTGTGGTTGTAGTAATCCAGCCCGCGCACCAGGCGGTGGTTGATCCGGAACGGAATACCCGCATCCGCCAGCAGGGTCTGCACCGCCGTGAAATGGGCGCGGCTGCCGTCCCCGAGGTAATCGGCCAGACGCGGCGCGGCCTCGACGAGATCCCGCATGGCGGGATTCTTGGTATCGAGAATACGGAGCGGATTCGTATGCAGACGGCGTTTTCCGTCTTCATCGAGCTGCTCCACATGCGCCTCGAACCAGGCGATCAGCGCCTCCCGATGCCGCGCCCGCTCTTCGGCGATGCCGAGCGAATTGATTTCGAGGCGCACGTCGTCGATGCCGAGATCGTCCCACAGGCGCGCGCACATGATCATGTGCTCGGCATCCACGTCCGGCCCTGCAAAGCCAAGCGCCTCGATGCCGATCTGGTGGAACTGCCGGTAGCGCCCTTTCTGCGGCCGCTCGTGACGGAACATCGGGCCGTGGTAATAGAGCCGCTGCGGTCCGCCGGTGGCGACAAGATTGTGCTCGATGGCGGCGCGCACGCACGAGGCCGTGCCTTCGGGCCGCAAGGTCAGGGCCTCGCCGTTGAGCGCATCCTCGAAGGAGTACATCTCCTTTTCGACGATGTCGGTCACCTCGCCGATGGCGCGCGCGAACAGCGGCGTCGGCTCGACGATGGGCATGCGGATCGGGCGATAGCCGTAGCTACGCAGCCAGTCGCGTGCGATATCCTCGAAGTGTTCCCAGATTTCGGCCTCGTCGGGCAGGATGTCGTTCATCCCGCGCACGGCCTGCAAAGTTTGACTACTCATTGGCGGGCGTTGTGCTCGTTGTTGTCAATGGCTTCCGCCTGTTTTTTTGTATACCGGGTGATCACGTAATCGTCAACGATGGCTTTGAATTCAGCGGCAATATTGTCGCCGCGCAGCGTCACTGTCTTGACGCCATCGACAAACACCGGCGCAACCGGCGTCTCGCCCGTGCCGGGCAGCGAAATGCCGATGTTTGCATGCCTGCTTTCACCCGGGCCGTTCACCACGCAGCCCATCACGGCCAGCGTCATGTTTTCCACGCCGTCGTACTGCTCGCGCCATACCGGCATTTGCGCGCGCACATAAGTCTGGATGCCGGCGGCCAGCTCCTGGAAAAATGTGCTGGAGGTCCGTCCGCAGCCTGGGCATGCAGTGACCATCGGCGTAAATGCGCGCAGCCCCATGGTCTGCAGAATTTCCTGCGCCACCACGACTTCCTGAGTACGATCACCGCCCGGTTCGGGGGTAAGCGAAATGCGGATGGTGTCTCCGACACCCTCCTGCAAAAGTACCGCCAGCGCGGCGGTGGAGGCCACGATGCCCTTGCTGCCCATGCCGGCCTCGGTCAAGCCGAGGTGCAACGGATAATCGCAGCGTTGCGCCAGATCGCGATACACCGCCACCAGATCCTGCACGCCCGACACCTTCGCCGACAGGATGATGCGATCGCCCGCCAGACCGTACTCCTCGGCCCTCGCTGCGGATTCCAGTGCGGACACCACCAGCGCCTCGCGCATCACCGCACCGGCATCACGCGGCTCCGCGAGGCGGGCGTTCTCGTCCATGATGCGCGCCAGGACGGACTGATCCAGACTGCCCCAGTTCACCCCGATACGCACCGGCTTGTCGTATTTGCATGCAATCTCGACAACAGCGGCGAACTGCGGATCGCGCCTGCTGCCGGCGCCGATATTGCCCGGATTGATGCGCAGCTTGGCCAAGGCCTCGGCGCAGGCGGGATGATCGGCAAGCAGCCTGTGACCGTTGTAGTGGAAATCGCCGACCAGGGGCACGTCCATGTTCAAGGCCAGCAGACGATCGCGTATATGAGGCACGGCCTTCGCCGCCGCCTCGTTATTGACCGTGATGCGCACCAGTTCCGAACCGGCGCGCGCCAGCTGCGCCACCTGCATCGCGGTGGCCAGCACGTCGGCGGTATCGGTGTTGGTCATCGACTGCACGACGACTGGCGCGCCGGAGCCTACCACGACACGACCGATCCGGGCCTGGCGGGTAATGCGCCGCGGCTGCGGCCCCATGGATGATGTTTTCTGCGTCATGTCTAAGGCATTGTCAGGCGGGCTACCGAACCTCGCGTATGGGGAACGAGATCAACCGGCTGCCCTCCGTATTCGAGGCGGACATCCCGCGCATTGCCGATCACCATGGAAAACGGCGCGGTTCCCTGCACGCTGCGGTGGCTTCCGGGCTTTCCTGTGCCCGAGTAGACGATATTGCCTGTGGCATCCCGCACCTCAATCCACGCATCCCCCGTAAAAGCAAATTCCAGCGCGGCGTTCTGCCCTGCATTTCCCGCCTGCGCCGCCCCGGCTGCGCCAGGCACATCCACCACGGGACTCTGATCCGCACCAGACGATGCGCCAGCCGGTTCCGGCACGGTCAGTGGCTCCGGCGCGACGGACGACGGCGCATCGGAGCCCGCGGCGCTTTCCTCCTGTCCGGAAGCGCCCCCTCCTTCATTCGCATCAGTCACGACGGGGGGGCGGACCTGAAACCAGTCGAAATACCCGCCGCCAAGCGCCACCAGCAGCAGAAGCACCACTACCGCCACGACAGGTTTCACGCCGCGCCGGGCGCCGCCGCCGCCAGGCAGGTCCCCGTGGGCGTTGGAGACAGGCGCAAGATCGATCGCCGCGACTGAATCCATTCCGGCGCCAGCCAGCAGCGCAGCCGCGTCCAGCCCCAGATGGCGCGCGTAATTGCGCAGGAATCCCCGCACGAACGCGGGTCCCGGCAGGGCGCTGTAATCACCGCCTTCCAGCGCCTCCACCTGGCGGCGTGAAAGGCGGAGCGCCAGCGCCGCGTCCGAGAGCGACTCCCCCCGCGCCTCACGGGCGCGCCGCAGCTGCGCGCCGACGGTATCCGGGGCGCTCTCCACTGCTTCCGCTTTCGCCTCGGACTCAGGACCGGGCTGCATGGAACTCACTCGTATTGCCCCTGGACCATCCGCTGGTATTCAGAAGAACCCGAAAAACGTCCGCGCAGCTGGGCCGCGTAACTGGCTTCCGCATCCCGGTTGCCAAGCTGCCGCTCCGTGCGCACACCCAGCCAGACAGAGGCCGCATTCGGCTCGGTCGAGCGGTGCATGCGGATCAGCCGTTCATGCGCGGCCGCATAGTCGCCCCGCTGGTACGCAATCAGCGCCAGCTGGTACAGCGCCTGGGCATTCGCCGGATCAGCCTGCACCGCGCTCATGAACTGGGTCTCGGCGGCGGCGGGATTGTTCTGCCGCAGCAGGCACATGCCCGCGTTGGTGTAAGGCCGTCCCGGGTAGCGGTAATGCAGGTTGCGCGCGGCGCTCGCCAGATATTCCAGCCCTTCTTTCTCCTGCCCCTGTTCGCACAGGAACCAGCCATAGGTGTTGCTGAAATCGGGGTCCCCCGGCGCGGCGCGCAGCGCCCGCTCCAGATTTTCGCGCGCCTTCGCCTGGTCGCCCAGGAACATGTAAACAACCCCCATCAGATGATAGGCCGGAGCATAGCCGGAGCGTTCATCCAGCGCGATCCGCGCCTCATCGAGGGCGATTTCATAACGGCCCACGCTGGCATAGGCCATACCCAGTTCGACATGCACCTGCGCCTTCGCATCGGCGGAGGAAGACGACGACGCGTCGGCCATGGGCCGCTCCGGGGATGCGCCGCCGCCCGCGCTGTCCCGCGGCGGTGACGTGACGCACCCCCCCAACAATACGGCGCACAAAGCCATTGCGATTACGGTCAGACGCGTCATGGGCGTATCTCCACTATTTGTTCTGGGCGCACGGTGCGCCGGGTTCTGTCCCTGACCTGTCCGGCCAGCTGGCCGCAGGCCGCATCGACATCGCCGCCCCGCGTCCTGCGGGTCGTGGCAATGATGCCGGCATCGGCCAGAATACCCGAAAACCGCCGGATTCGTTCCGCCGCGGAGCGGTGAAAAGGCGAGCCCGGGAACGGATTGAACGGGATCAGGTTGAATTTGCAGGATACCTGGCGCGCAATCTCCACCAGCTCGCGCGCATGGCTTTCCGCATCGTTCACGCCTTCGAGCATCACATACTCGAAAGTCACGAAATCGCGTGGCGCGCGGTCGAGATAGCGCCGGCAGGCCGCCAGCAGTTCCGCCAGAGGATACTTGCGGTTGATCGGCACCAGCTGGTCGCGCAAGGCGTCGTTCGGGGCATGCAGCGACACCGCCAGCGCAACGGGGCATTCCTCGCGCAGGCGGTCGATCGCGGGAACGATGCCCGAGGTCGAGACGGTCACGCGGCGGCGCGACAGGCCATAGGCATGATCGTCGAGCATCAGGCGCAGGGCGGTCGCCACGCTGTCGAAATTCGCCAGCGGTTCGCCCATGCCCATCATCACCACATTGGTGATGACCCGGCCATTGTCGGGCTCACCGGCCGCACCGCCGTCGGATCCCGCATCGCGCGCCGCGCCCAGAAGGTGGTTCGCCAGCCACAGCTGGCCGATGATTTCGGCGGCGGAAAGATTGCGGCTGAAACCCTGTTTGCCGGTGGAGCAGAACGCGCAGTCGAGCGCGCAGCCCGCCTGCGACGACACGCACAGGGTGCCACGGCGCGCCTCGGGAATGAACACGGCCTCAACCGCATTGCCCTGCCCCACATCGAGCAGCCATTTGCGCGTGCCATCAGCCGAAACCGAGTCGCGCACCGGCACGGGCGGACGGATGCACGCCGCCGCGCCAAGCCTGGCGCGCAGCGCCTTTGCAACATCGGTCATCTGTCCGAAATCGTCGCAGCCTTCGCGATGCATCCAGCGCATGACCTGACGGGCGCGAAAAGGCTTCTCGCCCAGTTCCGCGAACCAGGCGATCAGTCCATCGACATCGAAATCGAGCAGGTTAACCGGGGAATCCATTCTTGCCATTACATCATTCCGTCATGGACGCCTTCCGGCATGCTCCGCGCGCGAAACGCCCGCCTGCCCGGTTACCTGGAATAGACATTCAGCCCGGGAAAGAAGAACGCGATTTCCACCGCGGCTGTGTCCGGACCATCCGAACCATGCACCGCGTTGGCATCGATGGAATCGGCGAAATCGGCGCGGATCGTGCCCGGGGCCGCCTTTTTCGGATCGGTCGCGCCCATCAGGTCACGGTTTTTCGCGATCGCGCCCTCGCCTTCCAGCACCTGAACCATTACCGGCCCGGAAACCATGAACGACACCAGATCCTTGAAAAAAGGCCGTTCCTTGTGCACCGCGTAAAACTGGCCCGCTTCCGCCTCGGACAGACGCACCAGCCGGGCCGCCGCGATCTTCAGGCCTGCGTCCTCGAAGCGCTGGTAGATTTTACCGATCACATTCTTGGCGACAGCGTCGGGCTTGATGATGGAAAGTGTGCGTTCAATAGCCATGAAAAGCTCCAGGTGCGTGTTTGACAAAGCGCGAAATTTTAACAGACTTCATCCGCCTGACAGCGGAATACGCCGGAAAACAGACCGCCATCATGCCTGCCCGGGCGCGCCCCGCTCGCGCAGCCAGGCAATGATGATTGGCAACAGCGACAGACCGATGATCCCGAGCACCACGGCGGAAAGGTTGTTCTTCACCACCGCCAGATTGCCGAACCAGTACCCGAGCATCACCAGCGGCCCCACCCACAGCGCGGCGCCAAATACATTGAAGGCGGCGAAGCGCCGGTAATCCATGCGCGCCATGCCGCCCACAAAAGGGGCAAAGGTGCGGATGATGGGCATGAAGCGCGCGATAACGATTGTTTTGCCGCCATGCCGCGCATAAAACGCCTGGGTGCGCTCCAGCGCCTTGCGGTTGAAAAAACGGCTGTTTTCCCACCGGGTGATGCGCGCGCCGAAGCGCCGCCCGATGGAATAATTGACCGTATCGCCCAGCACCGCGGCAACAAACAGCAGCGGGATCAGCCATGCCGGATCAAGCCCGCCGCCTGCGGCCAGCGCGCCCGCCATGAACAGGAGCGAATCGCCCGGCAGCACGGGCGTGACGACCAGTCCAGTCTCACAGAAAATGATCGCGAACAGGATCGCGTAAAGCCAGACGCCGTACTGCGCCAGCAGCATTTCAAGGTGCCGGTCCAGATGCAGCAGCAGATCGATAAAAAAACTGACAAGTTCCAAAACTGACAAATCCCGAAATAGACAGATTCCGCAGTCCGGCAGAAAACCGGGCGAGCCGGATCATATACCCTCTGCGCGCGCGCTTCGCCCCTGCGGCCCGATGCGGGAAAACTTTGTCACACCCCGCAGGTCCGCGATTCCGCCCCGACCGCGGCGCACCAGAACGGGAAACGCACCAGGCCAGCCCTTTCCCGTTCAGACCATAGCTGTAAAATCCCGCCTTTCTACAGGATGGCGCAAATGCGGCAATACCTCGAACTGATGCGCCACGTGCTCGAACACGGCGATCCCAAGACCGATCGCACCGGCACGGGCACGCTGTCTGTTTTCGGCTGGCAGATGCGCTTTCGCCTTGACGAGGGCTTTCCCCTGCTCACGACGAAAAAACTCCACACCCGCTCGATCATTCACGAACTGCTGTGGTTTCTGCGCGGCGACACCAACGTGCGCTACCTGCAGGAAAACGGCGTTTCGATCTGGGACGAATGGGCTGGCGCGGACGGCGAACTCGGCCCGGTGTACGGCAAGCAGTGGCGCCGCTGGGAAACAGCCGATGGCCGCAGCATCGACCAGATCGCGCAGCTGCTGGACGGGTTGAAGAAAAATCCGGACTCGCGCCGCCATCTGGTGTGCGCATGGAATCCTGGCGAAGTGGCGCACATGGCGCTGCCTCCGTGCCATGCGCTGTTCCAGTTTTACGTGGCGAACGACCGCCTGTCCTGCCAGCTTTACCAGCGCAGCGCGGACATTTTCCTCGGCGTGCCGTTCAACATTGCGTCTTACGCCCTGCTCACGCTGATGATCGCCCAGGTGTGCGATCTGCAGCCGGGGGATTTCGTGTGGACCGGCGGCGACTGCCACCTTTACCTCAACCACCAGGAGCAGGCGCGCGAACAGCTTGCCCGCGAACCGCGCGCGCTGCCGCGAATGCGGCTGAATCCGGCGGTGCGCGATCTGTTCACGTTCCGCTACGAGGATTTTGCGCTGGAAGGCTACGATCCGCACCCGCACATCAAGGCGCCGGTGGCGGTATGAGCCTTCCTTCCCGCCAGCCGGAAGAGACTCCGGGAATCGCGCCTCCGGAAATCGTGTTCATCGCCGCCGTGGCGCGCAATGGCGTCATCGGCCGCGACAACGCGCTGCCCTGGCGGCTGAAGGCCGATCTCGCCCGTTTCAAGGCCAGCACGCTGGGCCATCCGGTATTGATGGGGCGTAAAACATGGGAGTCGCTCAAACGGGCCTTGCCCGGCCGACGCAATCTGGTGGTGAGCCGCGATGCGGGCTATCGCGCCGATGGCGCGGAGGTTTTTTCCAGCCCTGCCGCCGCCCTGCAGGCCGCAGGCGGCAGCGCGCGGGTGTTCGTGATCGGCGGCGCCGAGCTTTACCGGCAACTGCTGGCGTCGGCCGACCGGCTGGTGCTGACCGAAGTGCATGCGAACGTCGCTGGCGATGCGCTGTTTCCCGCTTTCGATCGCCAGCAGTTCATCGAAACGCAGCGGGAGACGTATCGCGCCGACGCCGACAACGAATTCGACTTCGACTTTGTCGAATACCGGCGCGCGGAGCGCCCGAACCGCAACTGAGCGGGCAATGGCGCGGGGCAAGCCCGCGCCGCCACCTGCGTTATCTCTTCAGCAAACGATTCAGTTCCCGCGCACGCAATCGACGTGATAGCGGCCGTCCTCGCCCTTGACCAGACCGTGGATATCGGTTTCGAAGCCAGGGAAACGGGCGTTCAGGTCGCGCGCGAACCGCAGGTAGCGCACGATCGTCGCGTTGAAGCGTTCGCCCGGAATCAGCAGCGGGATACCCGGCGGGTAGGGCGTGACCAGCATCGCGGTAACGCGGCCTTCCAGATCGTCGATCGGCACCCGCTCGATCTCGCGG
>JAVBTY010000105.1:0-11467 GCA_031555955.1 Rhodocyclaceae bacterium | reverse complement strand
GAAGTCCCAGAAGTCCATTCACACGGAGAAGCAGAATGAAAATCGAAAGCCCGGTATTCGGCAGCGTTGAAGTATCCGATGACAAGGTAATCGAATTCCCGGGCGGCCTGCCCGGATTCGAAAACTGCCGCCGCTTTGTGCTGGTGCACGAGGAAGGCTCGGCGGCGGATGTGTTCAGGCTGCAAAGCGCGGACGACACCTCCATCGCCTTCTCCATCGCCGGTCCGGAACAGCTTGGCATTACCTACGAGTTTCCGCTTACCGACGAGGAAGTCGCGATCCTGAAGCTGGCGCGCCCCGAAGACGCGCTGGTGGCCGTGATCGTGCGCAAGGACGACGCCGACGGCTCCCCGGCCAGCGCGGGCCTGCGCGCCAACTTCATGGCGCCCATCGTGCTCAACGTCGAGGCGCGCCGGGGCCTGCAGAAGGTCATCGACAAGCTCGGCTGCGAAATCATCCTGCGCGCCCAGGCCTGAGCGCGCCGCCGCGCCCAGGTTCCCGCCGCGTCCATCCGCAGGGCGCGGCGGCGTAAGGCTTTCCGCAACCGCCGTCAGGAAGCGGGCAGCGGCTCCGCGGCCTGCGCCGGATCGGCCAGCCAGCCGCCACCCAGCGCCCTGTACAGGCCAACCGCCGCATTGAGCCGCGCCTGGCGCTGCAGCACGAGCGAATCCTGCGCGGAAAACAGGCTGCGCTGCGCATCGAGCAGGGTACTCAGCGTGTCGCTGCCTTCGCGGTAGCGCAGTTCGGACAGGCGCAGCGCGCGCTCGTTCTCGGCGCGGATCGCCAGCTGTGAAACCTCCTGCGTCTGGCTCAGGGTGACGCCGGAAAGCGCATCCTCGGTTTCCTTGAGCGCGGCGAGCGCGGCGCGGCGATATTGCTCGACCATCTGGCGGCGCTGCGATTCGCTGGTTTCGACCTGACCGCGCAGGCGTCCGCCGTCGAAAATCGCCTGCATCAGCGACAGGGTGAGATCGGCGCCCCGGAACGGATTGCTTAGCCCGACGAGGCCGAATTTCCCGCTCGACAGCCCCGCCGACGCGCCCAGCGAGAGCGTGAGCGGGAACAGCGCGGCGCGGGCGACGACGATATCCGCATCGGCGGCGGCCAGCCGGGCTTCGGCGGCGGCCAGATCGGGGCGGCGCGCGAGCAGCCCGGCGGGCAGCGGCGCGGCGGCAGAGGGAATCGCCAGCAGGGCGGGATCACGCCCGGTCACGTCGAAACCCTGGGGCAGTCTCCCGGCAAGAATCGCGAGCGCCCGCAGGCTTTCCCGTTCCTGCGCCTGCATCGGCGCGATCGTGTCGCGCTGCTCCAGCACCTGCGCGCGCTGGCGGCTCACGTCCAGCGCCGAGGCGGCCCCGTGGCGGTAACGCGCCTCGACGATGGCGAACAGGCGTTCGGCGATGGCGAGGTTCTCCTGGGCAATGGCGAGCCGCGCGCGCAGCGTCAGCACCTGCACATAGGCATCGGCCACGCCGGCGGCGAGCGACAGGCGCGTCGCCTCATAGTCGTAGCGGGTGGCGTCGTGGCGGATGCGCGCCGCCTGCCAGCTGGCGATGTTGCTGCCCCACACGTCGATTTCGTAGCTGATTCCCAAACCCAGCGCGGAGGAATCCCGCGATACCGCGCCCGTTGCGCCGTTGCCGCGCACGCGCCCGCTGGTGGTGACGGCTTCGAGGTTGACCGTGGGAAACAGGGAGGCTCCAGCGCTGCGCGCGGCGATTTCGGCCTGGACGACGCGTTCGGTCGCCTCCGCCAGATCGGGGCTGCCCGCGAACGCGGCAGCGACCAGCGCTTCCAGCTCGGCGGAACCGAAGCGTTGCCACCACTGCGCTTCGAGCGGCAGCGTACCGGTTCCGGGGGCGGCGATCTCATCCCAGCTCGCGGGGGGCTGGAATCCGGGGCCGGGGTGCGTCACCGGCAGCGCGCAGCCGCCCGCGCAGATGATTGCGGCCAGCGCGCACGCCCGCAGGCGCGGGGAAGAAAAGCTGAAAACACGGACGTTCATGTTCATTCGGAGGCGAGAGCAACAACAGGATCCAGCCGCGCGGCCTTGCGCGCCGGCAGGTAACCGAACAGCAGCCCGGTGGCGAAGGCGCAGCCGAACGCGAGCACCACCGGCGCGGCCGCGTACTGCACCGGCGTGCCGAACGCGCCGATAATCGCCGCCGCGCCCAGGCCGAACACGACACCCAGCGCGCCGCCCAGCCCGGAGACGACCAGCGCCTCGATCAGGAACTGCTGCAGGATGTTGCGCATGCGCGCGCCGGTGGCCATGCGGATGCCGATTTCGCGCGTGCGCTCGGTCACCGACACCAGCATGATGTTCATGACGCCGATGCCGCCGACCAGCAGCGAGATGGCTGCGATCGAGCCGAGCAGGATCGTCATGGTGTTCTGCGTTTCGGACACGCTGTCGATGATCGAAGCCATGTTGCGTATCTGGAAATCCTCGACGCCGTGCCGGGCGGTGAGCAGCGCTTCCACATCGGCCTGGGTGTCGTCGATGATGCCGACGTTCTCCACCGCCACGGTAACGTTGCGCAGGTAACGCTGCCCGGTCAGGCGCAGGCTGCCGGTGGTGTAGGGCACGAAGATGATGTCATCCTGGTCCTGCCCCCACGAGTTTGCCCCCTTGGGCGCCATGACGCCGATAACGCGGAAAGGGATGTTGTTGATCAGGATGAATTTCCCCAGCGGATCCGCGCCGCCGAACAGCGCCCGCGCCACCGTCTGGCCCACCGTGGCGACGGTGGCGTAGCGGATTTCATCCTCGGTGGTGAAGAACGCGCCGCTGGCCATCGGCCAGGCGCGCGCGAAGGGATAATCGGCCGAAGTGGCATTGATCTGGGTGCGCTGGTCCGCGCCGCCGTAGCGCGCGGTTACGTTGCTGCTCTGTTCGGGCAGGGCGGTGGCGACATTGGGCAGTTCGCGGATCGCGGCCACATCCTCCGGCACCAGGGTGACGATGGTGTCGCGCCCGCGCTGGTTGGGCGCGCCGGGGCGGACGGTGAGCAGGTTGCTGCCCATCATGCTGATGCGGTCGACCATCTCCTGGCGCGCGCCATCGCCGATGGCGAGCATGGCGATCACCGAGGCCACGCCAATAACGATGCCCAGCAGCGTGAGAACGGCGCGGAAAACATTGGCGCGCAGCGCGCGTAATGCGGTGCGCGTGGCTTCCACGATATCGGCCAGGCGCGAGCCGCGGTCGGTGTGCGGCGCGAAATCCGGTTCCGGCCCCACGGGCAGCGCCGGGCCAGGGTCGGACAGCACGCTGCCGTCGCGGATCTCGATCACGCGCCGCGCGTGCTCGGCCACCTCGCGCGCGTGGGTGATGAGAATCACCGTATGCCCCTGCGCGGAAAGCCGGGTGAGCAGGCGCATCACATCCGCGCCGCTTTTGCTGTCGAGCGCGCCCGTGGGTTCGTCGGCGAGCAGGATGCGCCCGCCGTTCATCAGCGCGCGCGCGATGGACACGCGCTGCTGCTGCCCGCCCGAAAGCTGGTTCGGCCGGTGGTCCAGCCGCCCTTCCAGGCCCAGTTCGCCCAGCAGCGCGTGGGCGCGCTCGCGCCGCTCGTGCGCGGGCATGCCGGAGTACACCGCGGGCACTTCAACATTTTCCGTCGCGGTGGCGGCGCCGATCAGGTTGTAGCTCTGGAACACGAAGCCGAATTCCTCGCGCCGCAGGCGGGCCAGCTCATCGCGGTCGAGCGCGGAGACGTCGCGCCCCATCAGCCGGTAGCTGCCGCCGCTGGGGCGGTCGAGGCAGCCCAGGATGTTCATCAGTGTCGATTTGCCCGAGCCGGATGCGCCCATGATGGCGACGAACTCGCCGGGGTAAATGGCGAGATCGATGCCGTGCAGCACCTCGACTTCAAGATCGCCATTGACGAAGCGCCGGGTGATGCCCCGCAGTTCGATCAGCGGCGGAGCGGACGGCGGCAGCGCTGGCGGCGCAAGGCGGGCCAGTTCCGGCTCGGCTTTCATCGCCGCGGAATTCCGGCGGGCATGCCCATGGCGCCCGCGCGCGGCGCGCTGCCCGGAACGTGCAGCCCGGTGGCGACCTGCGCGCCTTCTTCCAGGCCGTCGACAACCTGCGCCAGGATGCGGTTGCTGACGCCGACGGTGATCTGTTTTTCCTCCACCAGGCCGCCCGCGCCCAGCGCCTTGACCGTGGCGCGCCGCCCGCCGCCCGCCGCCGCGCCCGCTCCCGGGCGGGTTCCGGACGCAGCCTCCGGGCGCGCGGCGGCCAGGCCGCCCGCCGCGTTCCGCGCCGCGCCATTGCCATTGTTTCCCTTGCGCGGCGGCCCGCCCAGCGCCAGCGCGGCCGCGGGCCGGGGTAGCACCTCATGCACCGAGGCGACGACGAAGAACGCCTGCGCGGTCATCTGCGTCATCAGCGCTCCATCCGGATTGGGCACGTCGAACAGCGCGTTGAACAGCACCACGTTGTTCGTCACCGTGGGCGTCGGTTCGATCTGGGACAGGCGGCCATACCAGCGCTGGTTCGGGTTGCCCAGCGTCGTGAAGTACGCATCCATCCCGACCTTGAGGCGGCTGACGTCGGCCTCCGACACCTGGGTCTGCACCGTCATCGTCGACAGGTCGGCAATGCGCAGGATGATCGGCGCGGACTGGTTGGTATTGAGCGTCTGCCCCTGGCGCGCGGTGATCGACACCACCGTGCCCGCGAACGGCGCGTAGATGCGCGTGTAGTTGAGGTTGGCCTCGTCGGCGCGCAGGTTCGATTCGCTCTGGTCGATCTGCGCCTTGAGCGCCTCGATCTGCGCCTTCGCCGCGCGCAGCACCGCTTCCGCGTTCTGCAGGGCTTCGGCGGTGGTCGCGTCCTCGGCCATCAGATTCACCTGACGGCGGTGCAGGGATTCGGCCAGCAGCAGGTTCGATTCGCGCTCCATCAGCTGCGCGCGCTGGTTGCGCAGCAGCGCGCGGGTGGCGTCGACCTTGCTCTGCAGCACGGTGGGATCAATCTCGGCGAGCAGATCGCCGGATTTGACCGCGGAACCCACCTCGACGTGAATTTTCTTGAGCTGGCCCGAAACCTGCGCCCCCACATCCACGTAATCCCTCGGCTGCAGCGTGCCGGTGGCGGTCACCACCTCTTCGATGTCACCGCGCTGCACGGCGGTGAATACATACCCGTCGGCGGGGTTGCCGTTTCCAGACCATTTCCACCAGGCAAACCACGCCGCGCCGCCAGCCAGCGCCAGTAGCACAATGACGATAACGAAGCGCAGCCAGCGGCGGCGGGGACGGGCGGAACCGGAAACGGTATTCATGGCGGGGGCGGAAATCAGGCAAAAACCGGGGCAAAGGAATGTTGTCCGCGTTACCGGCAGGCGGGATACCGCCGGAACGCGCGCTTGCGCGATGATAACAATATGCTCCGTACCCGGCCTTTTACAGCCTCGGCGCCTGTGGATACAGGATAAAAACCGCTGCCGCCGGCAACCATCCTGACCGGCAGGCCGGAGCGGGGTTTATGCCGGAACCGGAGCCCCCGCGGGGACGGGCATGTTCCCGGACCGGGCGCGTCAGACTGGCGTCAGGGCCGTTCAGAAAAGCCGGTCGCGGATGGCTTCATAAGCTCTTTCCAGCGGAGCGTTTTCGTTTTCAGGGCGCTCCGCCGCCGGGCTACGGCTGCGCGCGCACCGGCCCGCGCACCGGCCCATACTCCAACGGCACCCAGCGGTAGCCCTTCTTTTCCGCCCGGACATGGCCCAGGCCGGGGAAGGGCAGGTGCGCGCCCGCGACCCAGAGCCGGTTTCTGGCCGCATCGGCGAAAACCTTTTTGCGCGCGGCGACGGCCTGTTTCGGGTCGCTGTCGAACTCAAACGCGACCTCCGGGCGAGGGAACTGCACGGCGTGGTTATGCACGATGTCGCCCCACACGAGCAGGTTCTGCTCCTGCGACGAGAACAGGTAGCCGCTGTGCCCCGGCGTATGGCCCGGGCTGGGCGCGATGGCGAGGCCGGGCAGCAGCGTTTCACCCGCCCCGTAGGTTTTCAGCCTGCCCGCGGCGGCGTAGGGAGCGACCGAGTCGCGCGACATCTTGAAGTAGCCCTGCTTTTCCTGCGGGGCCATGGCGGCGATTTCCTCGCTGAGCCAGAACGCGGCTTCTTCCTTCGCCACCCACACGGTCGCGTTGGGAAACGCCGCCTTGCCGCTGGCATCCACCAGCCCGCAGGCGTGGTCGGCGTGCAGGTGCGTCAGCAGCACGGTGTCGACATCCTCGGCCCGGTAACCGGCGGCCTGCAGATTGCTCTGGATCACACCCAGCGTGGGGCCGAAGCACTGCGCCGCACCCGTATCGACCAGCACGAGATTCGCGCCGGTGTTGATGAGGTAGGCGTTGACCGCCGTCTGCATGCCTTTCGTGGTGTCGATGAACATGCGCGCGAGCAGGGACTGGATGCTTTTCGCGCCCAGACCCTTGAGCATTTTCGGATCGAGAGCGGCATAGCCGTCGTAGAGCGCGGTGACTTCGAAATCGCCCAGCATCATCCGGTAATAACCCGGGGCCTGGGTTTTCTGCGCGGGCGGCGCGGCGGAAACGGCAGCGGGCAGCAGCGGCGCGCCCAGCGCGAGCGCGCCGGCCAGGGCCAGCGCCGGACAGGTGGAACGTTTGCGGTCAAGGCCGACCATGCTGTGCTCTCCCGGTAAAGGTATCGGATAAAAACCTGGCGTCAGCTTACCAATGTTTCCTGAAAACCCTTTGCGCCGCCGCGCCCGGGAGCGGAAACGGAAACAGGCAAAACCCGCGCGATCCGGATACGGATAAAATCCGCCTGCGCTGGAGCCGGGCGTTCAGGGAAACACCCCGCTTCCGGCGCATTCATGCGGCGCGGCCAGCGGCACAACAGCCCGCGCCGCAACGGAACAACCGGACGGATCCGGCGGGCGCTTTCACGGCGGGGCCAGATCCATGCGCTTTACGGGCTGTCAGAGGTGCCCGGCAATGACGGATAACAATCGCGTAACCAATATCCTTGTGGTCGGAATCGGCGGACAGGGGGTGATGACCGCCTCCGAAATCCTGTGCGAAGCGGCCATTTCCCTGGGGTTCGACGCCAAGAAAACCGAGGTGGCGGGCATGTCCCAGCGCGGCGGCGTGGTGTCGTCGCACGTCCGCTTCGGGGCGAAGGTGCTGTCTCCCGAAATCGCGCCCGGCGAAGCCGATATTCTGGTGGGTTTCGAGGCCGCCGAGGCCATGCGCTGGTGCCACTATCTGCGCCCGCAGGGCATCGCCATGGTCAACCGCCTGCGTCTGGAACCGCCGGTGGTGTCGCTCGGGCTTTTCCCCTACCCGGAAAACCCGGTGGACGAAATCCGCGCCCAGGGCGTCCAGATCCGCGATTTCGACGCGGGCGCCATCGCGCGCGAGCTGGGCGACCTGCGCCTGGTCAACACCATCATGATCGGCGCCATTTCCGAAAACCTGCCGTTTGCGCCGGACATGCTCAAGGAACGCATCGTCGGGCGCTTCCGCGCCAAAAAACCGGAAGTGGCCGAACTGAACGCCCGCGCGTTCGATCTTGGCCGCGCCGCCACGCACTGAGCGCCTGCATCGGCGCACCGTTTCGCCCAGGAGAAAACACCATGAGCTTTATCCGTGAATTCAAGGAATTCGCCATGCGCGGCAACGTCGTCGATCTCGCGGTCGGCGTCGTCATCGGCGGCGCTTTCGGCAAGATCGTCGATTCGCTGGTCAAGGACATCGTGATGCCCATCGCCGGGCGTCTGATCGGCGGCGTGGACTTCCGCCACCTTTACCTCAACCTCGGCAACCAGGCTTACGACACGCTGGAGGCGGCGGAAAAAGCGGGCGCGCCGCTGGTGAAATACGGCGCGTTCATCAACACCGCGATCGATTTCCTCGTCATCGCCTTCGCCATCTTCGTTGCCGTGAAGGCCATCAACCGGCTCAAGCGCGATGAGCCCGCGCCCGCCGCGCCGGCGGAACCGGAAGACGTCGCGCTGCTGCGGGAAATCCGCGACGAGCTGCGCGCGCGCGGCTGACGCCGCGAAGAACGGGCCGCCTCCAGGCGCTCAGGCGTCGTCGCCAACGAAGGGGTTGCCCGCCCGCTCCGCGCCGAAAGTTGACGCCGGGCCATGCCCGGGCAGGAAGGTGACGTCGTCGCCAAGCGGAAAAAGCTTTTCGCGGATCGAGGCGATCAGCGCCGCGTGATCGCCACGGGGGAAATCGGTGCGCCCGATGGAGCCCGAGAACAGCACGTCGCCGACAATCGCCAGCCGCGCCTGCGGGTGATAGAACACGATGTGGCCGGGCGTGTGGCCGGGCGCGTGAATCACCTGGAAAACTTCCTCGCCGATGCTCACCGTATCGCCGTCGCGCAGCCAGCGCTCCGGCTCGAAGGCTTCGACCCCGGGAATGCCGAAGCGCGCGCTCTGATCCGCCATGCCCGCAATCCAGAAGCGGTCTTCCTCCTGCGGCCCTTCGACCGGCGCGCCGGTTTCCCGCGCCAGCCGCGCCGCGCCGCCCGCATGGTCGATGTGGCCGTGGGTAATCCAGATTTTTTCGACCGAAACGCCCAGCTTTTCTACTGCGGCGGTAATGCGTTCAACGTCGCCGCCCGGATCAACCACCGCCGCCTTGCGGGTCTGGTCGCACCATACGATGCTGCAGTTCTGCTCGAAGGGAGTCACGGGAACGACGCTGACGCGGATCATGGGGGCGCACCAATAAGTAATGCCGGAGAAGCCGCGCAGTTTACCCGAGCGCCGCCCCGGCGGCGTCGCCGGATGCCGCCGCATCCTCATCGAGCCGCAACGCCAGCGTCCAGACGTGCCGCCCGGGCGCGAGACGCACGGGCGCGGCGCAGCGGCCGATACCACCCGGCAGGCTGGACGGCAGAGCGGCGGTACGCCACTCATGGACGGGCGGCGAGGCTTCGTCGATGGACCAGCCCGCATCGGCGATAACGGCGTGGCCGAGCGGATTGAGGTAGTCGACCGGCCGCGCGCCGCCGTTGTCCAGTTCCAGCCGCCAGCGGATCAACGGCGGCTGCAGGCGGATGTCGACCTGCAGCCGGGCGCGGACCGCCTCCAGCCGCGCGCGCCGCAGCGCTTCGCCGCGCCCGTAACGGCCACCGGCAAGACGCCAGTCGAGCGCGGAAACGATTTTCCGCCACAGCGTATCCGGCGCGGCGCGGGTCAGCGCCACCGGCGAGCCTTCGAGCATGATGCGGTAGCCGCCGGAAACCGGTCCGGTTTCCACACGCCCGAAAGCGCTCACGCCGTACAGCGCGCCGCCGCTTTGCAGCAGCGGCGTCCACCCCGCCAGCGCGGGCGCGGCGGCCAGCGCGGCGCGCGGCGCGCGCACGGGCGGCGGAACCAGCAGCCGCCCCGCGGCGCAGGACCAGTGCGCCAGCGACGCGCCCGCGTAACGCAGCTCCACCTGATCGCGGCTGAACGCCTGCGGCGCCTGGCCACGGGTGGCGAACAGCAGGGTGGCGCCGGAGGCGGCGCGGGCGCAGAACAGCCCGGCGGCGGCGTCATGCCAGCCCTCGACGGCATCGCCGCCGCGCCAGCGCAGGGCGCGCAGGCAGGCGGGCGCGGCGGCGCCGGTCCGCCCGCTGCGCAGCACGCATGCGAACGCGATGATGGCGGCGGCCCAGGCGTTATAAACGGAGAGGTGCATGTACTCGTCCCAGCCGCCCGCGCCATCGGCGGCCCGGGCGGGGTTGAGCCACAGCAGGCCATCGTCCCGGCGCTGGCGCTGCAGGCGCGCGGCCAGCGCGGTAACAGGATCGCGCGCTTCGGGGTTGTGTCCGGATCTGCGTTTTTCCGCCGGAGCGCGGTCCGCGAGGATCAGCGCGGCGAGCAGGCAGCCGTCGCCGAACAGCGCATGGGTGCTGCGCCCCAGGCCACCCGCGAAACCGGCCGGGTCCCAGCAGCGCGCGGCCCAGTCCAGCAGACGCTGGATCTGCGCGCCCAGTTCAGGCGTGTCGTGATGCCACGCGACCAGCGTGGCGAGGAACAGCGCCTTGTGGTGATAGGCCAGCGGTGTCGCGCAGATGTCCGCCGCCTGCGCCGGAAAATCGATGAAGCCGCCGTCGGGGGTGGTCCAGCGGTCGATCAGCGCGCTGAACGCCTGGGCGGCGATGGCGCGGCGTTCGGCTGGCGCTTCGAGCACACGGCAGGCGGCGGCGAGCAGCGTCCAGTTGTTCGACGGGTAATCGTCGCTCAGGGGGCAAAGCGTGAGCGCTTCGTCGATGCGGGAATGCAGGCCGTCGTTGGCTACGCCCGGCGAACGCAGCATCAACAGCAGCAGGCGATTGAATGGCAGGTGGCCACGTTTGCCGGGGGGCAGCGCGATCCAGGCGCGCAGCGTTTCCGTGCAGGCATCGGTCTGGCCGGCGCAGGCCAACGCCACCGCTGCACTGAGATTGCCGTAGTGATCGGCGGGCGTGGGTGCATCACGCAGAGGGTCACGAAGTCCGATACCGGGCACAACCTGGGCGGCGAGGGCGGTAGTCAGCCGTTGCAGCAGGTCGTCCAGCACGGGATCGATGGCGACGGTCATGGGCGCGACAAAAGATTGCGCAGCAGGCGCAGGCCGAAGCGCCCCGGTGTTTTGTCCCACGGAGTGAAGCGTGGCAATTGATGAAGGTCGCTGTGTCCGTCGGCGGCGCCGGGGTTGGTCGATACCGTGGCGTCGAAGCCGCAGGCGCGGACCATGTCGACATGTTCGGGCGCGTAGTCCTTGCCCGCGCGCCCGTTAGGGTAGGCGAAGAGACGGATCGGCGTTTGCAGGATTTCTTCCAGCTTCGCCTTGCCCAGGCGGATTTCTTCTTCCGCGGCGGCGGGTTCCATGCGCGCGAGGATGGGGTGCGTGTGGGTGTGGGCGCCGATCTCCATGCCCAGCGCGCGGAGCGCGCGAAGTTGTTCGCTGCTCATCATCAGGTCGCCGGGCAGGGTGATGCCGAAGGAGGCAGCGAGTTCTTCCGCGCGCGCGAGGCGCTCGGCCGGAGGCAGGTACTTGAAGTGGCCGACCAGCACACCCACGAGACGATGGCGATCACCGGCCGAAGCCAGCATGTGCGTACCCAGACCGAGCGAGGAAAGATCGCAGGGGCCATCGGGCAGACGGCGCGCAAGTTCGATCAGGGTGTCGTTGAACATCCTGCCGCCGTCCAGATAGCCGGTGGCGACGAAAAAGGTGGCCGGCAGGCCGAACTCGCCCAGGATGGGAGCGGCGAGGGTGTAGTTGTCGGCGTAGCCGTCGTCGAAAGTCACGCACGCGGCGCGCGCGGGCAATGTACCTTCACGCAGCCGCGCGGCGGCTTCAACCAGCGGCAGAACATTGAAGTGGCGTGCGAGCAGGCGCATCTGCCAGCGGAAGGTAGCGGCGTCCGGGTCGCCCGGCAGCAGCGCATCGGGCTGCGGCAGCACGCGGTGGTAGATGAGGATGGACAGCCGCGCGCGC
>JAVBTY010000030.1:0-13441 GCA_031555955.1 Rhodocyclaceae bacterium | reverse complement strand
TGACCGAGTCGTTGACGTTGATGGCCGGGAATTTGAGTTCGCCGCGCTGGTGCATCTGGTAGAGGCGGTGCACGCCGGTGGTGGTTTCCTCGGTGACGCCGCGGATTTTTTCCAGCCGCGTCGAGTACCACGCCGGGTCGGCTGCGAGCTTGGCGCGGATGGCGGCGAAAAGTACCGTTTCTTCCTCGCTGCCCGGTTTGGCGAGCACCGAGATGTTCTTCTCGGCGCGCGCGCCGAGGTGCAGCAGCAGCGTTGCATCGCCGCCGTCGTCGAGGATCATGTTCGAATAGACGCTCCCGGTTCCGTCGGCGGGCCACTCGAAGATGCGGTGCGTGTAGTCCCAGTAGTCCTTGAGCGTTTCGCCCTTGACGGCGAAGACGGGGATGCCGGCCTTGGCGATCGCGGCGGCCGCGTGGTCCTGCGTCGAGAAGATGTTGCACGAGGCCCAGCGCACTTCAGCGCCGAGCGCAACCAGCGTCTCGATCAGCACGGCGGTCTGGATCGTCATGTGCAGCGAGCCGGTGATGCGCGCGCCCTTGAGCGGTCGGGAAGCCGCGTATTCCTCGCGGATCGCCATGAGACCGGGCATTTCGGTTTCGGCGATGCGGATTTCCTTGCGGCCCCAGTCGGCAAGCGACAGGTCTGCGACGAGAAAGTCGGTGAAGTTCTGGTCAGCCATAGCGTTCAAGCTCCATGCCATGGCCGGGAAGGAATGCGGCGCGTTGTATACCCGTCATCCCGAACCCGGCGGGGTTGAGGGATGAGCGCCGTTAGACCTCCGGGGAGTTTCCGGTGGATCCGAGCCTGGGGCGGGGTGTGGCCGTGCCTCGCAGCGCTCCTCGGAACCGCTGAAGTATAGCGGAAAGTGCCGTGCGGGCGGCGCGCCCGGTGGTCCGTTTCCGGAGCGCCGGGCCGGGCGGGTCAGAGACCCGCGTCAGCGCGCAGCGCGGCGGCCTTGTCGGTCTGTTCCCAGGTGAATTCCGCTTCGTCACGGCCGAAATGGCCGTAAGCCGCGGTGCGGGAGTAGATCGGACGCAGCAGGTCGAGCGTCTGGATGATCGCTTTCGGCCGCAGGTCGAAGTGGATGCGGACCAGCCCGGCGATGCGCTCGTCGCCGAGCCTGCCGGTGCCGAAGGTGTTGACCATCAGCGACACGGGCTTCGCCACGCCGATGGCGTAGGCCACCTGGACTTCGCAGCGTTCCGCCAGACCGGCGGCGACCACGTTTTTCGCCACATAACGTCCGGCGTAGGCGGCGGAGCGGTCGACCTTGGAAGGGTCCTTGCCCGAGAAGGCGCCGCCGCCGTGGCGCGCCGCGCCGCCGTAGGTGTCGACGATGATCTTGCGCCCGGTCAGGCCGCAGTCGCCGTGCGGACCGCCGATGACGAAGCGCCCGGTCGGGTTGATCAGGTAGCGCGTCTCGCCGGTGAGCAGTTCTTTCGGCAGCACCGGCTTGATGATTTGCTCGATCACCGCTTCGGACAGCTGCGCATGGGTCACGTCCGGGTCGTGCTGGGTGGAGACCACCACGGTATCGATCGCCACCGGCCTGCCATCCACGTACTTCACCGTAAGCTGGCTTTTGGCGTCCGGACGCAGCCACGGCAGGCGGCCGTCCTTACGCAGTTCGGCCTGGCGCTGCATGATGCGGTGCGCGTAGTAGATCGGCAGCGGCATCAGGCTGGGCGTTTCGTCGCAGGCGTAGCCGAACATCAGGCCCTGGTCGCCCGCCCCCTGATCGAGGTCGATTCCTTCGCCTTCATTCACGCCCTGGGCAATGTCGGGAGACTGGCGGTTGATCGCGGTGAGAATGGCGCACGACTTGTAGTCGAAGCCGATGTCGGAATTGTCGTAGCCGATGCGGCGGATCACTTCCTGCGCAATGTCACGATAGTTCGGGTGGGCGGTGGTGGTGTTTTCGCCCGAAATCACCACCCGTCCGGTCGAAACCAGGGTTTCGCAGGCGACGCGGGCATGCGGGTCTTCGGCCAGAATGGCGTCGAGGACGCCGTCCGATACCTGGTCGGCGACCTTGTCCGGATGGCCTTCGGAAACGGATTCGGAGGTGAAAAGAAAGGGTTGCTGCGCCATGGGCTGCTCCTTGCCGAAACAAAAATCCCCGATGATTGCGGTGGGGCCAGCTCCGGGGATTTTGTCGAGCAGGCGTCGCTTTAGCAGAATTTCTTTATGCCCTGCCGCGTGAGCCCGGCACGGCGGCCGCCCTGCAAGTTGTCGGATTAACTCGGCGGCCTGTGGCGGCGATTATAATCCCCCGTCCAGGGCGGTCAAACCGCCCCCAAGTCCGGGAGCCCGGCGCTCCGCCCACTGTGCCCATCGCCTTTCTGTTCCGTCTTTTCGCCCGTTTGCCCCTGTCGCTGCTGCACCGCATTGGCGGCTGCGCGGGCTGGCTCGTGTATTGGCTGGATAAAGGCTACCGGCGGCGGCTGCGGGAAAACCTCGCGCTGGCGCTGGGGCGCGACGATGCGGCGATCCGGCGCGCGGCCATCGCCGGAGCGGGGCGGCAGATGCTGGAACTGCCGTGGCTGTGGCTGCGCCCGGCGGAAGAAATCGTCGCCAGCGTCGTGCGCGCCGAGGGCTGGGAGCTGGTGGAGCAGGCCTGGCGCGATGGCGTGGGCATCCTGTTCCTGACCCCGCATCTGGGCTGTTTCGAGATCACCTCGCAGTACTACGGCGCAAGCGCGCCGGTAACGGTGCTGTACCGTCCGCCGCGCAAGACCGCGCTGGGGCCGCTGATGGAGCGGGGACGCACGCGCGGCGCGGTCAGCATCGCGCCGGCTGATCTGTCCGGCGTGCGCCGCCTGCTCAAAACGTTGCGCGGGCGCGAGGCGGTGGGCATCCTGCCGGATCAGGTGCCGGCGGCGGGCGAGGGCGTATGGGCGCCGTTTTTCGGCCGTCCTGCATGGACGATGACGCTGGCCGCGCGGCTGGCCGAGGTCAAAAACGTGCGCCTGCTTTACATCTGGGCCGAACGTCTGCCGGGCGGCGCGGGTTATGCTATGCATGTATCGGCTCCCGCCGAAACGCTGGAGGGTGATGCCGGGCAGCGCTGTGCGGCGATCAACCGCGATATCGAACGCCTGATCCTGCGCTGTCCCGCCCAGTATCTGTGGGGCTATCACCGCTACAAAAAACCGAAAACCGGGGATGCCGCCGCGCACGCGCCGGATGCGTCTTCAGGGCATGAGGCGGATATATGATGATAATGAGTCGTCTGGGCGTCGCCCTGTTCTGGCTGCTGCACTGGCTGCCGCTGCCTGTGCTCGCCCGCCTTGGCGAAGGCGTGGGGCTGCTGCTGTACGTGTTCGCGATACGGCGGTGCAAGGTGGCGGAAACCAATCTGCGGCTGTGCTTCCCGGAACTCGATGAACAGGCCCGCACCCGGCTGTTGCGGGGACATTTCCGCATGCTCGGGCGCAGTCTGCTCGAACGCGGCGTGGCGTGGTGGGCCAGCCCCGGGCGGCTGAAGCGCCTTGCCCGCTTCACCGGCATCGAACATCTGGAACGTCTGCGCGCCGAGGGGCGGCCGGTGATTCTGCTGGCGCCGCACTTCGTGGGGCTCGACATTGCCGGCACGCGCCTCACGCTGGAAGGCGATTTCGTCAGCGTCTATGCGCGGCAGAAGAACAGTGTGGTTGACCGCTGGCTCCACCACGGGCGCAGCCGCTTTGGCGACCAGCTGCTGCTGTCGCGCCAGGATGGTCTGCGCGGCGTGGTGAAGGCCATGAAGGCCGTGCGGCCGTTTTTTTATCTGCCGGATATGGACTATGGGGGCAAGGATGCGGTTTTTGTCCCGTTCTTTGGCGTCGAGGCGGCCACCATCACGGGCCTGCCGCGCCTGGCCCGCCTGGCGGGGGCCACGGTGCTCGGCTGCGCCGCACGGCTGCTGCCGGACGGCAGCGGCTACCAGATCGAGATCGGCGAACCGTGGGCGGATTTCCCCACGGGCGACGTTGAGGCCGATACCCGGCGCATGAACGGATGGATTGAAAATGCGATCCGCTCCATGCCGGAGCAGTACTACTGGGTGCACCGCCGCTTCAAGACCCGCCCGCCGGGCGAGGCGAAGCTTTACTGAAGCGGATTCCGGCCGCCCGCAGCCGCCGGAGCCGCGCTGAACGGGCGGATGGGAGCGGGCGAGAATCTCCCGCTGTTTTGTGGAGTTCCCCTTTTTTCTGGCGACCTGTCATGCGATTGCGCTTTACCAAGATGCACGGTCTGGGCAACGACTTCGTTGTTATCGACGCCACGACCGCCCCCTTCGATCTGGCACCCGAGCGGGTGCGGGCGATCGCTGACCGGCACTTCGGCGTCGGCTGCGATCAGCTGCTGGTGGTCGAACCGGCCACGCTGGCCGATACCGATTTCCGCTACCGCATTTTCAACGCCGACGGCGGCGAGGTGGAGCAGTGCGGCAACGGCGCGCGCTGCTTCGTCCGCTTCGTCCATGACAGGGGCCTGACGGCGAAGCGCGAAATCCGCGTGGAAACCCGTGGCGGCGTGATCGCCCCGCGCCTGCGCGACGACGGCCTGGTGACGGTGGATATGGGCGTGCCGGAACTGCGCCCGGCGCGGATTCCCTTTGTGTCCGATAGCGATGCGGTGGTGCAGCCGCTCGACGTGGGCGGCGATACCGTGGCGGTTACCGCCGTGTCGATGGGCAACCCGCATGCGGTCCAGGTGGTGGCCGATGTGGCGGCCGCGCCGGTGGCGGCGCAGGGCGCGCTGATCGAGCGCCACCCGCGTTTTCCCGCCCGCGTCAATGCCGGATTCATGGAAGTGGCGGGCCCGCGGCATATCCGCCTGCGCGTGTTCGAGCGCGGAGCGGGTGAAACGCTTGCCTGCGGCACCGGCGCGTGCGCCGCGGTGGTGGCCGGTGTGCTGCGCGGCCTGCTTGTATCGCCGGTACGGGTCGAAACCCGTGGCGGGGAACTTGAAATCGCCTGGAACGGGCCCGGTTCTCCGGTGCTGATGACAGGCCCGGCGGTGAGCGTGTTCGACGGCGAGATGGAACTTGCCTGAAAATCCCGGGAAAATCCGCCTGCCACGATTACAACCGGACGGCGTGGCCGCCCGAAGGAGCCTTTCCCATGAATGCCGATGAGGTCGCCCGTTACCTGCGCGACAACCCCGATTTCCTCGCCGAGCACGACGAGCTGTTCACCCGCCTCACGGTGCCGCATCCCCGGCACGGCGGGCAGGCGATCTCGCTCGCCGAGCGCCAGCTTTATGCCCTGCGCGACAAGATCCAGCAGCTTGAAAACAAGCTCGCCGAACTGATCCGCTTTGGCGAGGAAAACGACGAAATCAGCGGCAAGGTGCATCGTCTTTCCGTCGAACTGCTGACGGTAGACAGCTACGAGACGGTGCTGCTGGCGCTGATCTCCAGCCTGCGCGACGATTTTTCCGTGCCGCACGCCGCGCTGCGCGTCTGGAACAGCGTGCTCACGCGCGACGAGGTGGAGTTCGCGCCCGTGAGCGAAGACGTGCGTCTGTACGCCGGCAGCCTGCGCCATCCCTACTGCGGCGCGCCGAACAATCTGGAAATCACCGGCTGGTTCGGCGAAGCCGCGCCGCACATCCGCTCGCTGGCGCTGATGCCGCTGTGGCGGCACGACCAGGCATTTGGCATGCTTGCGCTCGGCAGCGAGGAACCGGAGCGTTTTTACCCCGAAATGGGCACGCTCTACCTCGGGCGTATCAGCGACCTCGTCGCCGCCGCGCTGCTGTGCCAGCTCGGCTGACGCCGCCCGCCCGCGCCAGCGCGGAACCGGTCTGGTTCGACGGGTATCTCGATTACCTCGCCACGCAGCGCCGCGCCTCCGTCCACACGCTCGACGCCTGTCGCCGCGATCTCGAACGTCTGGACCGTCTCGCGGACGGGCGCAAGCCCGCCGCGCTGACGCCGCGCGACATCCGCCACTTCGTCATCCGCCTGCACAGCGAAGGGCTGGGCGCGCGCACCCTCGCGCGCAACCTGTCATCCTGGCGCGGCTACTACCGCTGGCGGGTGCGCCATCACAACGCGGCAGCCAACCCGGCGGAAGGCATCCGCCCGCCGCGCTCGCCGTCGCCGCTGCCGTCCGCCCTGTCCGTGGAGCAGACGGAAGCGCTGCTCAACCCGGAGGCCGATGGCGCGCTCGGCGCGCGTGATCTCGCCATGTTCGAGCTGTTCTAGTCCTCCGGGCTGCGCCTGGCCGAACTGGCCGCGCTGAGGACCGAAGGCGATATCGACTGGGCCGAAGGCATGGTCACCGTTCTCGGCAAGCGCAACCGGATGCGCGCCGTGCCGGTCGGGAAAAAAGCGCTGGAAGCGCTGCGCGCATGGCTGGCGGTGCGGCCAGCGCTGGCCCGGGGCGATGAGCCGTTGCTGTTCGTCACCCGAACCGGCGGCCCCATGAGCCCCGGCGCAATCCGCAGCCGTCTGGCGCTGCGCTCACGCACGGTCGCCCTGGGCGTGCATGTGCACCCGCACATGCTGCGGCACAGCTTCGCCAGCCATATGCTGCAATCCACCGGCGATCTGCGCGCGGTGCAGGATCTGCTGGGGCACGCCAGCATCCGTTCGACGCAGATCTATACCCATCTCGATTTCCAGCATCTCTCCAGAATCTACGACGCCGCGCATCCCCGCGCCAAGGCAAAAAAAGAATAAAACCGCCCTCTGGCCGGTATTGGTGTTTTCCCGCGTGCGGGAATCCGCCAATGTTGGCGCGCGGTGGGCGTCGGCTATGTTCCTTCCCGCGTAACACAACAACACAACAATTCATAACTTGTGCCGCGCTTCCCCGCCTTCTGGCCCGGGGGTGGCGGCAGCGGGGCGATCATGACAACAGATTTTTATTCCATGCCGGTAACGGGCGCAGCCGAAAGACAGGGCGGCGCTTTTGAGGCAGCGGTTCCGGCGCAGCGGCAGCAGGCGTTCCGGGAGGTGGCGCTGCTGCTCGCACGGCACGAGATACGCAACCTGCGGCGCTGGTTCGACGAGTTCGACCATGACATTCTGCTGCCGATCCTGCTCGGCGAGATTGCGCTGCACAACGTGGGCGCGTTTGAAAATGGCGGGCAGGCGGCGGGCTACCGGCTGGATGGAGACGTTCCATGCCAGCTCAAACCCTGCAATGCCTACTCCATTGCCGCCGCGACCGGGCTGCCACGGGAGACGGTGCGGCGCAAGATCGGTCATCTGGTTGCGCTGGGCTGGATTCACAAGCGGCGCAACGGGCACCTTTTTGTGACCGCGGAGGCGATCCGGCATTTCGGCGCGCTGCTCGGCACGCGCCAGCTTTCAGAAACGCTGGCGGTGGCGGACCGCTCGCGGCGTATTCTGGCCAGATAGCGGGGAGCGGGAATGGTGCGTTCAATACGCTCTCAAGGCATCGTCGACATTATAGAAACCGAAATCACCGCGATCTGCCACGACGCCGGGATGGGCTGCGCGGATATCGATGATTTCATCGCGCGCCTCGAAGGCGGCGGACCCGCCCGGCAGCTTTCCCCCCCCGTTCTGGAAACCCTGTGCAATCTGGCCCAGCTGCGCCGGGAGGTGCTGCTGCGCGCGGAGTAACGGCCCAGGGCGGCCCGGAGGCTTTGCCGCGATCAGGGCGCCTGGCGCGACGGCGGACGGTAGTCGGGGTTGGGGCCGGGCGTGGCGATGGAAAAGGCAGCGGCGAACAGCGCCAGGGCCAGCACCATCACGGCGAAATGGCGGTGCTGCGCCGCCGGTTCCAGCAACCGGCGGGCGCTGTCGCCGTAATAGAAGCGCCGCAGATAACCCGCGCCGTTCCAGGCGATGGCCAGCAGTGCGCCGCCGAGCAGGCGTGCCGCGGGCGGGTCGAAGCGCCAGCCGACCGCCGGATTCCAGCGGTCCGGAAGGAAAAAGGCCGGAGCCTGGATGAGCAGGTAAAGCCCGCCCAGCACGCACAGGCTGAACATGACGACCTGGAAGGCGCGCATCGGGCGTTCCGCGTGCGGGGCTAGCCGCCGAACAGGTCGCCGCCGGTGCGCGGCGGGGCCAGGCCGAAGTGCTGCCAGATCGACAGCGTCGCCATGCGCCCGCGCGGCGTGCGTTGCAGATAGCCCTGCTGGATCAGATAGGGCTCGATCACGTCTTCGATGGTATCGGTGGATTCGCCGATGGCGGCGGCGATGTTGTCCAGCCCCACGGGGCCGCCGCCGAACTTTTCCAGCAGGGCGGCGAGCAGCTTGCGATCCATCAGATCCAGGCCGAGCGCATCCACATCCAGCATCGTCAGCGCGGCATCGGCGGTTACAGCGGAAATATCGCCGTCTGTTTTCACCTCGGCGTAATCGCGCACCCGGCGCAGCAGGCGGTTGGCGATACGCGGCGTGCCGCGCGCGCGGCGGGCGATTTCAATCGCGCCCGCATCGTCGATCGCAACATTGAGCAGCTGCGCCGAGCGCCCGACGATGAAGCCGAGTTCTTCCGCGCTGTAAAACTCCAGCCGGGCCGTAATGCCGAAGCGGTCGCGCAGCGGGTTGGTGAGCATGCCCGCGCGGGTGGTGGCGCCCACCAGCGTGAAAGGCGGCAGGTCGAGCTTGACCGAGCGCGCCGCCGGGCCTTCGCCGATCATGATGTCGATCTGGTAATCCTCCAGCGCCGGGTAGAGGATTTCTTCGACCACGGGCGACAGGCGGTGAATTTCGTCGATGAACAGCACATCGTGCGGTTCGAGGTTGGTCAGCAGCGCCGCCAGATCGCCCGCGCGCTCCAGCACGGGGCCGGAAGTCTGACGCAGGTTCACCCCCATTTCGGCGGCGATGATGTGCGCCAGCGTCGTTTTGCCCAGCCCTGGCGGGCCGAACAGCAGCACATGGTCGAGCGCTTCGCGGCGGTTTTTCGCCGCCTGGATGAAAATTTCCAGCTGCTCGCGGATTTTCTGCTGCCCCACGTATTCGGCCAGGCGTTTCGGGCGCAGGGCGCGCTCGATCGCATCTTCCTGCCGGTCGGCGGGCTGGGCGGAAATCAGGCGCGGAGGCTGAAGCTTGTCGGTTTCGATCATGGCGCGAGTTTAACGGAAGCCGCGCGCCGGATCGCGGAGATGCGCCGGAAGAAAAGGGGGCCGCGGCCCCCGTGGTGCGTTTTTCCGCTTCAGGCGCGACGGCGGCGCATCATTCCCGCGCCGAGCATCCCCGCCGCGAGCAGGCCCAGCACGCCGGGCTCAGGAACGGGGTTGGTGACCAGCCGTTCTCCCGTGACGGCGAGAGCGAACTGCGCGGGCGTGAATTCTGATTCTTTCGTCATGAAACCGAGGCAGCCCGCGGCCGCGCCCGCCTCGGTGCAGGCCCCGGGAGGCAGGGTGTTGAGTTTGTGGGTGCTTTCCGCAAGACTGAGGAAATATTCAATGTCGTCATACTCAAAACTCTGGTTGAGAGCGCTGAAAGCGATGATGAAAATATCGTCGCAGTTGCTCTGGCTGCCCGGGGCGCAGGAACCGTCGTTGGGGGTTTCGGCGAAATGGATATCGAAGGAATAGTTGATGACGGGATCAGAGTCGATACCGGCGACATTGGGCTTCAGCGTCACGGCGGCCTTCATCACCGCGGACTGCAGCGTGGCGAATGCGCTGCTCAGCGTATTGTTGTAATGCGTTACCGTTGCGGTGGTGACTGTATCGAAAATGGCATTGGTGGTGACCGAGCCTTGCGCGGTAGTGCCGGTTATGGCCAGCGCGCTGCGGGAGCTGCCCGAATCCTGGTTGGGGTTGGTGTGATCGCCGCCCGCCGCTCCCCAGCTCAGCAGGGAAGCGCTTTGCGCCGGGAGACCGCCGCCGGGGCCGAAAATGGCGGAGTCCCAGCTCAGATCAAGCTTGTAATCCCAGGCGGTGACAAATGCCGCCTGTGCGGAAGTGGCTGCAAGGGCCGCACTGGCCAGGGCAGCGGCAACACATGTTTTTTTGAGGGAAATGGCGTTCATTCTGAAGCTCCTTCTCGTTGGGGACGAAACGGGTGCAGATTTATGGTGAAGCGCCACGGGCAACGCATCATGCGTGCCAGGAAATATCAGCGATTTAAATCAACGAATTATTTTTCTGTATGCGAATATGCGGCATGAAATGTAAAGGAACCCGATCTGGGCAGCCGTTCTGGTGGAAACCGTGTGGGATCAGGGTTATCCCGAACAGATGAGGAGGCGTGATGCCGGATTCTGACGGGCTTTTTGATGCCGCCGGGCAGTGTCACGTTCCGGCTCGCGGGGAGGTGCGTATCGTTTCGCTGGTGCCGTCCCTGACCGAGCTGGTGTGTGATCTCGGGCTGGCTGGAAATCTGGTCGGGCGTACCGGGTTTTGCATTCACCCGCGCGCGACGGTGCGGCGCATCCTGAAAATCGGCGGCACCAAGGATGTGAAGCTGGAAGCGGTGCGCTCGCTCGCCCCGACGCATCTGCTCGTCAACATTGATGAAAACCGCCGCGACACCGTGGAGGCGCTGGCTGCCTTCGTACCGCATGTGATCGTGACGCACCCGTGCGCGCCGGAAGACAATCTGGCGCTATACCGCCTGCTGGGCGGTATTTTCGGCCGTGAGGCCGAGGCGCGGCGGCTGGCTGCAGAGCTGGAGTCCGCGCTGGCCGAAGCGCGCGATCTGGCGCTGCCGCCGGAAAACGTTCTGTACCTGATCTGGCGCGAGCCGTGGATGACGGTTGCGCCTTCAACTTACATTGCGGCGATGCTGGCGACGGTGGGCTGGCGCACGCTGCCGCCGGAAACGGGCGTCCGTTACCCGGCTTTCGGCTGGGATGCGCCATGGCTGGCCGGAGTGGAGCGCGTGCTGCTTTCCTCCGAGCCTTATTCCTTTGGCGCGATGCACCTGGAGGAGGTCGCGCGGCTGGGCGGCCGCCCGGCGACGCTGATCGACGGAGAGATGGCTTCCTGGTACGGCAGCCGGGCGGCGGCGGGGCTGCGTTATCTCGCGGCGTTCAGGCGCGAGCTGGGGGAGGCGCGGGTGAAGTGCACCGGATACGACTGATGCTCAACGGAGCGCGCCTCCGTAGTCTGGAGAATATCCATTGAATCTGTCTACCAGCGGTATCACCCTTTTTTGCTGCGCAGAGTGTGCCGCGGTATTTCCGCCCGAAAATGGCGGACATGGCGGACATGGCGGACATTGCGGGCAGTGTGGGCGTTTGTTGTGCCGGGCGCATTTATGCGGGGCAAGCTTTTGGGGATCGCTGCGCGGCAGGTCGCGGCATGCGACAGGTGTGTGCGTGCGGTGCTGCGCTGAGAGCCAAATCTGCGCGAATGTGCCGAGGGGTGGGCGCCGGATTGATACGCCGGGCGTTATGGCCTGCGCCGCCGGCGCAGTCGTGTATCTGAACCGCTGCCGTTCAGGCCCGCAGGGCCATGGTTTTCCGCGCTACTTTTTCGCCAGGCGATAGCTGGTATCGATCCAGCCGTGGATTTCGCTTATCGGAACTGATCCATCGAGGCAGATGGTGAACCAGTGCCGTTTGTTCATGTGGTAGCCCGGAAAATATTTCTTGCCGTCGACGACGGTATCGACCACTGAGGGGGCGATGCGCAGATCGATGATTTCCGTTTCTTCTTCGCCGGCCAATCCCAGTTTGTATTTGGGCAGAGTGAGAAGGGCCGCATACCATTTAGCGCAATCCTTTCTGCGGAAAATCGCGTTTTTTGGAAATTTCGGCCACAGGAATTCGAGTTCATCGTTATATCGCTCTTTTATGTAGCGGATGATGTTTTTCGCATCGCTGCTTTTGAAAACATCGAGGTAAAAGCATCGTTCGGCAATCGTCGCGAGCAGTTCCCTGTATTCCGATCTGACCTTGCCGACATACTCTCCCGTTGCGCTGGGGATCTTTACCAGCACGTACACTTCGTCGGTGCCGGAGTCGACGACGTCCGCCGTTATCGTTCCGTTCTTGAATACGGCAATCCTCGTTTCGAATTGCCCATCCAGCAGGCTGGCGGAATAGGTGTAGCAGTCCTTTTTTTCCGCAAAACCGAAGGCGAGCAGTTTTTCCGTATCCGCCATGCGATTGCTGAACAGGAGTTCGATGTCCGTCATCGTCGTCACCTTGAATCAATGACAGCTTTCATTTTCCCATGGGCCCGGGAAATCCATGACCAGGAAATAAAAATTTGCTGGGAAGGATGGATACTCAGCGCGATGGACCGGAGTTTTCCATGGCGGTGCAATAGTGCTCGGGGGTCTGGATGGCGAAGCGTGTGCGGATAAGGCTGTGGCGGGCGAGTCTGAGCAGCGCTTTGTCACGGGTAATAAGGCCGTTTGCGTTGGCGTCGCGGGCGGTTTCGAGAAATTTCTGGTCGTCGCGGTCACGGCATTGCGGCAGCGGGGGGGCGTCGTCCGTGGGCGGCGGGGCGAGGCTGATGCGGGCGCGGTAGGCGTCGAGCACGCGCCGTTGCTGTTCGGGGGCGATGCCGAACCGGGGGTAGGCGAGCACCCGGCGCAGTTCTTCCAGGGTGTCGTCGCGCGCCACAAGGGCAAGGCCGCCGCTTTCGATGGCCGCCGCCAGCGCCGCCAGCGCGGGGTCGCGGAAATGCCATAGGGCCATGATGGTGTTGGTGTCGAGTACGAGACGGGGATGGTGAGGCGTGTCGTTCACTTCCGCCTGAGGGGCGTTACCGGCTGGAAAATGCATGCCAAAACGGGAAAAACCGCAGTTTTGCAGGGCTGTGGCATAAAGGCTGGGTATTTGAAAAACGGGGAAGAGCCTGACCCTTCCCCGTTCCTGTCCGCTTAGTTGCCGTGGGCGTCAGCACGCGTTTTAACGTAGCTGCCGGGAGCGTCTTCGAGCACTTTCAGCTTGCCTTTGGCCGGGCTGCGCGCGGGAACCTGTTCAGATTCCTGGCTGCTGGCCCAGGCCTGCCAGTCTGTCCACCACGAACCGGAATTCTGCTGTGCGGCGGCGAACCAGGCGTCGGCCGTGGCGGGCAGCTTCGGCGCCGGGTTGATCCAGTAGCCGTACTTGTTGGCCGCCGGGGGGTTGACGATGCCGGCGATGTGGCCGGAGCCGCCGAGAACAAAGCGCACCGGACCGCCGAACACGCGTGCGCCGGTGTAGGTGCTTTTCCATGGCGCGATGTGGTCTTCGATGGTGGAGATGAAGTAGCACGGGATTCTGATTTTCGACAGGTCGATGGGTACGCCGTCGATTTCGATGCCGCCGGGCTGGACGAGCCTGTTTTCCATGTACATGCAGCGCAGGTAGAAGCTGTGCATTTTCGCGGGCATGCGGGTGGAGTCGGAGTTCCAGTACAGCAGGTCGAAGGGGAAGGGGTCCTTGCCGAGCAGGTAGTTGTTCACCACGAAGGACCAGATGAGGTCGTTGGCGCGCAGCATGTTGAACGTGCCGGCCATTTCGGAGCCTTCGAGGTAGCCGCGCTCGAACATTTTCTTTTCGAGGCTGGTGACCTGGCCT
>JAVBTY010000102.1:0-4609 GCA_031555955.1 Rhodocyclaceae bacterium | reverse complement strand
GCCCATTGGGAGTCGTGCTGGCTTCGCGATTCTAGAATCATGCGCACTGAGCGCTCTATAACTTCAGGCGAATACTTCGGGGATTTCCTCATAGATACATTCTCAAATGAAGGGGCCTCCTCTATTCTCGGGGCGATTCAGTACCTGCAACACACCTTCGACGCCTCCGATGAAGCCGTGGTCAATACCTGGGGGTACGCCCTGCACGCGCCCGAGGTGGAGTGCATCAGCAAAGGTAAAGCCCGAACACCCTACGGGTTCGGCGTGAAGGTGAGCATCGCCACCACGTTGAAGGAGGGCCTGGTGGTGGGCATGCGCTCCATGCCGGGCAATCCCTACGACGGCCACACCCTGGCCGAAACACTGGAGCAGGTGGGCATCCTCACCGGCACGGACAGGCCGCCCGCCACAGCCATCGTGGACAAGGGCTACCGGGACGTGGAGATCGAGGGCGTGCGCATCCTGCGCTCGGGACAGCGGTGCGGCCTCAACCCGGCCGAGCATTTGTGGAAGGCGCTGCGCGAGGGCTGCTTCGCCAGCCATGTCTTTGCCGACCTGGATGCGGTCGAAGCTGCCCTGGTCGATGGCCTTGCCGCGCTCGAAGAAGACACTCAACGAACCTTGGCCTTGACTGGGTTCAGATGGATTATTTCTATATCAATGAACGCAATTTATTGATCCGGCCCGCATTGTGTAGTGCTTTTCCGCATATTTTGTGTATGAAAAACATGCGCTTATAAGCGTGAAAATCAAACTTAATGAGGGCCGGAGCTATAGTATCAGACGCAGGAGGCAGGGTAAGGGCGGAGGAGGGCCATCACTTGGGCACATTGGGGAAAGAGATTTTATTCCTTTAAATTACAAATAGTTGCAAGCAAAATCTGGGGCTGTGGGGCGACCAGCGTCCCGGCGGGGAAGCCGGATCGCGCCGTTTCAGGCTTCGAGGGGCTTCAGGCGTGTCTGCGCCACAGGGCGTCCCAGTCCACTGCGTCAAGCGTGTTCTTGACCAGCAGGCCGAGATCGGTGTCGCCCTCCATCAGCAGGCGGCGGTTGAAAAACAGTGTATCCGCATCCTCTTCGCGCAGAGCGAGGGCAAGATAGTCGCGCACGGTGGCGGAAATAATCAGATCCGGCTTTCCCGTCGCTGCGACATGGCGGAAACCGTTTGCGGTCAGGCCGAAATCGAGCGTCAGCCCCGCATCGGTCACGCACATGCGCAGATGGCGGCCGGTGAGCGGCTCAAGCTGGTCGCGCGGCAGAATGCGGCCCAGGGCCAGATTGAGCGCGGTGGCAAGGGCGAAGGCTGGCGGCTGTTGCGGCAGCCGGGCCGCCAGCCGGGCCAGCGGCGCCGGAACCGTAAAAGCGGGGATGCGCAGCGATGCGATGCGGCGGCTGATGCGCTGGCGCAGGCTGCCGGGAAGCAGCTCGGCAAGCGGGGAAATGGGCGGAAAGGCGGGCAGGCTCATGATCGGCTCAGGCTCGGAAATGATGCGGGAATGCACGCGGGCTGCGGCAGGGCCGCCTAACCGGCGGGGGCGACGAACTGCTCCACGCCCGCGCGGCCGTGCCAGAAGCCGTTGCACGGCGCTTCGGGCATCCAGCGGCTGCTGGCGGCGAGCGCTTCGGCGGGTGTGCCGTGGCCATCCAGCGTGGCGCGGAACAGGTCGAGAATTTCACGGTTGTGCGCGCCCTGCGGGCTGATGCGCAGCACTTCGGTGCTGGTGCGCAACGCCGGTAGATCACCCAGCAGGTTATGCACCCGCGCCGACTGCGTCTGCACGCCGTTGAGGGTGAGGAAGGGCTGGCCTTCGCGTGTGCGCAGCACCAGCCCGTCGGCAAGGCCGAGGCAGCGGAATTCGCAGGTGTCTTTCTGCAGGTTGTAATGGCGCGCGGTGAAACAGCGCGCCGAATGCGCCAGCGGCAGGCGGCCGTAGGCGAACAGTTCTGTTTCCAGCGGCGCCGGCAGTGCGGCGCGCAGTTCCTGCAGCGCCGCGCGCAGTTCCTGCAGCGCCGCGCCAGACATTTCCGGCGGCACGACCCAGCGCGTGGCGCCTGCTTCGACCAGCAGGCCGAGGGTGTGGGGGTTGAACACATTCAGCGTCGGCCCGGCGATCCAGTTGCGGCAGCCGGCTTCGGCCAGCAGGCGCACCGCCGCCATGTCGTTGGCCTCGATGCGGTACTGCGTCTGCCCGATGATGCGGCGCAACGTTTTCAGATCGGATTCGGATTCGATCAGGCTCTGGCTGGAGAGCACCACTTCCTTGCCCGCCGCGGCAAGCGTGGCGGCCAGTTCCAGCCAGTCGTCCAGGCGCAGTTCGTGACGGCGCGAACAGACAGTTTCGCCCAGATGCACGATATCGGCGGCGCTGGCGGCGACTTCGGCGTAAAAATCGAGCGTGCTCTGGCGCGACCAGTAGTAAAGCAGGGGGCCAACGGAAAGCTTCATGGACGGACTCATTTCCACGGACGGTAGTAAGCGCCGAGCGTGTGGCTCTGGCCTTCGGAAACTTTGTTCAGCTCGGCCATCCACGCGGGCAGCGCCTGGAAGCGGGCGGGATCGGCCTGCACGCTGTCGAGCGCGGCGCGCCATACTTTCGTCACCTGGGTGACGTAGGCCGGGCTGCGCTGGCGGCCTTCGATCTTGATCGCGCGCACGCCGATGCGGGCCAGCTCCGGCAGCATTTCCAGCGTGTTGAGGCTGGTCGGCTCCTCGATGGCGTAATAGGTTTCGTCGTTCACCTCGAAGCGCCCTTTGCACAGGGTCGGGTAACCGGCGCGCTCGTCCTTGCCGAAACGGTCGATCAGGATGCCGTTGAGCCGCGTTTCCATGCCCGCCGGGGTCTGCTCCCAGCGCACGTGCTTGCCGGGCGAGCACGCGCCATTGCAGTTGGGCGATTCGCCGGTGGCGTAGGCCGAAAGCGCGCAGCGCCCTTCCACCATGACGCACAGGCCGCCGAAGCCGAAGATTTCGATTTCGACCGTGGTGTTGCCGATCACCTGTTCCACCTGCGCCAGCGACAGCACGCGCGGCAGCACCGCGCGCTGGATGCCGAAGCGTTCCTGGTAGAACCCGATCGCCTCATAGCTGGTCGCCGAGCCCTGCACCGAGAGGTGCAGCCGCAGTTGCGGATGTGTTTTCGCCGCGTAGGCCATCAGCCCAGGGTCGGCGAGGATGATGGCGTCGATGCCGAATTCCGCCGCGCGGTCCACCGCCGCCGTCCAGTCTTTCCAGTTGCCGGTCTGCGGATAGGTGTTGAGCGCCAGCAGCACCCGGCGTTTGCGCGCGTGGGCGTAGGCGATGCCTTCGCGCATCTGCGCCGGTTCAAAGTTGAGCCCGGAGAAGTTGCGCGCGTTGGTCGCATCCTTGAAGCCGAGATAGACGCAGTCCGCGCCATGATCGATGGCTGTTTTGAGCGCGGGCAGCGAGCCGGCGGGGCAGACGAGTTCGATGCGCTGGGAAGGGGTCATGGCGCGGCACGGGTTAAGCAAAACCCCGGCATTCTAGCGGCAACGCCCGGCGAACGCACCCGGACGCCCGCCAGCCCGTGCGGCGCTCAGCGCGCGGCAGGCAGGCTCCCGCGCCCGAAAAGCGCCCACCAGCCGCGCACCACGCGATAAAGCACCCACAGCCCGGCGATTCCGAACAGCAGCAGGGCGAACGGCAGGCCGATCACGGTCAGGGCAAGAAAGCCCGCCACCACGATCCACAACGCGGCGAACCAGAAAGTGCGAATCTGCCAGCGAAAATGGCTTTCGAGCCAGGTGCCGCGCACCTCCCCTTGCTTCCAGTAATTGAGCAGCACGGCGGCAATGGACGGCACGCTGGCGACGAAGCTGCCGAGCAGGGTCGCGCCCGTCAGCAGCGCGAACGCGTGCAGCGCATAAATCAGGTGAGTGAGCGTGACAAGGTTTTCGGGCGGCTGCGCACCGACGACAACATCATGATCCTGCTGGCTGGGCTGTGACATCGCGGACTCCTGCGGAAAGGATTGAAGGAGCGGAACACGGAGCGTACCGGCCCCCGCGCCTCATGAACCGGAAACACCGGCATCGAGGCCGAGCCCGGCCCACATGGCATCGACGCGCCGTTTCACCGCCTCGTCCATGACAATGGCCCGCCCCCATTCACGCGCCGTCTCGCCGGGCCATTTGTTGGTCGCGTCGATTCCCATCTTGGAACCCAGCCCGGCAACCGGACTGGCGAAATCGAGATAATCGATCGGCGTGCCATCGACCAGCGTGGTATCGCGAATCGCATCGACGCGGGTGGTCAGCGCCCAGATCACTTCCTTCCAGTCACGGATATCCACGTCGTCATCGACCACGATGATGAATTTGGTGTACATGAACTGGCGCAGAAAACTCCAGATGCCGAACATCACCCGCTTGGCGTGGCCGGGGTATTGCTTTTTCATGCTCACCACCGCCAGCCGGTAGGAGCACCCCTCGGGCGGCAGGTAAAAATCGGTGATCTCGGGAAACTGCCGCTGCAGCAGCGGCACGAACACCTCGTTCAGCGCCAGGCCGAGCATCGCCGGTTCATCCGGGGGCTTGCCGGTATACGTGGAATGGTAGATCGGGTCGCGGCGCAGGGTGATGCGCTCGATGG
>JAVBTY010000009.1:0-138392 GCA_031555955.1 Rhodocyclaceae bacterium | reverse complement strand
GGTGTAGCCCGGCGCCATCAGCACTTCGACGAACTGCCCGCTCACGGCTTCGGCCGCCGCCGTGTCGAGCGGCCGGTTGAAGGCGATGATGCCGCCGAAGGCGGAGGTCGGGTCGGTCTTGAAGGCCTTGGAGTAGGCTTCCAGCGCGTCGGCGCCCACGGCCACGCCGCAGGGGTTGGCGTGCTTGACGATCACGCACGCGGGGGTGTCGAAGCTCTTGACGCATTCCCAGGCCGCGTCGGCGTCGGCGATGTTGTTATACGAGAGTTCTTTGCCCTGCAACTGTTTGGCGGTGACGAGCGAGCCCGGCGCGGGATGGAGGTCGCGGTAGAAGGCGGCCTGCTGGTGCGGGTTCTCGCCGTAGCGCAGATCCTGCAGTTTGACGAAACGGCCGTTGGTCTGCGCGGGGAAGGGGGTGCGCGTGCCGTCTTCCTGCAGCGACGAGAGGTAGTCGCTGATGGCCGCATCGTAGTTGCTGATGCGGTTGAAGGCGGCGACGGCGAAGGCGAACTTCGTTTTGTCGCTGAGCTTGCCGTGTTCGCGCAGTTCGGCCAGTGCGAGCGGGTACTGCGCGGCGTCGGTGAGTACGCCCACGTCCTTCCAGTTCTTGGCGGCGCTGCGCACCATGGCGGGGCCGCCGATGTCGATGTTCTCGATTGCGTCTTCGAGCGTACAGCCGGGCCTGGCGACGGTGGCTTCGAAGGGGTAGAGGTTGACGACCAGCAGGTCGATGGTTTCGATGCCGTGCCCGGCGAGCGCGGCCATGTGCGCGGGTGTGTCGCGCCGGGCGAGCAGGCCGCCATGCACCTTCGGATGCAGGGTCTTCACCCGGCCGTCGAGCATTTCGGGAAAGCCGGTGACTTCGGCCACTTCGGTGACGGGCAGGCCCGCATCGGCGAGCAGTTTCGCGGTGCCGCCGGTGGAGAGCAGCCGCACGCCCAGCGTATGCAGCGCCTGTGCGAATTCAAGGATGCCGGTTTTGTCGGAAACGCTGATCAGAGCCTGGGTGACGTTCATCGTGATGGGTGGCGGAAAAAGAAAGACGGGGGGAGGGAAAAAGCGGCGCGCGGGAACCGTTTGCCGCGGAATCCGTGGTGTGAACCGGTTACAGCAGTTCGTGGTCGGTGAGCTTGCGTCGTAGCGTGTTGCGGTTGATGCCCAGCATTTCGGCGGCGACGGTCTGGTTGCCCCGGGCCTGGCCGAGGACGAATTCCAGCATCGGGCGTTCGACGCTGCGAAGAACCATGTCATAAATGGCGGCGGGTTTCGCGCCGTCGAGGTCGCGGAAGTACTGGTCGAGCGTGCGTAAAACGGAATCGGCGATTTCGTTCGGGCGGTTCATGCGGCAAGTTCCTGGTGCGGTGCTGTTTCGGCGTCTGTTTGGTAATGCAGGCGCGGTCCGGTATCGGCCAGACGGCCAAAAAATTCATCCACCGCGCCAAGCTGGCTGGCGGTGTCCGGCAGCTGGTTCATGGCGAAGCGGAAGGCGGCCGAACCCACCAGCCCTTTGGTGTACCAGGAGATGTGTTTGCGCGCGATGCGCACGCCGGTTTCCTCACCATAGAACGCATACAGATCGGCAAGGTGTTCGCGGCACACCTGGTGGATTTCGCTGACCAGCGGCGGCGGCAGTTCTTCCCCGGTCGCCAGGAAGTGCTCTGTCTCGCGGAAAATCCACGGTCGGCCCTGGGCGGCGCGGCCGATCATGATGCCGTCCGCGCCGGTGTGGTCGAGCACCTGCCGGGCCTTGCGTGGCGTGGTGATGTCGCCATTGGCGATCACCGGGATTTTGACCTGCGTTTTTACCAGCGCGATGGTGTCGTATTCGGCCTCGCCCGTGTATTGGTCCGCGCGCGTGCGCCCGTGAATGGCGATGGCGCGGATGCCGGATTCCTCGGCGATGCGGGCGATTACGGGTGCGTTCCTGTTCTGGCGGGTCCAGCCGGTGCGGAATTTGAGTGTCACCGGAGTATCCGGCACCGCGCGCACCACGGCGTCGAGGATGCGCGCAACCAGCGCTTCGTCCTGCATCAGCGCCGAACCGGCCATGACGTTGCAGATTTTCTTTGCCGGACAGCCCATGTTGATGTCGATGATCTGCGCCCCCCGGTCGGCGTTGTAGCGCGCGGCCTCGGCCATCATCGCCGGATCGGCGCCGGCGATCTGCACCGAGATCGGGTCGGTTTCGCCCTGGTGATTGGCGCGCCGCCGGGTCTTCGCGCTGCCGTAGAGCAGCGAGTTCGACGTCACCATTTCCGACACGGCCAGCCCTGCGCCCATTTTTTTACAGAGCTGGCGGAACGGCCGGTCCGTCACCCCCGCCATGGGGGCGACAAAAAGCTTGTTGCGCAGGGAAAAGCCAAGAAACTGCATGGGCGCGGAAGGGCCGGAAAAGGAAGGCATTCTACCTGATGGGGGCCTGGTGGCGTACCCTGCGGGAGGGTTATTCGCGCCGCCCGTCTGGAGCGGGACTGCCCGGCGCGGTGGCGAAAATAACAGAGCGCGGGAATCGCCCGCCTCCGCTTCTTGATCAAACCGCCGCTGGCTATACTCGCACCTCCATTCCAGAGGAGCCCGCTGCATGAAACTCGAAACCATCGCCGTCCACGGCGGTTATTCGCCCGAGCCAACCACCAAGGCGGTGGCGGTGCCGATCTATCAGACCACGTCGTATGCGTTCGACAGCACCCAGCACGGCGCCGACCTGTTCGATCTGAAGGTGGCGGGAAACATCTATACGCGGATCATGAATCCGACCACGGCGGTGCTGGAAGAACGCGTCGCCGCGATGGAAGGCGGCATTGCCGCGCTCGCCGTGGCGTCGGGCATGTCCGCGATCGCCTATGCGATCCAGACCATTGCCGAAGCGGGCGACAACATCGTTTCCGCCTCCACGCTGTACGGCGGCACGTACAACCTGTTCGCCCACACGTTTCCGCAGCTGGGCCTTGAGGTGCGCTTTGCCGATTACCGTGATCCGGAGTCGTTCGCCAGCCTGATCGACGCGCGCACCAAGGCGATCTACTGCGAATCGGTTGGCAATCCGCTGGGCAACGTCACCGATTTCGAGCGCCTTGCCGAAGTGGCCCACCGGCACGGCCTTCCGCTGATTGTGGATAACACGGTGCCGACGCCGTACCTGTGCCGCCCGATAGAGCATGGCGCGGATATCGTGGTGCATGCGCTGACGAAATACCTTGGCGGGCATGGCAACTCGATTGGCGGCGCCATCGTCGATTCGGGGAAATTTCCGTGGGCGGAGCACAAGGCGCGCTTCCCCCGCCTGAACGAGCCGGATGTCTCCTACCACGGCGTTGTCTATACCGAAGCGCTCGGCGCGGCGGCCTATATCGCCCGCGCCCGGGTCGTGCCGCTGCGCAACATGGGCGCTGCGCTCAGCCCCTTCAATGCTTTCCTGATCCTGCAGGGCATCGAAACCGTGGCGCTGCGCATGGACCGTATCTGCGACAACACGCTGCGCACGGCGGAATTTCTGCGCGCGCATCCCAAGGTGGAGTGGGTGAATTACGCGGGCCTGAAAGGCCACCGCGACTTTCCTCTGGCGCAGAAATACATGGGCGGACGGGCCTCGGGCATCCTGTCTTTCGGTATCAAGGGCGGGCTGGAGGGAGGCACGCGCTTCCAGGATGCGCTGAAGCTGGTGACACGGCTGGTGAATATCGGCGACGCCAGATCGCTGGCCTGCCATCCGGCCTCGACCACGCACCGCCAGCTCGGGCCGGATGAGCTCGCCAAAGCCGGGGTATCGCCCGACATGGTGCGGCTATCCATTGGCATCGAGCATATCGACGACATTCTGGCCGATATTTCACAGGCGCTCGACGCCGCCTGAGCGCCGTCCGGAAACGCTTCCGCGAGCCTCAAACCGCACCGCCCTGGCGCGCCGCTTCGTCGATGAAGCGCGCCAGGGCGATGTCTTTTACGGTCAGCCCACCGGCATCGTGGGTGGAAAGCACGATTTCGACCCGGTTATAGACATTGCGCCATTCGGGGTGATGATCGAGCCGCTCGGCCCTGAGCGCTACCCGGCTCATGAAACCGAAGGCGGTGTTGAAATCGGTGAAGCGGAAGTCGCGCCGGATTGCGTCGCGCCCTTCCGCCCCTGTTACCCGTTGCCAGGCTGTTAGCGCCGCCAGCGCCGCCGCCCGTTCTTCGCCTTCCAGCCGCTGCGCCATGTTGATGGCCTCCTGCCGTAACGCCGCTGCGGCGCGTAACGGCCGGAAGCCGTGCCCGCGCTAACGCAGTGAAAACAGGACGCGGCGGCCTTCTCCTTCCGGCGCCGCGCCGACCGCCGGTGGAAGCAGGAAAATCTGCTCCGACGGCACCTGGCCTTTTTCCAGCAGCCACTGCCGGGCCGCCTGCGCCCGTTTCTGCGCGAGCGCGCGGAACGCCTCGTCGTCGACGGTGATGTGCTCCAGCATGCGCGTTTCCATTTCGGCAACCGGCACATCCTTGGTCAGCCCGAAGAAATTGCGCGGTTTTTCGAAATCGGCATCGTCGTAAATCTGTTCGAGCAGCGTGGCGTATTCGGCCTCGCTGATTTCGATCTGTCTGGCGGGCGGAAGTTCTTTGCCGCTTTCCCGGCTTTCCCCGTCCTGTTCGCGCAGGTTTTTGCGCTTGGCCGCGCGGATCTGCCTGTCGAGCTGGGCGCGCTTGAGCCCGTCGATGTCGGAGGCCGGGTCGGCGTGGCCGGTTATTTCCAGATGCAACCCCGGGCGGTCCTTGAGCGCCCTGGCCAGCGCATCCATTTTTTCGGCCTGCTCGTCGCCCACGCGGCTGATACCCGGCGCGAAATCTACGAACGACATTTCCTGCCCGCCCTCGAAGACCGCGCCGAGCAGCCCGAACGGCGCGGTGACCGCCTTGCCGATGAGGTTGACCAGCGCTTCGACGACAAGGCCGAAAATGCTGAACTGGGGATCATCCAGCGTGCCGCTGACGGGCAGGTTGAGCGTGATCTCGCCACGGCTGTTCTTGAGCAGCGAGACCGCGAGCTGCACGGGAAGATTGACCGCGTCCGGGCTGTCGACCTTTTCGCCGAAGGTGAGCTGGTTGAGGAAAACGCGGTTTTCGGCGGTCAGATGGCGGTTCTCGATCTTGTAGTTGAGATCGGCCGAGAGCTTGCCTTTCTGGATGCCGTAGCCGACATATTTGCCCGCGTAGCTGGAAAGGTCGGTGAGTTCAAAATCCTTCACCGCCATGACGATGTCGAGGTAGCGGTCCTGGCGGAACGGGTTGAATTCTCCCTTGATCGACACCGGCGCGGCATTGGCGACCTTGCCTTCCAGATCGAGCCTGGCGATGGTGGAGGGGTCGGAAGACAGCCCGGACAGGGTGCCGTTCATGCCGGTGAGGTTGGCGTCGTAGTTGGGGCGGATGAAGCGGTCGCTGAAGGCGATGTTGCCGTTTTTGAAGCGGATGGCGCCGATGCGTATCGGCGGCATTTCGGCGGGCGTATCCGCCGCGGCGGGTGCGCTTTCGGCCTGCGCGGAGGGGACGGCCTGCGTGTCCGGGCCGATTTCGCGCAGGTTCAGCCGTCCCTGATCGTTCAGGATCAGCCGGGTGCGGAAATCGGCCAGCGTAACGGTGTCGATGCCAAGCGAAAAAGGCTCCAGCTGCAGATCGACGCCTGCCAGCCCGAAGGTGCGCCAGCGCACGAAATCGGTGGAATTCAGCTTGTCGACCGAGGCGAAATTCGCAACATCCAGATTGCCGCGGAAGCGCCCCTGGAGCGGGGCGTTTTCTTCCTGCGCCAGTTCGAGCGCGCCTTTCGCCCCCAGGGTGCCGCGCGAAATGGAGATTTTCGCCAGCTCCAGCGCGTAGGGCTGGATCTGCGGCAGGTCGATGCCGTCCACATCGACTTCCAGCCCCAGCCTGAGCGGTTCGAGCTGGACTGTTCCCCGCGCATCGAGCTTGCCTTTGCGGTTGATGCGGGAATTGAGCGCGACCTGTGCGGCGGAGCCTTTGTCCGTCGACAGGTTCTCGGCGCTAAAGGCGATGTTGTCCGCGTTGAACACCAGCGGCTTTTCCGTCTTGCGGTCTTCGATGCGCGCCGAGGCGCCGGCAAGCGTGAGCTTGCCCACATTCACCGACCAGGGGGCGGAGGCGCCGGTATCGCCGGAGGGCGCGCCTGCAAGGGCTTCCAGATCGAAATGGCCGTCCTGCGAGCGCACGGACGCCAGCGCGGCTCCGGTCACGCCCACTTCGGCGATACGCACCGTACGTTCATGCAGGCTGAAACGGGCCTCGCGCACCGCTGTTTCCGGCACGCGGATGGCCGCTTCCTTCGCCCCCGCAAGGGCGAGGGTGAAGTCGCGCAGCGCAAGTTTTTCCGCCGTTATCTCAAGCTGGGGCTCTCCTTCGCCCAGCGCCAGGCGGTAGTGCAGGGAAACATCGGCCTGGCCGCTTCTGAGTTCGCCGCTGGGCAAGGCTGCGGCGAAATAGGGCGCGAAACGGCCCAGGTCGAGCTGCTCGACGCTGGCGGAGCCTTCCGCCTGCAGGTGCGGCGTCAGGCGCAGTTTGTCCTCATGGGTGAATTTTCCGCCGCCTTCGAGGGTGTAATCCAGACGGATTTCGGCGGGCATGTCGCCCGTGTTGGCGAGATCGCGCAGATCAAGCGTGATCGCCTCGGCCTTGGCCTGGAAGGGTTTCGCCAGGCTGGCGTCGCGGTAGCGGAGCACGCCTTCGCGGATGCGCGCCTGCGCCAGCAGAAAATCGGGCGGTGGGGTCTGCGCCGGGGCGGGCTGGGTGGTCTGTGCGTCTTTTTGCGTATTTTTCTGTGCGGCCTTTTTCGCTGGCGGCGCTTTTTTCCCTGCCGCGCCCTCCGCTCCGGGCAGCAGCTTCAGCAGGTTGAGCCCCCCGTCCGCAAGGCGGACCAGATCCACTTCCGGGCGGATCAGGCGCAGGCGGGAAAAGTGCCATTTGTTCGCCAGCGGCTGCACATCGCCCAGTTCAAGATCAAGCTCGCCCACCGCCAGGGCGGGCTGCCCGTTTTTATCCTGCACCGCAAGGTCACTGATCTGGATCGGCCCTTTCAGCGTGACGGCTGGCGATGGCCCTTCTGTCTGGGAAAAACCGACTTCAAGATTGGTCGTCAGCCGTCCGGAGGGCAGGGAAAATGCCGGTTCAAACGGGAGATACACCAGCCACGGAGCCAGTTCGAAATCCTTCAGCGCAATATCCAGAATGGTTTCCCGCGTTTCGCCGAAGGGCTTGGTCCGCCCGGTGAGCTGCAGCACATCGCCATTGATTTTCGCCGATAGCGAAGGTTCGACAAAAACGTCTACCTTGACCGGAAGATTGGAAACAAACGGAATGCCCAGCGCCAGATCCGCGACTTCGTGATGGCGCCCCTTCGGTTTGTCCTCCACCACGATCCGGCCATTGCTGAGCTGGATGTTGCCGACGGAAAAGCTCATGGGCTTTTCATCGTCCGGGCCAGCCGGAAAACGCTCGATTACATCGCTCCAGTTGTAACGCCCGTCGCCTTCATTCACCAGTACCAGGCGCGGCCCGGCAATGGAGAGTTCGCGCAGCACCGGGCCGCCGCGGATGAGCGATTCCAGTTCCAGATTGGCCCGCAGCAGATCGACGCCGAACGCCTCCTGCTGGCCGTCGGCTTCCATGATCCGCACGCCCTGCGCCTCGGCGGTGAGCGTAAAGGGGTTGAATCCGATCCGCTCCACCGAAACCGCCCTGCCCAGTTTCTCGCCCAGAATCTGTTCCCCGTAATGGCGCGCGACAGGCGGCGCGACGCCAAAACCCAGGATGGCGAACACGAGAAGCGCGCCGATTGCCCATTTTGCAAAGCGGAAAAGCCGTTGCTGGCGGGCTGGCGAGGCCAGAACGGGGGATGAGTCAGACATTCACGCGCTCCACAAGGTCGATGGCGACGGCTTTCCGCTTCCTCGGAGGGAAGGTTGGGATCAAACGGCTGGCAGGCTGATTCCGGATGGCGTTCCGTGCGTTCATGGCTGTGGAATCCATGCTGCCCAAACAGTGATTTTATCGGTGTTGCAGCCTGGCCTCAAAGCCGTGCCTGTATTCAGGCGCGCTCGTCGACGCCATGGCGGCGGTCGAGGCGGTTGATCGCCCGGACATAGATGCCGATGAGGACGAGGTAAATGATCGGAGCGCCCTGGGCGAAAAAGTAAAAACCGAGCGGGAAGCCGAAAAAGGAGACGGAGTTGAGTTCGATGGCGTAGTAACCGGCGAGAAAGGTGGCGAGGAACCAGATGGCGAGCAGTCCGAGGGTCAGTGTGACGTTGTATCGCCAGTAGGCGCGGTGGCGGCGGGTGAGTTTCATGGTGCATTGCCCGGAGAAAAACGCGGTAACGCTCCCCGCCGCCGCGCGGAGGCGGGGAGACCGTTCGGGGAGCAGGGGTCAATGGCCGTTGCGGGCGCCATTTTCGCCGTTACTGAACGCGCGCGTGAGCTGGCTCTGGATTTCGGCGGGCGCGGGTTCGTAGCCGCTGTGGTCGAGCACGAATTCGCTTTCGCCGGCGCAGATGGCCTTGAGCCGGATTTCGAACCCTTCCATTTCGGCCAGCGGCACCCGGGCGGAAATCAGCGTCCACCCCGATGCGGGGTTTTCCGTGGCGGTAAGGCGGCCGCGGCGGGTGGCCAGTTCGGCGCTGACTTCGCCGAAACGGTCGTCGGCGATCTTTACCGTGACGTCGACAAGCGGTTCGAGCACAACCGGCTGGGCGGCGAGCACGGCTTCAACGAGTGCGTGGCGGGCGGCGGTGACGAAGGAAATTTCGTTTGAGTCGACGGCGTGGTGCTTGCCGTCGACGACCACGACGCGCAGGTCGTCGATGGGGAAACCGGCCAGCGCGCCATCAGCCAGCGCCTGGCGCACGCCTTTTTCCACCGCGGGCATGAAGTGGGTGGGAATGGCGCCGCCGCGCACCTCGTCGGCCAGTTCCAGCCCCGCGCCGCGCGCCAGGGGTTCGACGCGCAGCGCCACTTCACCGAACTGGCCTGCGCCGCCGCTCTGTTTTTTGTGGCGGTAGCGCGCTTCGCCGGGGCTGGCGATGGTTTCGCGGTAGGGAATGGCGGGGGTGGCGGTGTCGAGCTGCAGGTTCCAGCGCAGGGCGAGCTGTTCCAGCACGATTTTCAGGTGCTGTTCGCCCAGGCCGTAGACTACCGTGTGACGGCTGCGGGGGTCGAAGCTGATGGCCAGGCAGGGGTCTTCGTCGCCCAGGCGGGCGAGCGCTTCGGAAAGCTTCTGCTCGTCCGCCGGTTTGCGGGCGATCAGGGCGAGGCCGTACACCGGTTGCGGATAGGGCGGAGGCTGGACGTGGAAGGCGTCCTCGTCGTGGGAATCGTGCAGCACCGCGTCACGGTGGAGATCATCCACGCGCCCTACGGCGCAGAGATCGCCCGGTACGGCGCATGAGGTTTCGACTGCGTTTTTCCCCTGCATGCGCAGCAGGTGGGCGGCCTTGAACGGTTTGCGCCCGTCGCCGATGAAAAGCGGCGTGCCTGGGGTGATGCTGCCCTGATGGATGCGGAACAGCGCGAGTTTGCCGCGGTAGGGGTCGTTGCTGATCTGGAAAACGTGGGCGATGGCGTGCAGTTTTGGATCGGGGCTGACCGTGACCGGTTTCGCCAGCGGGCCTTCGCCCTTGAGGAAGGCGGGCGGGTTGCCTTCGGTCGGGTCGGGCATGAGCCGGCCAAGGATGTCGAGCAGTTCGCGCACGCCCGCGCCGGTGCGGGCGGAGACGAAACAGACCGGCACCAGGTGGCCTTCGCGCAGGGCGCGCTCGAAGGGATCGTGCAGCTGTTCCGGCGTGATCGATTCGCCCTGTTCGAGATAGGCGGCCATGAGCGCCTCATCCAGTTCGACGACCTGGTCGACGATGGCGTCGTGCGCGGCGGTGACGCTGGAGAAAGCGGATTCCGCACGGGCATCCGGGGAAAAGAAGCAGTCAATCACACGTGAGCCGTCGGGCGCGGGCAGGTTGATCGGAAGGCATTCGGGGCCGAATTCCGCGGCGATCGCCTCCATGGTCGCGGCGCAGCCAGCGTCGGCGGCGTCGATCTTGTTCACGATGATCATGCGGCATTTGCCTTTCGCCGCGGCCATCATGCGGCGGGCGCCGCTTTCGATCCCGGCCGCCGCGCTGATGACGATCGCGGCGGTTTCCACCGCGGGCAGGGTGGCTAGCGCGCGTCCGGCCAGATCGGGCAGCCCGGGCGTATCGAGCAGGTTGATCCAGTGCCCGGCCCACTCAAGATGGACCAGCGCGGCGTTGAGCGAATGGCCCATGGCCTTTTCCTGCGGATCGTAGTCGGAAACCGTGTCGCCGCGTTCAATGCTGCCGGGTGCGGTGATTTCGCCGCCAGCGGCGAGCAGGGCTTCGAGCAGCGAGGTTTTCCCGCAGCCTGCGTGGCCGAGAAGGGTGAGATTGCGGATGTCGTGGACCGAGGTGGGGGTCATTGCATATCTCCGGGTGGAACTGCCAGCCGCCAGTTTCGGCCACTCGGGCAGACATGACAATGCGTAATGTCAATCCGGCCTTTGCGTGGGGCAGGGCCCGGGCGGCGCTGGCTCGGCTAGAATCGCGCCCTGTTCCCGTTTCCGGATTCTTTCAGGCCATGTCCGCATCTCCCGTCCGTACCCGCTTTGCTCCCAGCCCGACCGGTTTCCTGCACATCGGGGGCGCGCGCACCGCCCTGTTTTCATGGGCCTATGCCCGTCGCCACATGGGGACATTTGTCCTGCGCATCGAGGATACCGACGTGGCGCGCTCCACCCAGGAGGCGGTGGATGCGATCCTCGAAAGCATGGAATGGCTGGGGCTGGGCTGGGACGAAGGGCCGTTCTACCAGATGCGGCGCATGGACCGTTACAGGGAAGTGGTGGCGCAGATGCTTGCCGCTGGCACGGCCTACCCTTGCTACACCACGCCCGAAGAGCTCGATGAACTGCGCGAGGCGCAGCGCGCGCGCGGAGAAAAGCCGCGTTACGACGGCCGCTGGCGGCCCGAGCCGGGCAAAACGCTGCCGCAGCCCCCGGCGGGCGTGCAGCCGGTGGTGCGCTTCCGCAACCCGGTGGATGGCGTCGTGGCGTGGGAGGATGCGGTAAAGGGGCGCATCGAATTCGCCAACAGTGAGCTGGACGACCTCATCATCGCCCGCCCGGATGGCACGCCCACGTACAATTTCTGCGTCGTCGTCGACGACTGGGACATGCGCATCACCCACGTCATCCGCGGCGATGATCACGTCAACAACACCTGCCGCCAGATCAACATCTTCGAAGCGCTGGGCGCGCCAGTGCCGGTATTCGCGCACCTGTCGATGATTCTGGGCGACGACGGGCAGAAGCTCTCCAAGCGGCACGGCGCGGTCAGCGTCACGCAGTACGAAGAGGAAGGCTATCTGCCGGAGGCGGTGATCAACTACCTCGGACGTCTGGGCTGGAGCCACGGCGACGACGAAATTTTCTCGCGTGAACAGTTTGTTTCCTGGTTCGACCTGGACCACATCACCCCGTCGGCGGCGCAGTTCGACACCACCAAACTGAACTGGCTCAACGCCCATTACATGAAGCAGGCCGATGATGCCCGGCTTGCCGCCGAAACAGCGCGGCGGCTGGCGCGCCGCAGTGTTGCGGCCGGGGATGGCCCCGCGCTGGAAAAGGTCGTGGCGCTGTACAAGGACCGCTGCGGAAACCTGAACGAGCTGGCCGATGCGGCCACGCTGTTCTGCATCGCCCCCGCTCCGGCGCGGGAACTGGTCGAACAGCACCTCACCGCCGCCGCCCGCGCCGCGCTCGCGAGCCTGTACGGGCGACTTGAGGCGGCGGCATGGGAAAAGGGCGCGCTCAACCAGGCGATCAAGGACACGATGGCCGAACAGGGCCTGAAAATGCCGCAGGTGGCGATCCCGCTGCGCGTCGCCGTGCTCGGCGTGACGCAGACGCCGTCCATCGACGCCGTGCTGGAAACGCTGGGCCGCGAGCGGGTGCTGGCGCGTCTGTCGCGCTGTCTGGCGGAAGCGGCCCCGGCGGCGTGATTCCTGCGGCAGCGGGGCTGCGCCGCTATTGGCGCAGCACCCGGTCCAGCGCGGAGGAGAACGGTTCGGCGGCCATGAAGCCGATCACGCGCTGATCAGCGCGTTCCTTGCCGCCCGGGCTGAAAAAGATGATGCCCGGCGGGCCGAACAGGCTGAAGCGTCTGAGCAGCGTCCTGTGCTCGTCCGTACCGGCGGTAACGTCGGCCTTCAGTAGCAGCATTTGTTCCATGCGGCGGGAAACCTGCGGGTCGGAAAACGTGTCGCGCTCCATTTCCTTGCACGACACGCACCAGTCGGCATAAAAATCCAGCATCGCCGGGCGGTCCGCCGCCGCCAGGCGGGCATCCAGCTCCGCGACTGAAGAAACGCTGATGAAGCGGGGCTCCGCATCCTGCGCTCCGGCCGCGTTCGCCGCCGGAGCGCGCAGCACCGCGAGCGGCTGCAGCGGATCGCGCGAGCCCGCCAGCGCGCCGACAAGCATCGCCACGCCGCCCACCAGCAACGCCACGCCGACGCCTTTCAGGAAGCGCTGCCAGTTTTTCGCATGCGGCGGCAGCGGGTCGATGGCGTGGAGAAAAATGCCGGAAAAAAGCAGCAGCGCGGCCCATGTCAGCATCACGGCCAGCGGCGGCAGCACGGGCGTGAGAAACCAGACGGCGGCGGCGAGCAGGAACACGCCGAACGCTTTTTTGACGCCCTCCATCCACGGCCCGGCCTTGGGCAGCACCGTGCGGGCCGCCACGCCCACGGCGATCAGGGGCGCGCCCATGCCCAGCCCCATGGCGAAAAGCGCCAGACCGCCGAGAATGGCGTCGCCCGTGCGGGCGATGTACAGCAGCGCTCCGGCCAGCGGCGCGGCCACGCAGGGGCCGATGATGAGCGCGGACAGCGCGCCCATCGCCGCAACACCGGCAAGGTGGCCGCCTTTTTCATGGCTGGCGGCCCCGGCGAGGCGGCTTTGCAGCGCGGTGGGGAGCTGCAGTTCGTAGAAGCCGAACATGGCGAGCGCCAGCGCGACGAAAACCAGCGCGAAGGCGGAAAGCACCCAGACGTTTTGCAGCGCGGCGGCAAACAGGGTGCCGGTGAAACCCGCGGCGACGCCCGCGGCGGCGTAAGTCACGGCCATGCCCAGTACGTAGGCAAACGACAGGGCGAAGGCGCGCCCGCGCGAGATCCGGTGGCCGTGGCCGACAATGATGCCGGAGAGGATCGGAATCATCGGGAACGTGCAGGGGGTAAACGCGAGCAGCAGGCCGAAGCCGAAAAAGCTGGCCAGCACCCAGAACGGCCCGCTATTGCCGAACAGGCCCGCGATGCGTTCGCTCTCGTTGCCCGACGCGGCCTCCGCCGCTGCTGGCGCACCGTTGCTGGTTAGTGCTGCGCTTTCGGTTGCGCTGGCCGGGTCGCGGCCCAGGGCGCGGTCGAGCAGGCTGGCGGCGGGTGGCGGGGCGCTGGCGGCAAGGTTGATATCCGCCGTCTGCGTCAGTGGCGGATAGCACACGCCGCCGTCCCAGCAGCCCTGGCTGGTTACGGCGAGGCGGAAGGCTGTCGCATCCGCGGGGGGGGTTACCGGCAGCAGGATGCGCAGTTCGCCGCGGTAGGTTTCCACTTCGCCGAAAAACTCATCCTGCCGGATTTCACCGGGCGGGCGTTCGGGCGATCCCAGCGCCACCGTTGCCGGTTCAGCCTCAAAACGGAGTTTGCCGCCGTAAAGGTAGTAATCCTTTGCGATGCGGAACACGACTTCCACCGTCGCGGGACCGGCCGCGCGCGCGCTCATGGCGAAGGCTTTCTGCGGATCGATGGGATCGGCGGCATTGGCGGGCGGGGAGGGGAGCAGCCAGCCCGCCAGCGCGGCGAGCACAATCAGCAAACGGAACGTCACGGCTTTCGGATCCAGTTAATGTCAGGGGCGGGCGGGCCGGAGCCAGGCACGGCGCAGCGGCTTCGCCCGCGATGCGGCGACAGTGCGCGCATTGTCCCAGAGCAGCCGCCTTGCGGGTAGTTCCGCGGACAGACTTACAGACCTCACGATGCTTCCGGCGTTCTGCGGATCCCGCAAACCCTTGCGGAAAAGACGGTTGTGGGGAGGCGGAAGGCCGGGTGGCGCGGTTCAGGCGGCAAAGAAGCGCTGCAGGGCCTGCGCCGGGATTGCCATGCCGGTGCTATGGGCGCGCGCCAGCAGTTCCCAGTAATAGCGGTATGAGGCGCGATCATGCAGGCGGCCGCGGTGCTGGATGGGGCCCCACGCGGAATCCTGTGCGGCCACGAGAATTTCAGCGGCTTCTTCGGTTTCTGAAAAATCAGGCTGCATGGCCTCGATGATGGGGCGGATCTGGTTTGGATGGATGCTCCACATGCGCAGATAGCCGAATTCGCGGCGGGCGCGGGTGGCGTCGGCGCGGATCTGGCTGATGTCTTTCAGTTCGGTGGTGACGTTATGCGTAGGTACAACGCCGTGGGCCAGTGCGGCGGCGGTGATTTCCGTCTTGGCGCGGACGACCAGCGGATGCTCGAACTGGCCGGGGCTTTTCATGGCGGCGCCGGGAATTGCGCCGTGGTGGCCGGAGACAAAATCCATCAGGCCGAAATCGAGCGATTCCACACGCTCCAGCGCTGCGATCCGCCATGCCTCGCGCAGGGCGCCGTGGGTTTCGATGAGGATATGCACGGGGATCGGCCGGGTGATGCCGACGCTCTGTTCGATGCGTTTCAGCGCATCGATCTGCGTGGCGGCATCGGCGGTGGAGCGGACCTTGGGCAGTGTGATGAACGCCAGGCGCTGGCCGGTTTTCGCCACCAGAATTTCCAGATCCCGTTCCCAGTGGGGGTGCGTGATGTCGTGGATGCGGGCGCCGACGCGGCCGTAACGGTTTTCCGCGCCGAGGATGACGGAAACGATCATTTCAGCGTGCTCCGCTTCCGCTCCGGCGTGCGCGCCGTCCTCGCAGTCGCAGGTGATGTCGAATACCGGTCCGGTTTCCTGCTGCAGCGCAAGCGCTTTCAGCATGAGTTTTTCCGAACCGGCGTAGTGGTCGACGGCGGGCAGGATGGGGAAGGGTTTCTCACCGGCAAACAGGATGTCGCGGGGATGCGGGGCGCGGTTCATGGGACAGGGCCTCGGAGGATGGAAAACGGGACAAGGGGGGAGATGGCAACCGGACCGTAAACGGAAAGACGCACGACCGGGGCCGTGCGTCCTGAAAGTTTCTTCTGCGCGGAAGGTCAGCCGAGCAGGTCTTTCACGCCTTCGCGTTCCTCAAGCAGCTCGTTGAGCGTGTGAGTCATGCGCTCGCGCGAGAAAGCGTCGATATCCAGCCCCTGGACGATCTTGTACTGGCCTTTTTCAGTCGTGACCGGGAAGCCGTAGATGATGCCTTCCGGGATGCCGTATGAACCGTCGGACGGAACGCCCATGGTGACCCATTCGCCACCGGAACCGAGCACCCAGTCGCGGATGTGGTCGATCGCCGCATTGGCCGCCGATGCGGCGGAAGAAAGACCGCGCGCCTCGATAATGGCCGCACCGCGCTTGCCGACGGTGGGCAGGAAGACGTCGCGGTTCCAGGCGTCGTCACCGATCAGCTTCTGGACGCTGTCGCCGCCGGAGGTGACGAAGCGGTAATCGGCGTACATGGTGGGAGAGTGGTTGCCCCAGACGACCAGTTTTTTCAGCGTTGCGACATCGCGCCCCGACCTGCCGGCAAGCTGGGACAGCGCGCGGTTGTGGTCCAGACGCAGCATGCCGGTGAAGTTCTTCGCCGGCACGCGGCCGTATTTCTGCGCGACTTCCTTGGCGATGTAGGCGTTGGTGTTGCAGGGGTTGCCGACGACCAGCACCTTGCAATCCGGATCGGCGTACTGGCCGATGGCCGCGCCCTGCACGGTGAAAATCTTGGCGTTTTCGGTCAGCAGATCCTTGCGCTCCATGCCGGGGCCGCGCGGACGGGCGCCAACGAGCAGCGCAACCTGTGCGTCCTTGAAGGCGACGTTCGGGTCGTCGGTCGCGATAACGCCCGCGAGCAGCGGAAAAGCGCAGTCTTCCAGCTCCATGATGACGCCTTTGACCGCTTTCTGGGCCTGGGGCAGATCAAGCAGTTGCAGGATGACAGGCTGGTCTTTCCCCAGCATTTCGCCGCTGGCGATGCGAAACAGCAGGCTGTAACCGATCTGGCCGGCCGCGCCGGTTACGGCGACGCGAACAGGGGCTTTGCTCATGAAAGTACTCCCTTTGGTTATCTAAAAAAACGGTCTGGAATGAAACGGGTGTCCGCGCCCACGGCAGCGGCGCTTTCAGTGGCGCGAAACAGGGAAGTCTGCGCGGGTTAAGCGCCGCTTTGCCGGGACGAAAAATAATAGGAAGAATGCCGCCTGGTGTCAAATCACATCATATGTCTTATATATGATAAACGATGCGATATGGACTCGATGAAAAAGTTATGCTCAAATGCGGGAATGGCTCAAGAATCTCCGACTTTCAGTCCCCTTTACCGGCAGATCAAGACGCTTATCCTGCAGGCGCTTGAGGCGGGCGAATGGCTGCCTGGGCAGGCAATTCCAAGCGAACAGGAGCTGGCTGTCCGGTTTTCCGTGTCGCAAGGGACGGTGCGCAAGGCTGTCGATGAAATGGCGGCTGAAAACCTGCTGATCCGTCGGCAGGGAAAAGGCACCTTCGTTGCATCCCATAATGATCCCCGGGCGCTGTTCCGTTTTTTGCGCCTGGTGCCCATGGGAGGGGATCTTTCCCATCCGCAGAGCGTGCCGCTGGACTGCTGGCGCGCCAAGGCCAGCCATGAGGCATCGCGCATGCTCGGTATCGAGCTGGGCGCGCCGATCATTATCGTCCGCCGCCTGCTCCGTTTTGCGCAAAAGCCGGTAGTGATTGATGAAATATATCTGCCGGGGGAGGTTTTCCCCGGGCTGACGTTCGAAATGCTTCAGGGCTGGAGTGGTTCCCTTTACAGCCTGTTCGAAACACATTTCGGGTTGCGCATGATCCGTGCGCAGGAGCGCATCCGCGCCGTGGCCGCGGACCGTTCGGTCAGTGAAGCGCTCAGGGTGGTGGAGGGAACACCGCTCCTTTCGGTCGAGCGGGTGACATATACCTATGGAGACAGGCCAGTTGAATGGCGGCGCGGGCTTTATTCAACCATGGAACATTTTTATCTGAATGAGCTGAACTGATTTGTCTGGCGGCCTGCGCCAGCGGGTGCGGAAAAGCTATAATCCGCTACCTTTACGGGTTGATGGCGGGTTTTCGCGCCGGGTATCAGGGAGATCTTTTTTATGTCAGAAACAATAGTGCGCAAACAGAGGCCAAAGCATCTGGCCGTCCAGGAAATCCGGCTTCCTTTGCCGGGGATGGTTTCAATTCTCCATCGCGTAAGCGGCGCGGGGCTGTTTCTTTTTCTGCCTTTCCTTCTTTATCTTTTCGCCGCAAGCCTGGAGTCTGCCGAGGGGTTCGCCACGGCTGCCGCGCATCCGCTGGCAAAGCTGATCCTGCTGGGGCTGCTGTGGGCCTATCTGCACCACTTCTGTGCGGGTATCCGCTTCCTGCTGCTGGATATGCAGAAGGGGCTTGAGCTTCAGTCCGCACGTAATTCCGCGCGTATCGTTCTCGTTGTGAGCCTGGTTCTTACGGTTCTCGTAGGGGTGAAATTATGGTGACCCGTCATGTAATCGGGGCGCATTATGGTCTGAAAGACTGGATCGCCCAGCGTGCTACGGCAGCATTCATGGCGATTTACACGGTCGTCCTTGTTTTCTGCGCGCTTTGCGTGGCGGGCGATGGCTATGCCGGATGGGTTGGCCTGTTTTCTGGCGGGCTGATGAGATTCGCCACGTTTCTGTTCTTTCTGTCGCTGTTCTATCACGCCTGGATCGGTGTGCGCGATATCTGGATGGATTACGTCAAGCCGACCGGCCTGCGTCTCGTCCTGCATGTAATCACCATTTTCCTGCTTGTCGGCTACGCCGGCTGGGCGGTGCGGATTCTTTGGAGGCTGTGAGCGTGAACGTCGCAAAGCGTACCTTTGATGCGGTTATCGTTGGGGCTGGCGGCGCGGGTCTGCGCGCGGCCCTGCAGCTCTCCGAGGCAGGCCTGAAAACGGCTGTCCTGACCAAGGTTTTTCCGACCCGTTCGCATACCGTGGCGGCGCAGGGCGGAGTAGCGGCGTCCCTGGGGAATTCGACCGAGGATAACTGGCACTGGCACATGTACGACACCGTCAAGGGGTCGGACTGGCTGGGTGACCAGGATGCGATCGAATTCATGTGCAAGAAGGCGAACGAGGTTGTGATCGAGCTTGAGCACTTCGGCATGCCGTTTGACCGCACGGACAATGGCAAGATCTATCAGCGCCCGTTTGGCGGCCATTCAATGAACTATGGCCAGGCGCCGGTGATGCGCTCCTGTGCGGCGGCGGACCGTACCGGGCATGCCATGCTGCACGCGCTTTATCAGCGTAATGTGCGGGCGCATACCCAGTTTTTTGTTGAGTGGATGGCTCTGGACCTGATCCGGAACAGCGAAGGCGACGTGCTTGGCGTAACGGCGCTGGAAATGGAAACCGGCGAAGTGTCGATTTTCCATGCCAAGGCAACGATTTTCGCCACTGGCGGCGCCGGGCGGATCTATTACAGCTCCACCAATGCCTTCATCAATACCGGCGACGGCGTGGGAATGGCCGCGCGAGCCGGTATCCCGCTCGAAGACATGGAGTTCTGGCAGTTCCACCCGACCGGCGTTGCCGGTGCGGGCGTGCTGATTACAGAAGGCGTGCGTGGCGAGGGCGGAATTCTGCGCAATGCGTCGGGCGAGCGTTTCATGGAGCGCTATGCGCCCAACCTGAAGGATCTGGCGTCGCGGGACGTGGTCTCGCGTTCGATGGTGACGGAAATCAACGAAGGGCGTGGCTGCGGTCCGGACAAGGATCACGTGCTGCTCGACATCACCCATCTGTCGCCGGAAACCATCCTCAAGCGTCTGCCCGGCATCCGCGAAATTTCGATCCAGTTCGCCGGTGTCGATCCGATCAAGGCGCCCATTCCGGTCGTGCCCACCTGCCACTACCAGATGGGCGGCATTCCGACCAACTACAAGGGCCAGGTCGTGGTGCCGAAGAATGGCGATTCGAATGCGCCAGTGTCCGGCTTTTACGCCGCGGGCGAATGCGCCTGCGCCTCGGTGCATGGGGCGAACCGGCTTGGAACCAATTCGCTGCTCGATCTGCTGGTGTTCGGCAAATCTGCGGGAGAAACGGTGGTCGAGGATTTCCGCTCGGGCAATCTGACGCTGAAGCCGCTGCCGGCTAATGCGGCGGATGTATCGCTGGCGCGCATCGACCGGCTGGAAAACCAGAAACAGGGCACGAATGTGCACGAAGTGCGCCTCGCCATGCAGCGCACGATGCAGAAGCACGCGGGCGTGTTCCGCTTTGGCGATCTGCTCAAGGAAGGCGTCCAGAAGATTCTCGAAGTCGCCGAACAGTCCAGAACGACCGAAATTGGCGACAAGTCGAAAGTCTGGAATACCGCGCGTACCGAAGCGCTGGAACTGGATAACCTGATCGAGGTGGCGAAGGCGACCATGGTTTCCGCCGAAGCTCGCAGGGAATCGCGTGGCGCCCATGTGCGTGACGATGCGCCGGATACGGCGGAGCGTCCTAACGGGCGCGACGATGTGAACTGGCTCAAACATACACTGTGGTTCAGTGAAAGTAACCGCCTTGATTATAAGCCGGTCAATCTGAAGCCGCTGTCCGCAGACGTGGAACCGATCGCGCTCGCCAAGCGCACTTACTGAGCGCGGGAGAACTGACAAGATGAGTAAGCGTACTGTTCAATTCAGGATTTACCGCTACGACCCGGACAGGGATGAGCGGCCCTATATGCAGGATATTTCCGTCGAACTGGAAGCGTCCGACAAGAAGCTGCTTGATGCGCTGGTGCGGCTGAAAGCGAAGGATGATTCGCTGTCCTTCCGCCGCTCCTGCCGCGAAGGCGTCTGCGGTTCCGATGCGATGAACATCAACGGTAAAAACGGGCTGGCCTGTCTGACTGAAATGGATGGGCTGCCGCAGCCGGTAACACTGCGTCCGTTGCCCGGGCTGCCGGTTATCCGCGATCTGATCGTGGATATGACCCAGTTTTTCAAGCAATACCATTCAATCAAGCCCTATCTGGTTAACGATGATCCCGCGCCAGAGCGCGAGCGCCTGCAGTCGCCGGATGACCGGGAAGAACTTAACGGGCTTTACGAGTGCATCCTGTGCGCCTGCTGCTCCACCTCCTGCCCGTCGTTCTGGTGGAATCCGGACAAGTTCGTTGGTCCGGCGGGGCTTCTTGCCGCTTACCGCTTCCTGGCCGATACACGGGATCAGGCGACCAATGAGCGGCTGGATAACCTTGAGGATCCGTACCGGCTGTTCCGCTGCCATACCATCATGAACTGCGTCGATGTCTGTCCGAAAGGGCTGAATCCGACACGCGCGATCGGCAAGATCAAGGACATGATGCTGCGACGGGCAATCTGACAGCCATGAATATGGCTATCAGCCGGGGACGCGTGCGCTGGCAGTGCCGTCGGGCATTGCTTGAGCTGGATGTGGTTTTCGCACGTTTCCTTGGCAGCCATTTCGATCGTCTGGACGACAGGCAGCTTGCGGATCTGGACGATCTGCTGCGGTGCGATGACTACGATCTGTGGGCAATGATCAATGGCAGCAAGGTCTGCGAGACAGACCGGTGGAAGGAAATGATTGCCCTGTTGCGCCAGGGGTGAAGCAAACCGGTCCATCATCGCATCGAAGAAAAAACGGGTAGCCAGGAAAGACAATAGAGAAGGGACAACAGAAGGGACAACTTTTATGAGCACTCAACGTACCGCAACACTGACCGTCGATGGCAAGACCTTCGAATTTCCGATCATGACCGGAACCCACGGAAACGATGTCATCGACATCCGTACGCTGGGCGCGAAAACCGGGCTCTTTACCTATGACTCGGGGTTCTTGTCCACTGCGAGCTGCAAGTCAACGATTACCTATATTGATGGCGACAAGGGCGAGTTGCTTTATCGCGGCTATCCAATCGAACAGCTGGCTGAAAAATGCAATTTCCTTGAAGTCGCCTATCTGCTGAAAAATGGCGAACTGCCGAATACAACGCAGAAAGAAGAGTTCGAAACCATCATCAAGCAGCATACGATGGTGCATGACCAGATCACCCGTTTTTTCAACGGGTTCCGCCGCGATGCCCATCCGATGGCGATCATGGTCGGCGTGGTCGGCGCGCTATCCGCCTTTTACCATGAGGCGATGGATTTTTCCGACCAGGAGCACCGCAACATATCGGCCAACCGCCTGATCGCGAAACTGCCCACTATCGTGGCGATGGCTTACAAGTACAACAGCGGACAGCCGTTCACCTATCCGCGCAATAACCTCGGTTATACGGCGAACTTCATGCACATGATGTTCGGCACGCCGTGCGAGGATTACAAGCCGAATCCGGTGCTGGTCCACGCGCTTGACGTTATTTTTACCCTGCACGCCGATCACGAGCAGAACGCCTCCACGTCTACCGTGCGTCTGTCGGGTTCTTCGGGCGCCAATCCGTTTGCGTGCATTGCATCCGGCATCGCCTGCCTGTGGGGCCCCGCGCATGGCGGCGCGAACGAGGCCTGCCTGAACATGCTGGAAGAAATCGGTGATGTTTCCCGTGTGGGCGAATACATCAGGCGCGCCAAGGACAAGAACGACAGCTTCAAGCTGATGGGCTTCGGTCACCGTGTGTACAAGAATTTCGATCCGCGCGCCAAACTGATGGGCAAGGTCTGCGCCGATGTGCTGGGCGAGCTTGGTCTGGAAAACGACCGCCTGTTCAGGCTGGCTCGTGAACTGGAAAAAATTGCGCTTGAAGACGACTACTTCGTCGAGAAGAAGCTGTATCCGAACGTCGATTTCTATTCCGGGATCGTGCAGAAAGCGCTTGGAATTCCGACGTCCATGTTTACCTGCATCTTCGCCCTGGCGCGGACGGTAGGCTGGATTACCCAGTGGGAAGAAATGATCACTGATCCGGAATACAAGATCGGCCGTCCGCGTCAGCTTTATGTTGGCGCGGCGCGGCGCGACGTTCCGGCGCTCGCGCAGCGTCCGTAATAATGATGAAAAGGAAGAGGGGGCGGCTCCGAATCTGATTCTGGCCGTTGCGGGATGGTCGCGCTTGCGTGTCCATCCCGTTTTTCAATCCGGAGCCAATAGGTTGTTTGTTCGCCCTTTGTGGGCAATGAAAATACGACAGGTGGCCACACCATGATGAAACAGCTACACGACACGTCTCATCTGTTCGGCGCGAATGCGCCGTTCATCGAAGAACTTTATGAAAGCTATCTTTCCGACCCCGCTTCGGTGCCGGAGGTCTGGCGGGAATATTTCGACAATCTGCAGAAGCAGGCAGGCCCTGCCGTGCGCGATATCGCGCATGGTCCGGTTATCGCCGCATTCGAGCAGATGGGTAAACGCGGTCCGATTCGCGCTGCGGCGGCGCCAGGGGGGGATACGAAACTGCAGGTATCCGCGCTGCAGCTGATCAATGCCCACCGCTTCCTGGGCACACGCTGGGCGAATCTTGATCCGCTCAAGCGCACCGAGCGGCCGCAGATCGCCGAACTGGAGCCCTCTTTTTACGGGTTCACCGAGGCAGATCTTTCGAAGAATTTCAATGTTGGCTCTTTTCACGGTTTTTCCACCGAACATGCCAGCCTGCGTGAAATTCTTGAGGCGGTGCGCCAGACCTATTGCGGTTCCGTCGGTTCGGAGTACATGTATATCTCCGATATCGGACAGAAACGCTGGATCCAGAGCCGCCTTGAAAGCGTGCGCGCAACGCCGAAGTTTTCGGCGGAAACGAAAAAACGCATCCTTGAGCGCGCTACTGCGGCGGAAACGCTGGAGCGTTATCTGCATACCCGATATGTGGGACAGAAGCGTTTCTCGCTTGAGGGCGGCGAATCGACCATTGTCGCCATGGATGAACTGATCCGCGTGGGTGGCAGCCTTGGTGCGCAGGAAATCGTTATTGGCATGGCGCACCGTGGTCGCCTGAACGTACTCGTAAATACGCTCGGCAAGTCGCCGACAATGCTGTTCTCAGAGTTCGAAGGCAAGGCCGCCTCGGATCTTTCCGCGGGCGACGTCAAGTATCACCTTGGTTTCTCCAGCGATGTCATGACGCCGGGCGGCCCGGTTCATCTCACGCTGGCGTTCAATCCCTCCCACCTTGAAATCATCAATCCGGTGGTTCAGGGATCTGTTTATGCGCGGCAGACGCGCCGCAAGGATGCCGAAAAAGGCCAGGTCATTCCGGTGCTGATTCACGGCGACGCGGCGGTGGCGGGACAGGGCGTCAACCAGGAGATGCTCACTTTCTCCCAGACCCGTGGCTATGGCACTGGCGGCACCGTGCACATCGTCATCAACAACCAGATCGGCTTCACCACGTCCGATCCGCGCGATTACCGCTCCTCGCTGTACTGCACCGACATCTTCAAGATGGTCGAGGCGCCGATATTCCACGTGAATGGCGACGATCCGGAAGCGGTTGCGTTCGTGACCGCGCTGGCGGTGGAATTCCGCCAGGAGTTCAAGAAGGATGTGGTGGTCGACATCGTCTGCTTCCGCAAGCTCGGACACAATGAGCAGGATGAGCCGATGGTCACGCAGCCGCTGATGTATCGCAAGATCCAGCAGCATCCGGGTACGCGCAAGCTGTACGCCGATCGTCTGGTCGCGGAGGGTACGCTGGCCGCCGACGAGCCGGAAAAAATGCTGCAGGAATTCCGTGAGCATCTGGACAAGGGCGAGCTGCTGTACAACCCGGTTCTTTCCGGCCATACGCGCCAGTTCTCGGTAGACTGGTCGCCCTTCACCGGCCAGCCTTATACGGATGAGGCCGAAACAGCGGTTCCGCTCCAGGAGGTCAAGCGCCTTGGCGGGAGACTGGCCGCGGTTCCGGAAAAATTCGTACTGCATTCCCGGGTGCAGAAAATCATTGATGACCGCGGCGCCATGGGGCGCGGCGACCAGCCCGTCGACTGGGGCATGGGCGAAAATCTGGCCTACGCCAGCCTGCTCGCGCAGGGTTTCGCCGTGCGGATTTCGGGCGAGGACGTTGGTCGTGGCACGTTCTTCCACCGTCATGCGGTGCTGCACGACCAGAAACGCGAGCAGTGGGACGAAGGCATTTTCAAGCCGCTGGATCACATCCAGGACGGTCAGGCCCGTTTCCAGTGCTTCGATTCGGTACTGTCTGAAGAAGCCGTACTGGCCTTCGAGTACGGTTATTCCACCGCGGAGCCGAACGAACTGGTCGTGTGGGAAGCCCAGTTCGGCGATTTCGTCAATGGCGCGCAGGTGGTGCTCGACCAGTTCATCAGTTCCGGCGAGTCGAAGTGGGGGCGGCTGTGCGGCCTGACCATCATGCTGCCGCACGGTTATGAAGGCCAGGGGCCGGAACACTCGTCTGCGCGTCTTGAGCGCTTCATGAGCATGGCGGCGGAAAACAACTGGCAGATCTGCGTACCGACCACACCGGGCCAGGTTTTCCACCTGTTGCGCCGGCAGATGCTGCACCGCTTGCGCAAGCCGCTGATCATCATTACGCCGAAATCGCTGCTGCGCCACAAGGAGGCGGTTTCTTCGCTCGACGAACTGGCGCGCGGCAGTTTCCAGACCGTGATCGGCGAAACCGAAAAGCTGGATGCGAAGAAGGTCAAGCGCATCGTCGCCTGCCAGGGCAAGCTTTATTACGAACTGCTGGCGTATCGTCGTGAGCAGGGCATCAAGGATGTCGCCCTGGTCCGTATCGAGCAGATTTATCCATTCCCGGCGGAAGCATTCAATGCCGCGCTGGCGCAGTTCCCGAATGCGAAGGAAATTGTCTGGTGCCAGGAAGAGCCGCGCAACCAGGGCGCCTGGTACTGGCTCGCATCGCGTCAGCATCTGGTCAAACTCGGGCCGAAACACAAGCTGCTGCTGGTCAGCCGTCCCGCGGCGGCATCGCCCGCGGTGGGCTATTACGCCAAGCACAATGCGCAGCAGAAGGCCGTGATCGAAAACGCCTTCGGACCAATCAGGGACTGACGGGAGAACCGGCGGACGCATGGCGTGCCGCCGGGAATACAGGATTCAACGAATACGGGAGAACCCATTCATGCTGATCGAAGTGAAAGTGCCGCAACTGTCCGAGTCCGTTTCCGAGGCCACGCTGATTTCGTGGCATAAAAAGGAAGGTGACGCGGTGACGCGCGATGAGAATCTGATCGATATCGAAACTGACAAGGTTGTGCTCGAAACCCCCGCGCCGGCGGATGGCGTGCTGGTCAAAATCATCAAGGGTAATGGCGGCACGGTGGCATCGGGAGAACTGATCGCGCAGATCGATACCGAGGCGAAAGCTGCGGCCGGGGGTGCCAAGGCCGCCGCCGCGCCCGCACCGGCGGCGGTTTCCGCGCCTGCTCCGCAGCAGCCTGCGGTGGGCGCGGCCAGCCCCGCCGCGCGCAAGATTCTGGAAGAAAAAGGTGTGGCTGCGGCCAGCGTCGCCGGAACCGGCCGTGGCGGCCGGGTTACCAAGGAAGATGCGGTCGCTGCCGCCCAGCCCAGGGCAGCCGCCGTTGCCGCGGCTGCGGTTGCTGGCGGTGAGCGCGCGGAAGAGCGCGTGCCGATGACGCGGCTGCGCGCCCGTATCGCCGAACGCCTGCTCCAGTCGAAAAATGAAAACGCCATCCTGACCACGTTCAACGAGGTCAACATGGCGCCGGTGATGGCGCTGCGCAAACAGTACGGGGACAAGTTCGAGAAGGCCCACGGCGTGCGCCTCGGCTTCATGGGCTTCTTCGTCAAGGCGGCGGTTACCGCGCTGAAGCGTTATCCGATCCTGAATGCCTCGGTCGATGGCAACGACATCGTTTATCACGGCTACGTTGATATCGGCATTGCGGTTGGTTCGCCGCGTGGCCTGGTGGTGCCGATCCTGCGCGATGCGGACCAGATGTCGGTCGCCGATATCGAGAAGAAAATCGCTGAATTTGGCGAAAAAGCCAAAAACGGCAAACTGTCGCTGGAAGAACTCACCGGCGGCACGTTCTCGATTTCCAACGGCGGCGTGTTCGGATCCATGCTGTCAACGCCGATCATCAATCCGCCGCAGTCGGCGATTCTGGGTATCCACGCGACCAAGGATCGTCCGGTGGCCGAGAACGGCCAGGTGGTGATCCGCCCGATCAACTATCTGGCGATGTCCTACGATCATCGCATCATCGATGGCCGTGAAGCGGTGCTTGGCCTGGTGGCGATGAAGGCCGAGCTGGAAGATCCGGCCCGCCTCATCCTCGACGTATAAGCACCGGCCAGGAAGCCCCCGCGCGCAGCCGCCTGTGGCCCGCGCGCGGGCTTCGCGCCGCATCCTTTTCTGGAGCCATACATGAGCAAACAATTCGACGTCCTGGTGATCGGCGGCGGCCCCGGCGGCTACGTGGCGGCAATCCGCGCCGCCCAGCTGGGTCTCAAAACGGCCTGCTGCGAATCCAACCCTTATGCCGATCCGAAAGGGGAGCCGCGCCTGGGGGGAACCTGCCTCAACGTAGGGTGCATTCCGTCCAAGGCGCTGCTGCATCCCTCGCACCTGTTCGAGGAAGCAGGGCATGCATTCGCCGGGCAGGGCATCGAGGTTGGCGCGCCGAAGATCAATGTAGACAAGATGCTGGCGCGCAAGAACGGCATCGTCGACCAGCTGACCGGCGGCATCAAGGGGCTGTTCAAAAAGAACAAGGTTACGCAGCTTGACGGGCACGGCAGCTTTGTCGCGCAGACGCCGGACGGCTGGCAGATCCGGGTGGGCGAGGAAACGGTTACCGCCAGGCAGGTGATCGTCGCCACCGGCTCCAGGGCGCGCCATCTTCCGGGCGTGCCGGTCGATAACCGGATTGTCTGCGACAACACCGGCGCGCTTGACATCGACAGCGTGCCGAAGAAGCTGGCGGTGATCGGCGCGGGCGTGATCGGGCTTGAAATGGGATCGGTGTGGCGCCGCCTTGGAGCGGATGTAACCGTGCTTGAAGCCCTGCCCGACTTTCTTGCGGCGGCGGATCAGGATATCGCCAAAGAAGCCCAGAAGCTGTTCACGAAGCAGGGCCTCAAATTCGAACTGGGCGTGAGCATCGGCGAAGTCAAGGTTGGCAAAAAGGGGGTGACCGTCGCCTACAGGGACAAGGAGGGCGCGGAGCGCAAGCTCGAAGCGGATCGCCTGATTGTTTCCGTGGGCCGGGTTCCCAATACAGAAGGGCTTAACGCGGAGGCGGTGGGGCTGAAGCTCAACGAACGCACGCAGATCGAGGTAGATGCGCACTGCCGCACCAATCTGCCCGGCGTGTGGGCGGTGGGTGATGTCGTGCGCGGCCCGATGCTGGCGCACAAGGCGATGGAAGAGGGTGTCATGGTCGCGGAAATGATCGCGGGCCAGGCGGGACACTGCAATTTCGACACCGTGCCGTGGGTGATCTATACCAGCCCGGAAATCGCCTGGGTGGGCAAGACCGAGCAGCAGCTCAAGGCGGAAGGCGTGGCCTACAAGGCAGGGAAGATTCCTTTCCTTGCCAACGGGCGTGCGCTGGGCATGGGCGACCCGACCGGCTTTGTCAAGATGCTCGCCGATGCGGCGACAGACCGGATTCTGGGTGTACACGTCATCGGCGCCAATGCTTCCGAACTGATCGCGGAAGCGGTGGTGGCGATGGAATTTGCATCCAGCAGCGAAGACATCGCCCGTATCTGCCACGCGCATCCGACCCTGTCCGAGGTGATGCACGAGGCGGCGCTGGCGGTGGACAAGCGTCCGCTGCATTTCTGAGCGCCGGGCCATCCGGCCCTGACGCGGTGGCCCGTCCCGGTTCCGGGGCGGGCCGATCTGTTTCTGCAGCCCGAATTTATTTTGCGGAGGCGCAGCTGTAAGTGCCGGTGATCTCCGCCTTGCCCAGAACGTGGCCAGCGATGGCCTGACGCACATCGTTGCCGCCAAACCGGCCTTCTGACGGGCAGCGTGCGATATCCAGCGCGTACAGGGTGAAAATGTAACGGTGAAGCCGCTCGTCGTTCCACGGCGGGCAGGGGCCGTCGTAACCGTAATAGTCGCCGTGCATGGTTTCGTCAGCGGCGAACCAGACGGTGTAGTCGTTCAGTCCCTGGCGGACGCCGGATGGTGTATCGGAACCGGGTTTCCCGCCAGGCGTGACTTCGGTGGAAAAACTGCCAGCGGCGATTTCATGCTGGCTGGCGGGCAGGTCGACCAGCACCCAGTGGAAAAAGTCCACGCGCGGCAGGCTGGCGGGAACGCTGCAGCCTTCCTTGTTAACGTCGTCGCCACGGCTGGGAACATCCGGATCGTGGCAGATCAGGACGAAAGAGCGTGTTCCCGGGGGCGCATCCGACCACGCCAGATGGGGATTGCGGTTGCCGCCGAGGCAGACGTGGCCTTCCACCGCGGGAACACAGAAAGCAAATTCACCCGGAATCGCGGCGCCATTGGCAAAGCTTTGGCTGCTGAGGATCATGCCGTCAGTCTCCTGTGTGCAGATACTGGAGCGGGCATTTTACCGTCAGGCGGGCGGGGTGGTTTCAGTCGGCTGCCCGGCGGCGGAAATCGCGGGGACGGAAACCGAGTATGAAAAGTGTGGCGAAATAACTGGTGGCCCCAGCGATGATGATGCCGGACAGCCGGAGTATGCGCGCTACGCCATTTTCGGCGAGCCAGGCTGCTTCCGTTCCAGAGGCAAACCAGAGTACTCCGCCCATGACTGCTAGGGCGATGAAGAGTTTCATACTGAACGGACGCCAGCCGGGCTGCGGCGAATAGATTCCGCGGCGGCGCAGGCCATGGTAAAGCAGCGCGGCGTTGAGGCAGGAAGCCAGCGAAATGGCTAGCGCCAATCCTGCGTGGCGTAGTGGGATGATGAAAGCAAGGTTCAGCAGCTGGGTTGTGAACAGGGTTATTAGCGCGATTTTCACGGGAGTGCGGATATCCTGGCGTGCGTAAAAACCGGGCGCGAGCACCTTGACCAGGATGAGGCCGCACAGACCAATGCTGTAGGCAATGAGCGCTTCGCGGGTGTGCAGCGCATCGGAATCCGAAAAGGCGCCGTACTGGAACAGCGTGGCGATGAGCGGCACGGCAAGCAGCGCCAGGGCCAGCGCCGCGGGCAGGGTGAGCAGCAGGGTCAGGCGCAGCCCCCAGTCCAGCAGCGAAGAAAAATCCTCCGGCCTGCTTTCTGCATGCAGTTTTGCCAGACTGGGCAGCAGAATGGTGCCCAGCGCCGCGCCAAGCAGCGCAGCCGGGAATTCCATCAGCCGGTCGGCGTAGTAGAGCCAGGAAACGCTGCCGCTCTCAAGAAACGAGGCGAAAACGGTGTTGATAAGCAGAGAAATCTGGCTGACAGAAACGCCCAGCAGGGCAGGGGCCATCAGTTTAAGAATGCGCCGCACGCCGGGATCGGAAAAATCGATGCTGAAGCGCGGGCACATTCCAATCCGTCTCAGCGCCGGTAACTGCAGCGCCAGTTGCAGCACGCCGCCGAGGAGCACCGCCCAGGCCAGCGCCAGTACGGGTGGATCGAACCAGGGGGCGGCGAACAGCGCCATGCCGATGAATGACAGATTGAGCAGCGCGGGGGTCAGGGCGGGAACCGCAAAGCGGCTCCAGGTGTTGAGAATACCGCCGGCGAGGGCCACCAGCGCCATGAAGAGGATGTAGGGAAAGGTGATGCGGGTCAGTTCGACTGTGAGGGCGAACTTGTCGGGCTCGCTGGCGAAGCCGGGGGCGGAGATATAGATGATGAGCGGTGCGGCCAGCATTCCGAGCGCGGATACGGCGGTAACCGCAAGCCCGAGCAGCGTGGCGACACGATCGATGAGCAGGTGTGTGGCTTCGTCCCCCTGACGGTTTTTATATTCCGCCAGAATGGGCACGAAAGCCTGGGAAAATGCGCCCTCGGCAAACAGGCGGCGCAGCAGGTTGGGCAGACGGAAGGCGACGAAAAAGGCGTCCGTCGCCATGCCGGCGCCAAAGGCCCGGGCAATGATGAAATCCCGGATAAAGCCCAGAATGCGGGAAATCAGGGTCATGCCGCTGACAGTGGCCAGGGCGCGCAGCAGATTCATGCAGGGTGCTGTGGATAGTGGATGAAAGGGCCGCATGATAGCGGGCTGGCGGATGGCAGAGGAAATCAGCATTCTGTCGGCGCACGGAAAGGGAAACCGCCTGCTTGCAATTTTTGGTGCAAGTGAATAGAATTCTGCGCTTTCTACAAACGAAAACCAGACAGGAAGCATATTTATGGCCAATTCGGCACAAGCCCGCAAACGTGCCCGCCAGGCGACCAAGGCCCGCGCCCATAACGCCAGCCTGCGTTCGCGCCTGCGGACTGCGATCAAGGCCGTGCGCAAGGCTGTCGCGGGTGGCGACAAGCCGGCGGCGCAAACCGTTTTCCGTGCTTCGATGAGCACCATCGACAGCATTGCCGACAAGAACATCATTCACAAAAACAAGGCCGCCCGCCACAAGAGCCGTCTGTCTGCCGCAGTAAAAGCAATGGCAGGCTGAGCGGATCAGGCAGAAGGTGTGAAAAGCGGCTCCAGGAGAGCCGCTTTTTTGTGCGCCGGGAATCCTGAATTATGGATTTTCTGTCTTGTCTACCCGGAGATTGTTATCGGCAGCAAAGTGGACAAGAAACTTGTATGCGAGCGGCTCGATATCATAAAGCCGCGCATCGACGATAACCGTCTTTTCCCCTTTTTCGGTGCTGCCGGGGCGGACGTAAGGGGAGTACATCATCCGGTGATCAGATCCGAAAGCCGACATGGTGCCGCACAGGCGGTCCGCCCAGTCGCTGGGACGGAACTTTTTCCCCTCCTGTGTAACCCCGACGATGACAAAGCTTTCTATGTTTTGATTCATATGTCATGCCTTGGCGGCTGTGGCGTGCGGCTTGTTTGTTAGTGATATATCTGATTGACTGGCGCTGCACGAAATGGGTGCGGATTCTAGCAGAAAGCTGCCCGGCATGCGCCTGTTTCGGGCGAGCTTACATTTCTTCCCGTTTTGGCTTAACATTAAAAAGAAAACCTGATTTCCTGCACGGCGGCCTTTGCCGCCGTGCGCGTTTTTCAGTTCCGTTTTGACTGGATTCATCCATGTCCCATGTCATGAACACCTACGCCCGGCTTCCCGTGTCTTTTACACACGGGGATGGCGTATGGCTTTACGACGAAACCGGCAGGCGTTATCTCGATGCGCTTTCCGGGATTGCCGTTTCAACGCTTGGACACGCTCACCCGCACTTGGTGCGGGCGATCGCCGAACAGGCCGCAAGAGTGCTGCATACGTCGAATCTGTACCGTATCCCGTTGCAGGAGCGTCTTGCCGACCGGATTGCCGCGCTGTCTGGAATGGAGGAGGTTTTTCTCTGCAATTCCGGGTGCGAGGCGAATGAGGCCGCCATCAAGCTTGCCCGCTTCCATGGCCACCGCAAGGGCGTTGCGCAGCCAACGATTGTTGTGATGGAAAACGCTTTCCATGGGCGGACGCTGGCAACGCTCTCGGCTACGGGTAACCGTAAGGCCCAGGCGGGCTTTGAACCGCTGGTCGCGGGATTCCTGAGGGTGCCGTACAGAAATATCGACGCGATCCGGCAGATCGCCAGCCACAACCACAATGTGGTTGCAGTCATGCTGGAAGTGATTCAGGGAGAAGGCGGCGTCAATTCTGCTGATGAGCCTTTCCTGCGCGAATTGCGTCAGCTGTGCGATGAATGCGGCTGGCTTCTGGTGTGCGACGAGGTGCAGTGTGGCTTGGGCCGTACCGGGAAATGGTTCGGCTGGCAGCATGCCGGGATCCGGCCGGATGTCATGACGCTGGCCAAGGGGCTGGGATCCGGGGTGCCGGTCGGAGCCTGTGTGGCTGCGGGAGCAGCGGCGGGGCTGTTCGGCATCGGGAACCACGGCAGCACGTTTGGCGGTAATCCTCTTGCGTGCGCCGCCGCGCTTGCAACCCTGGATGCCATCGCCGATGAGGGGCTGCTCGATAACGCGGTGCGCACCGGCGATGCGATCCGTACTGGTCTGGGCAAGGCGTTTGCCGGAGTTGCCGGAGTAATCGATATCCGTGGCCGTGGGCTGATGATCGGCATTGAACTCGACCGCCCCTGCGGCGATCTGGTCGCGACTGCGCTGGCGAACGGTTTGCTGATCAACGTGACCGCTGAACGCGTTATCCGGCTGCTGCCGCCTTTGATATTTACGCTGCCGGATGCGCAGAGGCTGGTGGATGCGCTGGCGCCGCTGATCCGCGATTTTCTGTCCGGGACCAGGGGGGACTCCCGCTCATGACCGCCGCGCTCAGGCATTATCTGCAGTTCAGGGATTTTTCGTACGAAGAGTACGGCTATCTGTTCGGACGTACACAATGGATCAAGGACAGGTTCAAGCGCTATGAACCTCACCATCCATTGTTCGATCGCACCCTGGTGATGATTTTCGAAAAGGCGAGCACACGCACGCGCCTCTCGTTCGAAGCGGGCATGCAGCAGCTGGGCGGCTCGGCGATTTACCTCAATACGCGCGATTCGCAGCTGGGCCGTGGCGAACCGGTCGAAGATGCGGCGCAGGTGATTTCGCGCATGAGCGATATCGTCATGATCCGTACCTTTGAACAGGATGTGATCGAACGCTTCGCCCGCAATTCGCGTGTGCCGGTTATCAACGGCCTCACCAATGAATATCACCCCTGCCAGATACTGGCGGATATTTTTACCTACATCGAACATCGCGGCAGCATCCGGGGCAAAACGGTCGCATGGGTTGGTGATTCCAACAACATGTGCAGCACGTGGCTGCAGGCTGCGGAGCTGCTGGATTTCAATGTCCGCGTATCGACGCCGCCCGGGTATGAGGTGGAACCTGAACGTACCGGTCTGGATGGAACCGGGCACTTTGAGCAGTTTGCTGATCCGATGGACGCCTGCCGTGATGCCGATCTGGTGACCACTGACGTATGGACGTCGATGGGGTTCGAGGCGGAAAACGAAGCGCGAAAGAAGGATTTTGCCGACTGGTGCGTGGATGAAGAAATGATGGGCGTCGCGCGTGCGGATGCCCTCTTTATGCATTGCCTGCCGGCGCACCGGGGCGAAGAGGTTACTGCCGGAGTTATCGACGGGCCTCAGTCGGTAGTCTGGGATGAGGCGGAAAACCGCCTGCATGTGCAGAAAGCATTGATGGAATACCTCGTGCTCGGGCGCGTGGACGAAAGCTGAACAGAAACGGAACTGGATGAATCATGAGCGACGTGAAAAAAGTGGTGCTTGCCTACTCGGGTGGCCTGGATACCTCGGTTATTCTCAAGTGGCTACAGGATACCTACCGGTGCGAGGTGGTCACATTCACCGCCGACCTCGGGCAGGGCGAGGAACTTGAACCCGCGCGCCAGAAAGCGCTCAAGGCTGGTATCAGGGCAGAAAATATTTTCATCGACGATCTGCGTGAGGAATTCGTCCGCGACTTTGTCTTTCCAATGTTTCGCGCCAATACCGTTTATGAAGGCGAATATCTGCTTGGCACCTCGATCGCGCGCCCGCTGATCGCCAGGCGGCAGATCGAGATTGCGCGCCAGACCCAGGCGGATGCCGTTTCGCACGGCGCTACTGGCAAGGGTAACGACCAGGTCCGTTTCGAACTTGGTTATTACGCGCTGATGCCGAATGTGAAAGTGATCGCTCCGTGGCGTGAATGGGATCTGCTGTCGCGCGAAAAGCTGCTTGCCTACGCCGAAAAGGCTGGAATCCCGATTGAGATGAAGCACCGCCAGGGCGGTTCGCCGTATTCCATGGACGCCAATCTGCTGCATATCTCCTATGAAGGGCGTCACCTCGAAAACCCCTCTGCCGAAGCAGAAGAAGATATGTGGCGCTGGACCGTCTCTCCGGAGGCAGCGCCGGATGCCGCCGAATATCTTGATCTCGAATTCGAGCATGGCGATCTGGTTTCGATCAATGGCGTGCGCATGAAAGCGCATGAGCTGCTGGCCCGGCTTAATGAAACCGGCGGGAAGCACGGTATCGGCCGCCTCGATCTGGTGGAAAACCGCTACGTCGGCATGAAGAGCCGCGGCTGCTACGAAACCCCCGGAGGTACGATTCTGCTCAAGGCGCACCGGGCGATCGAGTCGATCACGCTGGACCGTGAGGTCGCACACCTCAAGGACGACCTCATGCCGCGCTACGCCAGCCTGATTTATAACGGCTACTGGTGGAGCCCCGAGCGTCGCGCCCTGCAGGCCCTGATCGACACGACGCAGCAGGCGGCGAATGGCTGGGTGCGGATCAAGCTGTATAAAGGCAATGTCATTGTGGTTGCGCGGGATTCGAAGGCGGATTCGCTGTTCGATCCCACCATCGCCACCTTTGAGGATGATCAGGGCGCCTACAACCAGAAAGACGCCCATGGTTTTATCCGGCTCAATGCGCTGCGGATGCGGATTGCGGCCAATGCAAAAACGGGGCGGAAGCAGGGGGCGTAATGGGAAATGAGCCGCTGCTGTTCGGACTGACAATGGCGGAGTTCGAAGACCTTTCCCTCAAAATCTGTTTCACCGCCCTGATTCTTTACATGCTCTTTATCATCGGCAATCTGGCGCGGGAATCCAGGGCGGGAAAATATGGAACGGTGTGGCTCTTCATCGCGCTTGGACTTGGTTTTGTCGGCTTCATCGCCAAAGGCTTCATCCAGAAAATAATGGGCATTGAATAAAAGGATCAGACATGGGCGCGACTGAAAATATTGGCGATGTAACTGTAACCACCAGGGCAAACGTTTATTTCGATGGCAAATGCGTCAGCCACGGCATCCAGTTTGCGAATGGCGAAAAAAAATCGGTCGGCGTCATCCTGCCCTCAATCCTGACTTTCAATACGGGTGCGCCGGAAATCATGGAAGGCGTTGCTGGAAGCTGCCGCGTAAGGCTGAAAGGGGAAAGCGGCTGGAAAACCTGTGGTGCGGGTGACCGTTTTCATGTCCCGGGCAATTCCAGCTTCGATATTGAGGTGACTGGCGAGCCTTACCATTACATCTGTCATTTTGGCTGACATGCAGGGAGGGCATCATGCCGTCGTTCGACATCATGTCAGAGGTTGATCTGGTTGCATTACGCAACGCCGTCGATGTATCGAACCGCAAGATTTCAGGCCGGTACGACTTCAAGGGAACGGATGCGCGTGTGGAGCAGGGCGACAAAATCCTGACCCTGCATGGCGATAGCACCTTCCAGCTTGACCAGATGACAGCCATCCTGCTTCCGGAAATGACCGCAAAAAAAATCGATGTACGCTGCCTCGAATACGGCGAGTTGCAGAAAGCGGGTGGCAACAAGGTCAGACAGGAATTGACGGTTCGTGTCGGAGTTCCTCAGGATCTGGCGAAAAAGGCCGTTAAGCTTCTCAAGGACAGCAAGCTCAAGGTGCAGGCGGCCATCCAGGGGGATGCGGTTCGCGTCTCCGGCGGCAAGCGCGATGTTCTGCAGGAAGCAATAGCGCTGATGAAAAAGGAAATCACCGATTTCCCGCTTCAGTTCGGCAACTTCCGGGAATAAATCCTGTTGAGGGTGTGAATGATGGATGTTTCTTCAATTGCGGCAGCTGCCAGCGCCAATGCGGCAGGCCAGATACGGCAGGATGTTTCTGTTTCCGTGCTGAAAAAAGCGATGGATATTGGTGCCTCCCACGCACTGCAGCTGCTGGAGGCGCTTCCGCCGCCGGTACAGGTTCCCGCGGGCACCGCGGGCGGAGTCATCGATACCTTTGCCTGATGATGATGTTCAGGTAACAATGAAGGGCGCACCTGCGGGTGCGCCCTTCGTTTTTGTAACGCAGGCCAAAGAGGATAAAAAACAGGCAGGGCAGAAGTTCTGATTGTTCGTGCGGCTGGAGCAATAACATCCTGAAAAGTAACGCAGAACAGTGGGGGGCATCATGGGGGTGGAAAGGAGGAGTGTTTCAGGGAGCAGATCTGATGAAGCAGGCATGACGTTGATGGAGCTGCTGGTAACGCTTGCCATTGTGGCGCTACTCGCGGGGATGGCGCTGCCGTCATTTGAAGCGCTCTTACGCGAACATCGTGCCAGCGTTACGGGAAACGAACTGCTTGGCGCGCTGGCGTTAACGCGTTCAGAAGCGATCCGGCGCGACTCTCGGGTAACGTTATGCACCAGCCAGGACGGGCAAACCTGCGGGAAAGGCATCGGCTGGCAGCATGGCTGGATTATTTTTCATGATCCCGACCAGAATGCCCTGCGCGATGTTTCAGAGACAATACTTCTGGTTCAGCCCCCTGTTCATGGACTGTCGATTACAGGCAATACGCCTGTCGCCGATTATGTGTCGTATGTGGCGTCGGGCACAACGCTCAAAACGAACAATGCCTTGCAAATGGGAACGATCACGCTCTGCGCGGGCGCATCCGGACATCAGATCGTGGTCAGCGCTACTGGTCGGCCACGCTCCGTGCCCCATGTCTGCTGACGCGTTTTACCGTTTATCGCATTCGGCAGACCGTCTGTTCTGCAGCTGGGGGATTTTCCCGGAACAAAGAGCCAATATAACCATGAACAAATGGAGTCACGTCATGTCGTCGTCCAAGGGTTTTACATTGATTGAGCTGATGGTTGCCGTTGCCATTCTTGCAATACTTGGGGCGATGGCTCTCCCGGGCTTCCGGAATCTGATCGGGGATCATCGTGTGACGACGCAGGTTAACGATTTTATCGCCACACTCAAATTTGCGCGTGATGAGGCCATCCGCCGTGATGTAACGGTCAGCCTAACTGGAAATGGCGCTACCGTGGCAGTGGCATCGTTTGAAGATGGATGGTGCGTGTCAACAGGAGATGGAGCATGTGCGGCCGCCACGACAATCCAGGTTGGCGCCCTGGCGCAGGGTGCGGCGATCACAGCGAATGCTGGTCAGTTTATATTCGGGCGGCTTGGCGATATGACGGCTCCGGCCGACGGCGCGACGCTGACTGTATTCCCCGTGCCGTGTGATGCGGGAGAGTGGCGGGGACGCGAGATCATTGTTACACCAACGGGAAGAGCCTCGGCCGGATCGCAGGTTGTCTGCCCGTAATAGCGCGGAAGGAGCTGAAAAATGTTTTTTTTGAAACGGCAGAATGGTGCGAGTCTTCTGGAAGTTCTTGTCGCCATTGTCGTCCTGTCTCTTGGGTTGCTGGGGCTGGCCGGATTGCAGGTGGCATCCCTGCAGCTAAACCAGGGGGCGCTGCAGCGATCCCAGGCGACGCTGCTGGCCTACGATATTCTTGACCGGATGCGGGCAAATAAGGTGGATGCGCTTGCGGGTGATTATGAAATCGCAACCGGAGCCAGCGCGTCGGGTTCGACTGTTCCCGATCTGGATCTTGCCGACTGGAAGGCCGCCTTGGTGCGTGCCCTCGGCCCAGGGGCGGATGGCTTCGTATGCCGGAGATCGAATTCCACAGATGCCACAGAGGCAGCATGCACCGGATCCGGCAATTTTTTTGTGGTGGGTATCCGGTGGACGGAAGCTGACCTCAGTGCCAGCGACGGGGTTGTAAAAGGACGTGTTACACAAAACGTAGCAATTGTGGGGCGGATAAAATGAGCAAAAAATCTTCCCGTTTTTCACCTGCCCAGCGCGGTCTTACGCTGATTGAGCTGATGATCGCAATGATTCTTGGCCTGCTGATCCTGCTTGCGGTGCTCTACATTTTTCAGGGAAGCCGGAAAACTTACGGTTACAACGAGGAGCTTTCCCGCGTACAGGAAAATGGCCGCATTGCTATCGATATCATCAACAACGATCTCAGAATGGCCGGTTATTACTATGGCGGTCCCATTTGGCGGCTTCTCTTGCGCGGCGGCCAGAAAGTGACGGATTATTCGGGCGATAACGTCGTTGCGACTATTGCCAATATTACTTCTCCGCCTGTTATTGACCTGTCTGTTTCCGGAACCGCCGGAACGGGAGCTACGCCGGGAGAGGCTACTCATGTCGCAACGCTTCCGGGGGCAGTTGCTACGGGTACCGATGCGGTCACCATTACGCGGATTACCCAGTCATTTCCCGTTCAGGCGCAGGATAAAGATGGGATCAGCATTTCGAATGCCTTCAATGTTACCTCCATCAATAATGGAGAGAATCTGCTGCTTGCAAGCTGCAGGGGGCTGGTTACGTTAACGGTTGCTTCGGTAAACGCAAACCCTGCAACCCTTAGCAATACAATCATACCAACCGTACCAATTCCAGATGAGAGAAACAAGAATTTCGGCAATGCAGGGCGCATTCTTCGATTTGGATCTGTGCAGTATTCAATCCAGAACACCGGGCGCAAAAATGCTGCGGGGGATGCGGTTTACAGTCTTTTTCGCGGCAACCAGGAGCTGGTTGAAGGCGTCGAGGACATGCAGATCAGTCTGGGTAAAGGTGATGAGAATAACGACGGATCCCGCCCCAGAACTGTTACTGGTTATGTCGCCCTTGCGTCAGCATCGGGGCTGACGCAACAGGACTGGGGTGACGCGACGGCATTGCGGGTTTCTCTGCGTGTAACCAGCGTCGAAAATGTTCTGGAAAATGCGCCACCTTCAATAGACAGCGGCGGTATTTTGTTTACGCCACGTACCGATGATAGAAGGATACACCAGATTTTTTCTACCACGGTCGCGTTGCGCAATCGGACTTTTTGATCGAGGTGATATTAAATGTTTTACAGAAACAGCCAGTCTTGTGGCGGATGTTTCCGGCAGCAACGGGGTGCGGTCCTGTTTGTGGGGTTGATTATCCTGCTGCTGATGACAATGATTGGCGTTACGGCCATTCAGGTTACGACACAGCAGGAGCGCATGGCAGGCAATTTGCGCGACCGGAATATCGCATTTCAGGCAGCTGAAATCGGCCTGATTGAAGGTGAGCGTGCGGCCTGGAATGCAACCGTTTATAACGGAAACGGAAGCTACCGTCTGGAAGGGGCTGCTTCCGTCATAATGCCGGATGTTTCCAGTTCGGCGGCCTGGACGGGAAGCAAGAGCCAGGAGATTGGTGGCGATATAAAAGGTACTGCCGCCAGGCCGCGCTACATGATGGAATATCAGGAAGAGCAGGGGGCGATTCAGCACATAGACCTGAGCTCCCTAGGTTTTAAGGCGGACGCGTTTCGGGTCGTGGTGCGCGCGGTGGGGGGGCGGGGTGATACGCCGATAATTCTGGAAAGCACATACACGCGCCCGTATGCGGAGTGATCTGGTTTTTGGCGGTATTGATGGTTACAGGACTGGCAGGGAGGATCTGAACATGAACAGGCAACATTACACAGGCCGTAAGGCCCCCCGGCGCTGCCGGATGACCGTTCTGGCGTCAATGCTGGATATTGTTTTTGGTGTCGCGGTGCTGTCGTTGCCCGCATCTGCATGGGGAGCGCCATTCGATATTTCACAGGTTCCCATTGAGCTGGGAGGAGGGCTGCCTTCAAACCTGATGTATATCCATGATGATTCTGGGTCGATGGGCAGTGCGAACATTTTGAATACTAGCAACTCGAGCGGCAATTTGATGAGTTCGTATTCGCATCTTCGCAACAAGCTGTATTTTAATCCGGATGTCACCTATCTTCCCCCTGCCACAGGAGATGGGGGGAATCTTGGAAATGCGGATTTTAACAATGCGTGGAATGACGGCTATCTGACAAACAGGGAGAATCAGCCAAAAGTAAACCTTTCAACCGGTTACGTGGCAAGCTGGAGCAGTCGAACAGACTGGACGGTAGCTAACCCCGGGGGGCACGCCTACTACAACAGATACGTTCCTGGTGGCGCGTGTGTTGTGCCGCCGACGAGCGGTAACCTGGTTAATGATGCCTGCTTTCAGCGGGTAGATATTGTTACTGATGGCGATGCGACACAAAAGCAGAACTTCGCCAACTGGTATTCGTATTACCGCATCAGGAATTTCACAGCCAAGGCTGCAATGAGCCTTGCATTTGCTGAGCTTGGTGATAATTCCCGTGTTGGTTATGGGAAAATCTCCAAGGGTGGAACCAGCAGTGTTGATGGTAAAACTCTAAGCACTATTGAAAGAGGCATCCGGAAATTTGAGGGAAATGACAGGGCCGCTTTCTTTAAATGGCTCTTTGCGCTAGGAGAGCCAGGCATGACTCCGCTCAGAAGGGCGGTTGATGACGCCGGACAATATTACGAAAATGATTCGGAGATTGGTCCCTGGAGTTCAACGCCTGGAGTCAAGGGCGGAACGACGCTCGCATGCCGTAGAAGTTACACGATCCTGATGACGGATGGTGGCTGGAACGATGCCGAGGCAAAAACAGAGGCCGCAAAGAAGAATGTTGATGGAAACCCGGGACCACTCATTACGGGCCCGGGTATGGAGCCATATTCCTATACGCCTGCTGCTCCTTACAGTGATTCAAACAGCAACACATTGGCCGATGTGGCTATGCATTACTGGTACCGTGATTTGCGACCGGATCTTCCAAACGTGGTCCCCCCCTCAGCGGATAGCCCGGCATTCTGGCAGAACATGGGGTTATTCACTATTGGTTTTGGTGTGCAGGGAAGTAAAAAAGACGGAGGGGCTGCTCCCACAGTGGAGGGGGTTAAAGCAACAGCCGCAGCCGGGGGGGAGGTTAGCTGGCCTCCCCCCACAGCGGAAGCGGCAAAAATCGATGATTTGTTTCATGCAGCGGTAAATGGACATGGCAAGTATCTGAGCGCAAGTGACCCGATGGAAATGGTTGCGGCGGTCAAGGCCATTTTTGCCAGTATAGAAACAGCCACGCAGAGTGCAGCGTCCGTGGGCAGCAGTTCTTCCCGTGCGGCGAATGGGACGAGGCTTTACTCGGTCGAGTATCAAGGAGACAAGAGCCAATGGACCGGGGAGCTGAAGGGTTTTGACTATATCCCGGCTGACCCCATGGCGTCTCCACCGGTTCTGGAGCATCTGGATCTGGCATGGAGCGCAAGCGGAAAAATCCCAGCGCATGGGGCGCGGAAAATTTATACTTCTAAATGGAATGGCGGTACATTCGTGCCAATTCCCTTCACCTGGGACAACCTTTCACCCTCCCAGCAGGGGCTTTTTTCGATCCCTATGTCATGGCAGGCCGTGCCCCCCGCTGCACAGCTGACGGCCCAAAACCTGCTGGACTGGTTGCGTGGTGACAATACCCACGAAGGGGGTGCGGAATTTGGTAAATTCCGTTCCCGAGGGGGTAAGGTGCTGGGTGATATCGTCCATTCCGGGCCAGTTTACGTAGGCACGGAAAATCTTGGGTATGGCACGGCGCCCGGTCTGGATGCCACGGAGCGTTCGGCGTATAAAAACAGAAGAGCCACGGATGACTATAAGAACCGCCTGAAAATGGTTTATGCCGGTGCGAATGACGGCATGTTGCATGCCTTTGATGAGGCGACCGGGGTAGAAAAATTTGCCTATATCCCCAGCGTTCTTTTTGAAAAAACGTCTGATGTGGCGCCACACGGCAAGCTCGCCACGCTTGCCGGGCAGGATTATCAGCATCAGTATTTCGTTGATGGACCATCCAGCGCGGCGGATGCCTTTATCGACACATCGAAAGGCAAACAATGGAAGACGGTGCTGGTTGGTTCGACAGGGGCCGGAGGGCGCGCCTATTTCGCGCTTGATGTTGAAAATCCAGCCTCATTCAGCGAAAAGAATGTGTTGTGGGAATTTACCCATCCTGAACTGGGGGTTGCAATTGGGCAGGCCGCCATCGTCAGGCTGGAAAGCGGCGACTGGGTCGCCATTTTCGGCAACGGTTATAACAGTGAATCGAATACGGCACGGCTTTTTGTGGTTGATCTGGCGACGGGTAGTCTGCTGAAAATGATTGACACCCAGGTTGGCAGTGCGGAAAAACCGAATGGACTGGCGTCGCCTTCTGCGGTGGACTCCAACAGGAACGGGGCGACGGATGCCGTGTATGCTGGAGATATGCATGGAAACATGTGGCGCTTTGATTTCAAAGGGGCGGTCGGTGAATGGAAGGTGTCTTTCAAGGCGGGAGCCAAGCCCGCCCCCCTTTTCAGCAACAAGGATGAGGGAAAGACACGACCAATCATGACAAGGCCAGCGGTGCGGCTCAATCCCTACCGGGATGGGACAATTGTCTATTTTGGAACCGGACAGTTTTTTGAGGTTGGGGACCAGGGAGATCAGGAGAAAGAGAGTTTTTATGGCATTTTTGATGATTGCGGCGAGACATTTCATCAGCCGGTTTCGTGCCAGAACGATGTGGCAGGAGGGGCCAAGGTAACACGTAATAATTTGCTGAAACAGGAAATCCAGGCAGAAAAGCTGAGTGCGGATTTTGACGGGGAAACCCACGACGTTCGTGTCATCACGAAGAATACGTTATCCGCTGACCAGAAAGGTTTTTATCTTGATCTGCAGGCATCTCCGTCAGTGCTTACAGGAGAGCGGGTTATTAGTTCTCCTAATGCCTATTACAGTGACCGGATCGTTTTTACGTCGTTTGTGCCAGATCCCAATGCATGTGCGGGCCAGGTTTCAGGCTGGTTATATGAGCTGGATCCATTTACAGGCGGGCGCACCAGCTTTTCGGTGTTTGATCTGAACAATGATCAAAGTTTTAACTCGGGTGAGTTTGTCAGTCTTGGTGCAAATCAGGGATCGGTAGCGGTGAATGCCCGCAAGCTGCCTGGTGGAGTGGCTCCAACCATATTGCACGGAGAAGGTGCTGCAAAGGCTGTTTTGCCCGGAGGCCTTTCTACTAGCGAAAGCCCGGATCCTGATATGGGCCGTCAGGGATGGACTACTGTTCGGTAACCGGTTTTCTGTTGCTGGCAGGCGTGTCTGAGATATCAGCGGACCTGCCTTGCAGCAGAAAACGGACGTTTAAATGGATTTCTAATAGGGGGTGGTCTATGAAAACGGGAAAACTGGCCCTGCTGTGTATTGCAGCAGCGCTTTCATGGGGGGCACCAACGGGGGTTGCCGCCGTGGAAGGGGATGAAGTTATGGTGGGGTTTGAGAGTAGCCCTCAAAAAATTGAACGTATTGACACTGCCGGAAAAACCGTAACGGCGGGAGGGCGGATTTATGCGTTTACTCCGGAAACGGAAATAAGAATTTCTGGAGTGGTCGGGGTCGTGCCGTTTTCGGAACTGAAACAGAACATGCTCAACTGGCGGATGAGTGTTGATGCTGATCAGATGGGGGCCAGATATGTTGCGCGCCGCGCCTATTTCGCCGCGCCGTCCGGGCAGACGGGGGAGAAGGAGCGGAAAAAATGAACGGTAAGCGAATAAGCAGGCGCCGAAGCGCCGGTTTTACCCTGATAGAGCTGATGATCGTTGTCGCCGTCATCGCCATCCTGATTGCATTGGCACTGCCCCAGTATAACGAGCATATAGTCCGGACTCGCCGGGCGGACTGCGAGACGGTGATGCAGAGTTATGCCAATGCGCTTCAGCGCAAGTATACGATTGACTTTACTTACCTTAACGCAGCAGGTGTCGCGCCTGGAATTCCTGGTTTTGCGACCTGCCCGGCGAATTCTGCGAATCCTTTTTATAACGTCAGTCTGGTGGCGGCGAATACTACGGCGAATACTTTCCAGATTCAGGCTGTTCCGCAGGAGCCGCAGGCAAGCCAAGACAAGAAATGCGGCACCCTGACTCTGGACAATACGTTAAAAAAGGGAGCATTTCCTCCTGCGTCTGATGCAGGGGCTAATACAGCCATGTCTGATGCGAACGCTTTGGGATTTTGCTGGTGACATGGTTGCGGGGCACGGCAGGGATGGTGCTGCCCTGATGCTTGCCCGATACGGCATCGCCGCTGCGGCGCTGGTGTTGTGTGGGGTGGCTTCCGCGGCAGACGTGGTGCTGGCGGGGGTGTTTGGCAGCAAGGCCGTGCTGGTGGTGAATGGCGGCGCGCCGCAAACAGTGGCTGTGGGCGGCAGTACGCGCGAAGGGGTGAGGCTGCTCGAAATCACGGGGGAGGCTGCGGTCGTCCGTTTTGAGGGGCAGCAGCGGCGGCTGTCGCTGGGAAGTAGTGTGGTGGGCTCCTCTGCCGTGGAGGGTGGTGACGGTAACCAGACGCAGGTTCTGGTGGCCGATGGAAACGGGCACTACGTGATGCAGGGCGCGGTCAATGGCGCGCCGATAAAGTTCCTGCTTGATACGGGCGCGAGCATGGTGTCGATGGGCCTGTCCGATGCGCGCCGGGCGGGGATTGATCTGACGAAGGCCACGCAGGGGCGCTCCCAGACCGCCAATGGCGTGGTGCGGGTATGGCGGGTGCGGCTCGACGGAGTGCGGGTAGGGGCGATTACCTTGCACAATGTCGAGGGATCGGTGCACGAGGGTGATCTGCCGTTCGCCTTGCTGGGAATGAGTTTTCTCAGCCGGGTGGAGATTCAGCACGAAAGCGGCCGCCTGACGATGAAGAAGCGCTTCTGATATTCTCTGTCGGCGTTTCCCGATAGGCGGAGAGTATCGTCTGGACCTTGAGCGTTTAAGAATCCTCTTTAAATCCGGAGTTTCGGCGGATACCTGTACCGGTGACGTGGATGTGGAACAGGGCGAATCTGTTCCGGCGTCGGTGCTGCTGCCGTTTGTCGGGCGTGACGATGGCGTCAGGGTGCTGCTTACCCGCCGTACCGACCATTTGCGCGATCATCCCGGGCAGATTGCGTTTCCGGGGGGACGGGTAGAGCCGTCCGACCAGTCCGCCGAAATGACGGCGCTGCGCGAAACGCACGAGGAAATCGGGATTGGACTGGACCGGATCGAGGTGCTCGGACGGCTACCGGTTCATGTCACTGGAACCGGATTCAGGATTACCCCTGTGGTGGGCGTGGTGCATCCACCGTTCCAGCTTGCTCTGGATGAATTTGAGGTTGCGGAGGTTTTTGAGGTTCCACTTGAACATTTTCTGGATCCGGCAAACCACCAGCAGCACAGCATTCATTACCGGGGGCGGCTGAGGCATTATCACGCAATGCCTTTCGGGCACTATTACATCTGGGGCGCGACGGCGGGAATCCTTTATTCCCTGTACCGCTTCATTGGGCGAGCCTGACGGTTTCCGGATGCTGGCGGGCGACCGGTTTTACGCCGGGTAGCCGGGATTACAGTTTTTTCCTGACTGGATTGGTATGACACTTCTTTCACTCGTTATCAGTCTTCTGCTTGAACAGCTGAAACCACTCCCGGTGCGCCAGGCTGTTCTTGATCCGCTGGGCCGGCTGTCCGGACTGCTGGTGGACAAGTTCAACGATGGCGAGGCGCGGCATGGGCGCTCGGTGTGGTGCCTGTTTGTGATCGGTTGTACGCTGGGCGCCGCGCTGCTGTACTTCTTCCTGTGGGAAATCCATCCGCTGGCCGCGTTTGCCTTTAATGTCGGGGTGCTGTACCTGACGATGGGATTTCGCCACGAGAGCCATTTTTTTACTGATATCCATCTTGCGCTGCGCATGGGGGAGCTTGACCGCGCGCGCGCCCTGCTGGGCGAATGGCGTGGCAGGGACTATACAGAAGCGGGTTCGGGCGAGATTGCGCGGCTGGCGATCGAGCAGGCGCTGGTCGCCTCGCACCGCAATGTTTTTGGCGTGGCTTTCTGGTTTGTTCTGCTGCCGGGGCCCAGCGGAGCGCTGATGTACCGTCTGGCGCGCTTTTTCGCCGAAGACTGGGGCGGACGTCGCGATGCCGAATTCGGGCGTTTCGGTGATTTCGCCCGGCGTGTGTTCGAGCTTGTCGACTGGCTGCCGGTACGGCTGACCGCGGCGTCTTTTTCGGTCGCAGGTGATTTCGAGGATGCCGTCTATTGCTGGAGGACGCAGCCGATGCAGTGGCCCGACAGAGCGTCCGCTATACTGCTTGCAAGCGGCGGGGGCGCGCTGGGCGTGCGCCTTGGTATGCCCGTCCATGAGTCGGGCGAGATCGTGGAACGTCCAGAAATGGGGACGGGGGACGAGGCCGACGCTGATTACATGCAAAGTACGGTAGGGCTGGTGTGGCGGGCCCTGGTCGTGTGCCTGCTGATGCTGGCCCTGTTTGGTATCGCGGGCTGGTTTGAGCACTGATAACCTCAGGAGAGATGTGAGATGGCAAGTCGTGACGTTGTTGTGCTGAGCGCGGTGCGCTCTGCCGTGGGTGGTTTTGGCGGGTCGCTGAAGGATATGGAACCGGCCGAGCTTGGCGGCGTGATTGTGAAAGAGGCTATCGCACGCGCTGGGGTAGATGCGAAGCAGATCAGTTTCGCCACGGTGGGGAACTGCATCCCGACCGAATCCCGTTACCCCTACGTTGCCCGCGTCGCCACGATCCAGGGCGGAATGTCGATGGACTCGGTGGCGTTCGCGGTTAACCGCCTGTGCGGGTCCGCGCAGCAGGCCATCGTCAGTTCCGCCCAGGCGATCATGCTGGGTGATGCGGATATGGCGCTTGGCGGCGGCGTCGAAGTGATGTCCCGCGGCGCCTACCTGATGCCGTCGCTGCGTTCCGGCGCGCGGATGGGCGATGCCAAGGCCATCGATGCGATGGTGGCGGTGCTGACCGATCCGTTTGGCGTAGGCCATATGGGGATTACCGCGGAAAATCTGGCCTCGAAATGGGGCATCAGCCGCGAGGCGCAGGATGCTTTCGCGCTGGAGTCGCAGCAGCGCGCCGCTGTCGCGATCGCTGATGGCCGTTTCAAGGGTCAGATTGCCCCGATTACCTTCGAAACCCGCAAGGGACCAGTGGTGTTCGATACCGACGAGCATCCGCGCGCGACGACGCTGGAAGCGCTGGCGAAGATGAAGCCTGCGTTCAAGAAGGATGGAACGGTGACGGCGGGCAACGCCTCGGGCATTAACGATGCGGCGGCATTCCTCGTGCTGGCTGATGCTGCGAAGGCGTCCGCGGGCGGGCACAAGCCGATTGCGCGTCTGGTAGCCTACGCGATCGCGGGGGTGCCGAACGAACTCATGGGCGAGGGGCCGATTCCCGCTTCCAGGCTTGCCCTGCAGCGTGCCGGACTGACGCTGGACAAGATCGATGTTGTTGAGTCGAACGAAGCGTTCGCCGCACAGTCGCTCGCGGTGAGCAAGGGGCTGGAGCTGGATCCGGCGAAAACAAATCCGAATGGCGGGGCGATCGCCCTTGGCCACCCGGTGGGCGCGACGGGCGGCGTAATCATTGTCAAACTGCTGCACGAACTGCAGCGTAGCGGTGGCCGTTACGGCATGGCGACGATGTGCATTGGCGGCGGCCAGGGCATTACCACGATCTGGGAACGGCTGTAACGGCTGTTCAAAAGAAACCGCGCCGCCGGTGATCTGTGCAGATCTGGCGGCAGCGCGGCAGTCCTGGCAAAAAACAGAAAGGGCCGTATCTGGTGATACGGCCCTTTCTGCTTCCGTGTAGATCTTTGGAGAAAATACGCCGGAGCTATTCTGGCCGCATGTGCGGGAACAGGATGACGTCGCGGATCGACGGGCAGTCGGTCAGCAGCATAACGAGGCGGTCGATGCCGATGCCGCAGCCGCCGGTGGGGGGGAGGCCGAACTCCAGGGCGCGGATGTAGTCGGCGTCGTAGTACATCGCTTCTTCATCGCCCGCGTTTTTGGCTTTGACCTGTTCCTGAAGACGGGCGGCCTGATCTTCGGGGTCGTTCAGTTCGGAGAAACCGTTGGCGATCTCGCGCCCGACGATGAAAAGCTCGAAGCGTTCAGTAATGTCCGGATTTTCATCGTTGCGGCGGGCGAGCGGGGAAACCTCGGCGGGATAATCCACGATAAAGGTGGGCTCCCACAGACTGGCTTCGGTGGTTTCCTCGAACAGCATCAGTTGCAGGCTTCCCAGGCCGACGTCCGCCTTGACCTTTACGCCCATGCTTTCGAGGCGTGCGCGGAGCCAGGCGGCATCGTTCAGCTGTTCAACGGAAAAACCCGGCTGGTATTTGTGGATGGCCTCGACCATGGTCAGGCGCGCGAAGGGCCGGGACAGATCAAGTTCCCGCCCCTGATAGATGAAGCTTTCGGTGCCCAGCGCTTCGCGCGCGGCATGGCGGAGCAGCCCTTCGGTGAAATCCATCAGCGTTCTGTAGTTCGCGTACGCCTCATAGAATTCCATCATCGTGAATTCAGGATTGTGGCGCGGACTCAGCCCTTCATTACGGAAGTTGCGGTTGATTTCGAACACTTTTTCGAAACCGCCCACCACCAGACGCTTGAGATAAAGCTCGGGTGCGATGCGCAGGAACAGATCCATGTCGAGCGCGTTGTGGTGGGTCGTAAAAGGCTTTGCCGCGGCACCGCCGGGAATGGGGTGCATCATGGGCGTTTCCACTTCCAGAAAGCCATGATGAATCATGTAGTTGCGGATTGACTGCACCATGCGGCTGCGGGCGGCGAAGGTGAAGCGGGTCTGCTCGTTCATGATGAGATCGATATACCGCTGGCGGTATTTCTGCTCGACATCGGTCAGACCGTGGAATTTGTCTGGCAGCGGGCGCAGGGTTTTCGTCAGCAGGCGGATTTCAGATGCCTGAACGGTGAGTTCGCCCGTCTTCGTCTTGAACAGCGCGCCAACGCAGCCGACGATATCGCCAATGTCCCAGTGTCTGAAATCAGCGTAGATTTCTTCGCCCACCGCGTCGCGCGTCACATAAAGCTGGATGCGCCCGGACAGATCCTGGATGGTGATGAAGCTTGCCTTGCCCATGACCCGCTTGAGCATGATCCGGCCCGCGACGCGGACTTCTACCGGCATGCCTGCGAGCGTTTCCGCATCTTTTTCGCCATAGAGTTCGTCGAGCTTGCCCGCGGTGTTTTCACGCGAAAAATCATTGGGAAAGGCTTTGCCGGACTGGCGCCATGCGGCAAGTTTTTCGCGGCGCTCGGCGATGATGTGGTTTTCGTCCTGGAGGGGCGGGCTGGCTTGATCAGACATGGCGGATAAGGGGCTCCAAAGAGGGTTCAATTCTCGCAGGCATGGCGGGTACGGGCAAATCCGCATGGGCTGGCGTTGTATCTGCGCCAGCGCGCGTCACGGAACGTTTGCGGGGTGGGACTGGTGGGCGTGGTCTTTTCGTCAGCGGCCATGCCGCGCCGGTCAGGCAGAAGGTCTGTCAATGCACCGCATGCGGGGCAAGGTGCATGAGCGGCTGATCTTCCCCGGGAATTTCCGAGGCATGGTGCATCACCATGCGCCAGCCGAGCGCGCCGCGGGTGTAAACGTTGGTGGCGATGACGGGCGGGGCGGATGCGTCGGCATCCCCGGTGCTGGCGTATTCGCAGACGTTATGAACGGTCAGCATCATGTTGGCGCTGACGACCTGATGCGATGCGCGCGCGATTCTGCGCGGGCCGCTGGAAAACAGTTTGCGCCACGATTCCCGTATGGCAGCGAGGCCGACCGTGCGCGGTTCGTCCGGGCGGATGCAGACGACGTCTTCGTCCTCGGACCAGAGCGTCATCATGGCGCTGATATCCGCGCGGGCAAGCGCGTCATAGAAAGCGGCTTCGACCTCGGCCGCGGAAGTGAAGATCGGTCTGCTCATGCGGGTTCCGGAAAAACGGGGCGGTTGCCGTCAACATGGCGCGAGGGCGTTGCCGCCCCCGCAGGATGACGCGTTGCAGGCTGCCCGGTCAGTGGTGGCCGGTGGGCCGTTTGCCTGTGAAGATGTAACGGGCGCTGCAGTAGGGACAGACCGCCTCGCCTGCCTTCAGCACATCGAGAAAGACGCGGGGATGCTGCGCCCACAGCGGCGAGCCCGGGCGCGGGCAGTGCAGCGGCAGGTCGTGCGCGGTTACTTCAACAGGGGCGGTTTTTGCGGTTTTCGTTGTGGCGCTGGTGGTCATGCGGGGCTCCTCAGACGTAGGCGAGCCAGGCGTCGTATTCGGGCGCGCGGCCGTTGACGACGTCGAAGAAGCGGGCCTGGATCCGGGCGGTGATCGGGCCGCGGCGGCCTTCGCCAATTTTGCGGTTGTCCAGTTCGCGGATGGGGGTGACTTCGGCCGCGGTGCCGGTGAAGAAGGCTTCGTCGGCAATGTAGATATCGTCGCGGGTAAGGCGGCGGGTCTGGATCTCGAAGCCGAGTTCGCGCGCGATGCGGATGACGGAATCACGCGTGATGCCGGTCAGCGCCGAGGCCAGTTCGGGCTCGTAGATGATGCCGTCCTTGATGACGAAAAGATTTTCCCCCGCGCCCTCGGCGACGAAGCCCTGGGTGTCGAGCAGCAGCGCCTCGTCGTAGCCGTCCTGCGTCGCCTCAAGGTTGGCGAGAATGGAGTTGGCGTAGGTGCTGGCGAGCTTGGCGCGCGGCATCGTCACATTGACGTGGTGACGGACAAAGGAAGAGGTTTTGATGCGGATGCCCTTTTCCAGCCCTTCCTCGCCCAGATAGGCGCCCCACGGCCAGGCGGCGATGGCGACGTGCACCGTTGCGCCGCGCGTGGAAATGCCCATCTTCTCCGATCCGTAGAACGCGATCGGGCGCAGATAGCAGGATTCCAGCCCGTTCGCCCGCACGACTTCTTTCTGCGCCTCGATCAGGACATCCTTCGTATAAGGGATGTCCATCATGTAAATTTTGCCCGAGTTGATCAGGCGCTGCGTATGCTCGGCAAGGCGGAAAATCGCGGTGCCCCTGGCGGTTTTGTACGCGCGCACGCCTTCGAAAACGGACAGGCCGTAATGCAGCGAGTGGGTGAGCACGTGGGTGGTCGCGTCGCGCCACGGTACGAGTTTGCCGTCGTACCAGATGAAACCGTCGCGGTCGGCCATGGACATGGTGGGAGTCTCCTGCGGAAAAATTCGGTATGGGCGGATTCGCCAGGCTGCGGAAGCTTAGCCTGCGGATTCTAGCGCAAAGAACGCGGATAACGCTGCACGGGGCGCGTTTGTCTGACAGCGGGGTAAAATGCCCGTTTCCGGTTATTTCATCCTCCCTCTGCGCATCCTCATGAAACGCATCTGGAAGCCTAACGTTACCGTTGCCGCCGTGATCGGGCGGGAGGGCCGTTTTCTGCTGGTCGAGGAAAACACTGCGGAAGGCCTGCGTCTGAATCAGCCCGCCGGGCATCTCGAACAGGGGGAATCGCTGTTCGAGGCCGTGGTGCGCGAAACGCTGGAAGAAACCGCGCGCCCGTTTACCCCCGGATATCTGGTGGGCGTTTATGAACGGCAGCTGCCGGATGACGGCATCACCTATCTGCGCTTTGCTTTTGGCGGCGAGGCGGGAGAAGAGGCGCCGGGACGCGCGCTGGATAGCGGCATCGTGCGCACCGTGTGGATGACGGCGGACGAAATCCGCGCCAGCCGCGAGCGCCTGCGCAGCCCGCTGGTGCTGCGCTGCATCGACGACTGGCTGGCGGGACGCCGTTTTCCGCTCGATTTCATCCGCTCGCGCGCATGAAGGCGCAACGGATCGCCGCCGGATTCGCGCTGGTCGCTGCGGCCTTTTCCCTGCCCGCGCATGCGGGCAGCGTCATCACGATCTGCTACAACTACGGCTGTCTGACGGAAGCGCTGGTGGTGTTCAGCGACGGGCAGCTCGAACCGGCGCGCGCCGCGCTGGCCGCCGCGCGCGATGCCGCCGCCGAGCGTGAGGCGCTCGCCGCCGTCATTGGCCGCCTGTACCGGATCGCGGGGGAGCAGACGCCGGTGGCGGCAGACCGGCGGGGAAATTATCTCGACGATGGCGTGGATGGGCGCATGGACTGCATCGACCATTCCACCTCCACCACCCGTCTGCTGCGGCTGCTGGAGGCGCGCGGCTGGTTGCGGTTTCATCGCGTAATGGAACCGGCGCGACGCGCGCGGCTGGTTTTCCAGCATTTTTCCGCTGTGATCGAAGAAACGGCCCGTCTGGCCGCGTCGGAGCCGGGCGGGGGCTATGGCAGCGCCCGTTTCGCGGTCGACAGCTGGTTTGCCGACAATGGAGATCCGGCGGCGATACTGCCGCTGGCTGACTGGTTTGAGGGAGAAGGACCGAATGTCGAGTAAAAAACAGGATCCCGGTGGAATGAGCGTGGTCGTCGGCATGTCCGGCGGCGTGGACTCCTCGGTGAGCGCGCTGCTGCTCAAGCAGCAGGGCTACCGCGTCACCGGGCTGTTCATGAAAAACTGGGAAGACGATGACGATGGCGAATACTGCTCCACGCGGCAGGATCTGGTCGATGTCGCCTCGGTGTGCGACGCCATCGGCATCGATCTGGAAGTGGTGAATTTCAGCCAGGAATACCGGGAGCGCGTGTTCGCGGATTTTCTGCGCGAATACGAGGCCGGGCGCACGCCCAATCCGGACATTCTGTGCAACTCCGAGATCAAGTTCCGCTGCTTTCTCGACCACGCCATGGCGCTGGGCGCCGACCGCATCGCCACCGGGCATTACGCGCAGGTGCGCGAATGGAACAGCGACGGGCGGAGCGAATTCCAGCTGCTCAAGGCCGAGGACGGCGCCAAGGACCAGAGCTATTTCCTCTACCGCCTCAGCCAGGAACAGCTGAGCAAAACCCTCTTTCCGCTCGGCGCGCTCTACAAGCGCGAGGTGCGCAAAATCGCCGCCGGAGCAAACCTGCACGTTGCTGCAAAAAAGGATTCCACCGGCATCTGTTTCATCGGCGAACGCCCGTTCCGCGAATTTCTCATGCGCTATCTGCCGGTGCGCCCGGGCGAGATCCGCTGCCTCGACGATGGCCGTGTGCTCGGCGAACACCAGGGCCTGATGTACCACACCATCGGCCAGCGCAAGGGGCTGCACATCGGCGGCATCAAGGGCGGTCAGGACGAAGCGGGCGAACACGATGCGTGGTACGTGGCGGGGAAGGATGTCGCGGCCAACGTTCTCCACGTTGTCCAGGGGCACGAACACCCGGCCCTGCTCAGGGACAGTCTGACGGCGGGCGATCTGCACTGGATCGCCGGGCGCGATCCGCATACGCACTGGGTCTATACCGCCAAGCCGCGCTACCGCACGGCGGATGCGCCGTGCGAAATCGACCGCATCGCCGATGGCCGCGCCACGATCGCGTTCGCCCAGCCGCAATGGGCGCTGACGCCGGGGCAAAGCGTGGTGGTGTACGAATCCCGGGTCTGCCTCGGCGGCGGCGTCATTCTCTGAACCCGGATTTCCGGATACCGGCCACCACAAAAACCGCCTGCCAGACGAACGGATGAGCATGACTTCCACTCCTGACAGAAAAACCGGGCAAACCCTGCTCGCATGGGCCGCGCTGCTGTGCTGCGCCGCGCTGGCCTTCCTGTTTCTGGTCAATGCGCTGTTTGGCATCCGGGCGGCGGACGGAATGCCCGGGCCTCACGCCTCCGTCTGGATGCGGCAGGCGTGGGAGCAGGGGAGTTTTTCCGCCGGAGCGTTTTTCCTGGGATGCGGCCTGTTCCGTGGCATCCGCCGCTTTCCGCTGCCTGGGCGCGTAACCGTGGCGCTTTTTCTGGCCGCTTTTCTGTTCGCCGCCGCGCCTTACGCAGGACGTCTGCTGGTTCCCGGCGGGTGATTTCTGCCCGGAGGGGCGGATGGCCGCCGCAATGGCGGCGGGATGCGGCAAGGGCTGCTGCGGGATACGGCGCAGGCGGCGTCCGGGCCGCGTCAGCGCCCCTCCAGCCGCTTCCGGGCTTCTTCCAGTCCCCCGTAATTTTCCGCGTGCGTATAGCCCGCGCCCTTCAGCGTTTCCAGGGCGATGGCGGAGCGCCGTCCGCTGCGGCAGTAGAGGATCACCGGCGCGGCCTTGTCCGGCGCGGCGGCGGTGATGTGGGCGGCGATTGTGTCGTAGGGCAGGTTGAGCGCGCCGCTGATATGCCCCTGCGCGTATTCGGCGGGCGTGCGCACGTCGATGATGACGGGTTCGGCTGCCAGCGCGGGCAGCGCCAGGCATGCGGCCAGCGCGGCGGCGGCAAGACGGTGGAGCAGGGCGCGGGCGGAGCGGAAGAAGTGGTGTCGCGGCATGGATGTTCTCGCGTGCGGGGCTGGAATCCGGGGCGCGTTATGCGGTACGGGAGCTTTTCAGGCGCTCGATGCCTTCCGCGTAGCGCTGGCACAGCCGGATGTACTCCTCCGTGCTTTTGGGCATGGGGGTGCGCGCGCGCGTGATGTAGGTGATGAGATCGCGCCCCTTCACCAGCAGGCGCTGGCCGCCGGCGGCGAGCCGGGCCTCGCCCTTGAGCGGGGGGGAGGACAGGTGCGGCCTGAAGGCGGTGAGTTCCTCGGCGGCGATGACGAAGCTGGCCCAGATATCGAAGATGGTGCTGTCGGTGCGCAGGGTTTCGCACTTGATCTTGGCCGCCTCGTTGAGCTGGCGCAGCGGCTGCTCGATCCCGGCGAAAAGCTCGCTGGCGGCAAAGGTTGCGGTCATCGCCGCGCAGACCTGGTCGATGTCGCGCAGGGTCTGCGCGATCTTGATATAGCGGCTTTCGTAAAAGGCTTCGACCGGAATCGAAAAAGCGCGGAAGGGCTCGCCCCAGAGTTCATCAATGCCCTCCTCTCCGCTGCGGTGCAGCACCAGCCGCCCCAGCTCCAGCGCTTCCTGAAGACAGACGCCGCATTCGCGCATCAGGGCGTTGTCCGTGTCGATTTCGACGCCCAGTTCCTGCAGTTCGACCAGCTTGGTGAAAATATCGGTGGCGCGGTTGAACATCGCCCCGGCCAGCATCGCGCCCTTGACCCGCTTGCGTTTCGGGTCGGCTTCGCTTTCGTAGGCGCGGCGCGCGTCGGCCAGACGCCTGCCGGGGATGTTGATGCCATGTTCGACGTGGTTGAAAAGGCGGCGCGTCAGCGCCTGGATGAGCGCCTTTTTCGTCGCGAGCGAATCGGCGGGCGGATCGTAAGCCTTGATCCAGTAGCCGTCGTAAAACAGGCGCTTGACGCCGTCGATGATGCGGGCGGCGCCGTTCTGGACTGGTGCGGATTCATTCATGGCGGGTGGAAGTACTCTGGGGTCGCTCGGAGAGGCGGAAGAATACGCTCGTTGTGCGTTGCGCAAAAGGGGCTGCCTGAAGCGGGGCGGAAGCGGCTGCCGGGGGCATGTTCCGTGCCTGTTCAGGTGAGTCCGGCACCGGTTACCGCGCGCAGAATGGTCTGCCGCTGGCCGTTTCTGATGCGGCTGGAAAACCACCACACCGCGCTTTTCCTGAACGTCCATTCCGCCTCACTGCCCGCAAGCAGCAGGGAGGCCGCGCGGCCCAGGGCGGGCTGGTGGCCGACGATGAGCGCCGCGCCACCGGCATCTGGCCAGCCTGCGGCTGCGAGCAGGTTGGCCGCCCCGGCTTCGGGGCCGAGTTCAGGAACCGTTGTGAAATTTTCACTGAATATGGCTGCCGTCTGACGGGTGCGCAAGCTGGGGCTAACCAGTATCCGCAGGTTGCGCGGGGCATGCCTGGTGAGCCAGGCGGCGGTTTCCCGCGCCTGGCGGATGCCGCGCTCCGACAGGGGGCGTTCGTGATCCGGGCTGCCGTTGAGCGCTTCGGCGTGACGCCAGAGCAGCAGATCCATGCGGTTTTCCCGCGCGGGGCCGGGGGAAAGCGTCACCACGGTTTTTTCCCCCACAGCAGCAGCCCGGCCTGGCACAGCGCGCGGCGCTGGCGGCGGGTGCGGTGTTTTTTTATCTGTTGCGTGATGTGGGCGGCAGCGGTTCGCAGCGTGGCGTCTTCATCAGCCCAGGCGGCGAGCAGGTCGCGCGCGCGGGCCGCATCGTTGAGATTGCCCAGCGCTGTCTGGATGCGGGTGAGCCTGGAGAGCGCGCGCCGGGCGGTTTTTTGAGGGAGCAGGGGGGTGAAGAAGGCAATGCCGTAGCGCAGCTGTTTGAGCGCGATGCGCAGGGCGTGCAGGCGCGCGGGCAGGGACGAGGCCCCGGATGCGCGGGCAGCCTCGAAGCGCAGCCGCGCCTTTTGGCGCAGCCGCGCCAGCCGCCGCTGCGCAAAGCGCCCGGGCGTATCCGTCGCGCCCGGGGTGTTTTCAGGCAGGCGCAGCAGATCCGCGCTGAACTCAAGCAGTGCGAGCCCGTGCCGGTCGCTGCCGATCCGCTCCAGCGCTGCTGCGCGGGCGCTGCGGCGGGCATCATCCGCACGCGTGAGCAGCCGGGGCAGCCCGTCGATGCGGCAGGCGCGTTCCGCAGTGGCGAGCGGAGCGAGAAAACCTGCGTGCAGCGCTTCAATGTCGCGGCTGTGACTGAAGGCGGCGGCCAGATCGCGCAGGCGGCGGTTCCATGCCGGAGCGAACCCGTCCGGCAGGGCGGGCGCGAAAAAACGGATGAGCGTGCGCAGCCGCCGCAGCGCCACGCGCAGCGGGTGGATGCATTCGGCGCAGCCGTCGCCATCGTTGCCATCGGCGCCGAGGGCCGCTGCCGCCGCCGCGTTGGCCTGCCACTGGCGCAGGCAGCCGTGGGCGAGTTCGCGGAACGCGGCGGAAACGGAGTGATCCGCGCGGAGGGCCGGGGCTTCGGCCTGTTCCGCCCGTGGTCCCTGGTTGTGGAACAGCCGGTAGCCGCGCCCGGCCTTGGAGAGGTCGGAGGGCAGCAGCGGCAGATCGCGGGCGAGCGCGCAGGCCAGTTCGAGCAGATCGGCCGCCGTGCCGCTTTCCAGTTCCAGTTCCAGTTCGTGAATGGGTTCGGCGCGCCCGTCGGCCTCGACCGCGCCGGTGTCGGCCATCAGCAGGATGCGCACGCCTTCGCGCGGCGTGTGCAGCCGGGTTTCACGGCGGAAGCGGGTGGTGAAGACCGGTATCAGCGCATCGCGGCAGCGGGCGAGCGTCGCGGCGGTTTCGGGCGCATCGACCGCGCTAAAGTCGAACGCGCCGCGCCAGGGCTGTTCCCATTCGGGGCGCTGCGACAGCCCGGCGGTGGAAGGAGCGGCGCATTTCACCGTCTGCAGCCATTTCCCGCCCTGCCTGCGGGTGCGCACCGCGATGCCGCGCGCGCGCAGTTCGAACGCGGGGGTATCGAAATAGGTGTTATGGAGTGTGACGGCCCGGCCCTGTTTCGGCGCGCCCGCCACGAGCGGGTGGCGCAGCAGGGCGGGCAGCAGCGGGGCGGGGAAGGCGAGCTTGAGTTCGGTTTCCTGGTTCATGGGGCGGGTCTGGCGCGGCCAGGGAGGATAGGGGAATGGATCATTCGCCGAAGACGTGGTTCCACAGGGCCTGCACCGGTTCGCGCACGGCGGCGGCTTCTTCCGGTTCGACCCGTGAGGGTTCGCTGTTCAGGCGCTGGCGGTGCTGCAGGCGGCGCAGCAGGCGGTAGCTGTTGCCGCAGGCGGTGGCGAGGCCGGGCGGGATCAGGCCGAGTTCGCCGCAGATGCGCAGCAGGGCGATGTTGCCGAGGTTGCCGGTAAGGCGCGGGTGCTGGTGGGCATGGCCGAGCACCAGATACTGGATGAGAAATTCGACGTCGATGAGGCCGCCCGCGTCGTGCTTGAGGTCGAACAGCGCGCTCTTGCCCGCGTGGGTGTCGCGCATTTTCTGGCGCATCGCCAGCACTTCGGCGCGCAGGCCGGGCAGATCGCGCGGCAGGCGCAGGACTTCTTCCCGGATGCGCTCAAAGGCCGCGCCGATGGCGGAATCACCGGCGCTCATGCGCGCACGGGTGAGCGCCTGGTGCTCCCAGACCCAGGCCGATTCGAGCTGGTATTTGCGGAAGGCTTCGAGCGAACAGACGAGCAGGCCGGATTCGCCGTTGGGGCGCAGGCGCAGGTCGGTTTCGAACAGGATTCCGGCGGAAGTGCGGCTGGACAGCCAGGTGCTGGCGCGCCGGGCGAGGCGGGAGTAAACCTCGGCGGCTTCGGGGGCGTCGTCGTACAGGAAAACGATGTCCAGATCCGAGGCGTAGCCCAGCTCCTTGCCGCCGAGCTTGCCGTAGCTGATGACGGCGAAGCGCGGATCGTCGCGATGGCGGATGTTGACCTTGCGCCAGCACAGCGGCAGGGTGAGGCCGAGCATGATGTCGGCCAGTTCGGAAAGATGGTCGGCGAGCTTTTCCACCGTCAGCCGGCCGGCGAGATCCTGGATCAGCAGGCGGAACACCTGGGCGTGGTGCTGCTCGCGCATCAGGTCCATCTGCCGTTCCATGTCGGGTTCCACGGCGTCGAGCTGCGCGGCGAGCTCGGCGCGGAATCCGGCCCAGTCCGGTGTGGCGGAAAGGCCGCGTCCGGCGAGCAGCTCGTCGAGCAGAATGGGGTGATGGGTGAGGTATTGCGCCGCCCACGGCGATGCGCCGACGAGGTCGGCCACGCGCGTGAGCGCCTGCGGATACTGCTGCAGCAGCGCCAGATAGGCGCCGCGGCGGCTGATGGCTTCGAGCAGATCGGCGCAGCGCGCGAGGGTTTCGTCCGGATGCGCGGCGGCGGCGGCGGTTTCGATCACGCGCGGCATGAGCGCATCGAAGCGCTCCTTGATGTGGTTCGGCAGCTGGCGGTAGCGCGGGCTGGCGTGCAGCGCGCTCAGCCGGCCGGCGGCGGCGGAGGCGTCCGCGTAGCCCAGCCCGGCCAGCGCGGGCGCGGTCTGCTCCGGATCTTTCGCGGCGGCCCAGATGTCGTCCAGATCGTGCTCTTCTTCGGACGGGTCGCCGAAAACAGCGCCGAAGTGCTGGCTCACCGCCGCGCGGTGGCGGTCGAGCGCGTCAAGCAGCGCGTCGTAACCGTCGAAGCCCATCGCCGTGGCGATGAGGGCGCGGTCGGCATCGTTGTCCGGCAGATCGTGGGTCTGGGCGTCGTCGAGGTATTGCAGGCGGTGTTCGAGGCGGCGCAGAAAATCGTAGGCGGCGGACAGTTCGTCTACCGCCTCCGCGGTGAGAATGCCGCGCTCGGCCAGCCGCGCCAGCACCTGCAGCGTCGGGAACAGTTGCAGCGAGGCATCGCGCCCGCCGCGGATAAGCTGGAACACCTGGGCGATGAATTCGATTTCGCGGATGCCACCGGGGCCCAGCTTGACGTTGTGGGCGCGGTCGCGGCGCGCCACTTCGCGGCGGATCTGCAGGTGCAGGTCGCGCATGGCGCTGATCGCGCCGAAATCGAGATACTTGCGGTACACGAAGGGGCGGACGATGTTGCCCAGCTCGCGCCAGCGCTCGCCGGTGAGCACGCGGGACTTGATCCAGGCGTAGCGCTCCCACTCCCGTCCCTGGGCGATCAGATAGCGTTCCAGCATGTCGAAGCTGCCCGCCAGCGGGCCGGATTCACCGTTGGGGCGCAGCCGCATGTCGACGCGGAACACCTGGCCGTGCTCGGTCACTTCGCCCAGCGCCTGGATAAGCTGCTTGCCCAGACGCTCGAAAAACTCGAAGTTGCTGATGATTTTCCGGCCGCCGGTGTTGCCGTCTTCCGGGTAGATAAAGATCAGGTCGATGTCGGAGGAAACGTTCAGCTCCCGCCCGGCCAGCTTGCCCATGCCGATCACCAGCAGCGACTGTTCCCAGCCGGTGGGCGACAGCGGCAGCCCGTAGCGCTCCACCAGCGCTTCGCGCAGCACCTCATACGCATGGGCGATGGCGGTTTCGGCCAGCACCGTCATGGTTTCGGTGACTTCGGTCAGCGCTGCCCGGCCCGCGAGATCGCGCACGACGAGGTGGCACACCACCCAGGTGCGCAGATGGCGCAGTACGGGGCGCAGCGAAGCTTCGTCCGCGCCCCTGGCGTCGATGAAGGCGCGCATCGCGCTGGCGTCGAGCGGCGCGCTGGTGCTCGCCAGCAGCGCTTCTTCCAGCCAGGGGCGGCTTTCCAGCATGCGGGCAAGAAAGCGTGACAGACCGGCGGCGTGGCGGAGGGCGGATTCGTTGGACATGGTCGGGCGGATGGCGGAAAGGTGAGGGGGGAAAGCACAGGAAAGCACAGGAAAGCGCCGCTGCGGCTCCGGATTTTTCCATCATACCCGGCCTGCTCCGGCCCCGTCCGGGGCGGGCGTGGCGCGGGGGCGTCCGAAACATTGCGCAACGGTGTGCAAAACCGGTTTGTGCCACCATTGAGCGGTTCCGGAGCGCGCCAGCGCCGCCGCGTGCGGGTAGAAGGTAGAATCCCCTCCCCCTTCGTCTGGCGCTACGCGGACCGTGCGTGTTTCGGCCCCGGCGCGCAGCCAGCGGCGGAAAACTTTGTGGGCTGCCCCTTCCCTGAATGAATCACACCCTTCCTTCCTCCGCGGTAAAAGCATCTCTCCCGGCGAGGCTGCGCCCGGGGTTGCGTTATTGCGCCCGGATATTGCTGGCGCTGTGGTTCATCGTCGGGGGCGTATTCCTGTTCGCGCGGGAAGTGGCCGCGCCGCATATTGGGGATTACCGGGAAGAAATCGCGGCGGCGGCCTCGCGCGCAATGGGGCTGCCGGTGACGATCGATGCCCTGAGCGCGGACTGGCCGGGCCTGCGTCCGCGCCTGCATCTGCGCGGCGTGACCGTGCGCGACGGTGAGGGCCGCCCGGCGCTGGAGCTGGCGCGGGTCGATGCCACGCTGTCGCTGAAATCGCTGTTGTTGCGGACGCCGCATTTCCATCGTCTGGATGTGTATTCGCCCGCGCTGGCGCTGCGCCGCGAGCGCGATGGCGGCCTGGTGGCGGCGGGGCTGCGCATCGCCGCCGGGCCCGATGGGGGCGGATTTCTGGAATGGGTGCTGGCCCAGCAGCAGATCGCCATTCACGGCGCGGCGCTGACGTGGAACGACGATTACCGCGCCGCGCCGGAACTGCGGCTGGAACAGGTGGATTTTCTGCTCGACCGCGGTTTTCGCGCTCACCGTTTCGCCCTGCGCGCGCAGCCGCCCGAAAATCTGGCCTCGGCGCTCGATCTGCGCGGCGAGCTGGCGCGGCTGTCGTCCCCAAACCCGCTGCACTCGAAGGGAAAACTGTACGTCGATCTGAAGCATGCCGACCTGGGCGGCTGGCTGCCGTGGGTGGATTACCCGCTTCCCCTGAAAGGCGATGGCGGCGTGCGGATGTGGCTAGATCTGGACGGCGCGGCGCAAACGGCGGTAACGGCCGATGTGGCGCTGGAAGCGGTTTCCGCCCGCCTGGGCGAGAACCTGCCGGAGCTGGGGCTGTCCCGCCTGCATGGGCGTGTGGCGGCCAGCCGTTCGGACCGGGAGATAACGCTGACGGCGCAGGGGCTGCGCCTGGCGACGGTGGACGGTGTCGCGCTGCCCGCGACTGATTTCACCCTGCGCTGGCAGGGGGTGGATAAAGAAGAAGGGCGCGCGGAAAACCGTACGGAAGAACGCGCGGGCGGGGGCGAGCTGCGTGCGAACCAGCTTGATCTGGCCGTACTCACCCGTCTGGCGGCGTATCTGCCGCTGGGCGATGAAACGCGGGCGCGGCTCGCCGGTTCCGGGCTGCGCGGGCAGGTCAGCGCGCTGCGTTTTTCCTGGGAGGGCGAAATGGCCGCGCTGCGGCGCTGGAAGCTCGCCGCCCGGCTCAGGGAGGTGGGTTTCGAGGCGTATGAAGCCTTGCCCGGTCTGGGCGGGCTTTCTGGCGAAATCGATGGCGATGAGGGTGGCGGGCGCTTCCGCCTTTCCGGCGCGGGCGCGCACATCGACCTGCCGCAGGTGTTCGAGCAGTCCCGGCTGACGTTTTCGTCCCTGCGGGCGCAGGGCGGCTGGTCGCGCGCGGACGGGCGGCTGAGGGTTACGCTCGATACGGCCAGTTTCGAAAACCCCGATGCCGCGGGCGACGCCTCCGGCAGCTACTGGCCGGAAAGCGGCGTGCTGGGCGAGATCGACATGCAGGCCCGTCTCACCCGCGCCGAAAGCGGATCGGTATGGCGTTACCTGCCGCGCGTGGTTGGCCGCGAAACGAACGACTGGGTGCGCACCGCCATCCGCCGCGCCGATGTGCCGGAAACCCGGCTGCGCCTGCGCGGGCGGCTGGACGATTTTCCCTTCCGCGACGGCAGCGGCCAGTTTCTCGTCGCCATCAAGGTGGCGGACGCGGTGCTCGATTACGCGCCCGGCTGGCCCTCGATCGAAGGGCTGTATGGCGAAGTCCGCTTCGAAGGCCCCGGTTTGCGCATCGACTCTAGCCGGGCGCGGATTTTCGGCGTCGCGCTGACCGGCGTGAACGCCAGCGTGCCCGATCTCGACGCGGACGGCGGCCCGGTCATGTCCATCACCGGCAAGGCGAACGGCCCGACGGGCGAATTTCTCCGCTTTGTTTCCCAGAGTCCGGTGGCCGGGCGTATTGGCCATTTCACCGAGGGCATGCGCGCCGAAGGCAGCGGAGCCCTTGAGCTGCGTCTGGCGATGCCGCTGGCGGCGCTCGACAGAACCCGCGTCAGCGGCGCTTACCGTTTCGCCGCCAACCGCCTGTGGCTGGCCGAAGGAATGCCGCCGCTGGAAGAGGCGGGCGGACGGCTTCATTTCACCGCCGACGAACTCACCATTCCCGAAGCGCGCGCGCGCCTGTACGGCGAGCCGCTGCAGCTTTCCGCCGCCACGTCGGCCGATGGCGGAGTGCTTTTCTCCGCCTCCGGCACGCTACCCGTCAGCGTCCTGCGGCGCGATTACGACTCTCCCGCGCTGGCCCATCTGGGCGGCGCGGCCGCCTGGCAGGCCGAGGTCGCCGTGCGCGGCAAGGAGGGCGTGCATGTCAGCGTGCGTTCCAGCCTCGAAGGCGTCACGTCCAGTTTCCCGTTCCCGTTCGGGAAAAACGCTGCCGAACGCTGGCCGCTGCTGATAGAGATGGATTATCCGGACAGTAGCCGGAGAACCCTTCGCGCCAGACTCGCCGAGAGGCTGCAGGCCGAAATCGAATACGCCGCGATCCCCTCTGGCTGGCAGATAAAGCGCGGCGGCATCGGCCTGTTCCAGACGCCGCGCATGGTCGATGGCGGCGTGATGGCCGCGGCGGAATTCGATGACATCGATCTGGATGCCTGGCGGCGGGCGCTGGCCGATGATGTACGGGTTGGGGAGCAGGCCGATGCGGGCGGCGAAGCGCCGCAGGCCAGCGGCGGTTTCGCGCTGGCGGGCGTGACGCTGCAGGCGCACAGGCTGCGCCTGCTCGGGCAGACGCTGAACGGGGTGGCGCTGCGCGCGGTGGCCGATGCCGGCGGCTGGAAAGCCCGGCTGGACAGCGACCGGGCGAAGGGCGAATTCGACTGGCGTCATGCGGGCGACGGCACCTTGGTGGCCCGCCTCGAACACCTCGACGTGGGTGGGGATGACGGGCACGAGAAGGAAGCCGGAAATAGTGAAGAAACGCCGGTGCGCCGCCTGCCCGGGCTGGATGTCGCCGCCGAAAAATTCACCCTGCGCGGGCTGGACTTGGGGCGGCTGGAGGTGAGCGCGCGTAACCATGACGGCGCATGGAGGCTGGACCGCCTGCTGCTCGAAAACCCGGATGGCAGGCTGGCGGGCAACGGGGAATGGCAGAGCGTGGGGGAAGAGCGTTCGCGCCTGGCTTTCCGCCTTGAAACGGCGAATATCGGGCGCTTCATGCACCGCTTTGGCTACCCGGACGCGGTACGCGGCGGCCAGGCCACGCTGACGGGCGATCTGGCGTGGCACGGCGCGCCCACGCGCATCGATTACCCGACGCTGGGCGGCGCGATGCGGTTCGATGCAGGCAGCGGGCAGTTCAGAAAGCTCGACCCGGGTATGGGCCGCCTGCTCGGGGTGCTGAGCCTGCAGGCGCTGCCGCGGCGCATCACGCTGGATTTCCGCGACATTTTTTCGGAAGGCTTCGCCTTTGACCGCATCGCGGGCGACGCGACGGTCGCCCAGGGCGTGATGAGCACCGGCAACCTTGAAATTACCGGCGCGGCGGCGCGGATCCAGATGCGCGGCACGGTGGATGTCAGCGCCGAAACGCAGGATCTGCGGGTAACGGTGCAGCCCACGCTGTCCGAATCGGTCGCCATCGGCGCGGCGGCGGGGCTCATCAACCCGGTTGCCGGGGTCGTTACCTACCTTGCGCAGAAGGCGCTGAGCGATCCGGTGGAACGGCTTTTCGCGTTCGAATACGCGATTACTGGCGGCTGGGATGATCCGCAGGTGGTAAAACTGGGTTCTGGCGCGAATAATCCCGCTTCCGCCCCGCCGGGGGATGGAGGCGATGCAGGGGGACAATGAAACGATGAGCCGGAAGGCAGAACTTTCCAGCGTGGCCGGGAACGCGAGCGATGGCGCGGACGGAAGCGCCGCCGCGCCGTGCATCGCGGCGGTGCAGACCGTTTCCGGCCCCGATGTGGCGGCCAATCTGCGCGCAGCCGAAGCGCTTGTCGCCGCCGCGGCGCGGGAGGGCGCGCGCCTGGTGGCGCTTCCCGAATATTTTTTCTCCATCGACGCGGACGAAAGCGCCAGGGCCCGCCTGTGCGAGCGCGACGGTGACGGCCCGCTGCAAAATTTCCTGAGCGGGGCCGCGCGGCGTCATGGCGTGTGGCTGGTGGGCGGCACCGTTCCGCTTGCCGCCACGGCAGAGGGCAAGGTGCGCAACAGCACGCTGGTGTATGACGATCAGGGCCAGCGCGTGGCCCGCTACGACAAGATTCACCTGTTCGGCTTCCAGTCCGGCGCGGAGCGCTATAACGAAGCCGCCACCATCGAAGCCGGGAATGAAACCGTTACCTTCGATTCGCCGTTTGGCCGCATCGGTCTGGCGATCTGTTACGACCTGCGCTTTCCTGAACTTTTCCGCGCCATGGGCGAAGTCGACCTGATCGTGCTGCCCGCCGCCTTTACCCACACCACCGGCAGGGCGCACTGGGAAACGCTGCTGCGCGCGCGCGCGATCGAAAACCAGTGCTACGTGATGGCTCCGGCCCAGGGCGGCCGCCACCCCGGCGGGCGCGTGACCTGGGGCCACAGCATGATCGTTGGCCCGTGGGGCGAAGTGCTGGCCTGCCGCGACGAAGGGGCGGGCATCGTCACCGCCGCGCTTGATTCCGCGCGCATCGCCGCCGTGCGCGCCAGTCTGCCCGCGCTGCAACACCGCCGCGCGCCGAATGGATGCTGAAGCCCCGCAGATCCGACCCTTTTTCCGCCCGCCGGGTCCAACCCGGCAGCGCCACGACTGGAACCCGACCATGAGCCAATCCGATTCCCTCGCCATCGCCGAACGCACCCTGCTGAAACCTTTTGACCTCGGCGCGGAAGAGCTGGAGAAAACGTTCCGCAAGCTGATGAAGCACCGCCTCGACTACGCCGATCTCTACTTCCAGTACCAGCGCGCCGAAAGCTGGAGCCTGGAGGAAGGCATCGTCAAGTCGGGCAGCTTCGACATTGAACAGGGCGTTGGCGTGCGCGCCGTGTGCGGCGAGAAAACCGCTTTCGCCTATTCCGACGATATTTCCCTCGACGCGCTGCTCGGCGCTGCCACCGCCACCCGCGCCATCGCCGATGCGGGCGGGCGGCGCACGGTCGCCGTCGCGGCCGGGAAAGCGCCCCGGCGGCTGTACCACCGCGCCGACCCGCTCGATTCGCTCGGCGACACCGCCAAGGTCAAGCTGCTGGAACGGCTCGAAAGCTTCGCCCGCGCCGAAGATCCGCGCGTCACCCAGGTCATGGCGCACGTGGCCGGTTCGTGGGAGGTGGTCCTCGTGGCGCGCAGCGACGGCCACCTGGCCGCCGACGTGCGCCCGCTGGTGCGGGTTTCCATCACCGTCATCATGGAAGACGGCGAACGGCGCGAGCAGGGCAGCGCCGGTGGCGGCGGGCGCTACGACTACGGCTACTTCAGCGACGATCTGCTGCGAGATTACGCCCGCGCCGCCGTGCACCAGGCCAGCGTCAACCTGGCCGCCGCGCCCGCGCCCGCCGGGACCATGACGGTGGTGCTCGGCCCCGGCTGGCCCGGCATCCTGCTGCACGAAGCCATTGGCCACGGCCTTGAGGGCGACTTCAACCGCAAGGGCAGCTCCGCCTTTTCCGGGCGCATCGGCCAGCAGGTTGCGGCAAAGGGCGTTACCGTGGTGGACGACGGCACGATTCCCGACCGGCGCGGCTCGCTCACCATCGACGACGAAGGCAACCCGGGGCAGCGCACTGTGCTGATCGAAGACGGCATTCTCGCGGGCTACATGCAGGACATGACCAACGCCCGGCTGATGGGCATGGCTCCCACCGGTAACGGCCGCCGCGAATCCTTCGCCCATCTGCCGATGCCGCGCATGACCAACACTTACATGCTCAATGGCGACAAAAACCCGGAAGAAATCATCGCTTCGGTGAAAAAAGGGCTTTACGCGGTGAATTTCGGCGGCGGCCAGGTCGACATCACTTCGGGCAAATTCGTTTTCTCCACCTCCGAGGCTTACCTGATCGAAAACGGCAAGGTGACCCGCCCGGTGAAAGGCGCGACGCTGATCGGCAACGGCCCGGACGTGCTCACCCGCGTCAGCCTGATTGGCAACGACATGGCGCTGGACCCCGGCGTCGGCACCTGCGGCAAGGATGGGCAGAGCGTGCCGGTGGGCGTCGGCCAGCCCACGCTGCGCATCGACCGCCTTACGGTGGGCGGCACGGCCTGAGCTGATCCACCCGCGCCGGGCGGAATTCTTCATCCCGGCTTAATCGCCAGCGGGCGCAAGGCAGGCCGTGTTTTCACCGGCTGGCCATGCGCGCCATTGCGTTACCAGGCAACGATCTCCGCCCATCCGGGCAAGACGCGGCAGCGCCGCGGGTACAGACTGGAAGCCATGCTGAAGCGGCGATACGGTTCCGTATCGCCTGAAACCGTCCTGTTCTGATGGCAGCCAGCGATGTGCCCGGGAGACGTCTGGATGGAAGCGCGGCCCTTTGATGATTTGCGCGATTTTGATGTCGGGTGCGCCGATGAGGCTGGAATCGTTTCCTGGCTGACGGCGGTGTGCGGCGCGCACGAACTGGAAATTTTCCAGCCGGAGCGGATCCGCTTCAGGCATCGCGGCAAGGTGCTGAAATCCATGTCTACCGTTCTGGGCTATGTCGAGTTCGGAACGGATGCGCGCATCGGCATCACCGATGCCGGCAGGTTCAGCAGTTACATGATCGATCTCCCCCTGTGCGGCCAGCAGCGGCTGAACGTGGCGGGCCGGGCCGTGGAGGCGGGCCGGGGCCGGGGCGTGATCGTGTCGCCGAACCAGCCGCAGGATCTGTGGATCAGCGGAGACTGCCGCAAGCTGCAGGTGGTGATCTGCCGCGTGGGCATGAGCCGGACGCTGGAAGAAATGCTCCAGCAGCCGCTGGCGCAGCCTTTGTGTTTCGAGCCCGAAATGGATGCGGAAAGCGGCGCGCCGGCGGCCTGGTGGCGTATGGCGCGCCATTTCGTCGATGAAATGGCGTGCGACGGGCTGTACGGACACCCGCATTTCAGCCGCGATCTGGAAAGCGCGCTGATAAAGGGCGTGCTGCTCGCGCAGCCCCACAATTATTCCGCCGCGCTGCGGCGCAGCCTGGACGTGATGCCGCCGCATTACCTGCTGAGGGCGAAGGAATTCATCCATGCCAACGCCCGCGAAACGGTGCGGCTGGAAGATATCGAGAACGCCTCCGGGGTTTCGCGCTTCAAGCTGTTCGAGGGGTTCAGGCGCTATTTCACCATGTCGCCGATGGCGTATCTCAAGAGCTACCGCCTCGCGGCAGTGCGCCAGGAAATCCTTGAGCGCGGCACAACCAACAATATTTCAGAAATTGCGATGGGCTGGGGCTTCATGCATCTCGGGCGTTTCGCGGGCGAGTACCGCAAACGCTTTGATGAAACGCCGAGCGCGACGCTGCGGCGTTTCGAGGTCCGCCGCAGCCAGGAGTTCTGAGCTTTCTTCATGCGCAGGAATTGACTGCGCGTGCACTGGCGCGGGCATCCGGGGCTTTGCACTTCAGGTCAATCGTTCCCGCCCGGCTGGGCAAGATCGCGAACCGCCTGCGTCTTAGCATTGATCCGCCTGTAAGAAGTCAGCGTGGGCGCTTGCCCGGCTGATTCCCCGCATGAAAGTTTCTTCTACCGGAGCTAGCCAAATGACCAAGACCGTACAGCCCAGAATGGGCGTGATTTTCAAGTCCTACGAGCCGCTGAGCGCGATGCGCCGCTATGCCGAGCAGACCGAAGCCTCGGGCATGTCCGGCGGTTTCTGGATCGCCGAGGCGTATCACTGGTTCCGCCAGTACGGCCTTGAGGCGCGCGGCTGCTTTACCACGCTGGCGGTGGTTGCGCAGGCGACCAAAAACATTCCGGTTGGTCTGGGCATTACTTCGCCCTACATGCGTCACCCGACCATCCAGGCGTCCGAGGCGGCCGCCATCGACGAACTGTCCAATGGCCGTTTCATCATGGGCATCGGCGTCGGCAAGGTCGGCATCGAATATCTGGAGTACGACATCGAGAAGATGCGCCCGGTTGCGGTGCACCACGAATCGATGGAAATCATGCGGCGCGTGTTCAGCGGCGACAAGTATTCCTACGAAGGCAAGCACTACAAGTCGTCCATGCCGGCCTTTGATCGCGCTGGCAAGGGGCTGCGCACCGATATTCCGGTTTACGTTGGCGCGACCGGCGAGTTCATGCAGAAGCTCTCCGGCAAGGAATCCGACGGCATGCTGCTGGCGGGCCTGACTTCGCCGAACTTCGTCCGCTATGCGATCGACAACATGAAGAAGGGCGCCGCCGCCGTGGGCCGCCAGCTGCCCGACAGCTTCCCGGTGGGTGGGGTCATCCTGTGCGCCTGCTCGCGCGACGGCGACAAGGCGCGCAACGCGACGCGCAGCTACACGGGCACCTACATCGTCAACAAGATCCGCAACATCAAGAACGACACCATTCTGGCGGGTTCCGGCCTGCCCGACAGCGCCTGGGAGCCGTTCCGCAAGGCGATCGCGGAAGGCACGCAGGATAACGTCACGCATCTGGTGACCGACGAGATGATGCGCCGCTTCACCGTTATTTCCGGCACGCCGGACGAGTGCCTGGAAATCACCCAGGAGCTGGTCGACGCGGGCCTGAATCTGCCGCTGCTGGAAGTGGTCGGCAAAACGGAGGAAGACAACCTCGAAACCATCCGCCTCATGGGCGCGGAAGTGCTGCCCCGGCTCAAGGCCGGTCCGGCCGTAACGGCCTGATGCCGGATCGCGCGCGACGCGCCAGACAGCCAGATATTCAGAGAGGCGAAAATGAAACTTGCAAGTTTTAAGATCAGGTCGAGCGGCAAGGCCACGATTGGCGTGGTGCTGGCCGATGGAGGCATTCTCGATCTTAACGGGGCGAGCAACGGCGCACTGCCGTCTGCGATGATTCCCTTTTTGGATCTGGGCGAAAGCGCCATGGCGCGCGCGCGCGAGCTGGCGGCGAAAGCCGCCATCGGGCGATCGAACGTGATTCCGCCGGACGATGTCGATCTGCAGGCCCCTGTGCCGCGGCCCGGCAAGATTCTGCACACTTCGTGCAATTTCCCGGCGCACCTTTCCGAGCTGACGACGTGGAAGGAGCCGGAATGGCAGTCGCACAACTGGGGCGATTTCCACTTCGAGCACCCCACCGGATTCCTTGAGGCGCCTTCCAGCGTGGTGCCGCACAACGCGAAGGTCAAGGTGCCGCATTTCACCCAGCAGCTCGACTACGAGATCGAGGTCGGCATCATCATCGGCAAGACGGCGTTCCGCGTAACGCCCGAAAACGCGCTCGATTACGTCGCTGGCCTGACGATTTTCAACGACGTTTCCGCACGCGACATCCAGGCGCGCGAGCATTCCAACAAGGTCATCCTGCTCGGCAAGAGCTTCGACGGCTCCTGCCCGCTCGGCCCGCACATGGTGACGCTGGACGAGGTGGGCAACGTGGATGAGCTGGCGATGCGGCTTACGCTCAACGGCGAAGAGCGGCAGACATCGAGCACGGCCAACATGCACTACAAGATCGCGGACATGGTGTCCTGGTGGTCGAACATCACCCTGGAGCCGGGCGACGTGATTACCTCCGGCAGCCCTCCGGGCGTTATCGCCGGACGCAAGGATCCGGTCTACCTGAAGAACGGCGACCGTGTCGATTGTCATGTCGACAAGCTCGGCACCCTCACGACCTTCATCGTCGATTAAAACCGGAGACGCGAACATGGCAAGCAGAGTGAATGGCGATCTGCTCAGAAAGGCGGTCGAACAGATCGACCGCGACCGTCTGGTCAACCTGACCATTGATCTGACCAACATCCCCAGCCCCACGGGTTACGAAGGCGACGTTGCCCGCGCCTACCACGAAGTGCTGCGCGGCGCGGGTTTCGATGCGACGCTGCAGCCCATCGGCGATGAGCGCTACAACGCCGTCGGCCGCCTGCAGGGGCAGGGCGGCGGCAAGTCGCTGATGTTCAACGGCCACCTGGATACGTCGTTCGGTCCGGAACAGGCTCATCGCGGCATCGGCTACCGTTGCCAGGGAACGCTCGTGGAGAACGAGTGGATCTACGGCATGGGCTCCTTCAACATGAAGTTCGCCCTCGCCAATTACGTGACGGCGGTTGAGGCGATCCGCAAGGCGGGCATCAAACTGGGCGGCGATGTCGTGATCGCCGGCGTGGCGGGCGAAATCGAAAAAGCGCCAGTCAACGAATACGAAGGCCGCCAGTACCAGGGCTACGGCGTGGGCACGAAGTACGCCATCACCCACGGGGCCACCGCCGATTACTGCATTCTCGGCGAACCGACCAACATGATGCTGATCCCCCGCCACTGCGGCACCACGTGGATCAAGATCACCGTGCCGGGCCACCTGATCCACACCGCGTGGTCGGAAGTCGAACGTAATGCGATCAACAAGGCGCGCGTGGTGCTCGACGCGATCCACGAGTGGATCCCGGATTACTGCAGGCGCAACCAGGCGGGCGATTTCCAGCCGCGTGTGAACGTCTCCGCGATCGAGGGCGGCTGGCCGTGGCGTGGCGCGCGCACGCCGGATAACTGCGTGATCTATCTGGACGTGCGGACTCTCCCCGATGTGCTGCCCGTACAGGCGTACAACGAAGTGCGCGACCTCATCCGGAAGGTGGTCAGGGCCAGCCCGCAGCTGGAAGGCACCCGGGCGGAAATTTTCCTTTCCGCGCCGGGAACGTCGATTCCGGACGATCACGATCTGGTGCAGAGCATCATCACCGCCCACACCAACCAGCTGGGCAAGGCGCCGCAGATGGGCACCGAAACCTGGTACAGCGATGCCGCCCACATGAACCGTTATGGCATTCCGACGGTGAATTACGGCTCCGCCGGGCGTATCCGCACGGGTGGCGGAGGTTTTTCGACGCAGCAGGGCGAGCACGTACATATCGGCGACATGATGGACATCGTGCGTGTGTACATCGAAGTCATGCTCGATCTGTGCGGCGTTGCCGACTGATCTGGCCCCGTTTGACGCCGGCCGCCCGGCCGGCGGCGCCGGAAGAAGGTCGTACCAGGAAAAAGTTCAACTTGGGAGCATAGAGGCATGGGGGTTCTGATCGATAGTTTCTGGAGCGCCGATCGGCCCGATACCGAAGCCGCCCTGGCTCTGGCCGGGTGCGACGATCTGAAGGCGCTCGAAGCGATGGCTGTGGCGCTCCGTGACCGCGGGCACGGAGCGCTGATCAGCTATTCGCCGAAAGTATTCATTCCGCTGACGCAGCTTTGCCGCAACGTCTGCCATTACTGCACGTTCGCCCGGCTGCCGCGCGACTGCGGCGAGCCCTACCTTTCGCCGGAGAAAGTGCTGGAAATCGCCAGGGCGGGCGCGGCGGCGGGCTGCCATGAGGCGTTGTTTACGCTGGGCGACAAGCCGGAGCTGCGTTATCAGTCCGCGCGCGCCGCGCTCGCGGGCATGGGCAAGGACGGAACGCTGGAATATCTGGCCGAGGTGGCCGGAAAGGTACATGCGGAAACGGGCCTGCTGCCGCACATCAATGCGGGGGTGATGGATACCGCAAGCCTGCGCGCCCTGCGCAAGGTCTCTGTTTCCCAGGGGCTGATGCTCGAAAGCACCTCGACCCGCCTGTGCGAGCCGGGCGGACCGCACCACGGATCGCCGGACAAGCTGCCCGCGCGGCGTCTGGCGATGATCGCTTCCGCCGGTGAGCTGAAAATTCCCTTTACCTCGGGGCTGCTCATCGGCATTGGCGAGACGCGCCGCGAGCGCGTGGAGGCGCTGCTGGCCCTGCGCGACCTGAACGATGCCTACGGGCACCTGCAGGAAATCATCATCCAGAATTTCCGCCGCAAGCCGGACACGAAAATGGCCAGCGCGCCGGAGCCCACGCTCGAAGAACTGCGCTGGACGATCGCCGTGGCGCGGATCATCTTTGGCGCGGAGGCCAACATCCAGGCCCCGCCCAACCTGTCGCCCCAGTCGCTGCGCGCCCTGATCGGCGCCGGTATCAACGATCTGGGCGGGGTGTCCCCGGTCACGCCCGACCACGTCAATCCCGAAGCGCCCTGGCCGCACCTGCTGTTCCTGGCGCGCGAGACGGAACTTTCCGGAAAGATGCTGGCGCCGCGCCTGCCTCTGTACCCGAAACTGGCGCAGCAGCCGGAAACATGGCTGGAGCCGGAGCTGCGCCAGGCGGTGCGCGAGCGGGTGGATGCGAGTGGCTTCCCGCGCACGGACAACTGGGTTCCCGGCGGCGCCATGCGCCCGCCCGCGCTGCCCGCGGCGTCTCCAGAACACCTGGTGCGGAATTTCCTTGGCAGCGGGACTTATGCAAGCCTCAAAAAAGCTGCGCGCGGGGGGCGTCTTTCCGAGCAGGAACTGGTGCGCCTGTTCGAGGTGCGCGGCGGGGATTTCAACCTGGTGTGCTCGGCGGCGGATGAACTGCGCCGCGAGGTGAAGGGCGATACGGTGACCTACGTCGCCAACTGCAACATCAACTACACGAACATTTGTGCGTACAAATGCCAGTTCTGCGCTTTTTCCAAGGGCAAGGCGAGCGAGAACCTGCGCGGTAAACCTTATGACCTGCCGCTGGCCGACATCCAGGCCAGGGCGCTGGAGGCATGGCGGCTGGGCGCGACGGAAGTCTGTCTGCAGGGGGGCATTCACCCCTCGTACACCGGGCAGACCTATCTGGACATCTGCACCGCCATTCGCGACGTGCTGCCGGAGATGCACATCCATGCGTTTTCTCCGCTGGAGGTTTCCCACGGTGCGCGGACGCTGGGCATGTCCCTGCGGGATTATCTGTCCGCGCTGAAAGCGGCTGGTCTGGGATCGCTGCCGGGCACGGCGGCGGAAATTCTTGATGACGGAATCCGCCAGGTTCTGTGCCCGGACAAACTCAGCGTGGCGCAGTGGTTCGAGGTCATGCGCGCGGCCCATGATGTCGGGCTGAAAAGCACCGCGACGATCATGTACGGGCATATCGAACAGCCTGTGCACTGGGCGCGGCATCTGCTGCAGCTGCGCGACGCCCAGGAAAGCAGCGGCGGATTCACCGAATTCGTTCCGCTCCCGTTCGTGCATATGGAAGCGCCGATTTACCGCCGGGGCCGGGCGCGGCGCGGTCCCACGTTCCGCGAGGCGGTTCTGATGCACGCGGTGGCGCGGCTGGCGCTGCACCCGCTGGTGCCGAACATCCAGGCTTCATGGGTAAAGATGGGCCGTGAAGGCGTGGCGGCCTGCCTGCGGGCGGGCGTGAACGATCTGGGCGGAACCCTGATGCACGAAAGCATCAGCCGTTCCGCGGGAGCAAGCCACGGGCAGGGGATGAGCGCGGGTGAGCTTGAACGGCTGATCCGTTCGAACGGGCGCGTGCCGCAACGGCGCAACACGCTGTATGCGTTGTATGACATTGCCGGGAATGGTCTGGGGTCTGGCATGGACGCGCGGAAAGAAACGGCCTGAAAACACAGAGAGAAAAATCCATGCTTCGCATCGCTACAGCACGACATAAAAAGGGAGAGACAAAGTGAGCGGCCAGGCGTTATCCACAGCGCTGTCAAACGCAAAAATCTACGATCTTGGCCAGGCCTACTGGCCGGGCATGCCGGTGCATCCGTTCGATCCGCCGTTCCAGTTTTTTCTGTACCGGTATCACGAGTACGTGCGCAAGTCGTTCGATGAAATGGGGATCGAGCCCGGTTTTTCCGATGCGATCAGCCTGGTGGTGACCTCGATGCACTCGGGCACGCATTTCGATGCGCCCATACACATGTCGCAGGATCTGAAAGTCCAGGGCATCGACGTGACGCCCTATCAGCGCGACACCGGTTTTACCGGGCTTCCCGAACCGCTGCACGCCATGGAGAAGGTGCCGCCGCTGCTGCTGCGCACGGTGCTGCTCGATATTCCCGGCTACAAGGATATTGACATCCTGCCCGAGCGCTACGCCATTACGCCGGAAGATCTCGAAGGAGCGCTGGCGGCGCAGGGCGGACAGATACGGGAAGGGGACTGCATTCTCGTGCGCACCGGCTACGGGCGCTATTTCGAAACCGACCGTGACGCCTATCTCTACAAATGGGCGGGGCTGAGCGATGACGCCGCGCACTGGATCGCCGCGCGCAAACCCCGGCTGGTGGGGATCGACAACCTTTCGCTTGGCGTTCCCGCCCCGTTCGCCAGCCACCGGATCATTCTGGTGGAAAACGGTATTTACGTCATGAAGAGTCTGGATCTGGAAGCGCTGGCCGCCGACCGCCAGTACGTCAGCACGGTGGTGGTGCTGCCGCTGAAAATAAAGGGCGGCGAGGCTTCCCTGATCCGGCCGATTGCAATCGCATAATGGAGATGGTCCATGGGCAGTAATCCTGTTTCCCCCGGCATGATCTGGATTGGCGACATCAACGCGCGCCCCGAAGTCCAGGATGGATTCGACCGGACGCGCACCGTCCGCTTTTACGATACGACCCTGCGCGACGGCGAGCAGGCCGTAGGGGTGGTGTTTTCCGCCGACGATAAATACAGCATTGCCCAGGGGCTGGATGAACTGGGCATTGGCCGCATCGAATCCGGGTTTCCGCGGGTTTCCGAAGAAGACACCCGGGCGGTGCGGAAGATTCTGGATGCCGGGCTCAAGGCGGAGGTGTGGGGATTCGCGCGCGCGGTCAAGGCGGATATCGACGCGCATATCGAACTGGGCACCCGCGCGGTGCTGATCGAGATTTCCACCAGCGAACAGAAAATGCAGGCTTACGGTTTCACCCGCGAAACCGTTATCGCGCGCATGAGTGACGCGATCCGGCACGCCCGCGCGCACGGCATGAGGGTGAACTTCTTCCCGGTGGATAGCACCCGCTCGGATCTTGGATTCCTCGAACAGGTTTACAAGGCCGCCATCGCCGCCGGCGCGGAGGAAGTTTCCGTGGTCGACACCATTGGCGTCTGCGCTCCGGAAGCGGTGGAATTTCTCATCCGCAAGGTTGTTTCATGGGTGGGGCCGCAGGTGCCGGTTCACTGGCATGGCCATAACGATTTCGGCCTGGCCACGGCGGCGGCCATCGCCGCCGTGCGCGGCGGCGCGACCTGGATCCAGGGAACCATCAACGGCATGGGCGAACGCGCCGGCAATGCCGACATCTGCGAAGTCGCCCTGACGCTGAAGTGCCTGTATAACGTGCCGGTGGAAATGGATCTGAGCAAGGCGCGCATGGTGTCGGAACGGGTCCGCAAGGCGGGTGGCTATACGGTGGACCGCTGGAAGCCGGTCGTGGGCGAGGCTCTGTTCGTGCGCGAGAGCGGCGCGGTTGCGGCGCAGTTCCACATGCCCGATGCGATCGAACCCTATTCGTCGGAACTCGTGGCGGCGCGGCGGGGGATCGTCCTCGGCAAGAAGAGCGGCCTGTCCAATATCGAGATCAAGGTGAAGGAACTGGGCCTGCCGGTGAAGGAAGACCGTTTCCCCGAACTGCTCGCGCGGGTGAAAGACGTGGCGACGCGCAATCACCGGCTGGTGACGGATGCCGAATTCACGCAGATGACCAGAGAACTTTCGTCCTGATTTCAGAGTGATAACGGCGTGGCGGCAGTGTGCGCAAGGGATCTGCCGCCACCCCTGATGTGCCAGAGGGATAAAAGTCCAGGCTGAATGGCTTTGCTGTACATAAAAACATTAAATGGCTGGATAAAATAACTTGCATGGCTGTGAGAAAGGGCCTTAGGATGCAGGAAATAACAAAAAACAAGAGCCGGAGAAACTGGCCAGAGGCAAAAGTGCCCATCTGAGACCGCTACGCTGTTTTTGGACGGGCATCGTGTATTTGCTTGGAGGAGACGCATTCGTGAATATTCATGTGCAAAATTCCGTCGACCACGCGCTGCTGAGCAACGTGACGAATTCCGTTGTTCGGGTACGGGCCGAGGAGCACGAAGAACCCTTTCATTTTTACGCCATCAGCCGCCTCAGGCTCGCCAGCCTGATCATCCACAACATCGAGAGCGATCCCGTCACCGTCTGCCGCCGCGACGAGGACATCAGCGAGGATCGCGTTTTCGACATCCTGCTGCACGTCCAGCTTGAGGGGACGGCCGAGATCACGCAATCCGGTAAAACCTTTACGCTTGGGGCAGGAGCCATCGCCATGGTTCCCGGCGGCATCCCCTACAGCGTGAATTACCCCGAAAAGGGGCAGAAGATCATTCTGCGCATTCCCTACAACATCTTCCATGAGCGGGTGCTGGGGCGCGAGCCGCGCGATTTCAGCGCGGTCATCTTCAGGGGCGGGCTGGTGCTGGTCGTGATCGACCTGCTCAAATCCCTCACTCTGGAGAAAAATGACGATCTGACCAGTGTCGAACAGTTCGTTCTCGCTGACAGTTTTCTGGCTCTGGTGGGCGCGGTGGTGCGTTCCCAGTCCGCCACGAAAACGAAGGGGAGTGAAAAGAGCGTTTCGTCGCGGCTATACCGGATCCTCTGTTATCTGGAGGAGCATTTCTCCGACCACGAGCTGACGCCGACAAGAATCGCCGAGGCGAATTTCATCTCGGTGCGGCACCTGCACGGGCTTTTCCAGCAGTACGGAACGACGGTCAGCAAGTGGATCTGGGATCGCCGCCTGCGCGCCTGTCGTGAGGACCTGCTTGATCCCGCCATGTCGAACCTGACCGTCTGTGAAATTGCCTACCGGCGCGGCTTCAACGATTCGGCCCATTTCAGCAGGACGTTCAAGGAGCATTTCGGCGTTTCTCCCGGGCATCTGCGCACGCAGGCGCGCGGGGACTGTGTCGCGCACAGGGTGGCGATGCGCATGGATGCGCTGGTCAACTGAAAGCGGGTGTGACGGGAAAGGAGTGAAAAGAAAAAACCGCGGCAGGGCCGCGGTTTTTTTCTGGCCGGTCGTGCCGCAGGGAGGCGTTTATTCCGGGATGGTGGGCGTTCCGGTAATACGGATTCCGGCTCCGGCAATACCGTAGCGCTTGTTCAGGAAAATCAGCACCGAGGTCAGCGCCTCGGCAACGGCCGAATTTTCAATCGCCCCCGCATGCCAGGCCTTGAATCCGATGAGGCTTGCCAGGCGGACGATCTGTTCGCGGGCGTCGGCGTCATTGCCCGCCACCAGCACATCACAGTCGCCCAGGTCGGCTTCGGCATCCTGCAGATGCGCCGCGGCGACGTTCTGGAATGCGGAAACGACCCTGACCTGCTCTCCCAGAAATGCCTGTGCCTTTTTGGCGGCGGAACCTTCTGCTGGCAGCTGCACGCGCATCACCTTGGGCGGAACGAGCGGCACGGTGGTGTCGACGAAAATCTTGCCCTGAACCTCTTCGCGGATACCGTCCAGCGTTACCTGCTGGCTGGCGAACGGCACGCTCATGAAAACGATGTCCGCGGCGCGGGCGGCATCGGAATTGCTCATGCCCCTGACGTTCAGCCCGCTTTCTTTCGCCATCGCTTCCGCGGCCTGGATGGCTTTTTCCGCATTGCGCGAGCCGATTACCGCGGGATATCCGGCGCGGGCGAAGCGCCACGCAAGGCCGGAGCCCAGATCGCCGGTCCCGCCGATGAAGGCAAGGGTGGGTTTGTTATCTGTCATGCATTTCTCCTGACCTGTGCAAAGGAATGTGCCCGCAGGATAGCCGCGTGGGGCAGGGTGCATCTTGTCCGGGAAGGCGCTGGATTTGATCCGCAAGGTGACATTGGCGCGGGATTCCACGGGTTTTCCCGGCTTGCGGCGGTGCTGCATTGTCGATCAACCGGCTTAGCGTGGCTGGGCAAGATGCGAAGGACGCATCTCGCGAAGATCGTCCGGTCAGAAAAAGGTCAGGCGTTGCCGGATTTCCGGAACGGACTGGCCGGCCCAGGAGGAGATAAATGAAAGATGGCGAAGGCGCCAGGACGGCGGGGGAGCGTCTGGTCAAGCTGATCCTGTCCATGGTCCCGTGGCTGATCATTGGCGGGCTGCTGTGGGCGGGGCTGTTCATCAAACCCGCCTCGACCGGCAGCGCGGTGCAGCCGCCTGTGCTGGAGAAGCGCGACTATTACTATGGCATTACATCGCCCGCCGCCGGTCAGGTGTGGGTGACGGGATCCGGCGGAAAAATCATCCGGCTCGACAGTAGCGGACAGGCGGAGCGGATGCGGACGCCCACCGGCAAGACGCTGCAGGGCATCGCCAGCTGGGACGGGCAGCATGCCGTCGCGGTGGGCAACGATGGCGTGATCATCGTTTCCGCCGATGCGGGCGCGAGCTGGTCGCTGGTTGACAACGTTCCCCGTTCCGAAGTCGCCAACAAGCTCCTCAGGGTCCGTGTCGCGGAAGACGGTGTTGCCGTGGCCGTGGGCGAAATGGGCATGGCGCTGCTGAGCCGCGATTACGGCAAGACATGGAAAAACATGCGCGCCGAAGAGGATGCGGCCTGGAACGATGTGGCGATTCTGCCCGAAGGGCGTCTGGTGCTCGCGGGCGAGTTCGGCAGGCTGGCCGCCAGCCAGGACTGGGGCGCGACGTGGAGCGATCTGGCTTCGCCCGTTGAATCCTCGCTGATGGCGGTGTCCTTCCGCGATGCTGCGCTGGGGGTGGCGGTCGGCCTCGAAGGCGTCGTGCTGGTGACGCGCGATGGCGGCCAGCAGTGGCAGAAAGTCGAACTCGATGCGCACGATCACCTGCTGGATATCGCCTGGGATGCCGCTGGCGGGCGCTGGATCGGCTGCGGCAATCTGGGCCGCTGGGTGCGCGCCGATGCCGATGCGAATCTCTGGCAGGCGGGCCGTCTGGATGCGCGGGACATGTCCTGGCATACCCGCGTGCTTCCGGGCGAACAGGGGATCTGGTTCGCAGGCGGAAATCTGGGGCTCTGGGATGGAGAAAGCCGCTGGCAGCCGTTGGGCGACGCCTATCAGGTGAGCGCGCTTTTCAGCCCTCCGGGCAGCCTGAATACACAAAGGAAGGGATCGCTGTGATCGAACGTATCGCCGAATTCTGTATTCGCCGCCGGGGCTGGGTTATTGGCGGCATGATCCTGCTTACGCTGTTTTTTTTCATTTCAGCGCTGCGCATCGAAGTCCGCACGGTGTTCGAGGACATGCTGCCCTCACGCCATGAGTACGTACAGACCCACCAGAAGTTCAAGGACACGTTTGGGGGCTCCAATCTCGTCACCATCATGGTGGAGGTGAAGGAAGGGGATATTTTCCGTATTCCCGTCCTGGAAAAGGTGCAGGCGATCACGCTCGGGCTGCGTGAGGTTTCAGCCGTCAATCCTTACCAGATCACCTCGCTTGCCTCCAAAAAGCTCAAGGAGGTGCAGGCGTCCACCAGCGGTATTGTCACAAAACCGCTGATGTGGCCGGATCTTCCCGCCGATGATGCCGGGCTGGCCGCGCTCAAGGAGTCGGTGCTGCGCAACCCGCTGGTTTATGGTCCCTATGTGTCCCGCGACCTGCAGGCGACGCTGATCACCGTCGATTTCATCGACCGCGAGCTGGATTACAACAAGGCGTTCAACGAAATCCGCGCCCTTATCGACAAGGCCTCCGACGACAGCGTGAATATCCGCGTGGTTGGCGATCCGGTCCTGTTCGGCTGGGTGGAGCACTACATTCCGGAAACGCTGGACCTGGTCGCCGCCGCGCTCGCGGTGACGCTGGGGATGCTGTTCATTCTCCTGCGCACCTGGCGCGGGGTGCTGCTGCCTTTCCTGGCGGGCGTGGTGAGCGCCATCTGGGCGATGGGAATCTGCCACCTGCTGGGGATCCACTTCGAACCGCTGGTGATTGTCGTGGCGATGCTGATCACCTCGCGCGCGGTTTCTCACTCGGTGCAGATCGTTAACCGTTTCGACGACGAGCTGGAGTCGATCGCGGCGGGCAAGGAAAACGCCCGCCACGCGGCCAGGATCGCGCTTGCCGACCTGTTCCGCCCCGGCATGCTGGGCATCATCGCCGATGCGGGATGCATGGCGGTGGTGGCGCTGAGCCCGATTCCGATGCTGCAGAAGCTGACGGTGCTCTCGGTGGTGTGGGTGTGCACCCTGACGGTGAGCGCGGTGATCCTGACGCCGGTGCTGCTGTCCTACATCCGCAACCCGCACGGCGTGGTTCATCCGCTCAACATGATCCCGCTGCTGCAGAAAATCCTCGATCTGGGCGTGTGGATCGCCACGTCGCGCTTCCGCTACGTCAACATCGTCTGCAGCATCATCGTCATGATCGTTTCGGGGGCCTACGCCTTCAACCTGAAGATTGGCGATGCCAATCCGGGGTCGCCGATCCTGTGGCCCGAGTCCACCTACAACATCGATTCGGCCGCGATCAATGGCCGCTTCGACGGCGTGGACCGGATGTTCATCGTGGTTGGGGAGGACGGCAAGGAAAACCTGCTCAAGAGCAACGAGGTGCTGCTGGCGATGAACCGCTTCCAGCGCTTCATCGAGGCGCAGCCGGAAGTGGGCGGATCGGCCTCGATCGCGGACGTTCTGCCGGTGGTCAACAGCACGCTGCGCGAGGGCAACCCGCGTTATCTCGAACTGGGCGACAGCCAGAAAATCAACGGCAACCTGGCGGCGATTCTCGATTCGGTTTCCGAACCGGGGGACCTGGACCGCTTTACCGACAACAAGTATTCCAATGGCGCGATAACGATGATGTTCCACGACCGCCAGGGCGAAACCATCCGCACCGCCGTGGCCCGGATCAAGGAATTCATCGCGCAGAACCCCCTGGAAGAAGGCAAATGGCAGATGGCGGGCGGGTTGATCGGCGTCATGGCGGCGGTGAATGAAATCATCCTCTCCAGCCAGATCGAGGCGATCGCGCTCGCACTGCTGGTGCTGGTGATTATCTGCACCATCGTTTACCGCTCCACCGTGGCCGGGATGCTGTTCATGGTTCCGGTGATCATTTCCAACACCCTGACGTTCAGCTTCATGGCCTGGAAGGGCATCGGCATGAACATCAACACGGTGCCCGTGGCCGCACTGGGGATCGGGCTCGGGGTCGATTACGCCTTTTACATCGCCGACCGGGTCAAGGAAGAAATCGCCATCGGCAGCACGCCTGAACACGCCATCTACCAGGCGCTCCATTCCGCCGGCCTGGGCGTGATCGTGACTGCCAGCGTGCTGATCGTCAGCACTCTGCTGTGGTGGATGTCCTCGCTCCGCTTCCAGGCTGACATGGGCCTGCTGATGGCGATCTGGCTGGGCATTTCGGCCATGTCCGCGCTGTTCGTCATGCCCTCGATCATCTATGTGTTCCGGCCTGAATTCATTTTTGGGCGCAGCAGGCCGGTGCTGGCGTCCAGCGTCGCCGCTGCCGCGTACCGGACAGGAACGACGGGCTGAGGGGCAGGGCAGCAGGCAGGCGCACGGGCGGCAGCGTGATCCGTGCGCGGCGCGAAAGCTAACAACAGTTTTATCAGCAGTATTTCAAGCGGTGAAACAAGGAGGAGCCATGACAAAAAAGAAAGATTGCACACGGCGCGGCGCCAGGGGCCTGACGGCGCTGGCGCTCGCGATGACGGCGGCTTTCTGTGCGCAGGGTGCACGGGCCGAAACCCATTTCTACGGAGATCTCAGCGCCGCGTATTCCTGGAATACGCAGGACACGCTGCGCCACAACAAGGGTTTTCAGGAAACCTTGCCTGACACCAAGGGCTGGCTGTCCATGCAGCGTTACACGGCGAGGCTGAATGTCGATTCCAGCGTCAACGAACATTTCTCCTGGGCGGGCAAGGTGCGGCTGGTGGAAGACGCGTCCACGGATTATCTGACCGCGCTGGAAAACATCCGGGGCGTGGGCATTGGTGGCGCTGATTCCGCCAGGCACAACGATCTGTCGCGCCTGTACAGCCAGTCCGAACTGCGCGAGCTGTATGCCGATATCGCGTTTTCCAGCAACGTCCAGCTTCGTCTGGGCAAGCAGCAGGTGGTGTGGGGTGAGTCGGATTTCTTCCAGGCCATGGACATGGTGCATGGCTACGACTTCATGTGGCGCAGTTTTCTGGAGCCGGCCAATGAGGAGCTGCGCAAACCTCTGGTACTGGCCAATCTGACCGTGCAGGTGCCCGATGCCGACGGCAAGCTTCAGATGCTGCTCCGCCCGGGCGAGCTTAACCAGAAGGATTCGGTGGGCAATGCCTACGATATCCGTGGTGGCCGCTGGGCCAACCAGCCGCTCAAGGGGGTCGATTTCGTTTCGATCACTCCCTTCAACTACAAGGCCGATGGCGCCGACAGCCGGGACAACACCTGGGGCGTGCGCTGGAGCGGAATTCTCAGTGAGGTCAACTATTCGCTCTCCTATCTGAAGACCTATAACCCGTCGCCGGTGATCAGCATGTCGCGGTACGTTCCCGCCGGCATGATCGGCAATCCGGACCCGATTCCCACCGGCAGCACGCCCTTCAACGAGGAATTCAGAGGCTGTTGCGGTGAGGTCATTTATCCAAAAATAGACCTGTTCGGTATCACCGCGTCTGCCTATTCGAACGCGGTGGATGCGGTATTCAGCGCGGAAGTCGCCTATATCCGCGACTTTGCCTACAACTACGGGCAGACCTCGCTCTGGTCGCAGATTCTTGGCGGGCCGGGCTATGACGGCGTCAAGCGCAAGAACGTCGTGCGTTCCATGCTGCGCATGGACAAGACCCTTGGATTTACCCAGAGCCTGCTTGGCACCGAAAAACCGGCGTTCTTCTCCGTGCAGCTGTTTGACACCTGGATCCGGGATTTCGACCGCGATGACGATCTGATCCAGCTCGTTGGCTTTGGCCAGCGCAGCAAGGAGCATTCTTCGCTCATCACCACCATTCTTGATACCAGCTATTCCAACGGCACGATCAATCCTGCCCTGGTGCTGGGTTACGACCTGAGTTATGGCGGCGGCTTCGCGGTGCCCAGCGTGACTTACCAGTACGGCAAGAACTGGCGCTTCAAGGTCGAGTACGACTATTTCTGGGATAGCGGCACGCGCACCGCCGCCAATGACAACGTCGAGCGGGATGCCAGCCTGTTCGGCTACTTCGCCAATAACAACCAGCTGTATCTGAAGGCCACCTACCAATTCTGAGCCTGGAGGAGAACCACCCATGATCATGAAATCAAAATTTGCCGTGGCGGGAGTCGCCCTTGCGCTGATGGCTGTGGGCCAGCCCGCATGGTCGGCGGAAGTGGCCGAAGGCACCGTGCTGTCGGCGGCGAACATCGATGCGCTGAAAAACGAAACCCTGGACGGAAAGCCGATCGGCAGCATGCTGACCGAGAAAATGGAATGGCGCATCCGCAGCAATGGCTGGAAACTGCCGCTGTACAAGGCCCAGGAAATTCCGCTTGATCCGAAATGGGTCAAGGCGAGCCAGGCCAACGTGGGCAAGACGAAGCTGAATCCGGAAACGCGCGAGGTGGAAGGCTGGCAGTCGGGCGAACCGTTCCCCGGTGTGAAGGAGGACGATCCCCAGTTCGCCGAAAAACTGATCTGGAACTACCACCTCGGCCAGCTTCAGGGCGATGTGGCGACCGCAAAGAGCTGGACGCAGGCGCTGATCGACGGCAAAAAAGGGATCCACGCCGAGCCGGTTGCCGAGTTCACCCGCTACAACATGAAAGGCCGTATCGGGGGCGAGGCCGTGGAAGGCGAGGGCAAGGAGCGCTCGCGCCAGCTGCTGTTTTTCAAGGAACCGGCGGACATGAAAGGGCTGGGCACTTTCATGATCTATTATGATTCGCCGCAGGTGCCGGATGCGTGGGTGTATGTCCCCGCGGTACGCCGCGTGCGGCGGCTTTCCGGCGGAGCCTGGATGGACCCGGTGGGCAGCTCCGACCAGCTGCAGGATGACCTGGAAGTCTTCAACGCCCGTCCCTCCTGGTACAAGGGCTACAAATATCTGGGCAAGCGCACGATTCTGGCCGTTGCTCACGCCAAGTTGCCGGCGTGGAATCCACAGGGCAAAACGTTTGAAGAGCGTTACCCGGTGCTTGAGCAGAGCGAGCCGTTCTGGAACATGAACAACGACCGCTTCGAGCCGCGTGAAGTCTGGGTTATCGAGGCCACTACGCCCGATGCGCACCCGTACAGCAAGAAGATCCTGTTTATGGATACCAAATATCCGCGCATCTACCAGGCGGAGGCTTACAACCGTAAGGGCGAGTTCTGGAAATTCATCGAATTCCACTCCTTCATGGTCAAGGGCGAAGACGGTTTCCAGAGCTTCCAGACTTCGGCGGGCGCGATCATCGACTTCCAGCGCAATCACGCCACGGTCTTCCTGACCGATCCGACCCAGTGGTTCGTCAACCAGTCGAAAGTGAAATCTTCCGACGTTTCCCTGGGCAAGCTGGAGTCTGCCGGTCGGTAGAGGCCAGCCTTGCATCCTGACCGGCATGGTTCGCCCACCGCTGTGGCGGACCGTGCCGGTGTTATTCTACGTAAATCATTTCTGGCCCTTTTCTCCGCAGGGAAAAGGAAGGGGCCAGATGGCCCGTGGCCGTTTTCTGTTTGATCTTGTCCTGCCCGCCGGGCGCATTCTTGTTTTGTTGCTGTTTAAAGAGGAGTTGTCATGCCGATGCTTATCGGTGTACCAAAGGAAATCGCTGCGAATGAAAAACGCGTCGCGAGCGTGCCCGAAGTGGTTGAGAAGCTCATCAAGCTGGGCTTTCCGGTCGTGGTCGAATCGGGGGCCGGGGATGCGGCCAACTGCAGCGATGAAACCTATCGCGCGGCCGGTGCGAAGATCGTCGATAGCGCGGAACTGTGGGCAACGGCGGATATCGTTTTCAAGGTGCAGGCGCCAGCGGAATCCGAAGTCGCCCGGATGCGGGAGGGCATGACGCTGGTTTCCTTCCTCTGGCCGGCGCAGAACCCGGAGCTGATGCAGCAGCTTGCCGCGCGCAAGGTGACCGTGCTCGCCATGGACAGCGTGCCGCGTATTTCGCGCGCGCAGAAGATGGACGCCCTGTCTTCCATGGCCAATATCGCCGGTTATCGCGCGGTGATCGAGGCGGCGCATCACTTCGGCCGCTTTTTCACCGGCCAGATCACGGCGGCGGGCAAGGTTCCGCCCGCGAAGGTATTCGTGATTGGCGCGGGTGTGGCCGGTCTGGCGGCAATTGGTGCGGCGGCGGGGCTGGGCGCGATCGTGCGCGCCAATGACACGCGTCCGGAAGTGGCCGACCAGATCAGGTCGCTGGGCGGCGATTTTATTCCTGTCGACTACCAGGAAGAAGGCGCCGGCGTCGGCGGTTATGCCAAGGTGATGAGCGAGGGGTTCCAGAAGGCCCAGCGCGAAACCTTCGCGAAGCAGGCGAAGGAAGTGGACATCATCATCACCACCGCGCTGATTCCAGGCAAACCCGCGCCCAGGCTCATTACCGCCGAAATGGTGCAGACGATGAAGCCCGGCAGCGTCATCGTCGATCTCGCCGCCGAACAGGGCGGCAACTGCGAACTGACTGTTCCCGGCGAAGCCGTGGTCCGTCATGGCGTGACGATCGTCGGCTATACCGATCTGCCCAGCCGCCTTTCCCGGCAGTCGAGCACGCTTTACGCGACGAACCTGCTGCGCCTGACCGAGGAGCTGTGCAAGACGAAGGACGGCCAGATCAACGTCAATATGGAGGATGAGGCGATCCGCGGCGCCACCGTCATCAAGGAAGGCGCCATCACCTGGCCGCCGCCTCCGCCGAAACTTTCCGCCGCGCCCGCCGCAAAACCCGCGGCGAAGCCTGTCGCCGCCGCGCCCGCCGCGAAAGGGCACGGGCATGGCGGAAGCAGCGCGCCCATGTCGGCCGCCACGGTCGCCATCCTGTTCGCGGTTGCCGCGGCGCTGTTCTGGTTTATCGGCATGTATGCCCCGGCGGCTTTTATCGGCCACCTCACCGTGTTCGCGCTGGCGTGCTTCGTCGGTTACATGGTGGTGTGGAACGTAACCCCCGCGCTGCACACGCCGCTGATGAGCGTCACCAATGCCATCAGCAGCATCGTTGCGATCGGCGCGCTGGTTCAGGTCGCGCCCCCGGTGGCGGAAGGGGCCAGCCGCCCCGTGGAGTGGATTCTCGGCTGCGCCGTCGTGGGAATCGCGTTAACAACCATCAACATGTTCGGCGGCTTCGCCGTCACCCAGCGCATGCTGGCCATGTTCCGCAAATAAGGGGGGCGAGCACATGTCAACCACACTCGCCACGGTCGCCTATCTGGGCGCGACGATTCTTTTCATTCTCAGCCTTGGAGGGCTCTCCAACCCCGAAACTTCCCGCCGCGGCAATCTTTACGGCGTTATCGGCATGACGATCGCCGTGCTGGCCACGGTGCTCGGTCCGCAGGTCACCAAAGCCGGCATTCCCTGGATCGTCGGCGCCATGGCCGTCGGCGGCGCCATCGGCCTTTATGCCGCACGCACCGTCAAGATGACGCAGATGCCCGAGCTGGTCGCGCTGATGCACAGCCTGGTCGGCCTCGCCGCCATGCTGGTGGGATTCGCCAACTATATCGACCCGGTTGCCTCGGCCCACTTTCAGGGGGCGGAAAAAACCATTCATGAGGTCGAAATCTACATTGGCATCCTGATCGGCGCGGTCACCTTCTCGGGCTCGCTCATCGCGTTCGGCAAGCTCTCGGGCAAGATCGGCGGCAAACCCATGCTGCTGCCCGGACGGCACATGATCAATCTCATCGGCCTGCTGGTGGTGATCTGGTTCGGCGGCCGCTTCCTCGGCGCGCACTCGATCGCGGACGGCATGACGCCGCTGGTGGTGATGACCGTGATCGCGCTGCTGTTCGGCATCCACATGGTGATGGCGATTGGGGGGGCGGACATGCCGGTGGTCGTTTCGATGCTGAACAGCTATTCCGGCTGGGCGGCGGCGGCGACGGGCTTCATGCTCTCCAACGACCTGCTCATCGTTACGGGCGCGCTGGTCGGTTCCAGCGGCGCGATTCTTTCGTACATCATGTGTCGCGCCATGAACCGGAATTTCATCAGCGTGATCGCGGGCGGCTTCGGCACGGGCGGCGGCGCGCCGGCTCCCGCCGCGGGCGATGCGCAGCCCGCGGGCGAGGTGACCGCGGTGAATGCGCCGGATACGGCGGGTCTGCTCAACGATGCGAAAAACGTGATCATCGTGCCCGGATACGGCATGGCGGTCGCCCAGGCGCAGCACACGGTGTTCGAAATCACCCGGCTCCTGCGGGAGAAAGGCGTGAATGTGCGCTTCGGCATCCACCCGGTTGCCGGGCGCATGCCGGGACATATGAACGTGCTGCTGGCGGAAGCCCGCGTGCCCTACGATATCGTCATGGAAATGGACGAGATCAACGGGGATTTCCATGATACGGACGTGGCGATGGTCATCGGCGCGAACGATATCGTGAATCCCTCCGCGCAGGACGACCCTTCCAGCCCGATCGCGGGCATGCCCGTGCTGGAAGTGTGGCGGGCGAAAACCTCCATCGTGATGAAGCGCAGCATGGCCTCCGGCTATGCGGGCGTGGATAACCCGCTCTTCTACAAGGACAACACCCGGATGCTTTTCGGGGATGCGAAGAAGATGCTGGACGAGGTGCTGGCAGCCCTGAAAGGGTAATGCAAGGGTAGTCTCTGCCCACTGGCGAAAGGAAAAGCCGCCCCCGCTGACAGCGGGGGCGGCTTTTTTGCGGCTGGCGCTTTGGCTGCGCTTCCTTACAGAGCCCGCTGCATGACGCCGATCGGCGGCGCCCATTCCTCGGTCTGTGGTTTTTTGCGCGTTACCAGGGTGAGCTGCGCGGGGGCGAAGGCGCTGGCGTTGTGCGTGACTGGCGTGGTGATGAGGTACTGCGCGCGGGTGGCGCGCAGGAAGATGCCGACGCGGTCGATGTTGGCGACGTCGAGGTGGGCGAAGGGCTCGTCGATGAAGACGAAACCGCCCGGGCGGGCTTCGTCCATAAGCAGCGCGATCAGGAGGATGAGCGACTTCATCACCTGCTGACCGCCGGAGGCTTCGCCATCGTTGAGGCCGACCGCGCCCTTGCGGTCGAAATCGAAACGCACGTCCAGGCCGGCCTGGGCGAGCGACAGGTCGTCTTCCCCAAAATGCGGCGCGGGGCAGTCCACGCCAACGTTGGCCAGATCGCCGAGCGCTTTCAGGTTTCTGCCGTACTGGCGCACGGTGGCGCGCAGTCTGGCGATGTAGGCGGCGCGCGCTTCATCGGTGTGGCGTCGGGCGGTGGCGCAGTAGGCCTGGCGGTCGGCATAGTCGCGCTGGCGTCCGGCCAGATCGGCGCCGAGGCGGTCGCGCAGGGGGAGCACGGCGGGGTCGGTGATCCAGTCGCCAGCATCGAGGTGGCGGCGCACGCGTTCGGCTTCCTGGCGGGCGCCGCGCGCATCGCCGTATTTTTCTTCCAGCAGGGCGAGGCTGTCGTTATCCAGCCAGTGCGCGGGCATGCCGCGGCGGTGGCGGCGCAGCCCGGCGATGCGCTGCGCCTGGGTATGGCGGCGCGGTGTGTCGCCGCGCGCGAGGTCGGCCAGACGCAGTTCGATGCCCTTGAGCTCGCGCCTGCGGCGATCGGCTTCGATTTCGATGCCGCGCAGTTTTTCCGCCCAGGCTTCCTGTGCGCGCTGCGCTTCATCCCGTTCTTTTTCGGCCGTGGCAAGCGCCGCGCGGGCGGCGGGGAGGGCGGTTTCGGCGTCGGCGTATTTTTCCGCATTGGCTGCGAGCAGTTGCGCCGATTGCAGGCCAAGCAGGCGGCGGCGCGCCGCGCCGACCTGTTCTTCTGTTTCGGCGATGCGCGGGCGCAGGATCTGCAAGGCGCGGTCGAGTCCGGCAATATCGGTTTCGAGGGCGGCGATGCGCCCCTGGCGCGCGAGTTCGCCAAAGTGGAAATCGGCGGGGCGGCCCAGATGGCGCGCGCCGCGCCGTTCGCGGTGGTAGCCGTCGGGGGTGATCCATTCCTGTTCGGGCGGCAGGCCGTGCGCATCTTCCGCGCTGTCGACGCGCTGGATACGGTTGAGAAGATCGGTGAGCCAGCGCGGCGCGGGGGCGTCGAATGCCACCACTTCGGCCAGACTGCCCGCTCTGGCTGGCGGGGCGGTTTCCCGCCCGGCGACGACAAAATGGCGGAAACGCAGGCGTTCGCCCAGCGCCCAGGCGGCATGGCGGTCCGCTTCGTGTTCAAGAAGAATGACGTAGCGGTAGGGGCGCAGGATGGCTTCGAGCGCGGCCTGCCAGGCGGCATCGGTGACTTCGATGGTTTCGGCGAGCAGCGTATGGCCGATGCCCGCGGCATCCAGTTCCGCGCGGAAGCGGGTTACGTCGGGGTCGCCCGGCGGCGTGCGGCGTTCGCGCAGGGCGCGTAACTGGCCGCTTTTGTCTTCGAAGGTGGCGACAAGGTCCCGTTCTTCGCGGCGCAGCGCGGTGTGCGCCGCGTCGGCAGCGGTGTAGTCGCGTTCGAGCGCGAGGGCGTCGACGCCGTGTTCGGCGGCGGTGCGGGTGCGCAGCGCATCGCGTTCGGCAAGGAGTTTTTCCAGGTCGCGCACCTGGTCGCGGCGGGCAAGGTGGTCGTGCCCGGCCGTTTCCATGCGGGTTTTCAGGAGGCTTTTTTCCGCCTGGGCCGTGTCATGTTCGTGCGTGACGGCGGCCAGCTGGTTGCGCGCGTCGCGCAGTTCGGCCTGTCTGGCAGCCCGTTCGGTAATGAGGCCGCGCAGTGTTTCGCGTTCGGCGGCGATGTCGCGCTTCAGGCTGGCGATTTCCAGGCGTGGCACGATTTCGGCTTCAAGCGCCTGGATTTCGTCGGAGAGCTGCTTCCATTCGAGGTAGCGGTCGGCTTCCAGACGCCGGGTTTCGGTCTGCGCGGCCAGGCGCTGCAGATCGAGATCAAGGGCGTCGAGTTCGCGTTCGGTGTTTTTCTGCTCTTCGCGCGCGGCGGCGTAGTTGTCCAGCACCTCCTTGTCGCCAAAAACATCGAACACCAGTTCCAGCAGCGCCCTGGGGGTGTATTCGCAGAGCTTGTCGGTATCGCCTTGCTCCAGCGACAGCACGCGGGCGATGGCGGGCGTCAGTCCTCCCCAGGCCAGCCGGGCCTGATAGTCGCGCAGCCCTGTCCATTCCGTGGCGGATTCGAGCGTTTCGACGGACTGGTCGCCGTCCACGATGGCGTAATCGCGCGTCCAGTCGCCGCCCGCGTGGCGGATGCGGCAGGCAAGGGTGACTTCATCGGCGAGGCAGGGGAAAAAGGGCCGCTTGCCGCTCATGCCGGGTTTGTTGGCGACCACGGCGCGGATCCACGCGAAGCTGCGTCCGGCGCGGCGCACGTAGCGGCGGAAATCGCGCTTTCCCGAGCAGCGCAGCGCGAACAGGGTGCGCAGTGCGTCGAGCAGCGTGGTTTTTCCTGAGCCGTTGGGGCCGACGATGGTGATGATCTGGGCATCCAGCGGCAGGGTGAAGCGGCGCCAGTAATCCCAGTGCACAAGTTCGAGGGTCTTGATATGAAACATGAAAGTCGTTCAGTGGCGGAAAGGGGGGCCGTGCGGCGGCGGGGCGGTTTTTGCCGGTATCCGTCGGCCAGACCGGACACCGGCGGCGGGCGGAATATCAGGCCTGGCTGTCGGGGCCGTTCGCGGTATCGCCGTTTTTGGGCGGGCGCATTTTACCGCGCGCGGCGGTGGGTGTGACGGGCAGGGCAAGAATCGCGCGCAGCCCGCCGCCATCGCGCGGCAGCAGGTCGAGCCGTCCGTTATGGGCGCGCATGGCGCGTTCGACGATCGCCAGCCCGAGTCCGGCCCCCTTTGTGTTGGAGCGTGCGCTTTCCAGGCGGGCGAACGGGCGGCGCATGCGTTCGGTTTCCTCTGCCGGAATGCCGGGGCCGCGGTCGGCGACTTCGATGCGGGCTTCGTGACCGTCGCGGGACACCATGATGTCGAGCGGGCGCTCTTCGCCCGCGTAGCGCAGGGCGTTGTCGATCAGGTTCATCAGCGCGCGGCGCAGGGGCAGGCTGTGCGCCGTAACGGTGACTGCTTCCGGCGCATCCAGCCGCAACTGCGCGCCGCGCAGCCGGTAGGGTTCAAGCAGATCGGCGGCGAGCGCGGAAAGGTCGATTTCCTGCGTCGGTTCCTGTGGAGCGCCGCGGCCGAAGTCGAGAAACTGGCCGATGATGCGGTCCATTTCGTCGATATCCGCGCCCATTGCGGCGATGTCCGCATCGGGCGCGCCGGACATTTCCACGCCCAGCCGCAGGCGCGCCAGCGGCGTGCGCAGATCGTGCGAGACGCCTGCCAGGATCAGCGCCCGGTCGGCGTCGGTGCGGGCAAGATCGCCGGTCATCTGGTTGAAGGCGCGGGCGACGACGGTGATTTCCTGCGGTCCCGATTCCGGCAGCGGGGGCGGCGTCTGCCCCCCGCCGACCATGCGCGCGGCGCGCGCCAGCTGGCGCAGCGGCGTGCCGATGCGCGACACGATGAGAAATGCGCCCAGCAGGGCGACGGCAAGGGCCGCCGCCCCCCACATCAGCCATTCGAGGGCGTGGGGTTTTTCCAGGCGGTCCTGCGGCAGCATGACCCAGTATTCGTCGCTGTCGTCCGCGTCAAGGCGAAAGCTGACCCAGAAGCCATCCAGCGTTTTCCAGCGGGAGGCGAAACGGGTGTGTGCGCCCAGCTGGCGGCGCACATCATCGGTGAGCAGCCGCATGGGGCGGTTGTCCGGCAGCGCTTCGGTGCTGTCGGAGATTTCCGCCGGATAGATGCGGATGCCTTCGAGCGTGGCCAGTTCGATGAGCAGTTCGGTGCGCCGCCGGACGTCGGCGTTGATCAGCGCGGCGCGGGTCAGATTGACCACGCTGACGACCATCTGCGACAGGTCCCGCGCGCGCGCGGGTTCTTCAAAATAGCGGAAGATCTGCGTCCAGGCCAGCAGGGCGAGCGACAGCAGCAGGGCTACGAGCAGAAAGGTCTGCCACAGCAGCGTGCGCGGCAGCCAGCGGGCGAGGGCGCCGGGGGGCTCCGCAGAGCCCCGCCCGGGCGTTTCGTGCTGTTCAGGCGTAGCCGGGGGCTTTGCCATCGTCTGGAACAAAGACATAGCCAAAGCCCCAGACGGTCTGGATGTAACGCGGTTTGGCCGGATCATCCTCGACCAGCTTGCGCAGGCGCGATACCTGCACGTCGATCGCCCGGTCGAAAACGCCGTATTCGCGGCCGCGGGCGAGTTCCATCAGCTTGTCGCGGGACAGCGGCTGGCGCGGATGCTGCAGCAGCACCTTGAGCAGGGAAAACTCGCCGGTGGTGAGCTGGATTTCCTCGCCATTGCGCAGCAGCGCGCGCGTGCCGAGGTTGACCTGGATCTGGCCGAAGGTAACGGTTGTGTCGTCCGCCGTGGGCGCGCCGGGCAGCGGCGAGGGATGGCGGCGCATGACGGCCTGGATGCGTGCGACGAGTTCGCGTGGATTGAACGGCTTGGGCAGGTAATCGTCCGCGCCCATTTCCAGCCCGAGGATGCGGTCGACATCGTCCCCTTTGGCGGTGAGCATGATGATGGGGAGCGGGTTTTCCGCCGCGCGCAGACGGCGGCAGATCGCGAGGCCATCTTCGCCGGGCAGCATCAGGTCGAGCACCATCAGGTCGAAGTGCTCCCGGTGCAGGGCGCGGTCCATGGCGGGAGCGTCGATGACGGCCTTGACCGCGAACCCCTGTTCCTGCAGGTAGCGGGACAGCAGATCGCGCAGACGCGCATCGTCGTCCACGAGCAGGATGCGGTAACGGGTTTTTCCATTCATGACGTCAATCCTATCCCGGATGAACATGACGGCGCCACAGTCCGGGCGCTGGCGCGGGGATTAAGGTGGTAACGTTTCGTAATGGCCGCGGGACGGGGCAACATCCTTTTACAAAAGATGCGGCTGGCAGCAGCGCGGCGATTACCCCATTCTCTCCGGTTGGCGGTATTTTGGCCCTCGGTCAAATGCGCGGCGGCCGTTTCATTTTTATGTTCATGATCAGCAGATACGTTGTTTTCAGACTGTTCCGGAGTGGCGCCATCCGTTTTCTGCGGAATGTAGCGGCGGGCGCCGCCGTGCTGTTTTCCATGATCGTGCCGGGACCGGCTGCCATGGCGCAGCAGTCTTCCCCGTCTGGAAATACGGCTTCCGTCGAGGCTCCGCCGTCCGATCTTTCGCCCGCGATGCGCCGCGCCGACCTGCGGCGTGCGCTGTCCGTCAGGGAAGAGGGAAAAGAGGCGGGCGGCGGCAAGCGCAGGCTGAGCGCCGAGGAGCGCAGCGCGCTGCGCCAGGAGCTGCGCGAGGCGGCCCAGGGCGCCTATCCCGACGCGGGCAGCGGGCGCAGAAAGCCGCCACGGTAGGCTGCACGCGCGGCCGGATGCGCCCGGGGCTGTCCGCGCTGGCGGCGGACTGACGGGAGTCGCAGCCGCTACAATGGCGGCACGATGAATATTCTGGCTCTTGAAACGTCCTGCGAGCAGGGCAGCGTTGCGCTCTGCTCGGGCGGCGCTCCCGCTGTGATCCGGCTCGACGGCCATCTCAACCATTCTGAACATATCCTGGAGGTGGTCCGCTCCCTGCTTGCCGGGGCGGACCTGACGCCGGAACGGCTGGACGCGGTGGCGTTTGGCTGCGGTCCGGGCGCCTTTACCGGCTTGCGCCTTGCCTGCGGCATCGCCCAGGGACTGGCGCTGGGGGCGGGTATTGGCGTTGTCGCCGTAAGAAGCCTGGCTGCGCTGGCGCTGCAGGGAACGGGTGAATCCATCCTGGCCGCCACCGATGCGCGCATGGGTGAGGTGTATTACGCCTGTTTCGAACGAAACGGGGTGGAAATGCTTCCGCTTATGGAGCCGCGCTGTGTTCTTCCCGGGGAGGTTGAACTTCCTGCCGCGGGGCCGTGGTCGGGCATCGGTTCAGCCTTTCTCGCCCACGGCGACGGTTTGCGGGCGGCGCTTGGCGGGCGTCTTGCCAGCGTGTCGGCTGCGGCGGTTCCCTGCGCCGGAGATGTCGCCCGTATCGCCGCGGAAAAGGTGCGCCGGGGCGAAACGTGCGCTCCCGAATCCGTCGCGCTGCACTATGTCCGCGACAAGGTGGCCTACACCACGGCAGAGCGTCTGGCGCGCGGCGGCAGGGCATGAGCGCGGCGGCGGTCTGCTTCACGCCGATGCAGGAGGACGATCTCGACTGGGTGAGCGCGGCCGAGCGCGATCTTCACCCTTTTCCGTGGTCGCGCGGCAATTTCGCCGATTCGTTTTCCGCCGGTTATGGCTGCTGGGTGATGCACGCGCAGGGGGGCCGGGTCGGGTACGCCATCCTGCTGCGGGTGCTGGATGAGGCGCATCTGCTCAATATCAGCATTGCGCGGGAAGCGCAGCGCAGGGGGTATGGCGCGGCATTGCTGTCTCACCTGTACGGGCAGGCCGCTCTCTGCGGCGCCACGCAGTTTTTCCTGGAGGTGCGCCCGTCGAATGAAGCGGCGCTGGCGTTCTATCGCGGAGAAGGGTTCGAGCTTATTGGGCGGCGCAAGGGATATTACCCGGCGGCGCAGGGGCGCGAGGATGCGATCGTGATGCGGAGGCCGCTGCAATGAGTCGCCGCGCCGGGCAGCGCGCCAGCATGCTGCGCGAAATGGGGCTGGCCCCGTTATGGCGTCTGCGCGGGCAGACGGAAAGCACGGAGCACGCGGCGGCGGAGATTCCGCCCGCGCCCGCTTCGCAACCGGGCGCGCCCGTAAAATCCCGCCCGGCGAGGATGGAAGTCGCGCCACCCGTTGCCGCGCCGCCAGCCGTCTTTCCGGTGGAGCCGCCCACGGCGGATGCGCAGGCCGGGGCCAGGGACGATTGCTCCCCGGCGCACAACCCGCAGGACCGCACGCGGCGCATCGCCTCCCTGGGGTGGGATGAGCTGGAAAACGATATTCGCGCCTGCCGCGCCTGCGGGCTGTGCGAGCGGCGCAGGCAGGCCGTGCCGGGCGTGGGCGACCGCCAGGCCGCGTGGATGTTCGTGGGCGAGGGCCCCGGCGCGGAAGAGGATGCGCGCGGCGAACCGTTCGTCGGCCAGGCGGGCAGGCTGCTCGACAACATGCTGGCCGCGCTTGGACTGAAGCGGGGGGAGGGGGTGTATATCGCCAATGCGGTCAAATGCCGGCCGCCGCACAACCGCACGCCCGAAGCGGGTGAAATGGCGGCCTGCCTGCCTTATCTTTCGCGCCAGATCGGGCTTGTGCGGCCCCGTCTGCTGATCGCGCTGGGGCGTCCGGCCGCCGAAGCCCTGCTGGGAATGGAAGTGCGCATCGGCGCCGCGCGCGGACGCCTGTTCCAGCACCAGGGCATACCGCTGGTCGTGACCTATCATCCGGCATATCTTCTGCGCAATCCGGTGGACAAGGCGAAGGCCTGGGAGGATCTGTGCTTCGCCCGGCGGACGATGGACGAGGCCGGGGCGGGTGAGGCCGGAAGCGGACGGGGCAACAGCCAGAACGGCGCCTAGTGGCAGTGGTCGTCGAGCAGGGCGACCGCGTCGGACTGGCGCTGGTTGGCTTCGTGACGAAGTTTGACGCAGAACATCGAAATAGCCATGAAAAGGCCGAACAGCACGATCACGGCGTGGATCGACAGCCCCCACATGATGAGTAGCGCGTAAGTGCCGGTCATGACGAGAATCGACAGGTTCTCGTTGAAATTCTGTACGGCGATGGAATGCCCCGCCCCCATCAGGATGTGGCCGCGGTGCTGGAGGAGCGCGTTCATCGGCACGACGAAAAAACCGGCCAGCGCGCCAACCAGCACCATCAGGATCATGGCGAGGGTGGGGTGGGTGACAGCGATCATCAGCATCACCACCAGCCCCATGGCGATTCCGAGGGGGATGACCTTGACCGAGCGGCGCAGGCTGATCATTTTCGCCGCGAGCACGGCGCCGATGGCGATCCCGATGGCGACCACACCCTGCAGCATGGAGGCCTTCGACAGGTCGAACGAGAGGTTGTGCTCCGCCCACTTGATGACGATGAACTGGAGCGTGGCCCCCGCGCCCCAGACCAGCGTGGTGACCGCGAGCGATATCTGGCCGAGCCTGTCGCGCCACAGCAGCTTCAGCGAATGGCTGAAATCGTGGAGCAGGTAGAGCGGGTTGCTCTTGAGCGGCTTGTGGTCTACCCCGGTATCCGGGATATAGAAATTCAGATATCCGGCGAGCAGATAAAACAGGCCTATTGCCAGCACGCTGGCTTCGAACGCGGTGCCGACGAAAGGAATATGCAGCCCGGCCAGCCAGGCGCCGACATCGCCCCGGATCAGGATGCCTCCCATGACTGTGCCAAGAATGATGGCCGCCACGGTAAGTCCCTCGATCCAGCCGTTGGCGACAACCAGCAGCCGGTGAGGCAGGTACTCCGTCAGGATGCCGTATTTCGCGGGCGAATAGGCTGCCGCGCCCAGCCCGATGACGGAATAGGCCAGCAGCGGATGGGCGCCCAGAAACAGCATGCCGCAGCCGCCGATCTTGATGGTGTTGCTGATCAGCATGACCCGCCACTTGGGCATCGAGTCGGCGAAGGCGCCGACGAAAGCGGCGAGGGCAACGTAGGAAACGGTGAAAAAAAGCTTGAGCAGGGGTTCGTATTCGGCGGGGGCGCTCATCTCCCGGAGCAGTCCGATGGCGACGATCAGCAGCGCGTTGTCGGCCAGCGCGGAAAAAAACTGCGCTGCCATGATGATGTAAAAGCCGAGCGGCATCGGTGTGAGACGGCGGCGGCCGTAATCGCGGGAAGGCCGGGTTATAACACGAAGCGGAACGGACTGCTTGGGCCGCTGCCGGGCGTGAAGGCAAGACTGGATTTTCCGTTGTTTTCTGTGATGTAATATTTTTAATAAGTTATTTTTATCGAGATGGTATGGCCGATCGCAGACTGCAGGTTTTTCACGCGGTAGCAAAACACGGTTCCTTCACGCGGGCGGCGGAGCATCTGTTCATGACGCAGCCCGCCGTGACCTTCCAGATCAAGCAGCTGGAAGAGCACTACAACACCCGGCTGTTCGAGCGTGGGCACGGCAGGATTACCCTGACCCCCGCGGGCGAGCTTGTGCTGGCCTATGCGGAAAGAATTCTCGGGCTGTCCGAGGAGCTCGAATCCCGCGTGTCCGAAATGACGGACGAACTGACCGGCATTCTCAGCATCGGCACCAGCACGACCATTGCGGCGTACTGGCTGCCGGAGCTGCTGAACAGTTTCAAGCGGCGCTACCCGTCAGTCGTTCCCCGTGTGGTGGTGGGCAACTCGAAGCTGATCGAAAACCGGGTCGTTGCCCGGGATCTCGACATCGGGCTGATCGAGATCATCACCGAACATCCCTCCATCGAGCGGCGCGGTGTATCGCGCGACGAACTGCTGGCCATCTTCAGGCCGGGGCATCCGCTTGCGGGGGCGGCATCGCTCAAGGCGGGCGAGCTGGCAACGCAGCCGTTCATCAACCGGGACCCCGGCAATGCGATCCGCGAGCTTGCGGACCAGTTTTTCGAGGCGGCGGGTATTGCCGTGACCGATCTGGAAACCTGCGCCGAACTGGGCAGCCTTTCCACCGCCAAACACTTTGCCGCCGAGGGCATGGGGTTCGCCATCGCCTCCCGCGCGGCGGTCCTGCGCGAGATCAGGGAAGGGCTCCTGGCCGCCGTGCCGCTCGATCCGCCGCTGTATACCCCGCTCGAAGTCATTGTTCCGCGAGACAAGTTCCGCTCCCGGCTTATCACCACCTTTGCCGATCACGCCAGCGAAATGCTTGCGCGCATGGCGGAAACCGTGGCCGCCGGATAATGGCGAAGGGCAAATCCGTTTTTGTCTGCGCGGAGTGCGGCGGGCAGGCCCTGCGCTGGCAGGGACAGTGTCCACAGTGCCACGCCTGGAATACCCTGACCGAAACCGTGGCGGAGCAGGGCGGCGCGCAGAACCGCTTTGCGGCGCTGGCCGGGGGCGCGGGCAAGCTGCAGCTGCTTTCCACGCTGCAGCCCCGGGAGGAGCCGCGGACGCCGAGCGGGCTGGACGAATTTGACCGCGTGCTGGGCGGCGGTCTTGTTCCCGGCGGTGTCGTGCTGATCGGCGGCGATCCCGGCATCGGCAAATCCACGCTGCTGCTGCAGGCGCTGTCGAACCTCGCGCAGCGCCAGTCCGCGATTTACGTAACCGGCGAAGAGTCGGGCGAGCAGGTGGCCCTGCGGGCGATGAGGCTTCAGGCGCAGACGCACGGACTTCAGCTGCTGGCGGAAATCAGCCTCGAACGCATTTTTTCGGTACTGCGGGAAGAGCGGCCGCAAACGGTGGTGATCGACTCGATCCAGACCGTTTATTCCGAAGCCCTGCAGTCCGCGCCCGGCTCGGTCGCGCAGGTCCGCGAATGCGCGGCGCAGCTCACCCGTTTCGCCAAGCAAAGCGGCACGGCGCTGATCCTTGTCGGCCATGTCACCAAGGATGGCGCGCTGGCGGGGCCGCGCGTGCTCGAACATATCGTCGACACCGTGCTGTATTTCGAGGGCGATACGCACTCCAGTTTCCGGCTGGTGCGCGCATTCAAGAACCGCTTCGGCGCGGTTAATGAACTGGGTGTGTTCGCCATGACGGACAAGGGGCTGCGCGGCGTCTCCAATCCGTCGGCCCTCTTCCTGTCGCAGCACGGGCGGCAGGTGGCCGGCAGCTGCATCCTGATTACCCAGGAAGGCACCCGGCCCCTGCTGGTCGAACTGCAGGCGCTGGTCGATACGGCCCATAGCCCCAATCCGCGCCGCCTCTCCGTAGGGCTGGAGCAGAACCGGCTGGCGATGCTGCTGGCGGTGCTGCACCGCCACGCGGGCATTGTCTGTTTCGACCAGGATGTTTTCGTCAACGCCGTTGGCGGCGTGCGCATTTCCGAGCCCGCAGCCGATCTCGCGTTACTGTTCGCCATCGTGTCTTCCCTGCGCAACCGGCCGCTCGACCGCGGGCTGGCCGTGTTTGGCGAAGTTGGCCTGGCGGGGGAAATCCGCCCTGCGCCGCGCGGCCAGGAGCGGTTGAAGGAGGCCGCCAAGCTGGGCTTTACCACTGCGATCATTCCTAAGGCGAACGCCCCCCGCCAGCCCGTGGAAGGGCTGGACATCATCGCCGTGGACCGGCTTGAGGAAGCGCTGGCCTGCCCGGCCGCGTTCGGATGACGCGCGGTGATGGAAGGTCTGCGATGGAAGGCCGATGATGGAAGGCGTTGCCCATGAAATTTGAACATCTCCTTGAAGTTAACGACCCTTCCGGCCCGGCCGCCGCGCCGCTGAACCGGGAGGAATTATGGTTTGGCCTGCTGTGCCGCGCCGAGGACGCCCGCCCGTTTTTGCCCGGGCTGGAGGCGTGCAGGATTACCGCGCGCGATGAAAATTCGATGGAACGCGAACTGGATTTCGGCGGCGCGGTGATCCGCGACCGCGTCAGTTTCCGCGTGATGGAGTGGATCTGCTTCGAATCCGCCGCAACCGCAGCCCATGCAGGCGGACGCCTCGTCATCAGCATCGAGGAGCCGCAGCAGGGCGCGCTCTTCCTGTGCTTCCAGTATTCGACCACGCTGCCTGACGATGCCGCCGACGAGGAGGGCCGTTACGCCAGTTTCATCCGCGCAGCCTATCTCCAGTCCGATATCGACACCCTGAAAGTAATTCGCGCTCTCGCGCAATCCCGCCGTATTCACTGACTAATCAGCTTTCCCGTTTCCATGCGGGCAATTCCGGACTTTTGAAAATATGTTTTTCAGAAATATGCAGATTTACCGTCTTCCCGCGAACTGGGAGATGAGCGCCGAAAAACTCGAAATGCAGCTGGAGAAAAAAACCTTCGCCCCGTGTTCGAGCCAGGAAACAGAAAGCCGGGGCTGGCTGCCGCCCCTGGACAAGGGCGCGCTGGTGCACGTTACTGGCGGGCAATGGCTGATTTCGCTTGGCTACGAAAAAAGACTGCTACCCATGTCCGTGGTGAAGCAGGAGGCCGATGAGCGCGCGGAGGAAATTGCCGAAAAACAGGGCTACAGGCTGGGACGCAGGCAGATGAAGGAATTGCGCGAACAGGTCATGCAGGAGCTGCTGCCGCGCGCCTTCACCCGGCGGCGGCGCAGCTTTGCATGGATTGATCCGGTGGGCGGCTGGCTCGTGGTGGATGCGGCCAGCATCGCGCAGGCCGAGGACGTGGTGGAAATGCTCAACCATGTGATGGACGATTTTCCGCTTTCGCTGCTCCGGACGGAAAGATCGCCCGCATCGGCCATGGCGGACTGGCTTGCCGCCGGTGAGGCGCCATCCGGTTTCACCATCGACCGGGATTGCGAACTGCGTTCGGCGCTGGAAGAAAAATCGGCGGTGCGTTATGTGCGCCATCCCCTGGATGGCGAAGAAATCAGGGATCACCTGGGCGCGGGCAAGCTGCCCACCCGGCTTGCGCTCACGTTTGATGAGCGGGTCAGCTTCATGCTGACCGAAAAACTCGAAATAAAGCGGATCGATTTTCTCGACGTGGTGCGCGAACAGATCGATCCGCAGACCGAAGATGATGCCGGAGCGCTGTTCAGCGCGGAATTCGCGCTGATGACGGGCGAGCTTTCAGGTCTGCTGGCGGCGGTTGTGGAGGCGCTGGATGGTGAGCAGGCAGCGCCCGGGGCTGCGGGAAGACAGTAGCCCGGCATTCTCAGAACAACGTGCCGACGCACACAAAAGGTCAGGCGGACGGCAGCTCATCCTGGGCGTCATGAAGGTGCGCCTGTTCCGCCCAGGCAAGAAGCCGCCATTGCCTGCCGTCGTGCTCGATCCAGTTGAGCGCGGCGTTGGGGATGGGGAAATCCCGCTGCGCATCCAGGGGTCTGCCGGTTACGAGCCGCCGCGCCACATCGAGCACGCCGCCATGCGCGACGACCAGCACCTGCCCGCCGGTGTGGCGTTCGATCAGCATGGCGAGGGCATCGGCGACACGGGCTGCGAAACCGGTGAGGCTCTCGCCCCCGCCCGGGAAAGCAAACGCGGCTTCCCGTGACTTGAAGCGGAGGTAGTCCTCGGGGTAGCGGAGGGCGATCTCGTCATGCGTCAGCCCCTGAAAAATACCGTAATGGCGTTCGCGCAGGCGCTGATCCGTTTCCGCAGGCAGGGCATGGTGGCGGGAAATGGCTTCCGCCGTCTGCCGGGCCCGCTGCAGGTCGCTGCAGTAAATGGCTGAAAAACGTTCCTTCGCGAGGACTCTTCCGGCCGCCACCGCCTGGGCAAGTCCGGTGGCATTGAGCGGCACATCGATATGCCCCTGCAGGCGGCGCTCGGTGTTCCACAGCGTTTCCCCGTGGCGCACAAGGCAGATTCTGCAGTGGCGCGGCGGCCCGGGAAGGCTTTTGTCTGTCATCGCCGGGGAGCCTGTCTGGTTATGATGCGAAGTTCCACTACGCCAGGGGTGGCGGGTGCCGGGATGGATGAGGGCTGCGGCGGGAAACCATGGCCGGGCCGATCAGGAGCAGATGCTGCAAAGCCGCTCCGTGCTGGTTTCAGCGATCCTGAACCAGTCGTTTTGCGTTTTCCGGTATCTGTCCCATTCTGTGAATATTTTCTTCCACCCGGGATTTTTTTCTGCTTCCTCATGGTAGAAGTCAAAGGCGGTCTTGTATCCCGCTTTCATGATTTCTTCAGAATAACTTTCCAGCTTGACGCCATAACTGAGCAGACGGGAGAGCGCCTGCGGGTTTTTGTCGTCGTAGGAGGCCAGCATGGTGATGTTGGCTTCATGGGCCGCCGCGCGGAAAATCTCCTGATAGATTTTCGGCAGTTTCATCCATTCAGCCTTGTTGACAAAAACGTGCGTGACCGTGCCGGGCTCCCACCAGCCCGGGTAGTAGTAGTACGGGGCCACCTTGTAAAAACCGAGTTTTTCGTCATCGTAGGGGCCAACCCATTCGGCCGCGTCGATAATGCCTTTTTCCAGCGAGGAATAAATATCTGAACCCGCGGTCTGCTGCGGTTCCGCGCCGAGGCGCGCGAACATCTCGCCGCCAAGACCGGCGATGCGGATTTTCAGGCCGTGCAGGTCGGCGACGGTTTTGACCTGCTTGCGGAACCAGCCGCCCATCTGCGCGCCGGAATTTCCGGCCATGAATGAAACGAGGTTGTAATTGCTGTAAAACTCGTCCAGCAGCTGCTGGCCGCCGCCGAACATGACCCAGGCGTTCATCTGGCGGGCGTTGAGGCCGAAAGGAACGGTGGTGCCAAGGCCGAAGGTCTTGTCCTTGTTCACATAGTAATAGGAGCAGGTGTGGCACAGTTCAACGGTGCCTTGCTGCACCGCGTCCAGCGTCTGCAGACCGGGCACGATTTCTCCCGGGGGAAAGATCCGGATGTCGAATTTGCCGTCCGTTATCGCCCGCACCCGGTTCGCCAGCAGTTCCGCGCCGCTGTACATGGTGTCGAGGCTTTTGGGAAAGCTGGAAGTCAGCCGCCATTTGATCGAAGGCAGTCCCGTCTGGATCGCGGGTGCGGCAGGGCTGGCGGTATTTTCTTTTTTACCGCAGGCGGCCAGGCCTGTCGCCGCGCCCGCGGCAAGACCGGCGCTGGCCTTTTTCAGAAATGAACGGCGTTTCACGCTGACTCCTGTGTATCAATGACATGCGGTGCGGCGGTGATTATAGCTCCGGGTATTTTTCCGGCATCCGCACCAGGATGCGGAGTGCGGGATTTTTAACGCCCGGCGATTTTCATCCGTTCTATCAGCAGCGAACCGCAGTGTTTCGCGCCGCGCGGCAGGGCATCGTTACCCACGGCGACAATGCTGCGGAACATGTCGCGCAGATTGCCGGCGATGGTGATTTCTTCCACCGGGTGTTTGATCTTTCCCTTTTCCACCCAGAACCCCGCCGCGCCGCGGGAGTAATCCCCGGTAACGTAATTGACTCCGTGGCCAAGCAGTTCGGTGACGAGAAGCCCCCTGTCCATTTTCAGGATCAGTCCGGACAGATCGTCGCTGCCGGGCAGCACCCGCAGGTTGTGCGAGCCGCCAGCATTGCCGGTTGTCGTCATGCCCAGCTTGCGCGCCGAATAGGCGGAAAGGAAATAGCCCTGCAGCACGCCGTCGATAACCACGTTACGGTCGCGGGTCGCCACGCCATCGCCATCGAACGGAGAGGATCCGAATGCTTTTGGAATGTGCGAGCGTTCTTCGATGGTGATGCACGGTGAAAATATCTGTTGCCCGAGGCTGTCGAGCAGAAAGCTTGATTTGCGGTAAAGCGCGCCGCCACTGGCCGCCTGGACGAAATTCCCCAGCAGGGCCACCGCCAGAGGGGCTTCGAAAATGACGGGCGCCTCGCAGGTCCGTATTTTTTTCGCCCCGAGACGGGCCAGCGCCCGCTCTCCGGCGATGCGCCCGGTTTCTTCCGGCGCGATCATATCCGCGGCATCGCGGCGCGAGTCGAACCAGTATTCCCGCTGCATGGCGTCGCCCTCGCCTGCGATCACGGCGCACGACATACCATGGCGCGTACTGGCGTAGCCGCCAATGAAACCGTGGCTGTTGGCCGAGGCAAAATGCGATTGCTGGACCGAAACGCCAGCGCCTTCTGAATTGCTGATACGGGGGCTGACGGCAAAGGCGGCCTCTTCGCAGCGGCGGGCGAGGCCAATCGCCTCATCAACACCGATCGCCCACGGATGGAACAGGTCGAGATCGGGAAAATCCTTCGCCATCAGCGCCTTGTCGGCCAGTCCGGCGCAAGGATCGGGAGCGGTAAAGCGGGCGATGGATAGCGCCGCGTCGACCGCTGATTGCCATGCGGCCCGGGAAAAGTCCGAGGTGCTCGCATTGCCGCGCTGCTGGCCGATATAAACGGTGACGCCGATGCCCTTGTCGCGGTTGTATTCGATCGTATCGATTTCGCCTTTACGCACTGAAACCGATTCGCCGAAACCTTCGGAGACATCCGCCTCGCAGGCCGATGCCCCCTGTTTTCTGGCGTAGCGGATGATATCGGCGGCGAGTTCGCGCAAATGCGCCTGGGAAAAAGAAAAACCGGAAGCGGACATGGTCGGGAGAAGGAAAGGCAAGGGCTATAATCTTACCCCGATCCAGCTTCCCGGCCATTTCATCGCATGACCGCTCCCGGCTCCCCCGCGCAGGCAGATATCCACCCCGACGAAGAGGCCTCCGCCCTTCCCAGCAAAAGCAGCCGCAAGCGGGCCATGCACGCACTGCAAGACATCGGGCAACGGCTTGTCGAACTCTCATCCGAGCAGCTGCGCAAGGTTCCCATGCCCGAAACACTGCACGATGCCGTGCGCGATGCCCGCCGCTTCACCAGCCACGAAGCGCGCCGCCGCCAGCTGCAATATATCGGCAAGCTGATGCGTGGCGTCGACCCTGCGCCCATCCAGGCGCAGCTCGATGCGTTCGACGGCGTATCCGCCGCCGAAACCGCCCGCCAGCACCGCCTGGAACGGTTGCGCACCCGGTTTCTCGAAGACGAAAAAAATCTTACCGAAATCGCGCAGGACTTTCCTGCCGCCGACTTTCAGTATCTGCGCACCCTGCGGCGCAACGCGCTGAAAGAGCGCGAACAGGGCCGTCCCCCCCGGGCTTTCCGGGAAATTTTCCGCGTGCTGCGGGAACTGGATGAAACGGAAGAAGACCCGCCTGTCGCCTGATAGCGTCGCCATAAAGCTGCGGACAGTATCGTTATTTCCAGCCCCTGATCTCACCGCCGCCGGCCAGCTCCGCGATGTAATCGCCCAGGATGCCCAGCACGGCCTGTTCATCCGCCGCCGAAAGCCCCAGGAAGGGCCGGGCCGGGATGTCGCCCCACGGGATCGGCGCGCCGCGCGCCGTGCGGCCGTACTGCCCTTTTTCTGCGCCGAACTGCTGCGTGCCCGCATAAATGTGGGCGCTGCCGATTTCCACGCCGTCGCCCGCGAGCCGCCAGAAAATCTGCTCCGCCAGCAGGCCGCTATTAATTAGCGGCTTTGCGCCGCGCTTGCCCAGCAGCGTGCTCATTTCGTTTTCCGCCCACGGCTCGCCATCGGGCGCGCGCCCGGCGGAAAAGCGCTGCCGGGTGCTTTCCGCGAGTTCTTCCCCGATTTCCGCCAGCGCGGGCCGCAGCCCCGCGCTGCCCAGCCCGGCGTGCAGCCGCCGCAGGGCGGCGAGAATGTCGGCGCCGGTGTAGTTGAGGGTGATTTTGTCGGCCATGGCTGGTATCCTGCTTGTGAGAGGGGTGGCGGTAGCGTCAGAATGGGTTATGTTGCCGGGTTATACGCCTGCTGCATTATGTGGGTTCAAGTCCCACCGCCGCCGTCCTTCTTGACCACAAGCGGGATAAATTGCCCGCCAGAATGGATGCCATCTATGGCACCGCCAGTCTTGATGAAATTCGCCTTCTCCTTCCGCCTGCCGCTGGCCCCCGTTATTTTGGTGGTGTAATTGACGCGGATAGCCACCTTTTCCAGCCCGGCCTCGAACACATAAATTAATGAGTCGTTGGCGGTGTCGTAATACACGTCCGCCTGCCTGAGCAGCCCCGGCAGGTCGCGCCAGGTCTGCGCGGGCAGCGTGGCCCCAAGGCTCATTTTCGCGTCGCGCACGGCGTGCTCCAGATCCCGGTCACTCAGCCAGATGTCCGCGCCGAGCGCTTCCCTCCCGGTCGCACCGTGGAAGCGCTCCATGACCTCTGGCGAGAGCGCGCCCACCAGCGCTGCATGCCCCTTGGCGGGGATTTTTTTGATGGCGGCATCGACCATATCCCCAAGCGCCAGCCGCTGCTCCATCTCCAGCGCAGGCTCCAGCGCCTCCCACATGCGCGCCCCGACGGGGCCGTCCAGATTGACCAGTTTCCGGGCGACGATGTCCAGCAGCGGCGTGGCGGCGTTGGCTCCCGGCGCGTAGGCCCAGTCTGGATCGACGCCGGGCGGCAGGCCGCCCTCGCGCGCGTCCCAGCCGGGCAGCGCGGTGGCGTCGCCTTCTTCGGGGGCGCGCACGGCCATGACGCGGCAGCGGCAGCCCCAGCCGTTGGGCGGGAAAATCGTCTGCCACAGCGGATCATCGTGGCGCAGGGTCAGGCGGGCGTCGCCCCAGCGTTTGTGGGCCGCGCGCGGGCGCGCGACCAGGTCGGAGTGGATGTAGCGCCAGTACGGGCGGCGGGCGAGCAGCGCGGGGTCGGTGAGCTGGCGCCAGCGCCCGGCGGCGTAGCTGGCGCGCAGGTTGGTCTGGTAGATGGTGCGCATGCGCCAGGCTTCGCCCGCCTTGCTGCCCTGGCCGGTCCAGCCCGTCCAGCCGTGGCGGGCGACGAGGTCGCGGAACGCGGCGTTGAATTCGGCCTGCGTGCCGCCGGTGAGGCCCCGCTCTACCGCCTGGCGCAGATCGTCCAGCAGGTCTGCCTTGAGCGCGCCCGCGACGATAAAGGCGCGGTCGTGCGCGGCGTGGCGGATGTCGTCATAGCGCTCCGTGGGCAGGTTGAGTTTGCGGCGGAAAAAGTCGATCTGCTCGTCAAAGGGCAGATGGATGACGCCGGAGAGCGCAGGGGAGGCAGGCATCAGCGGCCCGCCTCTACATCGTCCATGCCCGCCAGCGTGGCGCAGTCACCGTACGGGTTATGCCCTGTTGCAGCCTGCAATAGTTAACCCGGTGGGGTTCAGGCAGCAAATCCGCCAGGAAGTACAGCCCGACGCCATCGGGAACAGGCATGGCGGTCAGGCCGTGGGGCGAGAGTGGACAGGTGTGGCTTTGTGAAACGGAAAACCTCGCGCAGGGCGAGGTTTTCCGTTTTATGGTGGGCCCCCTGGGAGTTGAACCCAGCACCAACGGGTTATGAGCCCGCTGCTCTAACCAGGCATGAGCTAGAGGCCCTTGAGCTTTATCTGGCGGGCTGGCCGGAAGGTCGGCCAGCGTGTTTTCGGATGTGGATTATTTTAACCGCCATTTCTTTGGGTCTGAATCCGCCGTGCTCAGGCATCGCTGTCGAGGAAGCTGCGCAGCTTCTCGGAGCGGCTGGGGTGGCGCAGCTTGCGCAGCGCCTTGGCTTCGATCTGGCGGATGCGTTCTCGGGTGACGTCGAACTGCTTGCCAACCTCTTCCAGCGTGTGGTCGGTGTTCATTTCGATGCCGAAACGCATACGCAGCACTTTGGCTTCGCGCGGGGTGAGGGAGTCGAGTACTTCGGAGGTGGCGTCGCGCAGGCCGGAGTACATTGCGGCCTCGGCTGGCGCCAGGGTAGCGGTGTCCTCGATGAAATCGCCCAGGTGGGAATCGTCGTCGTCGCCGATGGGCGTTTCCATGGAGATCGGCTCCTTGGAGATTTTCATGATCTTGCGGATTTTCTCCTCGGGCATCTCCATTTTTTCCGCCAGCGTCGCGGGGTCGGGCTCCTGCCCGGTTTCCTGCAGGATCTGGCGGCTGATGCGGTTCATCTTGTTGATCGTTTCGATCATGTGCACCGGGATGCGGATGGTGCGCGCCTGGTCGGCGATGGAACGGGTGATGGCCTGCCGGATCCACCATGTGGCGTAGGTGGAGAATTTGTAGCCGCGGCGGTATTCGAACTTGTCGACCGCTTTCATCAGGCCGATATTGCCTTCCTGGATCAGGTCGAGAAACTGCAGGCCGCGGTTGGTGTATTTCTTGGCGATGGAGATGACGAGGCGCAGGTTGGCTTCGGTCATTTCGCGCTTGGCCCGGCGCATTTTGGCTTCGCCGGTGGACATCTGGCGGTTGATGTCTTTCAGTTCCTTCAGCGGGATGCTGATGCGGTCCTGCAGGTCGAGAAGCTTCTGCTGTTCTTCGAGCACCGCAGGGTGCACGCGCAGCAGGGCTTCGGCGTAGCCTTTGCCGCCGCCAATTTCGCCCTTGAGCCAGTCGAGATCGGTTTCGTGGCTGGGGAAGCTCTTGATGAAGTGCTGGCGCGGCATGCCCGCGCGGTCGACGCACAGCTGCAGGATCTGGCGCTCATGGGAGCGGACCTGCTCGACCATGTGGCGGACCGAGTCGCACAGACGTTCGATGGATTTGGCGGTGAAGCGGATGTTGAGCAGCTCGGCGGAGATTTTCTGCTGCGCCTGCAGGTAGGCCTTGTCCTGCGAGCCTTTTTTCAGCAGGCTCACCATCATTTTTTCGTAATGGCCGCGGATGGTGTCGAAGCAGGCCAGCGCGTCGGTTTTCAGCTGCAGCAGGGAGGCGGCGTTGTCGGCGCTGGCGTCCGCGTCTTCGTCATCGCCGTCTTCGCCAGCTTCGTCTTCGTCCAGCGTGGCGGCGGCATTGTCGCTGGCGGCGCTGGTGGTGGTGCTGGCAGGCGCGGTTTCCTCGGCAGCGTTGGGGTCGATCACGCCGTCGACGAGCTCGTCGATGCGGATTTCATCCCGGGCCACGCGGGCGACGGTGTCGAGCATCTCGGCGATGGTCGTCGGGCACGCGGAGATGGCCTGCACCATGTGCTTGAGGCCGTCTTCGATGCGTTTGGCGATTTCGATTTCGCCTTCCCGCGTCAGCAGTTCGACCGTGCCCATTTCGCGCATGTACATGCGCACCGGGTCGGTCGTGCGGCCGAACTCGGAGTCGACGGACGACAGCGCCTGTTCCGCTTCTTCTTCGGCGACGTCTTCGTCAACGGGGTTGGCGACGTTGTCCGACATGAGCAGGTCTTCGGAGGCGGGCGCCTCGTCGAACACCTGGATGCCCATGTTGTTGAAGGTGGCGATGATGCTTTCGATCTGCTCGGCGTCGGCGACGTCGTCGGGCAGGTGGTCGCTGATCTCGGCGTAGGTGAGATAGCCGCGTTCCTTGCCCAGTGTGATCAGGGTCTTGAGGCGCGTGCGGCGGACTTCCGCGTCCAGCGGCGCAACTTCCGGGCTGATAACCGGGGCAGCCTTGTCTTTGGCTTTCGTGGCGCGTCCCTTGGGACTTTCCTTGCGCGAATCCTTGGCTTTCTCGCGTGCCATGGTGCTCCTTGGATCCTGGGCGAACAATGTAAAAACGGACGATTGTACTACGAAGGCCGGGATTTATCCGCTTCCCCGCAGCGACTGCTTTTCCGCGAGGAGTGTTGCCAGCCGGTGGCGTTCCTGCGCGGAAAGCCCGTCCCCACGTTCCTGTTCTAGCAGCCTGGCGATCTCGTTGGCTACCGCATTTGCGTGCAGCCTGCGCAGGGCGTCTTCGAACAGGGTTTCGGTGACGGCCTCGTCAAACTCGGCGTCGATCTGCTCGCTGGCCACCCGGGCGAGTGTTGCGCCGTGGGGGGTGTCGCGGAAACGTTCGATGAGCGCGCCAAGGGCATCGGCAGGGATGGGCTCGCCGAGGCTGACGAGATCGACGATCGCAATCAGCGCGCGCCCTTCATCGCTATCGCCGGGCAGCAGGTCGACGGGCAGGCGCGCGGCCCAGCCGGGATGTTGCAGAATCAGGCGCAGCAGCGTGGCGGCGGAGGAGGAGGGCGCGCGCCGCCGTGTGAAAGCGGGAAGGGCGGTGCGCGCATGGGCGGATGCGCCGGACATGGGGGCGCTGGAGGGGCGGGCGTTTCCCGGTTTGATGCCGAAAGCCTGTTCGGCTTCACCCTGCGTCAGTCCGGCGGCCTCCGCCACGGCCTTGAGCAGCTGCAGGCGCAGCAGCGGCGCGCTGATGCGCGTTACGAGCGGCTGCGCTTCATGGGCAAGGCGGGCGCGGCCTTCGGCGGTGTTGGGCTCGCAGCGGGCGGAAAGTTCCTGAATCAGGAAGCGTGTGAGCGGAACGGCGCTGGCGGCTGCCTTGCGGAAAGCCTCGGCGCCTTCGGCGCGGAGAAAGGAGTCCGGGTCGTGCTCGGCGGGCAGAAAGAGAAAGGCGAGCGTTACCCCGTCGCGTAGCGCTTCAAGGGCGTTTTCCAGCGCCCGCCAGGCGGCGCGGCGTCCGGCGGCATCGCCGTCGAAGCAGAACACGATGCGGTCGGTCTGCCGCAGCAAAGTCTGGATGTGGTGCGGGGTGGTGGCCGTTCCCAGCGTGGCGACGGCGTTTTCGATGCCAAACTGGGCCAGCGCGACGACATCCATGTAGCCTTCGACGACGAGCGCGAAACCGGCGTCGCGGATCGCTTTCTGCGCCAGAAACAGGCCGTACAGCTCGCGTCCTTTTTCGAATAGCGGCGTTTCCGGCGAATTGAGATATTTGGGCTCGCCGCCATCCAGCACGCGGCCGCCAAAGGCGATGACGCGGCCCCGGCGGTCGTGGATCGGAAAAATCACCCGGTGGCGGAAGCGGTCGTAACGCCGCCCCTGGTCGTTGTCGATCACCAGTCCCGCGTCGGCAAGCGCCTTGGCCTGGTAATCGGGAAAAATCCGTTGCAGCCCCTGCCCATCGGCCGCGTAGCCGATGCCGAAGCGCGCGGCGATTTCTCCGCTCAGGCCGCGCCGCTTCAGGTAGGCGATCGCATCCGGCGCCTGTCTGAGCTGGTCGCGGTAGAAGCGCGCGGCGGCGGCCAGGGCGTCGAGAAGCTTCGCGGTGGCGTCATCGTGGGCGTGCGGGGAGTGTTTGCCGTCGTCCGGAACCGGGATGCCGATCTGTCCGGCCAGTTCCCTGACGGCCTCAACGAAGCCCAGTCCGCTGTACTCCATCAGAAAGCCGATGGCGCTGCCGTTAACGCCGCAACCGAAGCAGTGGTAGAACTGCTTCCCCGGGCTGACGGAGAACGAGGCTGTTTTTTCGCCGTGGAAGGGGCAGCAGGCGAAATAGTTCGCACCGCGTTTTTTCAGCGGCAGATGGCGCTCGATGACATCGACGATATCGACCCGGGTGAGCAGTTCCTGGACGAAAGACTGGGGAATCATCGGTCTTGAAACGTCAAGCCGGACGGCAGCGCGCTGGCTTGCCGTCCGGCGTGAAAGCGGCAACCGGCGAAGGCCGGCGCGGGAAACGGAATCAGTACATCTTCGGCGGCAGCGTCTGGCTGCGCAGGCGCTTGTGATTGCGCTTGACCGCGGCGGCCAGCTTGCGCTTGCGCTCGGCGGTGGGCTTTTCGTAGAACTCGCGCGAGCGCAGTTCGGTCAGCACGCCGGTTTTTTCAATGGTGCGCTTGAAACGGCGGATGGCAACTTCAAACGGTTCGTTTTCTTTGACGCGGATACCCGGCATTGCGCGTTTCCTCAGAATTCTGGTGGACGTAAAGAGGCGGATTGTAATCGGGAAAATGTCCCGGTGACAAGGCCGCGCCATGAAGATCCGCCCCGGCCGGAGTTGATCGACCCGGCATGCGCATGGATCGGGACGGGTGCTTATTCCTCGGCATGGAGGGCGCTGCCGCGCACGGGTTGCAGCAGGTAGCGGGCGGGGTCGACCGCCTCCCACAGATCACGCTCCAGCGGCAGCGGGTCGCCATCGAGGGCGGAGGCCAGCGCTTCGCCCATGAGACTCGCCCAGACGAGGCCGCGCGCGCCGAAGCCGGAAACCGTGTACAGGCCGGGGTGGCGGGGGATCTGGCTGAGCGGTGTGTTCCGGGGCAGGGACGCGCCATCCGGAAGCGCCAGCGGCACGGCTCCAACCATCGGGAGCCGGTCGGAGGTGGCGGGGCGGAAGGCGGTCCGGCCGGGCTGTGCGGCGGCGAGCGTGGCGGGGTAGCCGGGCAGCATGCCGTCGAGCCGGGCGAAATTTTTTGCGTGATCCGCCTCGCGCAGCGTGGCGTCATCGTCATCGACGGCGAAGGTGGCCCCGGTGCAGCGCAGGCCATCCACCGCCGGGGTAACGTACCCGAGGCGGCAGACGACAATCTGCGGCGCGCTGCCGTTTTCGGCTGCAAGATGGCTCACCTGGCCGCGCGTCACGATGATTGGCACTGCGGCCATCTGGGGGAAGCCAAGGCTGCCGGTGCCGCCCGCGATGATCGCGACCGGCGCGGCGGCGATCAGGCCGCCGTCGCGGTCGAACGCGCGCCACTCTCCGTCGCTGCGCTCCAGGCGCGCGGCATGGCGGCCAAAGTGATGCGCTACGCGCCCCGGGTGGGCGGCGGCGTTGGCCGCGCACAGGCTGGACGGCTGGATCCAGCCGCAGGCGGGGAACCACCAGCCGCCAAACGGAAGCGGCCAGCCCGCGAGGCGGCTGGCTTCTTCCGCGTCGGCAAAACGCAGGTAGCCGGGGGGCGGGCGGTGGCGTTCCACGGTTTCGCGCATGGTTTTTTCCTGCGCGGCGTCCTTGGCCTGATGCAGAACGCCGCTGGGCGCCCAGCGCACCGGCAGCCCCGCCGCGGCCAGGCGGGCGAGATGGCGCAGGCCGTACAGCGCGCCAGCGCGGGTCAGGCGCGCCATGCGGTTTTCATGGATATTGGGCACCGGGCGGAATGCGCCCGCATGGTTGCCGGATGCGCCCTGTCCCGGGCTGCTGGCGGCGTCGATCAGCTGCACCGTCCAGCCCCGCGCCGCCAGACGTTCGGTGATGGAGGCGCCCGCCGCGCCCGCGCCGATCACCAGCGTCCGGCGTTCAGCAGCGGCCGCCGGGCTTGCGGCGGAATCTCCGCTCGCCATGCGCCCGCGCAGCATTTCCCGCTTGGAGCCGAAGCCGGGGGTTTTTTCCGTTTCGAAACCGGCGCGGCGCAGGCCTTCGCGCACTTCGCCCGCCACGGACCAGGTCGCCAGCGTCGCGCCGGGCGCGGCAAGGCGTGAAAGCGAATGGAGCAGGCGGGCCGACCACATGCGCGGGTTTCTGCCAGGCGCGAAGCCGTCCAGATAAAACGCGTCGGCGCGCGCGGCAAGACTTTCGATGCCTTCCACGGCGTCGCCCAGGTACAGGGTCAGCGTGACCTGATCATTGTCGAAATGGAGCCGGTGCATGCCGGGCGTCAGTTCCGGCCAGCTGGCCCGCAGTTCCGCCGCGGGGGCGGCCAGTTCCGGCCAGCGTTCGTGCAGGCGGGCGAGATTGTCGCGCCCGAAAGGATGAAGTTCGCAGGAAACGAAGTGCAGCCGCTCGCAGCGCCGGGGATCGTTCCGCCATGCCGCCCAGGTGGTGAGAAAATTCAGTCCCAGGCCGAATCCGGTTTCCACGATGACGAACTGGCGCCGCTCCTGCCAGCGCGCGGGCAGACCGTTTCCGGCGAGGAATACGTGGCGAGCCTGTTCCGGTCCGCCGTCGCCGGAGTAATAAATATCGTCGTAGACATCGGAGCGGGGCACGCCATCCGGCGTAAACCCCAGGCGGGCGGGTTCGATAGGCATGTGACGGTTCCGTGAGAGTGCGTGCGGGGAAAAATCAGGCGGGCGGGAGTTCTGGCGCGGGAGTCAGCCGGGTGTGGCGGCAGGAGGTTCCGGGCAGCCAGCCCAGCCGGGTGAAAAGCACCCAGGCAAGCCAGGCGGAAAACCAGGTGGCGTAGAAGCTGAAGACGACGTCGCTCAGGAAATGCCCTCCCTGGGTGACGCGGGCAAGGCCGAACAGGCCGCCCGCGGCCAGACCGGCCAGCGTCCAGCGCCGCCGCGCCGCCGCGCCGCCGAGAAAGCCGAGGCTGACGAGGTAAAACCCGGCGGAGGCGTGGCCGCTGACGAAGGAACAGTTGGTGTCGCACTGGTCGGTGGGGCGCAGCGCCGGGGTAAAGAGGCTGCCGCCGCCGAATTCCATGACCTTTTCCGGGCGGGCGCGCCCCCAGTGATCCTTGAGGAACACGTCAATTACCAGCCCGGGGCCGAGCGCGAGCGAAACCAGCAGGTAGCCGGTCTGGATGCGGCGGCGGCGGCCCTGTGCGCCGCGCTGGAAACAGTACAGCAGGAAGGCGATGAAAAGCCCGATGATCACCGCCCGCGACAGGATGGGCACGCCGCGGTAAAGGCCGGTGACAAGGGGGTTGAAATCGCCCGCGAACCCTTTTTCGGTGGAGATGAAAAAGGCGGCGCTGGTGGCAAGATCGATGCCCGGCCACAGGGTGAAAACAGCGGCGCACAGCGCCATGCTGGCGGTTACGGCAAGCGTCAGACGGCTCATTGAGGGGCCGCCGTTCCGGGTGTCGCGGCGGCCGGGGAATCCGCGCTGGCGGGCGGCATTCCGTCAGCGGGCGGTGCGGCATCAGGTACTGCCGGGGGGGGCGTTGCAGGGAGAGGCTCCGCAGGGGCAGGCGGCATTTCCGCGCGCGGGCGGATAAGCGCGATGCCGCCCTGGCGGAACAGCTCCTCATAACCTTCAGCGGGGATGCGGTCGATGCGCGTCAGGGCGATTTCGCCCGCTTCGGGCGCGCGTGATGGCGTTACGGCTTCGCGGTAGACGCTGAAACTGGGCATGGTGATGCGCCAGGCGACCACTGGCGAACCCGTTTCGCGGGCGAACGCGGCGGCGGCTTTCACCGGCCCCTGCAGCACCGCGCCGATCCACGGCACGACCACGGCCGCCAGCAGCAGCGCCTGCAGGCTCGCGGCCAGTATCAGCTTTGTCCACAGCGGCATGGATGGCCGTCGCGCCAGCCAGAGCCACAGCAGCAGTCCGCCGGCAGTGGCGGCGTAATAGGCGATGCCCGCCGCGCCCAGGGCCTCGCCAAGCTGGGCGCGGTAGTAGGCGTCCCCGGCGCTGCTGTGCGAGAGCAGGAAGAACGCCAGCGGGAAAAGGACGAACAGCGCCAGCAGCAGCGTGGGGGCGATCAGGTGCGGCCATGCGCGGCGCAGGCTGTCGCGGTGGGCGGCCACGAGCAGAAACAGCGGCGTCGAACCGTAAAGCACGTAATGCGGCAGCTTGGTGCCCGACAGCGAGAAGAAAACGATGACGAAGCCCGCCCACAGCCACAGGAAGCGGCGCGCGCCGGTGCCGCCCGCGCCGAAATCGCCGCGGATGCGGCGCAGGCTGGCCAGCAGCGGGCCGGTCCACGGCAGCATCAGCAGCGGGACCGCGAAAACGTAGTAGAACAGGCTGCCCGCGTGGCCTTCGAGCGTGCCGGTGAAGCGCTCCACGTTGTGGCGGAGGATGAAGCCGTCGATAAAATCCTGGCCGTGGATGAGCAGCGCCGCCGCGTACCACGGCACGGTGAGCGCGGCGAGGATGATCCAGCCTGCGCGGTCGAACACCGAACGCGCCCACAGACGCCATTCGCCGCGGCTGGCGCAGTAGAGGAAGGTGACCGCGCCAGGCACGATCAGCGCGATCGGCCCTTTGGTCAGCACGCCCAGGCCGATCCACACATAGCTGCGCAGCAGCGGCGCGCGGCGGCCGGATTCGAGGTGACGCCAGGCGTCGAACAGCGCCAGCGCCAGCAGCGCGTTGAGCAGCGCGTCCGCCGTGGCGGCGCGGCCGATGGCGAACGGCCCCAGCGCGGTGGCGGCCACTGCGAGCGCGGCCAGCGCGGTATCCGCGCCGAAACGCTGGCGCGCGAAATGCCATGTCGCGTAGCTCCACACCACGGCGGCGGTGGCCGAAGGCAGGCGGAAAGCCCATTCGGTGGCGCCGAACAGCAGATAACCGAGCGCCTGCAGCCAGTAGATCAGGATCGGCTTGTCGAAACGGTGCTCGCCGTTGAGGTAGGTGGAAAAAAAATCGCCGCGCTCGAACATTTCCCGCGTGGCTTCGGAAAACGCGCCTTCGTCGATATCGAACAGCGGGGCCGCGCCCAGGCAAAGATAGAAGCTGACGAGCGGCAGCAGCAGGATGAGCGCCACCAGCGCCGGATGGGCAAAGGACGGCGGCGCGGCGGGCGGGGCCGTGGCGGGCGTTGTGGCGGGCGTCGTGGAAGTAGTAGCGGGCGGCGTGTTCATCGGGCCTCCGGCTGGCGCCAGCCTTCGTCGCTGGCGAATTCGGCTCCGGGACGGGCGAGATAGGCGCGCGCGGCGCCGGATTCGTAGTAAATGCGCGCCAGCAGCTCGGCGAGCACGCCGGAAGTCACCATCTGCACCCCGGCAATGAGGAGAAAGAAGCCGCCAAACAGCAGCGGGCGGGTGCCGATCGACTCACCGAAGAAAAGCTTGAGCGCAGCCAGATAGGCGAGGATCGCCCCGCCGAACGCGCCCAGGCCGATGCCGATGCCGCCAAAAAAATGGCCTGGGCGGGTGCGGTAGCGCATGAAAAAATAAACGAAGATCAGGTCCAGCACCACGCGGAAGGTGCGCGAAAGGCCGTATTTCGACTGCCCGAACACGCGCGGGTGGTGCGTCACCACTTCCTGCGCGATGCGGCGCGGCGTGGTTACGGTGGCGAGCCAGGCGGGGATGAAGCGGTGCATCTCGCCGTACAGGCGCACGTTCTTGATCGCGTTGGCGCGGAACACTTTCAGGCTGCAGCCGTAGTCCTTCAGGCGCACGCCGGTCATGCGGGCAATCAGCCGGTTGGCGATGCGCGAGGGAATCTTGCGCAGCAGCAGGCCGTCCTGCCGGTTTTTGCGCCAGCCCGCGACAAGGTCGAGATCTTCGGAAAGCAGGCGGTAAACCATGCGCGGGATGTCGACCGGATCGTTCTGCAGATCGCCGTCCATTGTCACGATCACGCTGCCGCGCGCCGCGTCAAGCCCGGCCTGCATCGCCGCCGTCTGCCTGAAATTGCGCACCAGTTCCACCACCCGCACATGTGGGCCATAGCGGCCGATGCAGCGGGCGATTTCCTGCGGCGTCGCGTCCGCGCTGCCGTCGTCGACCAGCACCACTTCCCACGGCCACGGATACGGGGCGAGCGCAAGATGAATGCGCTCCAGCAGCGGTTCAACATTTTCCGCCTCGTTGTACATCGGAACCACGACGGACAGGCTGTGCTTGGGCAGGCCGGCGGGGATCTGCGCTTCGGCGGGAGGGAGCGGGGAGGGAGTCATGAACGTGGAGGATTCTCGCTGGAGGATGCGCCCGGATTTTTCCGCGCTGCGGCGCGGTCTGGGCCCGCGCCGCAGGGAAACAGCCAGGCCGCCGCGCCCGACAGGGTAGCGCAGGCGATAACGAAAAGGTGGAGCGCGAGCGCGGCCCGCAGGCCATCGTCGAAACCGGTTCCGGAGGCGGCCAGCGCGGCGGCCGCGCCCGCCTCGTAGGTGCCGAAGCCGGCCACGCCCTGAATAGGCAGGATCGCGGCCAGTTCCGCGCCAAGCGCCCCGGCGGCGCCGGTAGCCAGGCTGGCGTTGAGCAGGGCGCCGAGCAGCCAGGCCTGGGCGGCGAGCTTCACCGACCAGTTCGCCGCCGTCCACAGCCAGCCGAAACGCGCATGGCGGGCGGAGTCGGCGAAGGCATCGCGCAGGTGCGCCATGCGCGCCGCCAGCGCGCCGCGTTCGGCCCAGTCGTGGCGGGCGCGGGCCCAGCGCGGCAGCGCCCAGGCGAACAGCGCCAGGGCGGCGACGGCCACCATGCGCAGCGCCACCGGCCAGCCCGGCCACACCAGCACGGCGGCGGCGGCGACCACGAGCGCATCCTGCAGGCGAAACCAGAACAGCGATGCGACGGCGCGCGGCAGCGCGGTGCCAAAAGTCTGGCGCAGCAACAGTGGAAACGCCGCCTCGCCGCCCCGGAAGGGAATCACGTTAACCATCGCGTTATGCACCAGCACGATGCGCAGGCACGCGCCGAAACGGCCGCGCGCGTCGTGGCGGAACTCGTCATAGACGCGCAGCGCGCGCAGCAGGTAGCTGGCGAAAAAACCGGCTGCAGCGACGGCGATCACCGGTAGCGTCAGGCGCGCCAGCGCCTCGTCCAGCCCGCGCCAGCGCCCGTCGTGCGCCAGCCACGCCAGCAGGGCCGCGCTCATGAGCAGCGCCAGCAGGCGTTTCATGCGTTACCGCCGTGGGCGCGCCGTGGCAGCAATGCGAACGCCGCGCCGCCCAGCCCCCAGACGGCGAGCAGGTATTGCGCCCACTGGCCTTGCGGATAACCCAGATCGTCGAACACGAGCAGTATGGCCGCGGCGGCGAGCAGCGCCGCCATCGCGCGGAGGCCGCCCGGACGCTCCCAGAAGCGCCAGCGCCCGGCCCACCGCGCGCCGATGGCCGCGCACAGCCAGCCGCCCGCCGCGCCGGCGAGCAGATCGAGCGGCCAGTGCGCGCCAACCGCGATGCGCGAAAAGGCCACCAGCGATGCCGCGGCAAGCGCAATCCAGCCGTAACGGCGGCGCGCGCTGGCGCTCATGCAGAAAACCGCCGCGCCCGCGAGCACAAAGGCCGTGACGGTATGGCCGGAAGGGAACGAGTTGGCCTGCAGCGGCACGCCGATCACATGAATCTGCTCCGGGGCCAGCACCGCCGCCGGGCGCGGCGTGGCGCACAGATGTTTCAGCCCCTGGGCGTAGAGTGTGGCGGCGGGAGCGGCCAGCAGCATCGATGCCGCCCAGCGCGGACGCCAGGCCAGCGCGGGCGCGGCAAGGGCGAAAGCGCCGAGGGTGGAGCCGAAATTGGTGATTCCCGCCCACAGCGCGGCGGGCAGCCATGTTTGCGCCGAGGCGTTTCCGGCGATGAACCAGGCGCTATTGCTGCCGTTGAGGGCGACCAGGGCGGCGAGCAGCGCGAACACGCCCGCGGGAAGCGCGACCCAGGGGGAAAGCAGGGAGAAACCGTCGCCGGAGCGGGGTGAGGCGGTCATGGGTCCGGTCGATAAACAAACGCCGCATTCTAGCTGATCAGGCACGAATCAGACCGGGCTGCGGGATAGGGGGATGAATACGTGAGCAGGATGAAAAAATGAAGCCATACCGTGAAAAAGGTGGCGTCGTCAGGGTAACCGGGCTGTCCCGGGGTTCCGCAAGGCGCTAGTCTGCGGGCATGTCTTTGCGGCAGTGAATGGTGGAATGCGCGGTATCCCGGCGCTGTCCGCTGTTTTTCACTGGGCGGAAACCGGTCAGGTCCGGGGGGCGCGGTTTGTGAGGTGCGCAGCCGCCGCGACTCCGGAAGGCCAGACGGATGGCAGTCCGGTCAACGCCTGCTTTTGCAGGAACCGGCGGGCCGGCGCGGTTTTTATGAAATTTTCTTTGGAAACATGATGTCCCAGATTCAGGCTTTCTTTCTCGATGTAATCCGGCTCAGCGTATGGCTGGCGATTCTCGCGGTGATTTTTGTGCCGCTCGAACGGATTTTCGCACTGCATCCGCGCACAGGCCCCCGCAAGGGGCTGCTGGCCGATATCGGTTTCTATTACATCAACGCCCTCCTTCCGGCTTTCCTGATCGCGGTGCCGATGACGGCGTTCGCGGCCTTCCTGCACCGGATACAGCCAGCCGGCCTGCAGGAGGCCGTCATGAACCTGCCGTTCTGGCTGCGTTTTGTCATTTCGCTTCTTGTTATGGAAATTGGCGCTTACTGGGGGCACCGTTTCTCACACGAAAACAAATTTCTCTGGCGTTTCCATTCTGTCCACCATGCGCCCGAACGGATCGACTGGCTGGTCAATACCCACGCCCATCCGCTTGATGTTGTCTGGGTCCGGCTCTGTGGCCTCGTGCCGATCTATGCGCTGGGGCTGGCCCAGGCGACCTCTGATGGTCCGTCCATGTTGCCGCTCCTCGTCCTGATTACAGGAACGCTCTGGTCATTCTGCATTCATGCCAATGTCCGCTGGCGCTTCGGAATTATTGAAGGTGTGCTGGCAACCCCTGCGTTCCATCACTGGCACCATACCAATGATGAAAATATCGACAAGAATTACGCCACGCTGCTCGCATTCCTTGACCGGGTATTCGGCTCGTACTACCTGCCGAAACACTGGCCGCCTTCCTATGGCCTGACCACTGCACAGAAGAAGGAGCAGGGAAAGGGTGACTGACTCCCGGTGTGTGTCCGGGCTGAATACTGCCGCAACCTGCAGGGTCTGGAACCCTGCTGATTGCGGCAGTTCTGTATGGAACCGCCTGTTCTGGCCGGGATGAAAGGTTTAAGCCCTTTCCCTTCCCGGGAATGAATTTCCCGCTGGATTTCTGTCTGGTGTTTTCCCGTAGCGGACGCAGTGCGGCGGCAGCGTAGAATGCGCGTTTTGCCGTGCCGCCGATGACTGATCCCGCTTCCGTTTTTTCCGCCGATGGACCGCTGGCGCAGGCGATCGCCGGTTACCGCCCGCGCGCGCAGCAGGCGGAAATGGCGCGCGCGATTGGCGAGGCGATCGCGCGGCGCGGCGTGCTGGTGGCCGAGGCCGGAACCGGAACCGGCAAAACGTTCGCCTATCTCGCCCCGGCGCTGCTGGCGGGCGGCAAGGTGATTGTTTCTACCGGCACAAAAACCCTGCAGGACCAGCTTTTCGGCCGCGATCTGCCCACCGTGCGCGCCGCGCTCAAGGTACCGGCGTCAATCGCGCTGCTCAAGGGGCGGGCCAATTACGTCTGCCCCTACCACCTGGAGCGCAATGCCCGCGACGGCCGCTTCCTGACCGCGCAGGATGCTGCCGACCTGCGCGCGATCACCCGCTTCGCAAAAACCACGCAGAGTGGCGACAGGGGCGAGTGCACCGCCGTGCGCGAGGACTCCCCCGCGTGGTTCGCGGCGACCTCCACGCGCGACAACTGCCTGGGGCAGGAATGCCCCGAGATCGGCAACTGTTTCGTGATGAACGCCCGGCGCGCGGCGATGGATGCGGACGTGGTAGTGGTGAATCACCACCTGTTTTTCGCTGATGTGATGCTGCGCGATGAAGGCGTCGGCGAACTGCTGCCGTCGTGCGATGCGGTGATTTTCGACGAAGCCCATCAGCTGCCTGAAACCGCCAGCCTTTTTTTCGGCGAAAGCGTTTCCACTGCGCAGTTGCTGGAACTGGCGCGCGACACGCGCTCGGAAACGCTTGCTGGCGCGCGCGACTGCATTGCCCTGATCGACGAAACCCGCCACCTGGAAAAGGCCGCGCGCGACCTGCGCCTGGCGTTCGGCCAGGAAGGAGCGCGGCTGTCCGTCGCGCAGGCCGAGGAACAGCCGGAGTTTGGCGCGGGTGTGGACGCGCTGGGCAAGGCGCTGGCGCGCTTCGCCGCCGTGCTGGAAACCCAGGCCGAGCGCTCCGAAGGACTGGCCGCCTGCCTGCGCCGCGCCGTGGAAACGGGCGAAAGGCTGGCGCGCTGGCGCAGCCCGGAAGGCGGCGAAGCCCCGGAGAAAACCGGTGAGCAGCCGCAGGACGCGCCGCCCGGCGGGCGGATCCGCTGGGTCGAGGTGTTCGCGCAGTCCGCCTCCCTCAACGCCACGCCGCTGCACGTGGCGGGCCTGTTTCGCCGCCAGATGGAAGCGCAGCCGCGCGCCTGGGTGTTCACCTCGGCCACGCTCGCGGTCGGGCAGGATTTCGGCCACTACTGCCGCGAACTGGGCCTGACGGAACTGACGCCGCCGCCCGCCATGGCGGTGTGGGGCAGTCCTTTCGACTACGGCGAGCAGGCGATGCTGTACGCGCCGCAGAACATGCCGGAGCCGAATTCGCCCGGTTACACCGAGGCCGTGGCGCGGGCCGCGCTGCCGCTGATCCGCGCCGCGCGCGGGCGTACGTTTGTGCTGTGCACCTCACTGCGGGCGATGCGGCGCATCCATGAACTGCTTTCCGATGGCCTGGCGGGCGCGGGCCTGCCGCTGCTGCTGCAGGGTGAAGGCGCGCGCAGCGAACTGCTGGAGCGTTTCCGCCGCCTCGGCAACGCGGTGCTGGTGGCGAGCCAGAGCTTCTGGGAAGGGGTGGACGTGCCCGGCGATGCGCTGTCGCTGGTGGTGATCGACCGGCTTCCCTTCGCCCCGCCGGATGATCCGGTGCTCGCCGCGCGCGTTGAATCCCTGCGCGCGGAAGGGCTTAATCCGTTTTTCCACTACCAGCTGCCGCGCGCCGTCATCAACATGAAACAGGGTGCGGGCCGCCTCATCCGCTCCGAGAACGACCGCGGCGTGCTGTGCATCTGCGATCCGCGCATGACTGGCAAGCCCTACGGCAAGGTTGTCTGGCGCAGCCTGCCGCCGATGCGGCGCACGCGGCTGGAGCCGGAAGCCGCCGCTTTCCTCGAAAACCTGCCGCCCCCGCGCGGCGGGGACTGATCCGCCAACGCTGTTCCGTTGTATTCTCTGCACCCTTGCGAGGGCATTTTTCAGAACTCACTGCGATGAAAGTTTTTGGCATCGCCGGCTGGTCCGGCTCCGGCAAAACCACGCTGATCGAAAAGCTGATTCCCGAATTCACCGGGCGCGGCCTGCGGGTGTCGGTCATCAAACATGCTCACCACGGTTTCGATCTCGACCGCCCGGGCAAGGATTCCTGGCGTCACCGGGAGGCGGGCGCCACCCAGGTGCTGATGCTCTCGAACGACCGCTGGGCGCTGATGCACGAACTGCGCGGGCGCGCCGAGCCGACGCTGGAAGAACAGCTCGCCCTGCTCGCGCCCTGTGACGTGGTGCTGGTCGAAGGCTACAAGGCGGTGGCGGTACCCAAGGTCGAGGTGCATCGTCCGTCCCACGGCAAGCCGCCGCTATGGCCGGAGAACCCGCACGTGGCCGCTGTGGCGAGCGATGCCGCGCTGGAGTGTCCGCTGCCTCTGTTCTCACTGGACGATCCTGCCGCCGTGGCGGGTTTCATCCTCGCCTATCCCGAATGCTGATTGACCCGACATGAGTGCAGGCATGCTTTCCTTCGATGATGCGCTGGTCCGTCTGACTGGCTTCGCCCGTCCGGTGCGAGAAACCGAAGCGGTGGATACGTTCGATGCGGCGGGCCGCGTGCTGGCCGTAACGCAGATGTCGCCGATCAACCTCCCGCCCATGGACAATTCGGCGATGGACGGCTACGCCGTGCGCCTTGCCGATGTGCCCGCGCCGGGTGCGCGCCTGCCGGTCAGCCAGCGTATCGCCGCGGGCGATGCCGCGCATCCGCTCGCGGCCGGAACCGCTGCCCGCATCTTCACCGGCGCGCCCCTGCCGCCCGGCGCGGATGCGGTGGTGATGCAGGAGCTGTGCGAACACGCGGATGGCGCGGTCGTCATCAACCGCCTGCCGCGCCCGGGCGAGTCGGTGCGGCGCATGGGCGAAGACCTCGCCGCCGGCGACAGCGTGCTGCCCGCGGGTGAGCGGCTGCGGGCGCAGGACGTGGCGCTCGCAGCGTCGGTCGGGCTGGCGTCGCTGCCCGTGCGGCGGCGCGTGCGGGTGGCGACATTTTCCACCGGCAGCGAACTGACGATGCCCGGCCAGCCGCTGCCGCCGGGCGGCATCTACAACTCCAACCGCTTCATGCTGCGCGCGCTGCTCGCCGGGCTGGGCTGCGAGGTGACCGATCTCGGCGTGGTGGCCGACGATCTGGCCGCCACGCGGCAGGCGCTGCGCGAAGCCGCGCGCGGGCACGATCTCATCCTGACCAGCGGCGGCGTGTCGGTGGGCGAGGAGGATCACGTCAAACCGGCGGTGGAAGCCGAGGGCAGCCTCGATCTGTGGAAAATCGCCATCAAGCCGGGCAAGCCGCTGGCGTACGGGCGGGTGGGCGAGGCGGCGTTTATCGGCCTGCCGGGCAATCCGGTATCGAGCTTCGTCACCTTCCTGCTGCTGGTGCGCCCCTTCCTGCTGGCGACCCAGGGCGCAACCGGAACGTTGCCGCAGGCGGTCGCCGTGCCCGCCGCGTTCGACTGGCCGCGTCCGGACAAACGGCGTGAATTCCTGCGCGCGCGGCTCGATGCCGAAGGGCGCGTGGAAATCTTCCCCAGCCAGGGCTCGGCGGCGCTGCAGTCCACGGTGTGGGCGGGCGGTCTGGTCGATGTGCCCGCCGGTACGCCCATTGCGCGCGGCGACCGTGTCCGTTTCCTGCCTTACGGCGATCTGCTGTCCTGAGATTGCCCCCGAACCTGTTTCCATGCGGAGCGCCATCAAAATGAAAATCCTCTATTTCGCCGCATTGCGTGAGGCCGTCGGCCGCAGCGCGGAAGATCTGGCGCTGCCAGCCGGGGTGGGCAATGTGGGCGAACTGCGCGCCCATCTGGCCGCGCGCGGCGAGGGCTGGCAGGCGCTTGCGGCCGGGCGCAATGTGCGCGCGGCGGTGAACCAGCGCATGGTCGGGCCGGATGCGGCGCTGCGGATGGGCGATGAGGTGGCCTTCTTCCCGCCCGTAACCGGAGGCTGAGCGATGCCGGTGAGCGTGCAGGAAGCTGATTTCGACGTTGGCGCCGAGATTGCGGCCCTGACAGAAGGGCGGCGCGACGTGGGCGCGGTGGCGACCTTCGTCGGCCTGGTGCGCGACGTGAATGAGGGCGACGGCGTGGCGGCGATGACGCTCGAACACTACCCCGGCATGACCGAATCCGCCCTGGAAGAGATCGCCGCCGAAGCCCGCCGCCGCTGGTCCCTGCAGGCGCTGCGGGTGATTCACCGCTACGGACGTCTGCTGCCGGGCGATCGCATCGTATTCGTCGGCGTCGCCGGGCCGCACCGCGGCGAATGCTTCGCCGCCTGCGAATTCATCATGGAGTACCTGAAAACCCGCGCGCCGTTCTGGAAGCGCGAAGAAACGCCGCAGGGCGCGCGCTGGGTCGATGCGCGCGAAAGCGACGATGCCGCCGCCGCGCGCTGGCAGGCCGCGTCCCGCCTGGATGCGGAGACCCTGGCGCACGGGAAAACCGGAAACTGAAACAGGCGGCGGCGGAAGTGGCGGTGAAATCTCCCGCCCGGTTTTCGCTATTCCGGCAGCCATCCGGCTGACCGGCCTGGCGCTGCCGCGCGGAGCGGCAGGCCGGGTTGCAGGGAACATCCCTTGCGGGGCAAAGGATGTTCCGTTGCAACATTCCGCTGCGCCGACACTGTTCCGGCGGCGTTATTCCGCCAGCCCCTGTCTGCGGCGCCGGGCGATACCCAGCAGCAGCGCCCCCGAGGCAACCGTCAGGAGGGCAAGCGTCGCGGGTTCGGGTACAGCCTGCTCTTCGGTCGTGTCGTACAGGGAGATATTGGACAGAACCGCGATGGGCGGCAGCCCGCTCGGCGTTCCGACCGACAGGAAATCAAGCAGCGCGCTCGTGTCTTTTGCGGTAAAGGTGAACGTTTCGGTCACCCAGCCGGTGAAGCTGTGGGTTTTGTTGCTCAGGGTCTGGGTAGTGTAGGTTTCGTCCCCGAAACTGACTTCCAGTTTTTCGGTGGTTGCGCCTTTTTCCGTTTTCATCTGGGAAGCGCCCCACTCGAAGGTGAGCGTGTATTCATGCCCGATGATCAGGTTTTCGATCATCTGGGAAATCCCTCCGCGCACCTTCACATCGCCATCAAGGGCGACGAGATTGCCCCCCGTGGTGCTGCCCGCCACGCCGCTCAGGACATTGAGCGGATTGACCTTGCCGAAGGGCGCCCCCAGTGTGGCCGCGGCCTGCGTGGTGGCCGTTCCGCCAAAATAAAACAGCACCAGGCCGTCGTTCCCCGTCCAGCCGGTGACGCCCTGACCGCCCCAGCGTTCGCCAAATTCCTGATTTTTGGTGTAGGTGGTCTGCGAAAAATCGCCGTTGGTAACGAGATTGATGGGCGCGGCGCTGGCGGAGCCCGCGAGTGCAAGTATGCCGGCCACGGCGAGGCTGAACAGTGTTTTCATAAGTAAAACTTCTCATCCAGATCAGGAGGCTTCATTGGAAGCAAATTTTGCGCCAAAAATAAACTGTTTTTAATTCAATAGATTGATTGTCTCAGGGTATTCCCTGATGGAGGAATGTAAGTTCAGCCGACCAGGCACAAATTCACGGAAAGGGCTGGTCCGGCGATCCCCGCGCAGGGGCTGGCGGACGGAGGGGCCGCAGGGGGCATGCTCATGGCAATCCGGCAGACGGTTGTCCCGGACCGGTCTGGCATGAATATCCGGGTTCCCGCCGGAAGTCCGGCGCGCCGGGCTGGTTGGCGGGCGTCAGGCGGCCTCCGCCGTCACGCCCCTGTTTTCAGACTTTCGACAACTGCTTCAGTGCCTGGCGGATGCCGTCAGAGACTGTGCCGTCTTCAGCCAGGCCTTTCATCGCGGCAAGCGCTTCGCGCTCGTTGTAACCCAGCGCCAGCAAGGCGTTGAGAATGTCGCTGCGGCTGTCTGGCGCGCCATCGGCGGACAGCCCGGGCGGGTGGATGCCTCCCCGCGCGGGCAGCGCCTTGGCGAGGCGGTCGCGCAGTTCCAGCAGCAGGCGTTCAGCGGTTTTCTTGCCGATGCCGGGGATTTTCACCAGACGGCCGCTTTCCTGCAGGGTAACGGCCTGGGCGAGATCGGCGACGGACAGGCCGGACAGCACGGCCAGCGCGGTGCGCGCGCCGATGCCGGATACCTTGAGCAGCTGGCGGAAGGCGGCGCGTTCTTCCCCGGTGGCGAAGCCGTAGAGAAAATGGCCGTCCTCGCGCACGGCGAGATGGGTGTGCAGGCTCACCGGCGCACCGGCGGCGGGCAGGCCATAAAAGGTGCTCATCGGCACTTCCAGTTCGTAGCCGACGCCATTCACGTCGACGAGGATCTGCGGTGGATTTTTTTCCAGCAGGCTGCCGCGAATGCGCCCGATCATCGCGAAGGGTTCCGTGCGGTGCGGGAATATGCGCGGCTGGCGTAAAGATGCGGTGGCGGGAGGGTGCGTTGCATGGAAATTCCTGGGAGCGCTACGGAAACGTTTACGGGAAAAGAGCCCGGTTCAGCTGCCTGCGGGCCAGCGGCCAAAAGCAAGCGTGGCGGCGAGCAGCAGGCCGTGCAGGCTGGCGGCGGTGATGGTGCGCTTGATTGCGGGTTCGAGCTCTTCCGGCATCTCGGCATGTTCGATCAGTTCGCGTGCGGCGGAAAATGAAAACACCAGCGTGATTGCTGCTGCCGCAGCCTGCTGCGGCAGCAGGTTGCGGGCGACCATTGCAATCAGCCAGCCGTAGGCGAACAGCGCGATCAGCAGATAACCCCATTTTGCCGTCTGCGGGCCGAGACGCACGACCAGCGTGCGCTTGCCCGCGGCGGCGTCGCCGTCGTGATCCGGAAACTGGTTGATGTAAAGCAGGTTCGCCACCAGCAGGGCGTAAGAGAGCCCGGCGGCGGCGGGCAGCGCGCTGAATTCGCCGCGCTGGACGTAGTCGGCGCCGATGACGACAAGCAGCCAGCTGGCGATGATGGCCGCTTCGCCCATGCCACGGCGCATCAGCGCCAGCGGCGGTGCGGAATAGGCCCAGCCGGTGAATAGCCCGGCCAGCCCGATGAGAATCAGCCCCGGCCCCGCCTGCCAGGCCAGCCACAGCCCGGCCGGAATTACCGCCGCGAGCAGGGCATAGCCGAAAACCGCCGTCTGGCGCACGCCGAGAACGCCGTTCTGGATGAAGCGGCTGCCGCCGGTGTAGGGGAACAGGCGGCGGGTGTTGGCCGCGTCGGCGCCGCTCACGGCGTCGTGATAATCGTTGATGACGTTCATGCCGGCGTGGGCGGCGAGGGCGAGCAGCACGGTCAGCACGGCGGAGGGGGCGTGCAGGGCGATGCCGCTGCCGTGGGCGCAGGCCAGCCCGGCAAGGCAGCCAATCAGCGTAACGGAGAGAAACGCGGGCCGGGTGGCGGCGAAATAGCGCCCGGACGGGCGGGCGTAGCGGTCGCGGGCGGGTTCGGCGGATAGGGACATGGGAACGTGCGGCGTTTGCAGGCTTGCGTTTACAGCAGGACGACGTCGAACTGCTCCTGGGTGTAGCTTGCTTCCGGGTGCAGGGAAATTTTCTTGCCGATGAAGTCGGACAGCATCGCCAGCGCCTGGCTTTCCTCGTCCAGGAACAGATCGACCACGTTGGGCGCCGCCAGCACGCGGAACTCGCGCGCGTTGAACTGGCGCGCTTCGCGCATCAGCTCGCGCAGGATTTCGTAGCACACGGTGCGGGCGGTTTTTATCTCGCCGCGGCCTTCGCAGGTGGCGCAGGGTTCGCACAGCAGATGGGCGAGCGATTCGCGCGTGCGCTTGCGCGTCATCTCCACCAGGCCGAGCGCGGTGAAGCCGTTGATGCTCATCTTGGTGTGATCGTGGGCGAGCGCCTTGCGGAATTCTTCCAGCACCATGTCCCGGTGCTCGGGTGTTTCCATGTCGATGAAGTCGATGATGATGATGCCGCCGAGGTTGCGCAGGCGCAGCTGGCGGGCGATTGTCTGGGTCGCTTCCAGGTTGGTCTTGAAGATGGTGTCGTCGAAATTGCGCGCGCCGACGAAACCGCCGGTATTGACGTCGACGGTGGTCATCGCCTCGGTCTGGTCGATGATCAGATAGCCGCCGGATTTGAGATCCACCCGCCGTCCCAGCGCCTTCTGGATTTCGCTTTCGACGTTGAAGAGATCGAACAGCGGCCGCTCGCCCGTGTAGTGCTCCAGCAGCGGCAGCACCTTGGGGCTGTATTCGGCGGCAAAGGCGCTGAGCTTATGAAAGTTTTCGCGCGAATCGACCAGTATCCGCGCCGTGTCTTCATTCACCAGATCGCGCAGCACGCGCTGGCCGAGCTGGATGTCCTCGTGCAGCAGCGACGGGGGCGAAGCATTTGTGGAGCGGGCGTGGATTTCACCCCACAGCTTGCGCAGATAGGCGATATCTGCCGCCAGCTCTCCGTCCGTGGCCGATTCGGCCATGGTGCGCACGATGAAGCCGCCCTGTTCGTCTTCGGGTACGAGGTGGGCGAGGCGTTCGCGCAGCGCCTCGCGGCCCTGTTCGTCCTCGATGCGCTGGGAAATGCCGATATGCTTTTCCTGCGGCAGATAGACGAGCAGGCGGCCCGCGATGCTCACCTGGGTGGACAGGCGCGCGCCCTTGGTGCCGAGGGGATCTTTCAGCACCTGCACCAGCAGGCTCTGCCCTTCTGCCAGGATGCGCTCGATCGGGCGCGCCGCGTCTCCGGCCTGGCGTTCGCTCCAGATGTCGGCCACATGCAGGAAAGCGGTGCGCTCCAGGCCGATATCGATGAAAGCCGACTGCATGCCGGGCAGCACCCGGACCACGCGTCCGAGATACAGGTTGCCGACAATGCCGCGGCTGGCGGTGCGTTCCACGTGCAGTTCCTGCACGATACCCTGTTCGATGATGGCGACCCGCGTTTCCTGCGGGGTGAAGTTGATCAGGAACTCAATGCTCATGAGATGGCGCGCCAATGGGAAATGCGCGATGGCGGTCTGGGTGTCCGCCATCGCGCATGGCTCATCGCCGCGCCGGAATGCGCCTTACCGCGCCGGGAGCACTGTGGCGGTGCGGTTGCGCCGGATCAGGAAGGATACCCGAAGGTTTCGAGCAGCTGGGCGGTTTCGAACAGCGGCAACCCCATGATTCCGGAGTAGCTGCCGCGGATTTCCTCGATGAAGATGGCGGCCAGCCCCTGGATGCCATAGGCGCCGGCCTTGTCCATGGGCTCGCCGGATGCGACGTATTCGCGGATATCCTCGCTGCCGAGCGCGCGGAAGCGCACCTCGCTCACCGACACCCGGCTCTCGATGTGAGAGCCATTGCTGACCGCGACTGCGGTCAGCACCTGGTGGCTGCGGCCGGACAGGCGGGCGAGAATGGCGTGGGCATCGTCCGCGCTGACAGGCTTGCCGATGATCTGGCCGTCCAGCGATAGCGTCGTGTCGGCTGCCAGCAACGGGCGGTGCGGCAGCTTGCGCCAGAACACGCGGCGCAGACCGGCTTCGGCCTTGGTCAGCGCCAGGCGTTCGACGTAGCGTTCCGCGGCTTCGCCCGGGAAGGGGGATTCATCGATATCCGAATCTTCACCGCGTTCGCCGCCACCCCGGAACGCGACGACATCGAACTGAACGCCGATCTGGCGCAGCAGATCGCGGCGGCGCGGACTTTTTGAAACCAGATAGATGCGGGACAGGGCGGAGGGCAGCATGAGCGGACACAGCGGTATAACGGACAGGCCGATTTAACCACACGTCTTCCGTGCGCGTTGCGGTTCCGGGCCGTGGGCGCGAGGTATTTTTATGGCTGTGTTGCGGCTATGGGGCTTCTTCTTCGGCCGCGGGCGGGTCGGTGAAACCGAAGCGGGTGAAATCGCGGATGCGCATAGGGTAGAGAATGCCGTCGAGGTGGTCGCATTCATGCTGCACCACGCGGGCGTGAAAGCCTTCCGCTTCGCGCGTCAGCGCGTTGCCTTCAGCATCGGAGCCTGAATAGCGCAGCCGCCGGTAACGGGGCACCTCACCGCGCAGGCCAGGTAGCGACAGGCAGCCTTCCTGGCCGTCTTCGGTTTCGTCCGACAGCATTTCCAGCACCGGGTTGGCGAGAATGGTGAAAGGAACCGAGGGTGCGTCCGGGTAGCGTTCGCTGTGTTCGAAACCGAAGACGATCAGGCGCAGGTCGACGCCGATCTGCGGGGCGGCAAGGCCCACGCCGCCTGACGCGCGCAGGGTGTCGAGCATGTCCGTGATGAGACCGCGCAGCGCGGGTGTGCCGAATCCGGTGACGGGGCGGGCGGTGCGCAGCAGGCGGGCATCGCCCATGCGAAGGATGGTCCGGATCATGGCGGTGCGGTTATTCCCGGTGGTAGGGGTGGTTGCGCAGCAGCGTCCAGGCGCGGTAAAGCGCTTCGGCCAGCAGCGGGCGCACCAGTGCGTGCGGCAGGGTGAGGCTGGACAGGCGCATCGCTTCGTCCGCGCTGGCTTTCAGCCGGGCGTCGAGGCCGTCGGGGCCGCCGGCGATAAAAGCCACGTCGCGCCCGTCTGCCTGCCAGTTTTCAAGATGCCGGGCCAGTTCGCGGGTGGTCGGCGCCGCGCCGTGTTCATCCAGCACCACGCGGCGGCAACGTGGCGGCAGTGCGTTTTCGATGCGGGCGGCCTCGGCGGCCATCATCGCTTCGACCGGTTTGCCGGTGGCGCGCGGTTCCGCCTTGACCTCGACCAGCCGCAGCGGCAGTTCGCGCGGCATGCGGCGGGCGAATTCATCGAAACCGGCATCCACCCAGTCCGGCATACGGGCGCCGACGGCGACGAGCAGCAGTTTCAAGCGGGTGCAGCCAGAGCGTGGCGTGCGGCCTAGGCGCGGGCGGTGTCGCCGGACACGCGCCGGGTGGCGGGCGCGGCGGCCCACAGTTCTTCAAGGTTGTAATAGCTGCGCACGGCGGGCTGCATGATGTGGACGACGATGCCGCCCAGATCGACCAGCACCCACTCGCCGGTTTCCTCGCCTTCCGCGCCGATGATGTCGCCGCCCGCTTCCCTGACCTTGTCCTGGACGTTGCGCGCCAGCGCGCGCGTCTGCCGGCCGGAATCGGCGCTGGCGACGACGATGCGGTCGAACAGGGCGGTGAAGCGGGAGGTGTCGATGACTTCGATGTCGCGCGCCTTGATGTCTTCGAGGGCGGAAACGACGGTCTGCTGCAGTGCGGAGATGTCCATGTGTCTGTGTTCAGAGGTAAAGATGGTTTCGCCCAATATAGTCGAGAACGGAATCGGGCAGCAAATAACGGGCGCTCGCGCCGGTGCGGAGCAGTTCGCGCACCAGCGAGGCCGAAATCGCCAGCGGCGTCATGTCGAAGGGGACGATGCATCCGGCGGGCGCGGCATGCAGGTCTGCCGGTGTCACGCGCCCGCTCCAGAGAGCGGCGAGTTCGGGCGGCAGCGCGGCGCTGTAGCCGGGGCGGGTGGCGACGGCGATGTGGGCGAGCGGGAGCAGATCCTGCCAGCGATGCCAGCCGGGCAGGCCCGCGAACGCATCGGCGCCCAGAATCAGCACCAGCGGGCGCTGCGCGCCGTATTGCGCGCGCAGGCGTTCGAGGGTGGCGACGGTATAGCTTTTCTCCCGCGCCAGCGCTTCGCTGCCGTCCACTTCCAGCGCCGGGTTGCCGGCGGCGGCCAGCCGCGCCATCGCCAGCCGGTCGGCGGCGCTGCTGCGGGGCGGGGCGCGGTGCGGCGGATCACCGGCGGGGATCAGGCGCACGCGTTCGAGGCCCAGCGCTTCGCGCGCCTCTTCGGCCAGACGCAGGTGGCCGAAATGGACCGGATCAAAGGTGCCGCCGAGCATGCCGAGCGGTCCGGCCGCCGCGCGCGCGTCAGGCTGCGGGAGGGGCATCGCCGGGCAGGCCAAGCACGTCGCGTGCGTTGATGTAAAGGCTGGCGAAAATGATCGGTACCAGAAACAGCACCAGCGGCGCGGAAAGCAGGCTGGCGAGCGCGGGGGAGAACAGCCCGGTCACGCCCAGCGCCAGGCTGGGCAGGATGAGGCAGAACAGCAGCAGCGATGCGCCAAAGGCAAGAAAGGGACGCCAGTTGCGCAGGCAGGCGTGGAAACTGAAAAACTGCGCCTTCAGCGCGGGCTGGTTCCACCAGCCCGCGATCATCGGGGCGAACCAGTAAGCCATGATCACCGGGGTGGACAAAAGCGCGGTGACCAGCGCGGCAAGGTTGAATGCGGGAGTGCTGATGATGGCCGGATCAGGCTGCCCGCCGGAAAACATTTTGACCAGCGCCCCGCCGTCGATGGGAATCGTGGCCAGCAGCGAGATCAGGCAGCCCGTGAGATAACAGGCGCCGATGATGAGCAGGTTCTTCGTGTTGTGTCTGAAGCCGGAAAAAAGCACGTCGGGACCCGTCTTGCGCCCTTCTTCGATGGCGCGGCAGCCGTTGAGCACGCCCAGCGAAAGCGCGGGCATCAGCAGCGAGGCAAGCACCTGCCCCACATACGGGAGGGAACTGGTGACGACCAGTATCAGCAGATAGCCGAACACCAGGAACATGAGCAGCGCCGGATTGCGCTGCCATAACCGGAAGCCGTCGCGCAGCCAGTACCAGCCGTGCCGCATGGGTAATTGCCGAACGTGCATGGGAGTCGCCTACCGGTGAAGGCAAGCAGTAGCCGGACAGTGTTGCTGGCCGGTTATCCGCTGGAACGGGCTGTCAGTCATCATTTTCTGCAAGCTCATGAATTTGTGCATAAAGATCAGAGAAATTCCCATAAATATGTACGTCGACCTCATAGAAATCCTGTTTCAGGGCAATGTGTCCGGCAGTGGAAACAAGGATATGGCCGGTTTCAGCAGAAACCACGTTACGCCTTGCCTTGAGCATCCCGATTACAAGATGCAGGAACGATGATGCTCCGTCCGAATCGCCGCGGGCATCCGGAGATAGCAGGTAGCTGAGCAGCGCCGGGGCACAGAAACTGAAGACCGCCGCAGGTATGGACTGAAGATCTTCCTGATAATACAGCGTATTGGAGCGGAATATTTCTTCGGCCTGATCAAAAGACTTTCCGAAGAACTGCCTGAATGCCCAGTTGGCATCCAGATCGTTGTGATTGATTTCGCCCCAGTCTTCGTGGCAGGGAGTTTTCATGGCGCATGATGTTCGAGTTAGGCGTCGCTTGCACCTTGGTTCCAGAGAATCTTTTGCGCGAGCAGTTCGGCTTTGCGGGCGGAGTTGGCAGGAGGCTCAGAAATATAACCGTGAGCAATCCCGTCGCGGGTTTTCTTCAGTTCCTTGAAGAGTTTGATGTCTTCATCGGTGATACTTGGCCATGCACAGGTTGCGCACCACACAAACCGATCAAAAAGGCTGTTCCAATTGTTAATGCTGAGAGAGATCAGATCGGCAATGCTTGGTCGAGGTGCCGATGTTCCATCGCGAAAAATATGAGTATTCAGTTGTTGTGCGTGATCAATGCGGCGAAATGCAGCGTGTGTCTCAACCTCGAGCGACAGGAAAAAGCAGAGAAATCTTTTCAGTTGGTCCTTCTCGGCCGTCCCCCGTGCAAAGTGCTGGGCCGCGCGCTGATTAAGCCTTGGTGCGCGTTCTATTAAGACGTCGAGGATTTCGCTGGCCTGTGATGCTTCCAGCAAATGAAATGTTGTCATCACGCCAATTACGTCCAGGCGGATGTCGCGAATCACGGTACCGTCGGCTGTTCGACCAGCTGATGCGTAATCAAGTTTACGTAGGGCGACATGGCGACCAAGTTTGTTGAGGGCGATTGTGGCCGTTGAGACGACAGGCGGTAGAAGCAGATCTTCCAGCGATTTGAGCGTCTCGCGAAGGCCCGGGAAACAGCCATGGGTATCGATGCTGTTATCAGGCATTCGCCTCATCCGCCCGGCTTCACATCTGATGCAGCCGGTAGGACCTGCAGTGATGAGTACGAACGGCCCTTCAGTCCCCTTCTCCTTGAGCCACTTTGCTTCGGATTCCGTAAAGTCGTCGCCGGTCAGACGCTGACAACCAGCGTTGATGCTCTTGGTGAGAGCTATTCGATAGTTTGTGTCAGCAATACAGCCTTCTCGTACATCTAAAAAATTATTCTGAAGAGCGATTCCGTGGGCCTCGTAGACCGTTACGCTCGTGAAACGGGCCACCAGACTACCTCTGCCGACTAGCTCATGAAATCCCATAAGCTCCAGTGCTCCGATGGTAAGGGTCGGGGTCATGAGTTTGCAATTTTTACGGCAGTCTGGCGCTCGATTGGCATAACGTTTTAACCCTCCTTTGAAGCTAGGTCCGCCGGTGCGGGCGAATCCGGCGGAGCGGGGAAAACATCCCGCCATGATGCCAGCAGCGAGCCGGCGAGTACGGGAACGAGCACCAGCATGCCCAGTCCGTAGGGCAGCATGGCGGCCCAGACGAGAACGCATAGCGCGATGGTGAATACGGCGAGCGCGGGCAGATTGACCAGACAGGCGCGCACTGAAAGCTGCATGGCTTCCAGCGGCGCCACGTCCTGCAGCATCACCAGCGCGGGGGTGAACCATAGCGCCATGACCAGCATGCTCCAGAACGCGGCGAATATTAGCGCGCCGCGCTCTCCGCCTCCCGCTGCATCGGCGATCAGGCTTCCGAGTAGTGCGCCAAGCAGGTAAAAACCGCCAACCATCAGCAGGTTGCCGGCATGGCGGCGCACGCCTTCAAACAGGTGGCCGACATAAATCTGCTCTCCGCGGTCGAGCCGGGCGGCGCTGGCGACCATGCCCGCGACCAGCATGGGAAAGGCCAGCGGCGGGGTGAGCTTGTTGATGAGGGGGAGGACGCTGGCAAGCGCGAGCAGGAGAAACAGCACCAGCGCCTGGGCCAGCCACACCAGCGGATTTTTCAGGAACAGCCTCCATCCGGCAGCGAACCAGCCCAGGGCGCGGGCGGGGGTGACGGTGGCCGGGCGGGGATGGCGGCGGAGGTGCGCGGAGGCGGTCATGAACGTGCGTGGGGGCGGGGGCTGCGATGCCAGCCGGTGGCGGGGGCGGGTTCAACCGGCGGCAGCGGCGGGCTTTCCGCGATACGCAGGCGCAGGATGTCACGGTATTCGCCGGGGTCTTTCACCTGCACCATTTCGCCTGCGCGCGGCAGGTGCAGATCGGCCGCGCGCGAGAGCCAGAAACGCAGCGCGGCGGCGCGCAGCATCGCGGGCCAGGCGGCGCGCTCGGCGGCGGTGAGCGCGCGTTCCGCATGATAGGCGGCGAGCAGCGCGCCACCGCGGGCGGGGTCGAGCGCGCCGTCCGCGCGGGCGCACCAGTCGTTGACGGTAACGGCCACATCGAACAGCAGCGTGTCGTAACCGGCAAAGTAAAAGTCGATCACGCCGCCGATGTGCGCTCCGTCCCACAGTACGTTGTCGCGGAACAGATCAGCGTGGATCGCGCCGGTGGGCAGCGCGGCGGTGTTGAAAGAAGCCTGAAAGGCAAGTTCGGCGTCGAGCAGCGCCTGTTCGCCAGCGGGGAGGAAGGCGCGGATCTGCTCCGCCGTGGTGGCGCGCCATGCCGGTCCGCGCGGATTGGCCTGGCGGCGGCCGTAGGATTGCCCGGCCAGATGCAGGCCCGCGAGCATTGCGCCGATTTTTTCGCAGTGGGCGGGGCCGGGATTCATCTCCGAACGGCCTGCCAGGCGCATTACCAGCGCCGCCGGTTTGCCTTGCAGTTCGCTCAGGTATTCGTTGTCGCGGTTCGCGACTGGCGCCGGCACGGGCAGCCCGTGGCGGGCGAGGTGGGCCATCAGGTACAGGTAGTAGGGCAGATCGGCGCGTGGAATGTTTTCGAACAGCGTCAGTACATAACGGCCCAGAGTGGTGGTGACGAAGAAATTGCTGTTCTGCACCCCCGCCGGAATGCCCTGGATATCCACCACGCGGCCGACGGCGTAATTGCGTAGCCAGCCGGTGAGAACGGTTTCGGAAACGGGCGTGAAGACTGACATGACGTTATACGACGGGTATCAGGGCGTTGCGCCGGTTACGGCATCGCGCAGCGCACGCCAGGCGTCGAGTTTTTGCGCAAAGCTGAGCGCGGCGTGGGCCGGACTGGTGGAAGGCAGGCGTTGCAGCTGCGGCGGCGATATACCGGCAGGCAGCCGGACATGGCGGCGAAAGGCGCTTTCCGCCGTGCCGCCGTTGAAGAAAATATGGCGCAGGCCGGGGCAGGCGGCGAAGAGCGCGGGGAAATCGTTGGCGACGATGCTGGCGGGGGCAATGCGGCTGTCCAGGCTGCCGCTGCGCTCGCAGCGGGCGATGACGTCCCACAACGCAACCCCCGCTTCGGTCAGGCGCGCAAGCCGCTCCGCATAAGGCTGTTCCGGCCCGGTGCCGAACAGCGCGCCCATGAGCGGCCAGAAGGCGTTACGCGGATGGGCGTAATAGCAGCCGGCCGCCAGCGAGGCTTCCCCCGGCATGCTTCCCAGAACCAGCGCCCTGGCGTCGGCGCGGAAAACCGGGGGAAAACTGGTGATGGCGCGCGCGGTCTGGCCGGAGCGCGCTACCAGCTCTGCAGCACCCACATCGGCACGGAGAGCGTCGGCGCGGTGTCATCGCGCACCATCTGGCCGTTGCCCACCTTGTCTATCAGGTAATAGGGCACGCCGTGCAGCGGCGTGACCTTGATCATGTAGAGCTTGCCGCGGATGCGGTACTCGGTAACGCTGTCTTCGCCGCGCTTGAGAATGGTGACCGCGGGCTGCTCTTCCGCATCGGCGGGCATGGGTGGCATGGGCGGCGGCTCGGGAACCGGTTCGAGCTTTGGCGGCTGCTGGGCGAAGGCGGAAGCGGCTGCGGCCAGAAACAGCGCGGCGGCGAGGGGTCTGCGCATGATGTTCTCCTTGTCCGGCCGATTCTAGCAGAGCGCCGGGCTGCGGCCGGGCTGCGGCCGGGCCGCTGCTGGCGCCTTGCCATCACAGGTTCAGCATCAGTTCGTGTTCCGCGGGCAGCGGCAGGAAGCCGCGCATCTCGTAATGCTTGAAGATGGCCGCCACGACGTCTTCCGGTTTATCGATGATCTGGATCAGGTCCATGTCGGCGGCATTGATCATGCCTTCGCCCACCAGACGGTCGCGGAACCATTCGAGCAGGCCTTTCCAGAAAGGTTCATGCACCAGGATGATGGGGATTTTGCGGCTCTTCCCCGTCTGCACCAGCGTCAGCGCCTCCAGCAGTTCGTCCAGCGTGCCGAAGCCGCCGGGCATCACCACATAGGCGGCGGCGAACTTCACGAACATGTATTTGCGCGCGAAAAAGTGCTGGAACGTCTGCGAAATATCCTGGTACGGGTTGGAGCCCTGTTCCATCGGCAGCTGGATATTGAGGCCGACGGATGGGCTTTTGCCGAAATAGGCGCCCTTGTTCGCCGCTTCCATGATGCCGGGGCCGCCGCCGGAAATGACCGAAAAACCGGCGTCCGAAAGCTGGCGGGCGATCTGTTCGGTCAGTGTGTAATACAGGTGGTCCGGCGCGGTGCGGGCGCTGCCGAAGATGGAAACCGCCGGGCGGATGGCGTTGAGCCGTTCGGTCGCCTCGACGAACTCTGACATAATTCCGAAGATCCGCCAGGATTCACGCGCGTTGAAGCGCGGCGCGGCGGTGTTCGCCGCGCTGCGTGGAAGTTTGTCTGTCACGCTCATGGTGTTTTTCTGCCTGTTTTTTGAAAATTTTCTGCCTGCGGCATGCCCGGAAATGAATGCGGCATGTCCGTTTCCGCAAGGATTTCCGCGATGCCCACCCTGCTGCTCGTCGATGGCTCCAGCTATCTCTATCGCGCTTATCACGCGCTGCCGGATCTGCGCACGTCGCGCGGCGAGCCCACGGGGGCGATACGAGGCGTGCTGTCGATGCTACGTCGGCTCGAAAGCGACTACAAGGCGGAATTTCGCGCCTGCGTGTTCGACGCCAGGGGCAAGACCTTCCGCGACGACTGGTACCCCGACTACAAGGCGAACCGCCCCCCGATGCCCGACGACCTGCGCGCGCAGGTCGAGCCGCTGCACGAAGCGGTACGCGCCGAGGGCTGGCCGCTGCTGATGGTCGAGGGCGT
>JAVBTY010000042.1:0-149587 GCA_031555955.1 Rhodocyclaceae bacterium | reverse complement strand
TGGTTCGTCCGCGTTTGTATGCGCGAATCACCTGCCGGCGTCTCTCGTGCTGCTCAGGCGCACTGAGCTTTCTCGCGTCATCGATTTCCATCGCACAAGCATCGCATCAGATGAACATAATTTCAATCTATTTGAGGGCCGGATCTATAGTGGTTGCGGCTCACCGGAACAGGAGCCAGCCCCCACCAATGCAGCCCCCATGACGCGGGGAGCAGCCCCCAGACCGTCCAAAACCTGACGAGTCTTCTATTCGACAATGACAACGCCAGTCATTTCAGGATGAGGGCCGCAATGATATTCATACCGCCCAGAGTCCGCGAAGGTACGGGACCATGACTCGCCGGGGAAAAAGCGCTCAGATTCCTGCCCGCTGCTGACAAACAGCACGGAATGGCTTACCCGTTTTTCATTGTTAACCCACTTGACGGTATCACCCCGGCGCACATGCAATTCCGCCGGGGTGAACGTGTATCTTTCAGCCACGACCTGGTACTCGGCCGCCAGCGTGCTCCCCAGACCCAGCAGCAAAATCATGCCGGTGACCGTACGTACACATCTGGCGACCATACTGCTCTCCCTATTTCATTGCTTCACCGCGGTGATATCACCTTTGGTGTCTATGCCAAGTTTGTAGCCAAGCGAAACATGATGGAAGCGGCCCGTGGCGCTGTCATCATGAATGGCAAAACCAAAGTTGTATGTTTTCCCTGCCTCAAGCTTGACGTCGCCTTCACCACCGGTAAATTTGCGCACAAACACCACCGACCAGGTATCGCCTTCAAGCTTGCCATCAGCGCTGGAAAGCGCCTTTCCGCCTTCCATGACACGGCTGTCGGCGACATAGCCGTCATAGGCCTTCTTCTCGCCGCTGCGCCACTGCATCAGATCGTAGAAATGCCCGTCTGCAAGCGATGCATCTTTGACATATTTGGTTTTCTTTTCGTTCCCGCCCGGCATCGTCCTTACGTCGCCATGACAGGAGGCCCAGCAACCAGACTTGTCAGCCAGTTCAACCTTGCCGCCATCAATCATGAAAGCGATTTTTACAGGGTTTTTGTCATCCATTTTCGGCGCGCCAGATGCGGCGGGCTGTTTCCACGAAAACCGCAGATACAGCGATTCTCCATCATGGGCAGCCTGTACCTTTACTGGAATAGACGCAGCTTTTCCGGGAATGGGCGAAGGCTCTATTTTCTGCCCGCTGACCATTTTCTTGCCCATATCGGCAGTTTCGGTGGCGTGGCAGTCGCCGCAGGTCTCACCCTTTTTGAGGCCCCGGGCACCACCATGGGAAGTACCCTTTGTGATCCACTCCAGCGGGGACACGCCCGGATAAAAAAGGGTAACGTCCCTGGCTTCCACCTTGCTCCAGTCAGCAGGAGCCGCCGCCATGGCTCCACCAGCGACAAATGCGAGAACTGCACCCGCGACGAGGGTTTTATTCATGGTTTTCCTTCTCCGTTAACCTTGGCAAGCGGCTTGCCTTACTCTTCATCTTCATCGGTCATACCTTCAGGCTTGTGGTGAGCAATGCCTTTATGACAGTCGATACAGGTCATATTGTCTTCGCGCGCCATTTCATGCTGCTTGCGCGCCCGCTGTTTCTGGGCTTCAGCATTCATGCTGTCCAGACTATGACAGTTCCGGCATTCACGCGAATCGGAAGATTTCATCCGTTTCCACTCGTTGCGCGCCAGTTCAAGGCGTTTCGCCAGAAACTTTTCCCGCGTATCAATGGTTCCCGTCAGCTTCCCCCACACCTCTTTCGACGCCTGTATCTTGCGAAGCATCTTGTAGGTCCAGCTCTTGGGCACATGGCAATCCGGGCACACCGCGCGCACGCCCGTACGGTTGCTGTAATGGATGGTTTCCTTGTATTCCTGATACACGTTGTCCCGCATTTCATGACAGGAAATGCAGAACTGTTCGGTATTGGTTGCCTCCATGGCGGTATTGAAACCACCCCAGAGCAGCACGCCGATGACAATACCTGTCAGCAGCAGGCCGCCCAGTGAACGTGTGCTTGGTCGGCACAGGGCCGCAAACAGGCCTCGTCCGTTTTTATTCTGGCCGTTTTTCTGGTCCATCATCAAATCCTGTCAGCCTCCGCGCAAAGCGCGGAGGCTTTCCCTAGGGAACGATACGACTATCAATAAATGTCGTACTGGGTATTAAAGACGTTGAACTTGCCCGTCGGCGTGACCATTCCAGGATCGGTGATCACCTTCTTCAGGGCCAGCGTCTTGTCATCATAGATCACGACAGCAGACTGGTCCGTCTTTCCGCCCCACAACGAAATCCATACTTCGTTACCCGCTTCGTTGTATTCGGGGTGAACCGCGCGGCGGATCGCCTTGCTTTCCGGAAGGCCAGAGTCCTTGGCTACGTCAATGCGACGCGGTGCCTTGGACAGATCCTTCAGGTCATACACGTACACCGATTCGGCGATTTCACGTTCCGGATTGAGCGGCGCATCAGCCCACAGGTGGGTGGACTTCGGGTGCGTCTTGACGAACAGGTTGCCTGCGCCCGGCATTTTCAGTTCCTGCACAACCTTCCAGTTGTACTGTTTGAACTTCGAATCCGCAGCCTTTTCAGACGGCGTCGAGATCAGCGACACCACATCGGCGCCAAGGTGGCCCGTTGTCCAGACTGGTCCGAACTTCGGGTGCGTGAAGTTGGTGCCACGACCGGGGTGCGGCTTGTCCGCCGTATCGACCAGAGCGGCAAGCTTGCCCGTTTTGGTATCGACGGCTGCAACCTTCTTTGACGCATTGGCCGCAACGAGGAAGTAGCGCTTGGAGGCATCCCAGCCGCCGTCGTGCAGGAACTTGGCGGAATCGATCTGCGTGGTCTTCAGGTTCTTGATGTCGGTGTAATCGACCAGCAGGATCTGGCCGGTTTCCTTGACGTTGATGACCCACTCGGGCTTGATGTGCGAAGCCACGATCGACGCCACGCGCGGCTCGGGGTGATATTCGCCATCGACCGTCATGCCACGGGTGGAAACGATCTTGAGCGGCTCAAGCGTAAGGCCATCCATGACCGAGTACTGCGGCGGCCAGTAGGTGCCGCCAACCAGATACTTGTCTTCGTAACCCTTGAATTTCGAGGTTTCAACCGAGCGCGCATCGGAACCCATGCGGACCGTGGCAACCGTGTTCGGCGTTTCGGGCCACATGTCGATCAGCGTGACGAGACCGTCGCGGCCAACCGTGTAGATATAGCGGCCGGAAGCCGACAGGCGTGAAATATGGACCGCGTAACCAGTATCGAGCACCTTCCAGATCTGCTTGGTATCGCCGTCGATCAGGGCAAGTTTGCCCGCGTCGCGCAACGTTACCGCGAAAATGTTCTTCAGGTTGACCTTGTTCATCTGCCTGGTCGGACGCTGATCCACCGGCACCAGCAGTTTCCAGCTGTCGCGCATGTCTTTCAGCGAGAACTCGGGCGGCACATCCGGCGTCTGCTGGATGTAGCGGGCCATCATGTTGATTTCATCCTTGCTCAGGATGTCGTCGTAGTTGACCATGCCGCCTTCGGTACCGAAGCCGATGATCTTTTCCAGTCGCTCGGTACCAAGCTTCAGCGTGCCGCCGTCCTGCTTGGTGCCGTCCGCGAGGGTCTTTTCCCAGTGCGGCTCCAGATTCTTGCCCGTCGCGCCCTTGCGAAGCACACCGTGACAGCCTGCGCAACGCTCGAAATAAATCTGTTTTGCCTTGGCCTTTTCGTCCGCTGTCATGCTCGGAGCATCCGCCGCCCACGAGCCGCCAGCCGCGAACGGCAGCGTAAGCAGTGCGAATGCACCCATCAACCTTCTAGCTTGCATGTCTATCTCCCTAAAACGGTTTGCCAGATGGCTACCAAACCTCACCGTACTCTATTCCCCTACTAAATGTATGGACCTTAATCTGGGTCAATTTCACCTGTCCTGCCCCGCTGATATAAAGTCGCTTCTGGCTTTTCGACTGAGAACATCGCAATGAGCAAGCCGGCAGCAACCGCGCTGCGTATCCTGGACAGCGCCGCGGAAGCAGAAAGCAGTACGGAAGCACCCCGCAGGCTGGATATGCCCGTGGGCAGTACATGCCCCCCCCCTCTCACGGGCAGTGGCGCCGGACGCGTCAGCCTCGTCGGCGCGGGGCCCGGCGCGGCTGATCTGCTGACATTACGCGCGGCGCGACGCATCGCCGAGGCGGACGCCATCGTATACGACCACCTCGTCGGCGACGGCATTCTGGATCTGGCCCGACCATCCGCGCAGCGCTTCTACGCAGGCAAGGAGGCGGGCAATCACGCCCTTCCCCAGGACGACATCAACCGGTTGCTGGTCGATCTGGCGCGCCGTGGCCTGAATGTAGTCCGTCTCAAGGGCGGCGATCCGTTCATTTTCGGACGCGGCGGAGAGGAAATGGAAGAGCTGGCGGCGGCCGGCATCGCCTGTGAGGTCGTTCCCGGCGTAACTGCCGCCGCCGGCGCCGGCGCCTGTACGGGCATCCCGCTGACCCACCGCGAGCACGCGCAGACAGTGGTGTTCAGCACCGGGCACCTGAAAGAAGGCACCGTTGATCTGGACTGGCCCGCGCTCGCCCGCCCGCACCAGACCGTCGTGATCTACATGGGTCTGGGCGCGCTGGAAATCATCTGCCGCGAGCTGGTCGCCCACGGCATGCCAGCCACAATACCCGCCGCCGTGGTGCACGCAGCAACCACGCCAGCGCAGCGCATTGTCACCAGCCCGCTGGGAGAGCTGCCCGCGCGGGCGCGCGCGGCGGAAATGAAAGCCCCCAGCCTGATCATCGTCGGCTCTGTCGTCGATCTGCACGAAAAACTGGTCGTGCAGGCAGGCCTCGCCGCCAGCTGCAGCTTCTGAGAAACATACGGACGGCAGCCGCCTTCAGCGCGGCCGCCGCTCGTGGCCGGTCAGCGCGCGCCGGTCGCGCACCTCGGCCAGAGTCACGCCCTCCCGCACAACCCGTGCGATCACCTCGCCCTGCAGCACGTTATTGCAGTCCATCTGTGTGGGCGAAAGATAGAAATCCGCGTCATCCCATTCCGGCGTGACCTCAAAGTGCCCGTCCAGCCACGCTTCCACCTGTACCGGCTCGGCGCAGGCAGCAACCTCATAGCGCACATCCGCATCGCCTTCGCGCGCCACATAATCATTCAGCAGTCCCGCCGCCTCACGTAGCGTGCCAGCCCAGTAATCCTGCTCCCAGCGCCCCGGCGTACCCTGCAAACCCCCGGCAAACCTGTTGTAGGCAAGGTATGCATAGGGATGCAGACGCACCAGCTCCGCGCCATGCCAAAAGCCCAGCACCACACAGCCTGCAACGGCAAGCAGCCGCGCGCGTGGCCAGCGCGCCGCCTGTTCCCAGGCGGCAACGAGGCCCACTCCGCCAAGCACCGCCAGGGGCGGCAGCAGAAACGTGAAATGCCGGATGCCGTTGTAAAGCGGTGGCGCGGCAAGCAGGACATAAGCTGGGGGAACCGCCGCCGCCAGCATAGGCGCTACCCATGGCAGCGCGGCGCGGCGGGTGCCGGACGAGACGGCCAGCATCGGCAGCATGCGCGCACCTGCCAGTACCGCCAGCACGATACCCAGCAGAAACAGCTCGGGCAGGCGCACCAGCAGGTAGCGGAGCAGATAACTGCCAGGCACCTCGCCATTGCTCATCACCGTACCGGCAAGAATGGTGTCGAGATCGAAGGCAAAATGGGAAAAACTGGTGATCGCCCTATACACATTACCAGGCGCCAGCAGCGCCCAGGGCCAGAAAAAACCGGTGAGCACGATGGTGATCGCTGCGGCCGGGACCAGTGAGACCGCCGAACGGAAAAAAAATATGCTGCGCCCACGTATGCCCGCTTCCGCACAGAAAGCCGCCGCCAGCATCGTCACGCCCAGATAAAACACACCAAACACCGCGCCCACGCGCAACCCGAAAGCACAGCCAAGGGCGATGCCAAGGCCGAGTACATGCCTGGTTTCTGGCCGGGGCAGTGCAGGCGCCAGCCGGGTGATGAAGTACAGCGTCCAGATCATCGCGGTAGCAAAAGGCACATCCTTGGTGTGGGTGAACATCGCCCCGCTCCATGCGCCGGTAACGAGCAGCAGCGCCAGCGCCGCCAGCGCCGCCCATGCGCCAGCGAGCCAGCGGGCGAGCAGCCAGGTTCCAGCCAGCCCGGCCAGTCCCCAGACGGCGGAGAGCAGATGGCGCAGATCCCAGATGTTGACGCCGGGCAGCAGGCGTTCCAGCCCGGCGGCCATCATGTCGAACAGCCCTCCGTACAGATACAGGTTTTTATACGCGAAGGCACTGCGGTCACTCAGCCCGGACCCATAAAAATCCAGCAGCAGCCGACCGTAGATATGCTGCACCTCCTCGTCGTTGCTGATGCCGTACTGGCGGAAAGTGAGCAGCACAAAAATGGCGCTGGCCGCGAACAGCCCCAGCGCAAGCCGGGTAGCCCATACCGGAGCGCCCGCAAAGATATCGCGCGTGGAGAAGGATGTGCGAAGAGCGAGCGGGCCGCTTGCGCGGCTCACGGGCGGCTATCCTCAAAACCCAGGCGCTCGGCGATCAGGTATAACGGACGCCCCTTCACCTCGGTTAGCACATGTCCGACATATTCGCCGAGCACGCCGAGGCTGATCAGCTGGATGCCCGACAGGAACAGCACCGCCACCATGATCGAAGGATAGCCGGGCACATCCACGCCCCAGAGCGTCGTCCGCAACACCAGCCAGCCACCGTAAACACCGGAAATGGCCGCCATAACGATGCCGATCAGCGACCACACCCGCAACGGCAGCGTGCTGAAGGCAAGGACACTGTCCGCCGCATAACGCACCAGCCGCAGCAGCGGCCAGGCCGATACGCCCGCCGCGCGCGCCTCGGGTTCGAAATCGACCGTTTCGTGGCGGAAACCAACCCAGCTCGCGATACCTTTCATGAAGCGGGTGCGCTCGGGCATGCTGTTGATGGCATCGACCACCGTGCGGTCGAACAGGCGGAAATCCCCTCCGCCCTCGGTCAGCGCCACGTCGGAAACGCGCCGGAACAGCCCGTAAAACAGGCGCGACAGCTGCCGCCGCAGCCACGGATCGGTATCGCGCGAACTGCGCACCGCGGTCACTATGCGCACCCCTCTGCGCCAGCGCTCCAGCATCGCCGGAATCAGCTCGGGCGGATGCTGCAGATCGCCATCCATCAGCACCACAATGTCACCCGTGGCAGCGCGCAGACCGGCGGCCATGGCGGCTTCCTTGCCGAAATTGCGGGCGAAGCGCAGCGCCCTTACGTTGGGAGCCTGCAGGCGCAGCGCCGCGATACGGGCGAAAGTGGCATCGCGGCTGCCATCGTCCACCAGTACGATTTCACTGCCGCCCAGCGACAGCGTATCCAGCACCGCCTTCAGCCTCCCATACAGCAAAGGCAGCGATCCGCTCTCGTTGTAAAGCGGGATAACCACCGAAAGCGCCGACATGGCGGGTTGCGCCGGAGAGGTGGCGATTGATAGCGTCTGGTGCGGATCGGGGCTGGACACAATGGCGGCCTTGTCAGAATCCCCCGCGTGGGGGCATGGTGGCGTAAACGGCGCACACCACCAGCGCGTTGACCGGGCAATCCCGTATCTACCTCATGGCAGGAATTTCTATGCCCCGCCCCGTAATCCTCTGTGCGGACGATTTCGGCCTCACCCCCGGCGTCAGCGACGCCATTGCCGAACTTATCGCCACCGGCCGCCTGTCGGCGACAAGCTGCATGAGCACGCGCCCGGACTGGCGCCGCGCCGCCGGCATGCTGCGCAAGGTCGTCGCACGCACGCCAGCCGATGTCGGCCTGCACCTCACACTGACCGACCAGCCAGCTGCCGTGCCCGCAGGAGGGCTGGCTGAAGCCGGCCGTTTGCCGCCACTTGGCCAGTTATTGCCACGCGCCCTTGCCCGCCGCCTCCCCGCAGCGGCGGTACGCGATGAGCTGCGCGCGCAGTTCGACGCCTTCGAGAATGCCTGGGGCGCACCGCCGGACTACGTGGACGGTCATCAGCACATCCATCTGCTGCCGGGTGTGCGTGAAATTCTGGTCGGAGAACTGCTGCGCCGCTATCCGCCGGGCCGCGTATGGGTACGGGATTGCGTGGAGGCTCCGCACCGCTGCCTGCGCCGTCGTGTGGCCGTCGGCAAGGCCCTGTTTATTGGCGCCTTGGGGGCTGGCTTGCGGCGTTTGTTGCGGCACGCAGGCCTACCCGCGAACGACGGCTTTTCTGGCCTGCATGATTTTTCCATGACAGAACCGTTTCGCGCCCGCATGCGCGCCTTCCTCGCCAACACCGGCCCGCGCCCACTTGTGCACGTTCACCCCGGCCGGGTAGATGACCTCCTGATCGCCTGCGATGCGCTGACGCTGCCGCGTGAGACTGAACTGGCTTATCTTGCCAGCGACAATTTTCCTGCCGATCTTGCCGCTGCCGGGTTGCATCCTGGACGTTTTGCGGATTTTCCTGCTGCAACAGCGCCGGAAACCTGAGCGGCCAGCAGACCTGGTTGTGACGGCAGAACCGGGGGATTATTCCGCAGCGGCGGATGATCCGCACATGCAGCCACCGCTGCGCGAACCTCCTCCACAGCCTTCCTGCGACGGCGGCAGGGTTTCCTGTTCGATGTCGTAGCCGATGGTCTGGAGGTGGAAGGCAAGCGCCGCATCCATGCCGCCTGCGTGGTTTTCGAACCATGCGGGCAGTTCCTCGATCAGCCGCCGACCGAGAAAGCCGTCACCCTGCTCCACCCGCTTGCGCACATCACGGAGAACGGTCAGCACGCGATCATGTTCGGCACGGTGGCAGCCCGGGAAATTGACCTGCTCCATCCAGCGGTTTTCCTGCCCGAAATGGGCGACCGTGTGCGCGATCAGGTCATCGAAGCGCGCAAGAAATTCTTCCGGCGGGGCGCTTGTGAGCGCGTTGTAGCATTCGACGAACTCACGGTGCGTGTTGTCCATCTTCGCCAGACCCAGTTCGTACTGTTCGCTCCACTGCATTTCCGAGGCGTCCCTGACAGGTTTCGGCTCCGCCTTTCAGCGGCGGAGCGCACGGGGACAGTTATAGGAGACAGCTGCTGGCGCCGGAATGATCGCGATCAAAATACGGGGCGTTTCCGCGAGACCCGCCTGGTCATTTGACGATTTTCAGATGTCCGCCACGCGGCGGCGGATCGTCCTGCGGCGGCACAGACGTTTCCCCGGCCGCACCATCTGCTGCCGGGGAAACATCCGCCGGACTTTCCTCCATATCGGCCGCTTCAGCCTCGAAAGCCATGCCGTGCCCATTTTCGCGGGCATAGATGGCCACGACATTGCCGACGGGGATGAAAACGGAGTGAGGAGCTCCGTTGAAACGCGCAACGAAAGAAACGCTTTCGTTATCGATAACGAGCTGCTGCGTGGCCTGCATGCCAACATTGAGGACGATCTGGCCGTCACGCGCGTAGCCGGGCGGAACGCGCGTACGCCCGTCAACAACCGCAGCGATATAGGGCGTAAATCCCTGATCCGAGCACCACTCGTGGATGGCCCGGATCATATAGGGGCGGGTCGAAACGATCGTCATCATTGTTCCAGTCTGGCCGTATGTGACTACAGGAATGGCGCGGGGCGGCGCACGGGCTGCCCGGGGCCTAGCGGCGCATGACTTTTTCCGAAGGCGTCAGCGCATCGATGAAGCCCTGGCGGCTGAAGATCCTTTCGGCGTATTTCGCCAGCGGGGCAGCCGCCTTGGGCAGATCGATCCCGTAATGTTCAAGACGCCACAGCAGGGGGGCGATGGCGACGTCGAGCATTGAAAACTCGTCGCCAAGCATGAACTTCTGCTTGGTGAAAATCGGTGCGAGCTGGACGAGCTGGTCGCGCACATGGCCGCGATTTTTGTCCACCCCCTTCTGGTTGGCTTCCAGTGCTTCAATATGCGCGAACAGTTCATGTTCGAACGTGTGCAGCAGCTGGCGCGCGCGCGCGCGCATGATCGGGTCGGGCGGCATCAGCTGCGGATGCGGGAAGCGCTCGTCGATGTATTCGTTGATGATGTTCGATTCATACAGGACGAGATCGCGGTCGACCAGCACCGGCACCCGGTTGTAAGGGTTGATGGCGGCGATGTCCTCGGGCTTGTTGTAGAGGTCGACGTCGATCACTTCGAAGTCCATGCCCTTTTCGTAGAGCACGATCCGGCACCGGTGGCTGAAGGGATCGGTCGTGCCGGAATACAGGTTCATCATGATGTGGCTACTCCGGGTACAAAACAAAAGCGCACCACGCGGTATACGCGTGGTGCGTCAGGGGGAAGGATTCAGCAAGTCTTGAGGCGGTGTGTCCGTCCGCTCAATGGACATCCTTCCAGTAGTTCTTCTTCAGGGCGTAGGAAAGCACGAACAGCCCGGCAAGGGCAAGCAGCACCCAGACGCCGATCGCCTTGCGCTTTTCAGCCACAGGCTCGCCCATCCAGACCAGGAAGGAGACGAGATCGGCGGATGCCTTGTCGTACTCGGCCGCGGAAAGCTTGCCCGGCTTGTCCAGCACCAGCTCGACGTGCTTTGCGCCATCGGCCCCTTCGGTCACCTTCGCGACCTGTTCACCCTGCAGTTCCCACAGCACATGCGGCATGCCGACGTTTTCGAAGATGGCGTTGTTCCAGCCGGTCGGCCGGGCCGGGTCGCGGTAGAACTTGCGCAGGTAGGTATACAGCCAGTCTGCCCCGCTGCCGAACTCGGAGGCGCGCGAACGCGCGATCACCGAGAGATCGGGCGGCACCACGCCAAAGAACGCCTTGGCGTCGTCGCGCTGCATCGCGGTTTTCATCAGATCGCCGACCTTGGCGTCGGAGAAAACCAGGTTGTCGAGAATCTGCTGTTCGGACAGGCCGATTTCCTGCATGCGGTTATAGCGTACGTAAGAAGCGCCATGACAGCTCAGGCAGTAATTTACGAACAGTTTGGCGCCGTTCTGCAGGGAGGTCTGATCCGTGCTGACGGGAGCCTTGTCCAGATGAAGCTCGGCCCCTGACGCCAATGCCAGCGCCGGCGCGAACAGCAGCGCCGCCGCAGCGCGTTTGATGAGCTTGATTACACGCGAATTCATTTGAAAGTCACCCTTTCCGGTTCGGGTTTGCACTTGTCGAGCTTGCTGTACCACGGCATCAGCAGGAAGAAGGCGAAATACAGCACCGAGCAGATCTGCGACACCAGCGTCCGTCCGTCCGTCGGCGGCAGCACGCCCAGATAACCGAGGATGAAAAAACAGATGACGAACACCGTGAGTATGATCTTGAAGATCGGTCCCTTGTAGCGGATCGACTTCACCGGGCTGCGGTCCAGCCACGGCAGGAAGGCGATGATCACCACGGATGCCCCCATCGCCACCACGCCCCAGAATTTCGCGTCGAGCCCGAACAGCGGATAGGTCACCGCGCGCAGGATGGAGTAGAACGGGGTGAAGTACCACACCGGCGCGATGTGCGGCGGGGTTTTCAGCGGATCGGCGGGGATGAAGTTGTTGTATTCGAGGAAGTAGCCGCCGCCTTCCGGCGCGAAGAACACGATCGCACAGAACACGATCAGAAAGCCCACCACGCCGACGATATCTTTCACCGTGTAGTATGGATGGAAGGGAATGCCGTCCAGCGGGATGCCGTTGGCGTCCTTTTTCTTCTTGATTTCCACCCCGTCCGGGTTGTTCGAGCCGACTTCGTGCAGCGCGATAATGTGCGCGACGACGAGGCCGATCAGCACCAGCGGCACGGCGATGACGTGGAAGGAGAAGAAGCGGTTCAGCGTCGCATCGGAAACCACGTAGTCGCCGCGGATCACCAGCGACAGATCCGGTCCGATGACCGGGATCGCGGAGAACAGGTTAACGATCACCTGCGCGCCCCAGAATGACATCTGCCCCCACGGCAGCAGATAGCCCATGAAGGCTTCGGCCATCAGCGCGAGGAAAATCAGCGTGCCGAAAACCCAGATCAGTTCGCGCGGCTTGCGGTAGGAACCGTACAGCAGCCCGCGGAACATGTGCAGATAGACGACGATGAAGAACGCCGAGGCGCCGGTCGAGTGCAGGTAGCGGATCAGCCAGCCGCCGGGCACGTCGCGCATGATGTATTCGACGCTGGCGAAGGCCACCGGCACGCCTGCCGCGTTGAGCGACGCATCCGGCTTGTAGTGCATCACCAGAAAGATTCCGGTGACGATCTGGATCACCAGCACCAGCAGCGCCAGCGAGCCGAAGAAGTACCAGAAGTTGAAGTTTTTCGGAGCATAGTACTCGGACAGATGCTCCTTCCAGAGCGACGTGAGCGGAAAGCGCTCGTCGATCCAGTTCAGCAGAGCCTGGGATTTGGTCGTCATTGCTTAGGCCTTTCCGTCTTCGCCAATGAGAAGGGTGGTGTCCGAAAGATACTTGTACGGGGGCACCTCAAGATTGTCCGGCGCGGGCATGCTCTTGTAGACGCGGCCGGAAAGATCGAACTTGGAGCCGTGACAGGGGCACAGGAAGCCGCCCGGCCAGTCCGTTTCCATGCCGCCTTCCGCACCCGGCTTGAACTTCTCGGACGGGGAACAGCCCAGATGGGTGCAGATACCCACGGCAACGAAGTACTCGGGCTTGATCGCGCGCGCCTCGTTTTTCGCATACTCCGGCTGCATCGGTTTTTCCGACTGCGGATCGCTCAGCAGCGCGGCGCTTTTTTCCAGCGATGCCAGCATTTCCGGCGTGCGGCGCAGTATCCACACCGGCTTGCCGCGCCATTCAACCGTTTTCATCTCGCCCGGAGCGAGATTGCCCACATCCACCTCGACAGGCGCGCCCGCCGCCTTGGCACGCTCGGATGGCGTGAGGCTGGCGACAAACGGCACGGCGGTTGCCACCGTGGCGACGCCGCCCGCGACGGACGTTGCAACCAGCAACTGCCGGCGGCTGCTGTCCATTTTCTGATCAACGCTCATGACCCTCTTCCCTGAAAGGAAAACGAAAGACCTGGATACACAAAAACCTTTGGATTATAGCGAAACGGGTGCCGCAGAGAAATAATTCACACTGTTTCACCTGACGGTGCAAGGTTTTCCCCGCGATGCCCCGTGCAGAAAAACAGTTCTTCAGGGTGGGTTCCGGCGCGAGAGCGTCAGATCCCTGGCAGGTGCTCTCCGGCCTGGCGGGAGGTGCGAAGTTCTTCGGGCGTGCCGGAATGGACGATCGTTCCTTTGCTCATGATGTGGATCTGCCCCGCAAGCCGCATCACCCATTGCTGGCAGCAGCATGCCGTCGACGGTGCTGATGATGCCGGTCAGCGGAAGTTTGTCGCGCAGGCCGAGCTCATGCCGCGCCTTCATGTACCTGATTACGCCCGCACCCGGAATAGCGGAAAAAAACGGTTGCCGCCTCGAGCAGCCCGCCGAGAAAAGAGCCCCAGTCGGCCGTTTCCGGCGGCACGTAAAGCGGCCGGAATGCGCCTATCCCATCCGGCCGGGCAGGTAGAGCGCGATCACCGGAAACGCGATCAGGATCAGCAGGCGTAACAGGTCGGCGGCGATGAACGGCAGCACGCCTTTGAAAATGGTGGTGAAGCTGACTTCATTAATGACGCTTTTGATGACGAAAACATTCATGCCGACCGGCGGATGGATCAGCCCCAGTTCGACCGTCATCACCACGATGATGCCGAACCAGACCGGATCGAACCCCAGGCTGGTAATGACCGGGAAAATGATCGGCACGGTGAGGATGATCATCGCCATCGCATCCATCAGGCAGCCCAGCAGCAGGTACATGCCCATGATGATCGCCAGGATGCCGTAGCGGCCGATGCCGAGCCCGGTCAGGGCTTCGGCCAGTTTCTGCGGCGTCTGCGTAATGGTGAGGAAATAGCCGAACAGCATGGCGCCGATCAGCACCGTAAACACCGCCGCCGAGGTCCGCGTCGCTTCGAGTAACGCCTCCTTCAGCTTGTTCATGGGCAGCCGGCCGCGCGCCACGCCAAGCAGAAATGCACCGCAGGCGCCGACGCCGCCCGCCTCGGTGGGTGTAAACAGGCCACCGTAGAGGCCGCCGATCACGAACACGAACAGCGCCAGCGGCGCCCATATCGCCTTCGCCGCCTGCAGGCGCTCGCTGCGCGGGCTGGGCTCGTGGGCGGGCAGCAGCTGCGGGCGCAGGCGGACCAGAACGGCGATGGTGGCCATGTACATCACGATGGCCAGCAGGCCGGGCAGGATGCCCGCCATGAACAGCTTGCCGATGTCCTGCTGGGTGATGATGGAATACACCGCCAGCACCGTCGAAGGCGGAATGATGATGCCCAGCGTGCCGCCCGCCGCGATTACCCCGGTGGCGAAGGACTGGGGGTAACCATAGCGGCGCATTTCGGGGTAGGCGACGGTCGAGAAGGTTGCGGCGGTCGCCACCGAGGAACTGCAGATCGCCGAAAAGCCCCCGCACGCCGCGATCGTGGCGAAACCGAGCCCGCCGCGGCGGTGGCCGATAAAGGCGTTGGCCGCACGGAACAGTTCGCGGCTGACGCCCGACACGGAAACGAGCGCCCCCATGAGGATGAACATGGGCACCACGCCAAAGGCGTAATCCGTCACCGTGCGCATGGAGGTCTGGCCCACCAGCTTCAGCGCGGGCCCGCTTCCGGCCAGATAGCCATAGCCAACCGTGCCGACCAGCCCCATCGCCATGCCCACCGGCACGCGCAGCAGCATCAGCGCGAACAGGGCGATGAAGCCGGCGAGGGCGACGAGATCTTCACTCATGGGCGCGGCTACTCCGTGGATTCCGTTGCCGGGTGTTCTTCGATGAGATCCGGCGAGAAAATCAGCCGCCAGGTGCGGATCGCGATCAGGATCACCGCCGATACGTCGCCGAGCCACGCCAGCGCCAGCATTGGCCAGGTGGGCAGATGCAGGTCGTAGGTCAGAACGTTGTCGTGCAAGGTGGTGCGCACCTTGTCGAACAGCATCACGGTATGGATCACCACCACCGCCAGCAGGACCAGCGTGGCGAAAATATCCATGCGCCGCTTCATCCGCGGCCCCACCGCCGACCACAGCACATCGACGGTGATATGGCTGCCGCGGTAGCTGGCGGCGGCGATGCCCCAGAAAATCAGGATGCCCAGCAGCATGCGGCCGAAGTCGTAAGCATCCGGGATTGAGGTGTCGAAAAATTTGCGCAGCAGCACTGAGACGAAAATATTCACCGCCACCAGACCACCGAACACGGCGGCGGTGATCTCGATGCCGTCGATCAGGCGGTCCGTCCAGCGGTGCGCGCCCGGCGCCGTGCCTGTTTTCGTGTTCATGGCCGCTGCCCGCCGTGCGGACCGCTCAGAACAGTGAACTGTGGTCGGAGAGCGCCTTTTTCAGCCCGCCCAGCACGGCCTGCGGGTCGTATCCGGCCCGGCGCGCATCATTGCCCCACTGCTCTTCAAGCGGAAGCACCGCCTTGCGCCAGCGGGCGACCTGTTCCGCATCCGGCCTGACCAGTTCGTGACCTGGCATGGCCGCGAGCTTGGCCCGCCCGGCGAATTCATAGTCCGCCCACGATTCAGCCAGTTTTTCCGCCCATGCGGTGGTGCAGTGATCGTCGATCACTTTTTTCTGTTCCGGCGACATCGCCGCGTATTTGTCGCTGTTCATCACCCAGATGATCGGGGACGCGTAAACCGGCATGTCCAGGTGGTATTTCACGACCTTGTCGATGCCGAACAGGATCACGGATTCCCACGGAAAGGCGATGGCGTCGGCCACGCCGCGTTCCAGCATGTCGCGCGATTCCGGCGCCGACGCCTGTACGTTGGTCGCTCCGGCCAGCGTGTTGAACTGGCCCACCGTGCCGTTGGAGGGGCGGATTTTCAGTCCGCGCAGATCCTCCGGAGCCTGGATTTTCTTGCGCGAATGGTAGCTGCCCGGATCGTGGGTGAATGCCAGACAGAAATGCACATCCTTCATCTCGCGCGCGGCGTACTGGCGGTACCAGGTATCCAGTGCCACGGATCCCGCCTTGCCGTTGGTCACCTGAAACGGCAGCGCCGCCGCGCCCAGCACCGGGAAGCGCCCGGGCTGGTAGCCGGGGCTGACGTAGGCGAAATCCGCGATGCCGTCGCGCGCCATGTCGTAATGGTCGAAAGCCTTGCCCAGCTGTTCGGCGGGGAAAACCGTGCCGCTGATCGAGCCGCCCGAAGCCTGCTTTACCGACGCTATCCACTGCTGCAGCGCTGCGTGTGTCGGGTGCTGCGGCGGCAGATAGTGCGTCGCCTTGAGCTGGAAGTTTTTCTGCTGGGCATGAACCGCCCCGCTGGCGCAGACCAGCGCGGCAAGGCACAACCCGAGGATCCGTCTGCTCACGCTGTCTCCTTTTCCGGCGGGAGGCCGGGTGTTTTACAGGTGCTGGTGCGTAGTACGGATCATTCTGTGGGCGTCACGCCCACGTATCTTGCCTGTCAGCGCCGGTTTGTATTGGCTGGTGGCGCAGTGCGCGCAGCCAGCGCCGTTGAAAATGGCCGCGTCAAAACCTGCGCCTGGAATGGGATGAACCGCCCCGCAAGGAAATGACCCAAGGCCCAAACAGGGCAATGCCGCCAGATCCAGTCGCGATTCTCGCCACACAAAATCATATAAATCATGCAGTTACGACAGAACCCAGGGGCAGGCCGGTTCGCGCCGCTACCCCGGCCGTAATCCAGACGGCCTAACGGACTGGAGCCCGCCCTCCGTTCCCCGGCTTTTGCCACGCCGGACCATATTGACCGCGCCATGCCCCCCCTCTACCATTCCTGCCATGGACGCCGAACTTACCCAGCTTGAGGCACAGATCGAACGGCTCGTCAGCCTGTGCGAAGTGCTTAGAATCGAAAACCGCTCACTACGCGCGCATGCGGCAAAACTGGAAGCAGACAACCACGCCCTGTCCGACAAGGTGCTGACAGCCAGCAATGCATTCCAGAACATGCTCGAAAATCTGCCGCAGGACTAAAGGCTGCCCATGGAACCCCTCGACATCAAACTGCTCGGCAAGGAATACAGCGTAGCCTGCCTGCCGGAAAACCGGGACAGCCTGCTTTCCGCTGTTTCTTTTCTGGATGAAAAACTGGCGGATCTGGCCGGAAAAACCCACGCATCCGGCGAAAAACTGGCCGTTATGACCGCGCTGAATATCGCGCATGAACTGCTTCAGTTTCAGCGCGGAAACGGGTTTGACATGCCCGCCGCAAAGCGTAGAATCGGATTCATGAGGGCGCGTCTGGAAGGCATACTGGAGCAGCAGGAAAAACTGTTCTGACGCCAGAGGCGCGAAGATCAATCCCCTGCAGTGTTCGTCGAAGTCGTAGATTCCTTGAACCAATGTCGAGAGACTTGGTTGCGGACCTGAGACGCCGCTGGTGGGCATGCCCCCTGCGGGCAAGTCTGATGCGGAAGGAAAGCGACCTCCCTGAACCACAGGTTCAGGATGCCCGGCGGAGGCGGCACAGGCGGGGGGCCATACAGAAAAAGCGCGATGCATGTCGCGCTTTTTCTTTTTCTGCCCCCCCTCAAAAACCGGATTATCCCGCCCCCGGAACGATACGCCGATCACCAGGGAAAACAGGGCTCCACCACCCGGAACACCCTGCATGGGCAGTCCGCCCAGACGCCCTCCGCCCCCTGATTGATCCCTGTCAAAGACGAAGCCCCCCATGCGCCGCAGAGTCAACGCCTGCAGGAGGCATGCAATGAAATTTTCTCCCCTCGCCGTTCACGTTGCCGTTTTTGTCGGCGCAGCGCTTGTCGCCGCCTATGCGTCCGCATCCGGCGCGGCAGCCCCGGAGCGTGAGCGCGAACTGGTCCGTCTGGTGCGCCAGGACTGTGGTTCCTGTCACGGACTGCAGCTTTCCGGAGGACTCGGCCCGGCCCTGCTGCCAGCGGCGCTGGACGGAAAACCCGTCGAGGCGCTGGTGGCGACTGTTCTCAACGGACGGCCGGGAACGGCCATGCCGGGCTGGAACCGTTTCATGAATGAATCCGAGGCAGACTGGGTTGTGCGCTCGCTGCTCGCCGGTTTTCCCGAAGACAAGGATGTCCGCCGATGAAAAACCGCGCCGTTACCCTGTTCGCCCGTCTCATCACCGTTGTGCTGGCTGCCGCCGTGACCGGCTGCGCATCGCCTTCCCTGCGCGGCACCGGGGATCTGGGCGTTGTCATTGAGCGCGCAAGCGGCCAGATACAGGTGGTTGATACCTCCGCCCGGAAAGCGCTGGCGCAGGTCAGCGGGCTGGGCGATCTCTCCCACGCCTCGGTGGTGTTCTCACGCGACAGCCGTTATGCCTACGTATTCGGGCGCGACGGCGGACTGACCCGGGTCGATCTGCTCACCGCAGCCATCACCCACCGCGTCGCACAGGCGGGCAACGCCATTGGCGGCGCCATCTCGCAGGATGGCCGCATCGTCGTGGCGCAGAACTACGAACCGGGCGGTATCAAGGCCTTCGATGCGGACACGCTCGAACTGCTCGCCGACGTGCCCGCCTCCTATGGCGACGACGGCCGCCGCTCCAAGGTCGTCGGTCTCGCCGACCTGCCGGGAAACCGTTTCGCCTACGCGCTGTTCGATGCAGGCGAAATCCGCGTTACCGACCTGTCCGATCCAGCCCATCCGCGCACCGAACGCTACCCGGCGGGCCGCCAGCCTTACGACGGCATGGTTACACCCGACGGGCGCTACTACATCGCTGGCCTGTTTGGCGAAGACGGCCTGGCGCTGCTCGACCTGTGGCAGCCGCAGCAGGGCGTACGCCGCATCCTCGACGGCTACGGCAAGGGCGAAGCGCCGCTGCCGGTATACAAGATGCCGCACCTGCGCGGCTGGACCGTCGCGGGCGGACGCGCATGGCTGCCCGCCATCGGCCGCCACGAAGTGCTCGTGGTGGATACGCGCGACTGGCGCGAAGTCGGCCGCGTCGCCGTCGCAGGCCAGCCCGTGTTCGTCATGGCCCGTCCGGACGGGCGCGAAATCTGGGTCAACTTCGCCTTCCCCGACAACGGCCAGGTGCAGGTTATCGACACCATGGCGATGCGGGTCGTGGACACCCTGCAACCCGGTCGCGCCATCCTGCACATGGAGTTCACCCCCAAGGGCGAGGCGGTATGGCTGTCGGCGCGCGACGACGACAAGGTGCGCATTTTCGACACCCGCAGCCGCAAGCTGCTGACCGAGCTCGACGCGGCCGATCCGAGCGGGATTTTCTTCACCAGCCGGGCCTTCCGCACAGGCTTCTGACGATAACCTCTTCATACCCATGCTGCCCACTACCGAAGAGCCCCTCGAACGCGCCCGCTTCCGGCTGCTCAACGATTACCAGCGCGATTTCCCGCTCGTGCCGGAACCGTTCGCGGCGATCGGCGCTGACGTTGGCCTTGCGGAAGCGGACGTTCTCGCCCATTACCGCGACTGGGCCGCGGCGGGCGCCATCAGCCGCATCGGGGCCGTTTTTTCTTCCCGGCTCGGCTCCGGCACGCTTGTGGCCATGTCCGTGCCGCCGCAGCGGCTGGAAGAGGTCGCCGCGCTCATTAATGCGGAACCCGCGGTCAACCACACTTACGAACGCGAACACCTGTTCAATCTCTGGTTCGTCGTGACCGCGCCCACGCCCGCCCGGCGCGACAGCATCATCGCCCGGCTGGAGCACGACACCGGCTGCAGCGCCATCGCATTGCCAATGGAAGAGGTTTTCCACATCGACCTCGGTTTCGACCTCGGCCACCGTCGCCTGGCGGACTCCCCCATCAGCGAAGCCGCGCCCCCGCGCCCGCCTTCCGATGCGGGCGGAGAAGCCGCCTGCGCCCTGCCGGAAATCGAACACCGGCTCGCAATCCAGCTGCAGGACGGATTGCCGCTGGAACCCAGGCCCTTTGCCGCCCTTGGCCGCCGCGCCAGCCTGAATGAAGCGGCCACGCTCGGATTCATCGAAAGCTGGCTGGCCGACGGGCTGATACGGCGCTTTGGCGTTATCGTGCGCCATCACGAACTGGGCATCGACGCCAATGCCATGTGCGTATGGGATATCCCCGACGACATCGCCGATCTTCTCGGACGGCGGCTCGCGCTCGAACCGGCCGTTACGCTGTGCTACCGGCGGCGGCGCGCGCAGCCGCAATGGCCCTACAACCTTTTCTGCATGATCCACGGCCGCGAACGCGACGAAGTGCAGGCCGCCCACGCCGCCATCTCCGCCCGCCTCGGCCTTGACCTGTGGCCGCATGCCATGCTGTTCAGCCGCCGCCGCTTCAAGCAGACCGGCGGACGATGGCTGGGAAGCGGCGCATGAATGTCCGGACGAAACCCGCGCGCCAGCCCGATGAAACAGACCTGCTCCTGATCGATACGCTGCAGGAAGGATTTCCGCTCACGGAACAGCCTTATGCCGACGTTGGCGCCCGCTTCGGCATCTCCGGCGAGGAAGTCACCTTCCGCCTGCAGCGCCTGCTCGATGAAGGCGTTCTGACCCGCTTCGGCCCCCTGTTCCAGATCGAACGCCTTGGCGGCGCATTCTGTCTCGCCGCCATGGCCGTACCGCCAGAACGCTGGGACGCCGTGTGCAGCGCGGTCAACGCCCTGCCCGAGGTCGCGCACAACTACGCGCGGACGCACCCGCTCAACATGTGGTTCGTGCTCGCCACGGCCACCCCCGGAGAAATCGCCGCCACCGCCCACCGCATTGAAGAAGCCACGGGGCTTGACGTGCTGCTGTTCCCGAAAGAGCAGGAGTACTTCATCGGGATGAAACTGAAGGCAGGACAGGCAGAAACACAATGAGCGCGGCGCCCCCCGATTCCCTTGAGCGACGCATCGTTCTCGCCACCCAGACAGGGCTGCCCCTTGTCGCGCAGCCTTACGCCGCCATCGCAGAGGCGGTGGACGCCAGCGAAGGTGAAGTGCGCGCCTGCCTTGCAGCCATGCTGGCGCGCGGTGAAATCCGCCGCATTGGCGCGGTGCCGAACCATTATGCGCTGGGCTATACCGCCAATGGCATGAGCGTGTGGGATATCGACGACAAGGCCGTCGACGCCGTGGGCGGCCTTGTCGGCAATCTTGCCTTCGTCACCCACTGCTACCGGCGGCCGCGCCGTCCGCCGGACTGGCCATTCAACCTGTTCGCCATGGTCCACGCCGCGTCGCGCGATGCGGCGCTCACCCAGGTCGCCGAAATCGCAGCCCTGATCGAGCGCAACTTCCGCGGCGCCTGCCGCCAGCGCGATATCCTTTTTTCTACCGCGATCCTGAAAAAAACCGGATTACGGATTAAAGAGAATTGAAACATCCCCCCGATCCGTGTCCTGCCTGCTTGACTTTGGTCATTTCATGCAAAAAGGAAAACTGTTTCAATCGCACCTGATCGCGGGCATCGGAGCAGCCGGTTCTTCCTGACCAGGCAGGCGGCATCTCCGGACAAAGCCGGGTGCGTGCGCGGAAACGGCCTGCGCCCGGCAAACGCGGACCGTATCACAGGCCGGAAACCGGCCACAGGGAATACGCAACATTTTGTCCGGCAGCTCCGCCCGCTTCCGTACGCAAGAAGACACCATGGCACTGATTCCGTTACAAGAACCGACGAAAAAAAGCCCCCCTCCCGGCGGATTCGCGCTGTTTGCACTTGGATTCCGTCCGCTTTATCTGCTCGCGGCGTTTTTCGCCGCACTGGCCATCCCGCTGTGGGCTGCGGTTTATGCCGGGGCCTTGACCATGCCGATTCCAGGCATGCTATGGCACGCCCATGAAATGCTGTTCGGCTTCACCGCCGCGGTCATCATCGGCTTTCTTTTCACCGCCGGACAAAACTGGACCGGGCTGCCCACACCCAAAGGCGGCCTGCTGGCCTTTCTGGCCTTCCTGTGGCTCATTGGCCGCCTTGCCATGGCGCTGGGCAGCGGCCTGTGGGTCGCCATCGCCGATCTTGCCTTTCTGCCCGTCGCAACGGCGCTGCTGCTGCGTGTACTGATCAAGTCCGGCAACTGGCGCAATTATTTTGTCGGCGCGCTGCCGGGCCTTCTTGCGCTGGCCAATCTCGTTTTCCACCTTGCGCTGGCGGACGCCATCAGCCTTGACCCGCTCACCCCGCTGCACTGTGCGCTGGCCCTGATTGTGGTGCTGGAAACCGTTATCGCCGGGCGTGTCGTGCCCATGTTTACTTTCAACGGCCTGCGCGGCGTCCGCCAGTGGCGCAACGCCCGGCTGGACTGGGCCGCGCTGGCCCTGACCGCGGCCGCGCTGCTGTCATGGGCCGTCGGAGCCCCCGCATGGACAGGCGTGCTGGCGCTGCTGGCGGCCGTGCTGCAACTGGTGCGCGTCTGCGGCTGGAATCCGTGGGCCACCCGCGCGGTTCCGTTACTGTGGATTCTTCACATCTCATATTTGTGGATACCGGTCGGTCTGGCTCTGCTCGCCGCGGCGCAGTGGGGCCTCCTGCCGCCCTCGGCAGGCATTCACGCACTCACCATCGGCGCGACCGGGGGGCTCATCATCGGCATGATTACCCGCACGGCGCTTGGCCATACCGGCCGTATGCTGGTCGCCGGACGGATCGAAACCACTGCCTATGTGCTGGTGCAACTGGCCGCATTTGTGCGGGTGCTGACCGTTACCGTAATCCCGGTTGCGGCCGCAGGCGGCATCCACTTTGCCGCAGCGGCATGGAGTGCCGGTTTTGTGCTTTATCTGTGGCGTTATACGCCTTTTTTACTGCGTGCCCGCGCTGACGGACGTGAAGGCTGAATCCCTTCCGACGCCCCGATCGGCGCACACCTGCGCAGGAGATTGATCCCATGCCCAAAACGAAGCAGGAAAGAATGCCGGACTCCTCCGGCGCAACCGCTCAACAACAAGGCCTGCTCAGGAAATACCGGGCGATCTTCATTGCCGTGGGCCTGTTCCTGTTGTTCGACATGAGCATTCTCGGCATCAACTTCTACAGCTCCTTTCAGATCAAGGACTACGCCGTATCGATCAACCTCGCGGGCCGACAGCGGATGCTGTCCCAGCGCATGACCAAGGTACTGCTGTCGCTGCAAGGGGAGAGCGACGACGCACAGCGGCAACGCGACTTTGACGAGCTGAAGCTCGTCGTCCCCATGTTCGATACCACGCTCGAAGGCTTCCGCATCGGCGATCAGGTAACAGGGGGCGATGGCAAGCCGACCGAGCTGAAACGCGTGGAAACGGAGTCCGGGCAAAGCATCGTGCTCCGCGCGCAGGAAATCTGGAAACCCTACCAGGCGGCGCTGCGCCCGCTGATCGACGCCAGTACGCCCCCCGATGCAGACGATGCCCGGCTGGCCGACGCTGCGAGATATGCGCGCGCGAACAATCTGCAACTGCTCGGGCTGATGAACGACCTGACTTCCGACCTGGAAAATACCGCCGACAACAAAGCCCTGACACTGCGCTGGATCCAGGCCTTCGGTATCGTGGCTGCGCTGATCAACTTCATCTACACCGTTTTCATGGCAATCCGCGACCTGGTCGAAGGCGACCGGAAGCTGGAGCAGGCCCGCAAGGAAACCGACGAAATTCTGTCGACGGTGAAGGAAGGCCTGTTCCTGCTCGACCCCGACTGCCGTTTTGGATCACAGCATTCCGCATCGCTGGGTGGAATCCTGCGGCGCGACATCCGGGAAGGGGACGAATTTCTGCCGGTTTTACGCGCACTGGTGCCGGAAGATGTTCACGCGGCAACCCATGATTACATCGAACTGCTGTTCGGCGACAGGGTCAAGGAAGCGCTGATCCTGTCGCTCAATCCGCTGAACCAGGTGGAAGTCAATTTTGAAGACGCGCGCGGCCAGAACCGCCAGCGCTATCTCTCATTCCACTTCAACCGCGTGCTTAGCGAAGGGCGTATATCGCATCTGCTGGTAACGGTCCAGGACGTCACCGAACAGGTGCATCTGGCCGGAGAGCTCGAAAAAGCCCGTTCCCAGGCAAGCGAGGAAGTCAACGCACTGCTCAAGCTGATGAACAGCGACATGCAGGCATTGCGCCACTTCCTGGAGAACGCGGAAACAACACTGAACGGCATCAATGCGGCGCTCGGGTCCGACGACGATACCGAGCGCGCCCGCACCCACATCATCAACCAGCTGCTGCGCGGCGTGCACGGCATCAAGGGCGAAGCGGCAGCGCTCGGCATAGACATGATCGAAACCTACGCTCACAACTTTGAACGCGAAGTGATCGCGATGCGCGACCGCGGCGATCTGTCCGGCGACGACATGGTGCGCATCACGGTGCAGCTGGACGGTTTTTACGACCAGATTGCCTCGATCCAGCGCATCAGCACCCTGACGCCATCAGAGCAGGTCCGGCAGACATCCGCCCCCGGGCGGGCGCGCCAGTTCACCGAGAGCCTCCAGGCGCTGGCTGAGCGGATCGCTACAGACCAGCAGAAGCAGGTACGGCTGGAAGCGGATCTCGACGTTATCGACAACCTGCCGCACACAGTCCGGGATGGCATCGAACATATCGCCGTCCAGCTGCTGCGCAATGCGGTTACCCACGGCATCGAAGCGCCCGATGAACGGGAGCGCCATGACAAGCCAGCGGAAGGCTCAATACAGCTACAATGCGAACCTGTCAGCGGCGGGGAGTTCAGGTTCATCTTCCGCGACGACGGCCGTGGCGTTTCCCTGCAGCAGATCCGGGATTCCCTCGTCCACAAGCAGCTGGCCGACGAAGAAACCGCCAGAGGCCTGAACGAGCAGGATCTGCTGCTGAAGCTGTTCGAGCCGGGATTCTCGACAGCGCAGACCGCCGGCAAGGATGCGGGGCATGGTATCGGTCTGGATATCGTGGCCGCAAAGGTAGCGGAACTGCGCGGGCGCCTGCGTCTGGTTAGCCGCATGGATGAGTTCACCGAATTCCACATCCAGTTCAGCGCCACCTGAACATATGAGCATGTTGCGCCAGAATGGCCCGGAACAGCAGGAAAAAGCCATGAGAGTTCTGATTGTCGACGACTCCATCATTATCAGGAACCGGATTGTCCGGCTGCTCAGCAATGAACAGATTCCGGCGATGATCGTTGTCGGCATGGCGAAAAACGGCTCCGATGCCCTGGCTGTGTTTGAACAGAGCAGGCCGGACATCGTCACGATGGATCTGACCATGCCCGTCATGGATGGCGTTGAATGCACCTCCAGGATGGTCGATCTGGACCCCGACGTAAATATCCTGGTTATTTCCGCCCTCAGCGACAAGGCGACAGCCATCGCCGCGCTTAAAAAAGGTGCAAAAGGCTTTCTCTACAAACCGTTTACAGACCAGCAACTTGTTGATGCATTTAATGAATTGGTGAGCTGACCCCCATGGCCGATATTAATGAGCAGGAAATCCGCGTTTTCGTTGACGCAGTCAGCAACTTTTTTTCCATGATGACCCGCGAAAAAGCGGGTATCAAGGCTGCGTTTCTTGCGAACGGGGAAATGCTGCCCCCGGCGTTCGATTTCACCGGCCTGATCAACGTCTCCGGGGATTATCACGGCTGCATCTATTTTTCCGCACCGCGCCAGATGCTGTCCAGATTTCTGCTCTCCATCCGCGAACCACATCTGCATGACGCCAACCTGCTCGACACGGCGGGAGAAATCGCCAATACCATTGCCGGCAATGCCCGCAAGTATTTCGGCGAGAAAATGGAAATCTCCGTCCCTGTCACCATGGCCGGTTCCACCGAGCAGCTTGAACCGCTCATCCGCCCGCGCCCGTTCGTCATCATGATCAGCTGGAACAAGTTCGACGCGGCCGTCATCGTCGACATCAAAACCACCGGAAACGGGAAAGGCTGACCCCTCCCTTCCTGGCGCCTTCCAGCGTCGTGGAAAAACGGATCCATCCCCCCGCAGGCTGTCGTTCGCAGGCAAAAATCCGCTGAAACAGCGGCAAGGAAGCACTGCCGGACTGGCTTTTCACGAAAAAACCGTCTCCTGCCCGGAATATCCGGGCCCATATCTTCGCGGATCTCACCTTGCCGGATTGGCAGAAGAGTGGACGATGTCTCAAACACTCTGCCTGCGTTCGTATAGACTGCCCCCCGCAACGATGTAGACAGCATTTTCCGCCCATGAACGCCACCTATCTGCTGCACCACCTTCCCGCCGCCGCGGCCGGGCGCGCGCCCGAACGCATCGCCCTCACCGCCGGGGCGGAACACCTGCCCTACGCGGCGCTTGACGCCCGTATCGGCGCCTTCGCCAGCGGCCTGCTCAACCTGGATCTGGATCGCGGCGAACGCATCGGCGTCTATCTCGACAAGAGCATCGAGAACGTGATCGCCATGTTCGGCGCCAGCGCCGCCGGCGGCGTGTTCGTGCCGGTGAACCCGATCCTCAAGGCCGAACAGGTCGGCTATATCCTGCGCGACTGCAACGTCCGCGTGCTGGTCACCTCCCCCGAGCGTTTCGCCGCGCTGGCCGATGTCCTTGCCAGTTGTCACGACCTGCGCCATATCGTGCTCACCGGTCCGCCCGATCCGCTGCCGGCGCCCACCGCCGCCTCGGCGCACCGTTTCGCCGCGCTGCTGGAAGCTCCGGCGCGCACGCCGCACCGCATTGTCGATACCGACATGGCGGCGATCCTCTACACCTCCGGCAGCACCGGCCGCCCCAAGGGCGTGGTGCTATCGCACCGCAACATGGTGGCCGGAGCCAAAAGCGTCGCCAGCTACCTCGGCAACCACGCGGACGACACCCTGCTCGCCGCGCTGCCGCTATCGTTCGACGCCGGTTTCTCACAGCTCACCACCGCCTTTCACGCTGGCGCGCGGGTCGTGCTGCTGAACTACCTGATGCCGCGCGACGTGCTCAACGCCGTGGCGCGCGAACGCGTCACCGGCCTCACCGCCGTGCCGCCGCTGTGGATCCAGCTCGCGCAACTGCGCTGGCCAGAGACGGTGACTGAACATCTGCGCTACTTCGCCAACACCGGCGGGCGCATGCCGCTGGAAACGCTGACCCGCCTGCGCGAACACTTCCCGCGCAGCCGCCCGTTCCTGATGTACGGCCTCACCGAGGCTTTCCGCGCCACATTCCTGCCGCCGGAAGAAGCGGACCGCCGTCCCGATTCCATCGGCAAGGCCATTCCCAACGCCGAAGTCAGGGTGCTGCGCGAGGATGGCTCGCCATGCGCCCCCAACGAGGCGGGCGAGCTGGTCCAGCGCGGCGCGCTGGTCGCCATGGGCTACTGGAACGACGTGGAAAAAACCGCCGAGCGCTTCAGGCCACTGCCCGCGAAGGCACCTGGCCGCGAAAGCGGGCTCGTCTTGCCGGAAATCGCCGTTTTCTCCGGCGACACGGTGCGCATGGACGAAGAAGGTTATCTGTATTTCATCGGCCGCCGCGACGAAATGATCAAGACCTCCGGCTACCGGGTCAGCCCGACCGAGGTCGAGGAAATTCTCTACGCCACGCGGCTGGTTGGCGAATGCGCGGCTTTCGGCATTCCGCACGCCACGCTCGGCCAGGCCATCTGCGTTATCGCCACGCCGCCGCAGGGCGGCACGCTCGATACCGCGGAACTGCTCGCGCAATGCCGCGCCCGCATGCCCGCCTACATGGTGCCCGCGCACATCGAAACCCGCACGGGCGCGCTGCCCCGCAACCCCAACGGCAAGATCGACCGCAAAAGCCTGTCCGCCGGATTTGCCGCCGCACAGGAGAACGCCACATGAACGCCCCCCCACAACACGCCCCGGCCAGCCAGTTTCCGGTACACGATGGCGAACTGCTCACCGGCGGCATGCCACTCTCCCGGCTCGCCGCACGCGTGGGCCGCACCCCGTTCTACGTCTACGACCGCGCCTTGCTCACGGCGCGCGTCAACACCCTGCGCGCCGCGCTGCCGCCAACGCTGAAACTGCATTACGCGGTCAAGGCCAACCCCATGCCAGCGCTGGTCGCGCATATGGCCGGACTGGTCGATGGGCTGGACGTGGCCTCGGCGGGTGAGCTGAAAACGGCCCTGGATGCTGGCGCCAATCCACACGACATCAGCTTTGCCGGCCCCGGCAAACAGCGCGCCGAACTGGCGCAGGCGGTCGCTGCAGGCATTCTGGTGAATATCGAATCGTTCCGCGAAGTCGCCGAACTGGCCGCGATCAGCACCGAAACCGGCTGGCCCGCGCGTGTGGCGGTGCGCGTGAATCCCGATTTCGAGCTGAAAAGCTCGGGCATGAAAATGAGCGGCGGGCCAAAACAGTTCGGCGTCGATGCCGAGCAGGTTCCTGAACTGCTCGCCGAAATCGGCCGCGCCGGTCTCGCCTTCGAGGGCTTTCACCTGTTCACCGGCTCGCAGAACCTGAAGGCCGAAGCCATCGTCGAAGCACAGCGCAAAAGCTATGAACTGGCCCTGCAACTGGCTGCCGGTGCGCCCGCGCCGGTACGTTTCCTCAACCTTGGCGGCGGCTTCGGCATTCCTTACTTTCCCGGCGAACAACGGCTGGAACTGCAGCCGGTCGCCGACAATCTGGCCATGTTGTGCAAACGCGCGGCGCGCGAACTGCCGCAGGCCGAAGTCACCATCGAACTCGGCCGCTATCTGACCGGCGAAGCGGGGCTGTACGTGTGCCGCGTCGTCGACCGCAAGGTGTCGCGCGGCCACACCTATCTCGTCACCGATGGCGGACTGCACCATCACCTTTCCGCATCGGGCAACTTCGGCCAGGTGATCCGCAAGAACTACCCGGTGGCGATCGGCAACCGCATGAACGCGGCCGCCACCGAAACCGTCTCGGTGGTCGGCCCGCTGTGCACGCCGCTCGATCTGCTCGCCGACCGCATGACGCTCGCTAAGGCTGGCCCCGGCGATCTGGTCGTAGTCTTCCAGTCCGGCGCCTATGGCGCCAGCGCCAGTCCGCAGGCATTCCTGGGGCACCCCGCGGTTATCGAAGCGCTGGTCTAGACGCACCGCCATGAACGTGCAATCCGGCTTTTCCCCACGCCCGGGCTCATGCCTGCTGCCTCTGGCGGGCGGCGCCTGGCTCGACGCACTGGTGCTGCTGCTCGCCGCGCTGGCCTGCTTCGCCACACCGCTTCTGACCTTGCGCCTGACCCTCGGAGAAGGTCCGGCCACACCAGCATGGTTCATTCCCGCCGCTCTTGGCGTCGCCTTATGCTTTGGCATCGCCGCCTGGATGCTCGCGCGCAGACTGCCGGAATGGTCGCTCCGCGCCGAAACCACGCTGATGCGTCTGCCGCTCCTGCTCATCATCCTGCTCGGCCTTAGCCTGCGCCTGGCATGGGTGCTGGCATTCCCCGCCGAGCCGGGGTCGGACAGCGCCATTTACACCGCTCTTGCGCGCCAGCTCGCCTCGGGCGGAGCATATGAAATCTCCGGCACCCATGCCTACTGGCCTGCGGGCTATCCCCTGTTTCTGTCCGCATGGATGAAGGTGCTAGGCCCCGGCAGGCTCGCCTGGCTGCTGTCGAACATGGTGCTGTTCGTCATCGCCCTCACCGGCGTCGCCCGCATCGCCACCTTGCTCGGCGGCAGCGCGGCGGGGCGGCTGGCGGCCCTGCTGCTCGCGCTGTGGCCCAACCTGATCGCCAGCACGGCCACGCCGGACAAGGAGGCGGTAATCATCGCCCTGCTGCCGTGGGCATGCTGGATCGTCGCCAGCGCGCTGCGCGAGCGCGGCGCGCCGTGGCGGCTGGTATGGGCCGGTCTGCTGCTTGGCGGCTGCATTCTCGTGCAGCCTTCGCTGCAGCTGCTGCCGCTGGCCGCATGCGGACTGCTTGTAGCCGCATTACCGCTGCCACGCGCGCTGGGCCTGTCGCTGCTGCTTGCGCTTGGCATCGTTCTGGCGATAGCACCGTGGACGGCGCGTAATTACAGCGTGTTCGGGCAGTTCGTGCTGGTTTCGACCAACGGCGGCGACAATCTGTACCGCGCCAACAACCCGCTCGCCACCGGCGGTTACACCAGACACGGCGAGATCGATCTGTCCGCGCTGCCCGAACTGGAGCGTGACAGGGAAGGCAAGCGCCTGGCGCAGGAGTGGATACGCACCCAGCCCGCCGCCTTTGCCGCGCTGGCGGTGGAAAAGCAGCTCCGCTTTATGGGCGACGATGCCGCGGGCATTTACAGCACACTGAAAGTGGGCAAGGCGAGCGATAGCGGCACGCTTTACCTGGTGCTGAAAGCCGCCGCCAACGCCTGGTGGCTGGCAATGTGGACGCTGCTCGCAGCCGCCGTGTTCTCCCTGCGCGCAGCGGGTTTGAGTCCACCGGCGCTGGCGCGGCTGCCCCTATGGCTGTGGCTTTATCTGTTCGCACTGCACAGCATCTTCGAGAGCGCTGGCAAATATCACATGCCGGTGCTGTGGGTGCTGCCGGTGCTGATCGCCTGTTCTCTGGTAGCGCCGTGGGCGCGGCGGACACAGGCATGACGCTGCCACGGCAACTTTTCCGTTTCCTGATCGTCGGCGGCATCGCCACCGCCGTGCATTACGCGCTGCTGATGGCGCTGGTTCATGTGGGCGTCGCGCCGGTGCCGGCGAGCAGCGCCGGTTTCGTGCTCGGCGCGATCGTCAATTACGCACTGAACCGGCGCTTCACCTTCGCCTCGGCGCGGCGCCACCGTGAGGCCGTGCCGCGCTTCGCCGCCACGGCGCTGGCGGGGCTGGCGATCAACGGCGCACTGATGTGGCTGTTCACCACGGCTGGCGCGCCGCATTACCTGATCGCCCAGGCCGGCGCGACGATCGGCACGCTGGCATGGAATTTCGCTGTCAACCGCCTGTGGACGTTCTCATCCCCGGCGTCACACGCCACAGCCGCTCACTCAACTCCCCGCAACGGTGACCCCGCCTGATGAAGCTTTCAATCGTCGTCCCCTGTTACAACGAAGAAGAAGTTCTGCCCGAAACCGTGAAACGTCTTGCCGGGCTGCTCGGCCGCCTGGTGGAGCAGGGAAAGATCAGCGCGGACAGCCACGCGATCTTCGTCGACGACGGCAGCCGTGACCGCACCTGGGAGCTGATCGAAAGCTGCGCCGCCAGCCAGAATTACGTGCGCGGCGTGAAGCTGTCGCGCAACCGGGGCCACCAGAACGCCCTGCTCGCCGGCCTGTTCCATGCCGACGGCGATGCGGTGATCTCCGTCGACGCCGACCTGCAGGACGACCTGGAAGCCATCGTGCAGATGGTCGACGCCCATCTCGCCGGTATGGACGTGGTATATGGCGTGCGCCGCCGCCGCGATACCGATACCTTTTTCAAGCGCCTCACGGCGGAAGGCTATTATCGCCTGCTCGCCCGCATGGGGGTGGAAATCGTCTTCAACCACGCCGATTACCGCCTGCTCAGCCGCCGCGCCATCAACGCTCTGCGCGAGTACGGCGAAAGCAACTTCTTTCTGCGCGGCATCGTGCCGCAGATCGGTTTTCCTTCGGCCACGGTGTACTACGACCGCGCGGAACGCTTCGCCGGGGAATCCAAATATCCTTTGCGCAAAATGCTGGCCTTCGCCTGGCAGGGCATTTCATCCTTTTCCGCCGCGCCGCTGCATTTCATCACCAGTCTCGGCCTGCTGATTTCACTGGGCAGCTTCGGCGTATCGGCCTGGGCGCTGTGGATCAAGCTGTTTTCAGATCAGGCCGTGCCGGGCTGGGCTTCCACCGTGGTGCCCATCTACCTGCTCGGCGGCGTGCAGCTGCTTTGTATCGGCATCATTGGCGAGTATCTGGCCAAAATCTATCTCGAAACCAAGCAGCGCCCGCGCTATTTCATTGAAAAAACCGCCGGTGTAACCGTCAGCGCGCCGCAGCCCGCCGCCGTGCCGGAAAACTCCCGATGAGCATCCGGCGCTCCCTGGGGATCAGCGCGGTTTCGCAGTTCTCCACTTTCGCAATCAATTTCATCAGCGTCATCATCATCTCGCGCCTGCTCACGCCGGTGGAGGTGGGCATCTTCTCGGTCGCCGCGTCAATCCTCGCCTTCGCGCATGTGTTCCGGGAATTCGGTGTCAGCCAGTTTCTCATCCAGGCCGGGGAGGTCACCCGGGAACGCCTGCGCGCGGCATTCACCGTCATGCTGGGGATTTCGTGGCTCATCGCCGCGCTGCTGCTGCTGCTGCGCCACCCCATCGCACGCTTTTACGGCAACCCCGGCGTGGCTGAGGTGCTCGGGCTGATTTCAATCAACTTCGTCATCCTGCCCTTCGGCGCACCCCTGCTCGCCCTGCTGCGCCGGGAGCTTCAGTTCCACAAAATCGCCGTCGTCAGCATTGCCAATGCGCTGATCAGCACTACGGTTACCGTTATCGCCGCCTACGCCGGACAAAGCTATCTGAGCATGGCCTGGGGGGCGATTGCGGGAAATATCAGCAATGTGGTGCTGCTCAACATCTTTCGCCGCGGAGAAATTTTCATGCTGCCGGGCACGCGCGGGCTGGGGGAGGTTGTCCGTTTCGGCTCAATGGCAAGCGCAAGCACCCTCTTTGCTGAATTCGGTTCCAGCGCGCCGGATCTGATCCTTGGCCGCACGCTGGGCTTCGCCGATGTAGCCTTTTTCAGCCGCGCCGATGCCCTGCGGAAAATGCTGCTCGGCCAGCTGTTTTCGCTCGTGCGCGGCGTGTACTTCCCGTCTTTCGCCAAACTCGCGCGCGAAGGCGGCGATCCGGCAGAAATGTACTGCCGCTCGATGCCTTACATGATCGCCTTCACCGCGCCCGCGCTCGCGCTGCTCGCGCTGCTCGCCGAACCGCTGATCCTGTTCCTGTTCGGCGCGCAGTGGATGCACGCCGCGCCGCTGGCCTCGATACTGTGCGGCTTTGCCATCCTGACAACGCCCATATCCATGGCGGGGACTTCGCTTATCGCCTGCGGCCAGGTAAAGCGGGCGATGCATGCGGAAATGCTGATCCAGGCGGCCCGCATCGCAGGGCTTTCGGCCTCGGCATGGTTACCGCTCAGGCAGGTTGTATTTATTCTTGGCTTTGCCTATGCGGTTGAACTGGTGGCCTATTTTTTCGCCCTACGCGCAGGTTTCGGCCTGACCGCGAGGCATCTTTGCCGCAGCATCCGCCGCTCATATCTGCTCGTTCCCTGGACGCTGGCCGGCCCTGCGGCAATCCTGTCTGCAAACCACTCCGGCGCACTGGCAATGCCCACTCTGGCCGTGCTGGTCTGCGCGGCGCTTCTCGCCGTTACCGGCTGGCTCGCCGGCATCTGTTTCCATGGCCATACCCTGAAGGCAGAACTGTCCATGTTGTGGAGGCGGGCCGCGGGAACAGGGCAATGAACATTCTGACCGGGCACGGCCATCGCCCCGTGATCCAGACGATTCCCCAGCCATCCGGGCCAGCCTGGATCAGGAACCGTCTGCCGCAAGAACTCACCGGCAAGACATTGCCCGCCGGTGCGCCCGCCAGATCCACAGCCACCAGGCCGCGCCTGAGCGGCAACGGCGGTCTGCGCGCTCACGCTGCCCGCCCCGGAAAACGCTTTACCGGCATTGCCCCCCGGGATGGATACAACAACGGAGGATGGATGCGTTATCCTCGCCCCTGGCCGGGGCGGTTCCGCACCCGCAGACATGCACGTTTTTCATTTCTCCGGTTTTTGTCCGGCCACCGCCCGTTCCGGAAAACGGAACGGCTCCCCGGGATAAAGACACGCTCTGCCCCGGATCTGTTTCAGGAGGTTCCGCTTGTCCGCCACATTCGTGGGAATGCTTGCATGCCCCCCCTCGCATCACAACACCCGCCGTCCCGACGGCCTGACCACCCTTGAGTTCGCCAACGGCTTCCTGGCCCAGACCCGCGCGCGCAACAGCTTTCAGGACGGCCATGACTTAAGCCTCGCCGTCGGCACGGCGCATTTCGACGACAAGGAACTCGCCAGAACCGCTGCCAACGCTGGCCAGGCCGCGGCCTGGCTGGCCGCCTTCCGCCAGTACGGCCCGACGGCGCCCGCCCACGCGCGCGGGCGTTTCGCTGTTGTCATTTTCAATCCGTCCCGCCCCAGCCTTACCCTGGCCGTCGACCGCTTTGGCACTTATCCCCTGTGTTACAGCGGCGATCACAGCCACTGCGCCTTCTCCGACCATGCCTGTGCGGTCCCTGTTTCCGAAGGGGACATCGACCCGCAGGCGATTTTCGATTACCTCTACTTTCACGTTATCCCCGCGCCGCGAACGGTCCACCAGGGCGTTTCACGCCTGCCCGCGGCGCACACGCTGACCTGGAGCGGATACGGGCTGCGTCTGGAGCGCTACTGGCAGCCGCGCTTTGCACCCGATCCCAAACGCGATCTGGAAAGCAGCAAGGCGGAATTTCTTGCCATCGTCGCCCGCGCCGTCGAACGCGAATCCCGCAAATCCGGCGTTGGGGCCTTTCTTTCTGGCGGCACCGACAGTTCGACCGTCGCCGGCATGCTGTGCAAGGCGCAGGGAAAACCCGCGCCTACCTACTCGATCGGTTTCGATGCCCAGGGCTACGACGAAATGGAGTTCGCCCGTCTCGCCTCGCTCCATTTCGGCACCGAGCATCACGAGTACTACGTTACCGCCGACGATCTGGTTGAAGCCCTGCCCCGCGTCGCCACGCACTACGACCAGCCCTTCGGCAACTCCTCCGTCGCACCCGCCTGGATCTGCGCCAGCCGCGCGCGCGCCGACGGCATCACCAGACTGCTCGCCGGCGACGGCGGCGACGAACTGTTCGGCGGCAACGCCCGCTACGCCAAACAGACGGTGTTTGAGCTCTACGGCCGTGTGCCACGCTTTTTCCGCAGCGCCCTGCTTGAACCGGCGCTGGGGCTGCCCGGCATGAACCGCTTCGGACTCACGCGCAAGGCGGCCAGCTACGTGGAACAGGCCAACGTGCCATTGCCGGACCGCCTCGAAATGTACAACCTGCTGTTGCGCCTGGGGCCGCAGGAAGTATTCGAACCCGCTTTCCTGGTGCAGATCGACACCGGCGCCCCACTTGCCGCGCAGCGCGAAATCTGGACGCAGAGCGAAGGCGATACGCTCATCGACCGCATGCTCGCCTTCGACTGGAAATACACCCTGGCCGACAACGATCTGCCCAAGGTTACCGGCGCCACGGGCCTGGCCGGCCTCGGCGTATCCTTCCCGCTGCTCGACGAAGACCTGATCGATTTTTCCCTGACCCTGCCGCCAGACTGGAAACTTTCCAGAAACCGCACCCTGCGCTGGTTCTTCAAGGAAGCGCTGAAAGGTTTCCTTCCGGCCGACATCATCGCCAAGAAAAAGCACGGCTTTGGCCTGCCCTTCGGCGTCTGGGCCTGCCAGCACCCGGCGCTGCGCGCGCTCACCGCCGATACGCTGGGCAGCCTGAAACAGCGCGGCATCATCCGGCCCGGCTTCATCGGCCAGCTGCTGGACCACCACCTCCCGTCCCACCCCGGCTATTACGGGGAAATGGTGTGGATCCTTGTCGTACTGGAACTGTGGCTGCGCCAGTACGCACCGGAATACCGCGCATAAGGGCTTCAGCCAGAAAAACGCCGCCCAGCCCCGCAAAGGGCTGGATGGCAGAACCTGACGTACCCCGGAGGCTTGTTCATTCACTATCCAGCACATGCTGCAAGGATGATGGGAACGAAGCCGCGAGCGGTTACGTGACACGAAGTGTTCCGCGGTGTTCTGCGGTGTTCTGCGGTGTTCTGTACCCGCTGAAGAAGGGATGCCCGTGGCGGATACTGCTGGAATAAACAGAGGAAAGCCCGTGAATGCTGCGCCGCGGTAGCGGAAGCGCTATGATTCGCCCCGCCTCCGCAAGGAGGCTCGCGTTTCAGGTGCCCGACGGCGGTTCACGCCCGAGGGGTAAACGGGAAACAGGTGCGCGGTTCAATCCCGCAATGCCTGTGCTGCCCCCGCAACGGTAAGCGAGCGCAAGACGCATCAGACGCCACTGGGTGATCCACCCGGGAAGGCGGTGCGTCGCGTCCAGCCGGTTTCATGGCACGGACGGCCCGCGAGCCCGGATACCGGCCCGGACGCGTTCTGGCGGATGTGCCGCGGGGCGGCGGCGGAAGGCAGCAGGACACGCGCTGCGCGCGGGAACGTTTCTTCCCGCGCTCTCTTTCCTTTTTCCCGGCGCACGGGCGGCTCATCCGGTTTTGATATCCGCGGCCCGCGGGGTGTCCTTGGGCTGCGGCAACGGGAGCATCACGCACCATGAGTCCGCGTTTTCCGGCCCTTGCGGCCATTCTGGCTTCTTCCCCCTTCTGCCTTCCCCTTTCCACCCTCGCCGCCACAGTACAGGAAGAAGCGCTGCTTGCGCCGGTGATGGTCACCGCCACCGGCATCGCCACCCCCGATTCAGAGGCGACCTACGCTTCCGAAGTCCACACCCGTGGCGATATCGAACGCTCCGGCGCGACCAGTCTGGTGGATTTTCTCGCGCGGCAGACGTCGCTTCAGGTCATGCCCAGCTACGGCAACCGCTTCAGCCCGGCGATCAGCATGCGCGGCTATGGGCTGGGCGACGGATACCAGAACATCGTCATCACCATCGACGGCCGCCGCCTGAACAATATCGACATGGCGCCGCAACTGCTGGGCGCGATTCCGCTGGCGGAAATAGACCGCATCGAAATCACCAAGGGCAGCGGCGCGATCATGCATGGCGACGGCGCAACCGCCGGTTCAATCCAGATTTACACCGCGGCGCGTGACGGCGCGGCAGCGCAGGCTTACGCGGGCAATGGCGAAACCTTTGGCAGTTCGGTAACGGCGGGCCTGAAGCAGGAGCGTTTTTCCCTTTCCGCCGCCATCGATCACAGCGCCTACGGCGGTTTCAGCGATGAAGATCCCACCGGCCACCGCGATGAATCCCGCTCCGACAGCTGGAATGTGGCCCTGAGCGGCCGGGCGGCCGATGCGCTGACGCTGTCGCTCGACGCGGCCAGCGCGCGCATCGACACCCGCTATCCTGGCCCGCTGACAAAAAGCCAGTTCGAGCACGATCCGGCGATGAACACCGGAAAAATCTATACCCAGCAAAGGCTTGACACCGACTCTTGGCGCGTGGGCGTGGAATACGCCATTCAGCCCGGACTGAGTCTGGGCGTGCGCCACGGCGTGGAGGAAAAAACCTCGATCTACGGTTTTGGCGCGGGATGGCAGTCGGATTACCGCTATATTTCAGACGATGTATCGCTGCAGTACACCGGCGAGAATACGGCGCTTACCGCCGGTTTTCAGGCCTTCGACGGCCAGCGCGACAGCAGCGACGAAACCGGCAAGAAAAATTCCGCCTGGTACGCGCAGGGACAATATCTGTTTGAACGCCTGACCCTGTCGGCGGGCGCGCGTGCGGAGAAGGTGGAATACCGCCACGAAGCCGCCGGCAACCCCACGCTGAACACCGATGAGCACCTTTCCGCCTGGGATATCGGCGCCAATTACCGCTTCTCCGACACCCTCAGCATTTTCGGCAATTACGACAGCGCTTACCAGGCGCCGGACATCGACCGCTTTTTCAGCACGGACTGGGCGAGCGGCGCGGTCAGCTTCAACGGCTTTATCGAACCCGCAAAAGTACATACGCTCAACCTCGGGCTGCACCACACCACGGAGGAAAACCGGCTGAAACTCACCGTATTCCATTCCCGGCTCAAGGATGAAATCTATCTGGAGCCGGTTTCGTACAAAAACACGAACATCGACCGCTCGCACAAATACGGACTGGAAGCGCAGGACACCTGGCTGGTCAGCCAGAACGTTACCGCCAGGGTGAATTACGCGTGGACGCGCGCCCTCATCGACCGCGAAAACGAGGGCAACGGCGCTTACGACGGCAAGGAACTGCCGGGCGTGCCGCGCCACAGCCTGCTGCTGGGCGTGAATGTGCTGGCTGGCGCATACGGCAGCCTCGACCTGTCGCACACCTGGCGCAGCCACACCTGGGCGGCGGGCGATTTCGACAACAACAACGCGCAGAAACAGCGCGCGTACCATTCCACCGACCTCGCCTGGCGTCTTACGGTGAAAAGCCGGAACCTGGAACTGTTCGCCGCGGTCACCAACCTGTTCGAACACGAGAATGGCGTGTGGGTGGGCGACAACCAGATCTACCCGGTCGACTTTTCCCGCACGTGGAAAATCGGCGCGAAACTGGCCTTCTGACCACGGGAAACGCTGCTCCGCACGGGGCGGCGTAGCGCGGGACGGCGGCAGGGGCTGATCCCTTTGCGCCGCCGCGCGCCGGATCGCCCCCCGGAGCCTCCGGGGCTTCACCAGACCCTAGGACGCTTTTTCCTCCGCGCCGCATTGCGTTAGACTTACGCGTTTGCCTTTCCGGAGGTTGTCATGCCTATTTACGAATACCGCTGCACCGCCTGTGGATTCCAGAAGGAACACCTGCAGAAGATGAACGACGCGCCCCTGTCGGCCTGCCCCTCCTGCGGCAAGGAAAGCTACGCCAAGATGCTGTCCGCCGCCGGTTTCCAGCTCAAGGGCGGCGGCTGGTACGCCACCGATTTCAAGGGCGGCGGCAAACCCGCGCCCGCTCCGGCCAGCAGCGAAAGCAGCGCGCCCGCCACGGGCGGCTGCGGCGGCGGCTGCGCCTGCCACTAAACCCGGCCCGCCATCCCCGCCCGCAACGCCGTGAAGAAATACTTCATCACCGGACTGCTGATCTGGATTCCCGTCGCCATCACCTTCATGGTGCTGGCGTGGATCGTCAACACACTCGACCAGATCCTCCTGTGGCTGCCCGACGGCATCCAGCCACGGGAAATATTCGGCTTCAACATCCCCGGCGTCGGCCTCGTGTTCAGCCTGCTGATCGTGCTCGCCACCGGCCTCGTCGCGGCCAACGTGCTCGGCCAGAAGCTGGTGCGGATGTGGGAAGCGGCGCTCGCCCGCATCCCGGTGGTGAAGTCGATTTACTACAGCGTCAAACAGGTTTCGGACACGCTGTTCTCCAGCAACGGCCAGGCTTTCCGCAAGGCGCTGCTGGTGCAGTACCCGCGCGAGGGCGCGTGGACCATCGCGTTCCAGACCGGCCAGCCCGGCGGCGACGCCGCGCGCCACCTGCGCGGCGGTTACATCAGCGTGTACGTGCCCACGACCCCCAACCCGACCTCGGGCTTTTTCCTCATGCTGCCCGCGTCCGACGTCATCGAGCTGGACATGAGCGTGGATGAGGCGCTCAAGTACATCATCTCGATGGGCGTCGTCGCTCCGCCCGCGCAGAAACTGCCCACCCAGGCGGCGCAGCCCGCCGCGCAGCCCAACGGATAGCGCCCGATATTTACCCAGATTACCCAGACGATCCCGGCGGCCGCTGCGGCCGCCCTCCAACAGCCGGAACGGAACAGACCATGCGAACCCACTACTGCGGCGCGGTAACCGCCGCCGAACTCGACCAGACCGTCACCCTCTGCGGCTGGGCGCACCGCCGCCGCGACCACGGCGGCGTGATCTTCATCGACCTGCGCGACCGCGCGGGCCTCGTCCAGGTCGTGTGTGATCCGGATCGCGCCGACGCCTTCGCCATCGCCGAATCGGTGCGCAACGAGTTCGTCCTGAAAATCACCGGCAAGGTGCGCCGCCGCCCCGCCGGCACCGAAAACACCGGTCTCGTGTCCGGCGAAATCGAAGTGCTGTGCCACGACATCGAAGTGCTCAACGCCGCGGCCACGCCGCCGTTCCAGCTCGACGAAGACAACCTTTCCGAAACCGTGCGCCTCACCAGCCGCGTGATCGACCTGCGCCGCCCGCAGATGCAGAAAAACCTGCTGCTGCGCTACAAGGTGGCGATGGCTTTCCGCCGCTTTCTCGACGGCGCGGGCTTCATCGACATCGAAACACCCATGCTCACCAAGAGCACGCCGGAAGGCGCGCGCGACTATCTGGTGCCCTCGCGCGTGCACCCGGGCCAGTTCTTCGCCCTGCCGCAGTCGCCGCAGCTGTTCAAGCAGCTGCTGATGGTGGCGGGCTTCGACCGCTACTACCAGATCACCAAATGCTTCCGCGACGAGGATCTGCGCGCCGACCGTCAGCCCGAGTTCACCCAGGTCGATATCGAAACCTCCTTCCTCGATGAAAACGGCATTATCGCGATCATGGAGGACATGACCCGCTGCGTGTTCCGCGAAGCGCTCGGCGTGGAACTGCCCAAACCCTTCCCGCGCATGACCTACGCCGAAGCCATGCGCCGCTACGGCTCGGACAAACCCGATCTGCGCGTTACCCTCGAACTCACCGACATTACCGATGCGGTGCAGGATGTGGCCTTCAAGGTATTCTCCGCCCCGGCGGCCTCCGGCGGGCGCGTCGCGGCCATGCGCGTTCCCGGCGGCGGCCAGCTCACCCGTGGCGAAATCGACGAATACACCCGCTTCGTCGGCATCTACGGCGCGCGCGGCCTGGCCTACATCAAGGTCAACGACGCCAGCAAACTGAATGAGGAAGGGCTGCAGTCGCCCATCGTCAAGAATCTGCACGAAGCCGCGCTGCGCGCCATCATCGAACGCACCGGCGCGCAATCGGGCGACCTGATCTTTTTCGGCGCGGACAAGGTCAAGGTCGTCAACGACGCCATGGGCGCGCTGCGCATCAGACTCGGCCACGAAAAAGGCTACGTCACCGGCGAAGCATGGCGGCCGCTCTGGGTGGTCGATTTCCCGATGTTCGAATACGACGACGAAAGCAAACGCTGGACGGCCTGCCACCACCCTTTCACCAGCCCGAAAGACGACCACATCGCCCTGCTCGACAGCAGCCCCGGCGAATGCCTGGCCAAAGCCTACGATCTGGCGCTCAACGGCTGGGAAATCGGCGGCGGCTCGGTGCGTATTCACCGCGCCGACGTGCAGGCCAAAGTGTTCGAGGCGCTCAACATCGGCCCCGAAGAACAGCAGACGAAATTCGGCTTCCTGCTCGACGCGCTCAGATACGGCGCGCCTCCGCACGGCGGCATGGCTTTCGGGCTGGACCGCGTCGTCACCATGATGGCGGGCGCGGAGTCGATCCGCGACGTGATCGCCTTCCCCAAAACGCAGCGCGCCCAGTGCCTGCTCACCAACGCGCCGGGAGACGTGGCCGAAACGCAGCTGCGCGAACTCCACATCCGCCTGCGGCAGAAGGTCGAAACGAAGGTGGAAATCTCTGGCTGATCCCCTTGCGGGCGCTCCAGAAAGAGCAGGGGCGGACGGGCAACCGTCCGCCTTTTTTCTTTTTACCCTTCAGTATTCTCCGCGCAATGACGTAATCTTCGCCATACGGGAAATAGTCCCTTCCAGTCAGAGAGTTCGCCGCCCCGTCATGGCTAATCTGGACAACATCACCGCCCTGGTCATCGAAAGCCAGCCCACCGTGCGCACGCTGCTGCGCACCATGCTCGCCGCGATCGGCCTCGACGCCGTGCAGTTCGTCACCTCCGCCGCGACGGCGATCCGCAAGCTGCGGCAGACGCGCTTCGACCTCATCCTGTGCGAATACAACCTGGGCGACGGGCAGGATGGGCAGCATCTGCTGGAAGACCTGCGCAACAACGAAATCATTCCGCTCGATACCCTGTTCATCATGATTACCGGCGAGCGCAATTACGAGCGCGTCGTCAGCGCCGCCGAACTCGTCCCCAACGACTACATTCTCAAGCCGCTCGCGCCCGCGGTGCTCGCCGCGCGGCTGCAGCGGGCGTTCGACAAGCGTGAAACCTTTCTGCCCGCATGGCGGCTCATGGGGCTGGGCGACACGCTGCAGGCCATCGCCTACTGCCAGGAAACCGAAAAAACACATCCGCAGTACCTCGTCGACCTTCTCCGCCTGCAGGCCGAACTGCATACCGCCGCCGGGCACAGCGAAGAGGCGGAAGCGCTGTACCGCCGGGTGCTGGAGCTTCACCCCGCCCCGTGGGCGCGTCTCGGGCTCGCGCATCTGCTGTACATGCGCAAACAGCTGCCGGAGGCAGAAGCCCTGCTCACCAGCCTGATCGCGGAGAGCGATCTTTACCTCGACGCCTACGACCTGCTCGCCCGCATCCGCGAGCAGACGGGTCGCCTCACCGAGGCGCGCGAGGTCGTCCAGGCCGCCACGGAGCGTTCCCCGCACCGCCTCGGCCGCCTGCGCCATCTGGGCGAACTCGCCCTGGCCACGGACGATCCCGCAACCGCTGAGCGCGCCCTGGCCGAAGTGGTGCGCAAGGGCAAATATTCCGATTTCCGCGATCCGGAAGACCATGTCCGCCTCGTTCAGGCGCAGCTCGCCCAGAACCGGCGCGACAGCGCCGCCGCCACCATCGCCGATCTTGGCAAAAGCATGGGAACCCAGCCCAGGGCGCAGCTCTGCAAGGTGCTTTCCAGCGCGCTGCTCCAGGCCCACGGCGGCGATTCCGGGCGCGCGCGGCAGACGCTGCTGGAAATCGCGCTCCAGGCCGAAGACATCGGCAGCCTCTCTGTCGGCCTGCGCCAGGAACTGGTCAAAGCCTGCTTCGACAACCAGCTCGACGAGCAGGGCGCCGAAGTCGCCATGAACATCCTGCGCAGCGCCACCGATGAACGCACCCTCGAATCGACCCGCGCGGCGCTCGCATCACGCGGGCTCGAAACCCTGTCGCAGCAGATCGAACAGCGCATCCAGACCGAAGTCAAAGACCTCATGGAAGCGGGCGCGGAAAAGGCCCGCGCGGGCGACTACGACGGCACCGTCGCCGAAATGATGAACGCCGCGCGCAAAATGCCTGGCAACCCCCACGTGCTGTTCAACGCTGCGCTATCGCTGCTGCGCCATATCGAACAGCACGGCTGGAACGACCGCTTCGCCGAACAGGCGCGCTCGCTCATCGAACGCGCCCGGCGGCTGGCCCCGGATTACCCCCGGCTGGCCGCCATCAACGACTTCATGCACGCCCAGATCAAGCGCTACGGCATCAACCCCAACCACGCCAGCCGTTCCGCCGCCTGATCCGCCGCGCACCCCGCAATGTTCCGCGCACAACGCCACACCGCTCTCGCCCCCATTGCCCGCCTCGCCACGGCGGCGATCTTTTTCCTTGCCGCAGCCCTCATCACACTGGCCGGCTGCGCGCCGCCCGCGCACGATGCCAGCCCGGCAGCGCCCAGCGGCCTGCCGCCCGAAGCCGCCGCCGTTATCCAGGCCATCCTGCGCGGCGGCCCCTTCCCCTACCGCAATGACGGCGTCACCTTCCAGAACAGGGAACAGCGGCTGCCCGCGCGCGCGCGCGGCTACTACCGCGAATACACCGTTCCCACCCCTGGCGCGCGCGACCGTGGCGCGCGCCGCATCGTCACCGGCGGCGCTCCGCCCGAAGAGTTTTACTACACCGCGGACCACTACCGCAGTTTCCGCCGGATCGACCCGGCTGCCATCGATCCGGCCCGCACCGGACAGCGCCGATGAACACATCCTCCGCCGCCGCGCCATCCGGCCCGGCCATACCCGATCTGGCCTGCGCTGCAGACTCCGGCCTGCGCCCGCTTTCAGCCAGCGCCGTCGCCCTCCGCGCCGCCGCCGCCCGCGCCAGCCTGCGCTGCATCCGCGTTGATCTGGCCGCCTGCGCGGACAAGGCCAGCCTGCTGGAATGCTTCGCCCGCGCCCTGCGCTTTCCGGACTGGTTCGGACACAACTGGGACGCCTTCGACGACTGCCTGCGCGATCTCTCCTGGCTGCCTGCGCAAGGCTACGTGCTGATTCTTGAGCACGCGCCGGACGCGCGCGCGCGCTGCGGCGAGGATTGCGCCATCGCGCTCGACATCCTCGCCGAAGCCGCCGCGATCTGGCGCGACGAATCCGTTCCGTTCTGGGTTTTTTACGACGGCTGTGATGAAGCCGCTACCGCCGCCAGCGCGGCCGATGCGGCGGACGGCGAACCCGGCGGCGAAACGCCGCAGACAGCCGCGCCGCCACCGCAATCCGGCTCCAGCAAATAAACGCGCCCCGTTCCTCCAGCGCGGCTCACTCCCGGCGCTGTTCCGCCGCTTGTTCCCCCGCCTCTGCCTGCCTTTCCGCCACCAGCGCCGTCAGGCACGCCGGGCAGTAGCAGCCTTTTCCCGCCTCCGGCGACGGCACGGCGAACACCGGCGGATACACCGCGCACCAGCAGGGCTCCACGCCCGCTTCCATTCCACAGCCCGTCGCCGCGCCGCAGCGCGGGCAGCCCCCCTGCGTCCGTACCGTTTTGTTCATATTTTTCCTTTACTGGCCGCAATCTTGCGCCGCCGGATCATAGCAAGCCCGTCGCGCGCATTTCCGGCCCGCGAGTGAAATGCCCAGCCCTTGAAATTATCCGCGCCGCGCCAATATCCATACTGAAGCCGGAAAACCGGCCATAACCGTAGAGGAGAGCAGACATGAGCAATATCATCCGCCGCGATCCCCTGGATGATTTTTTCCGCGGCTTTTTCGTCCGCCCCGTCGACTTCGGTGCAGGCACCGCCGCCGAAACGCCGCAGATGCGCGTCGACGTAAAGGAAAACACCGAAAGCTACGAAGTGCGCGCCGAACTGCCCGGCATGAAAAAAGAGGATATCCACGTCCATATCGACGGCCCGGTGGTTTCCATCAGCGCCGAACGCAGGCAGGAAAAAGACGTGAAGGACGGCGAGCGCGTGCTGCGCACCGAACGCTACTTCGGCAAGGTGTCCCGCAGCTTCCAGCTTGGGCAGGACGTCGACGAAGCCCAGGCCAGCGCCCGCTTCAGCGATGGCGTGCTGGAACTGGTGCTACCGAAAAAAGCCGCCGCGCAGGCGAAACGGCTCACCATTACCTGAGCACCCGGCCAGTGCCGGGAATACGGCGCGGGGCGGCTTCCACCCAAGGGAACCGCCCCGCTTCTGTTTCAGCTTCTTGGTGCGGATTTACTTCGCCTGCACCGCCAGCAGGCTTCTGAATCCATCCCAGTCGAAAAACGGCCCAGGGTCGGTCTTGCGCCCCGGCGCGATATCCGAATGACCGACGATGTCCTCGATCTCCGGGTAACGCCGCCGCAGCGCCACCACCAGTTCCGCCAGCCGCGCATACTGCGCCGCCTCGAACGGCAGCGTGTCACAGCCTTCCAGCTCGATGCCAACGGAAAAATCATTGCACTGCTCCCGCCCGCGCCAGCACGACGCCCCGGCGTGCCACGCCCGGTGTTCGGTGGAAACGAACTGGATCAGCTCACCATCGCGGCGGATGAAAAAATGCGCGGAAACGCGCAGATGGGCAATTCCCGCGTAATACGGATGCACAGCGGGATCGAGCGTGCCGGTAAACAGCGCCGCTACCCCCGGCCCGCCGAACTCGTCCGGCGGCAGGCTGATGGCGTGGATTACCAGCAGGCGGAGGGTTTCGCCTGCGGGGCGGCGGTCGAAACTGGGAGATAGTTCAATGCAGGCGCCCTTACACCAACCGCCTGCATCAATCCACAAATTTATCTCCACCCCAATCCATCAATCCTGTTTACGCACGCATGTGATAGAGGCTGGCCGCATACAAGTAAAAAGGGCGCAATTTCTTGCGCCCTTCCATTCTAGTACAGGTCAAACCAAATCACGGCAGAGGAGTGATGACTGTCGCAGCAGAAGCCATAGCCGCTGTGTTAGTCAAATCCCTGGCGCAACCCGGTGCAACATAATCCAGATCGATGTTCGTGTAGCAACCCCAGGAACCATTGAGGTCACGCGCCCAGATAAGCCGTCCAATAGCACCACCGCCATTAGCAGGATTAACCAGGATCGGAGAGGCATTGCTACCGAATTCCGCAACGATCAGAGCCTCGCCCGCAGCAGTGATATCAGCACCCGGAACACCCGTGTCAGGCGGTGCCACATAACCCGCCTGGCCCCCGCCATTACCCACCGTAAAAGCAACAGTGCTGGACAGAATGGAAGATCCGGTCGCCTGCGGATTGCACTCCGTTACTGCAGCCGGGGCTATTGCCGGAATCGTCGTTTTCCCAAGAGTAATGCAAGCCTCAATGTTCGTCTTGATTGCACCCGCCTCGCCCATGGCCCGGGAGAATTGCGACTTGGCAACGTAAGTCTGGTACTGTGGCAGCGCGATGGCCGCCAGAATGCCGATGATCGCGACGACGATCATCAGTTCGATCAGGGTGAAACCCTTCTGGATCTTTTTCATGATGAGACTCCTTGTTGAAGTTACACGGAAGCGGAAAAACCGCCTGACATCCCTTTAGCAGCTTCCGTGCCAGATCTTAACCGCCCCAAAAAGAGTGAAATACGTCACAAAAACCAGCCCGGGGCTACAAGCCTGTCCATTTGCGCAGTCAAAACCTGACAGCGGCAAGGTCCATCTTTGTCAACAAATGACATGGCTTTGACATTTTTACATCCGCTCCGCAGCGGCGGCCGCTTTCAGTCCATGCCCCACTTTTGCAGCCGGTAGCGCAGCTGCCGCAGCGTTATGCCCAGGCGGCGCGCGGCTTCGGAGCGGTTCCAGCGCGTAGCGTCGAGCGCGCCCAGCACGCGCAGGCGTTCGTCCGCGCCGCCGTCGCTGTCATTCTCGTCGCGGTTATCGGCATCGCAGCCACCGCCATCGGCTGCTGCGGTTTCGAGAGTTCCGGAAGCGGGCAGCGCAGACGCCTGCGCGCCGCCCGCGGGCGCGGCTTCCAGATCGAGATCGGCGGGAACGATTTCGTCCCCCTCGGCGAGCGCACAGGCGCGTTCGAGGAGGTTTTCCAGTTCGCGCACGTTGCCGAGGAAGGGGTGGCGGCGCAGGGCTGCTGCGGCGGCGGGGGAGAGCCGCCGCGCCGCGCCGCCTTCGCGTCCGGCGAGGCGGGCGAGGATGTGGGCGGCGAGTTCGGGAATGTCTTCCGGGCGTTCGCGCAGCGGCGGCACGCGCAGGGTGATGACGTTGATGCGGAAGTAGAGATCCTGGCGGAATTTTCCGTCGCTGACGAACTGCGCCAGATCGCGGTGGGAGGCGGAGAGGATGCGCACGTCCACCGGCTCTTCGGCATGCGCGCCAACGGGGCGCACGGCGCGTTCCTGGATGGCGCGCAGCAGTTTCACCTGCATGGACAGCGGCAGTTCGGCGACTTCGTCGAGAAACAGGGTGCCGCCAGCCGCAGCCTGAAAGAGGCCTTCCTTGTCCGCACTGGCGCCGGTGAAACTGCCTTTGCGGTGGCCGAAGAATTCGCTTTCCATCAGCTCGGGCGAGATCGCGCCGCAGTTGACCGGGACAAACGGCCCGGCGGCGCGGGCGCCGAGGTCGTGGATGAGGCGGGCGGTGACTTCCTTGCCGGTGCCCGATTCGCCGTAGATAAACACGGGAGCCTGGTTGCGGGCGAGTTTTTCGATCTGCGCGCGCAGCTGCGCCAGCGCGGCGGAAGCGCCGATGAGCGCCCGCCCGCCCGGCTGCGGCGCGGCGGTTTCCGGCTGGCCCAGCCGGAGGGCGTGGCTGACGAGCTCCCGGAGCGCCTTGAGTTCGACCGGCTTGGTGACGAAATCGAACGCGCCGAGCTTGAGCGCGCGGATGGCGGTTTCGATGCTGCCGAAGGCGGTAATCACGGCCACTGGCAGGCGGTTATGGGAGGACTGGATGAGTTCGACCAGTTCCAGCCCGTCGCCATCGGGAAGGCGCATGTCGGTAAGGCACAGGCGGTAGCGCCTGGCGGCGAGCAGCGCGCGCGCTTCGCCCACGGAACCGGCGGTGTCGCAGCCCAGCCCCATGCGCAGCAGGGAGAGTTCGATCAGCTCGCGGATGTCGCTTTCATCGTCCACGACGAGGACGTCGGTAACGGTCTGGCCCTGGCGGCGTTCGTCGTTTTTCATGGCTGGCTCCGTCCGGTCAGCGTGAAGTGGGCGCCGGGGCCGTCCCCGCGCAGTTCCAGCCGGATGCCGTTGGCTTCGGCCAGCTCGCGGGCAATATACAGACCCAGCCCCGTGCCTTTTGCATGGGTGGTGAAGAAGGGCTCGAACAGATGTGGGGCATAGTTCTCTCCGATGCCGGGTCCGTCGTCGCGTACATGCAGAACGATGCGCCCGTCGGGTAGCGCCTCACTATAAATGCGCACCGAGCCAGAAGCGCCCGAGCAGTAGCGGCGGGCGTTGACGACAAGATTGTCGAGAATCTGCCGCAGGTGCGCACGGTCCATGCCCAGGGTGTGGCGGGGGTCGATGTCCACATGATAGATGGCGCGCTCGGCTTCGCCCTGCAGGCAATGCGTTTCGGCCAGTTCGTGCACGAACGCGGCCAGCGGGAGCGTTTCCGGTTCGGCCTGGTCGCGCCGCCCCAGCGCGAGCACGTCGCGGATCATGCGTTCGATGCGCCGGGCGTTGTCGCCGATGATGCGCACGAGGCGTTCGCGGACATCGCCGCGCTTTTCTTCTTCCAGCAGATCCGCCGCCTGGGTAATGGCGGAGAGCGGGTTGCGGATCTCGTGCGCCATGCTGGCGGTAAGGCGTCCCAGCGCGGCCAGTTTGGATTGCTGGAGGCTGCGCTGGATATCCTCGAAATCGGTCAGATAGACCAGCGTCGCGGCGGCCGCAACGCTGCCTGGTTCGCCCTGCACCGCGCGGCAGCGCAGCAGCCGGCCGGCCGGCCCCAGGCGCATCAGCCGCCCTTCGCCGCTGCGGTCGGCCAGCACCTCGCGGAACGTCTCGTCGATGTCGGTAAGCACCAGCGCCTCAAGCGCATGCAGGCCGAGCAGCGCGGCGGCCTGCGGATTGGCCTTGCGCACGTGATCGCCCGCGCCAACGACGATCACGCCGTCCTGCATGCCGTGGATGATACGCTCGTTAACCGCTTCCTGTTTCGCCAGCTCCCGGCCGCGATCCGCCGCCAGCGCGGCATTGGCCTTGGCCCGCAGGGCAAGCCCCCGGGCGACGAGAGCAACACCGAAAAACCCGGTGCAGAGGATGCCAAGCTGGACGAAGTCGCCCGAGACACCGCGAAAAACCAGACGCCAGACGTTTTCGGCCAGCATGGCGACCGTGGCCAGCGCGGCGAAAAAAAGCACCATCCGCCCTTCAGCCACCAGCCCCGCGCCGGCAAGCACAATCATCATCAGCACCGGCATGCCGCTGCGGTAGCCGCCACTGGCGGCCATGATGGCTGTCAGGACGAGCACATCGATGATGACCTGGAGGGTGGAAACACGCTCGAAACCGAAGCGCTCCGGCGCATCCGGAAAACCGAGAACAAGCACGGCCCCCAGATAGCCGAACGCAACCGCCTGAAACACGCTGGGGCGTTCATGGCCCAGATTGAGCACACTCCCGGCGACAAGCAGCGTGCCCGCCAGGATCAGCCGGAAAAGATTGAAATAACGCAGCGACAGCCGTCGCGACGCATCAACGCCCGCCAGCCCGGATGCAGCCGCCACCGGCTATTCCCCCCGGTCGCGCCCGCCGAGACGCCGGTGCGCTTCGCAGCAGAAAAACTGTTCGCCCGCGTACACGCCCTCGCTTTCCGGCGCATGCACGCCGCAATGGGCGCAGCCGGGCATGCGTTCCGGCCCGTCCGCGGGCGTGTCGCCGCGGGCGCCCCGCCCGCGCGTCCGCGCGCCCCGCCCGCCCAGAACGCGGCGCACCCACCATATGCCAAACAGAACGAACAGGAACAGAAGCAGGTTACGCACGAAAAATCCGTTATTAATAAAGGGGAAAGCCTTCGGAGTGTAGCACGCGGGGCAGCGCGCCTTGATGCAGGGCAAAGGCCGCTTTCCTTTCAGATGGTTCCACTCCTAGAATAGCGCCACCATGTTTGCTCCACCGATTCCAACGCTGCGCCGTTATGGCGACAGCATCGACATTCTTGACCAGACCGCCCTGCCCTGGCGTACGCTGCACCAGCGGATTGACACCGTTGCCGGGGCCGCCCACGCCATCCGCGCCATGCAGGTGCGCGGCGCTCCGCTGATCGGCGCCACGGCGGCTTTCGGCGTTGCTCTTGCACTGCGCGACAGCGCCACGGACAGCACGCTCGACCGCGCGCTTGAACTGCTCGCCGCCACCCGCCCCACCGCGGTCAACCTGCACTGGGCCCTGGCGCGCATGAACGCGCGGCTGCGCCCGCTTCCCGCGGCAGAACGGTCCGCAGCGGCGTGGGGCGAGGCGGAAGCCATCCGCGCCGGCGACATCGCCACCTGCGCCGCCATCGGCCAGCATGGACTGGATCTGCTGCGCGCGCGTACCAGCGGACGGGCGGTGCGCGTCATGACCCACTGCAACGCGGGCTGGCTCGCCACCCTCGGCGCGGGCACCGCGCTCGCGCCGGTATACGCCGCCCACGCCGCCGGACTGGCGGTGCACGTTATCGTCAGCGAAACGCGCCCGCGCAACCAGGGCCTGCTCACCGCATGGGAACTGCGCCAGGCGGGCGTGCCCCATACGCTGATCGCCGACAACGCCGCCGGGCTGATGCTGGCGCGGGGCGAGGCCGATCTGGTAATCACCGGCGCGGACCGCGTCGCCGCCAATGGCGACACCGCGAACAAGGTCGGCACGTATCTCAAGGCTCTGGCGGCGCGCGCCGCCGGTGTTCCGTTCTACATCGCCGCGCCGCGCTCGACGCTGGATTTCGCCTGCGCGGACGGAGCCGCGATTCCCATCGAGGACCGCGACGGCGGCGAAGTGCGCCGCATTCACGGCGTCAGCGCCAGCGGCGACCCGGCGGAACTCATGCTTGCGCCGGACGATGTTTCCGTGGCCAACCCGGCGTTCGACATCACCCCCGCGACGCTCATCGACGGCATCATCACCGAAGAAGGCGTGATCCCGCCCGCACGGCTGCGCGAAACCGCACCATCCGGCGCACCAGCGTCAAAGTAAGCACAAAGAAACACGAAATACGCATGAACACGAAACACACGGCGCCGCGCGCCACCCTGCTCGACACCGCGCGCGCGGCGGCTGAGGCCGGACTTAACGCAGGCAGCGCCGGAAACGCCAGCATCCGCCTTGACGACGGTTTTCTGGTCACGCCCAGCGGCCTCGCCCCCGCGGACTGCCGCCCCGCGGACATGGTGGAGGTCCGCGCGGATGGCGGCTTTGAGCACGCGCTCGCGCCCTCTTCCGAATGGCGTCTGCACCGCGACATTTACCACGCGTTCGCGCAGGCTGGCGCGGTCATCCACACCCATGCGCCCTTCGCCGCCGCGCTCGCCTGCCAGCGCGCCGGAATTCCCCCCTTTCATTACATGATCGCGCGTTTCGGCGGCAGCACCGTGCGTTGCGCCGCCTACGCCACATTCGGCACCCAGGCGCTGTCCGACGCCATCCTCGCCGCGCTGGAAGACCGCTGCGGCTGTCTGCTCGCCAATCATGGCATGGTGGTCTACGGTCGCGACGCCGCGCACGCGCTGGCGCTCGCAATCGAGTTTGAAACCCTGTGCGAGCAGTACTGGCGCACCTGCCTGCTCGGCCCGCCGGTTCTGCTGTCGGCGGCGGAAATGGATGAAGTGACCGAACGCTTCCGCTGGTACGGCCGTCCCCAGCCCGGAGAGCCGCGGTAATGCGCGCAACGCTTCCGGGCGCGGCCGCGTCACTGCGCGGGCTCGTCCTGCCCCTGGTGGTATTTCTGCTGCTGGCGGGGATCGCCGGCGCTATCTGGCAACACATCTACGGACTGGAGCGCGCGCGCGCGCGAACGCATTTCCAGCAGGTTTCCGCGCGCCAGATCGATGGCCTGCGCCATACGCTTGAACTGTCCCGGCCCAACCCGGCCAGCGCCCGCGAACTGGCCGCCCGTCTGCTGGAAGAGCGCAGCGATACCCGCGATGTCAGCCTCGAAATCATCGATCTGGCGGGCGATCCGCCCGAAACGGTCTACCGCGACCAGAATCTGCAGCCCACACCCATGGTGTATGCGGAACTGATCCAGTCTGGCGCAATCCGCTGGCTTGCCGAAGCCTCGCCGCGGCCCGGCTACTATGCGCTGACCCCCAGCAACCCGGTGCTTGCCCTGCAATGGGGCGGCTTTCTGTTCGCCCTGCTTGGCGCAACCCTGGCCTTTGTGCTGCAGACGCGCACACGCGCCGTGCGCCGCCAGGTGCTGGGCCAGACATCGGCCATTCGCGACGCCAACGAACAGCTTGAACACACGAACAAAGCCCTGCAGGCCGAGGCGGAAAACCGCTTCCGCGCGGAGGCCGCCCAGCGCAAATCCCATGCACTGCAGCAGGCGATCATCGACAGTTCGGAATACTCCATCATTTCAACGGATTCCAACGGCATCATCCGCCTTTTCAGCCCGGCGGCGGAACACACTTTCGGCTTCTCCGCCGAAGAAGTGGTTGGCCGCACGACGCCCGAGCTGTTTTATCCGGCGGAAACCATGGCCCACCTTGAGGCGCTGCACCAGCAGAAGGGGTTCGCCAGCCTTGTCGCGGACACCGAACCGCATGAGCTCACCCTGCGGCGGCGCAACGGCGCGCGTTTCCCCGCCAACGTATCAATCTGGCCGCTGCGCCCGGGGGAAGACGGCAGCCTCCAGGGCTATCTGGGTATCGTCGCCGATCTTTCCCATCACAAGGCCACGGAGCTGCGCATCCGTTTTCTCGCCCATTACGACACGCTCACCGAACTGCCTAACCGCAACCTGTTCACCCTGCGCCTGCGCGAAGCGCTGGACACCTGCCAGCGCCACGACGGGCGCCTGGCCGTGCTGTTTCTCGATCTCGACCGCTTCAAGTACGTCAATGATTCCCTCGGCCACCAGGCGGGCGACCTGCTCCTCCAGTCCGTGGCGCAGCGCTTTCTCACCTGCGTGCGCAGCGGCGACACCGTGGCCCGCATGGGGGGCGACGAATTCGCCATCCTGCTGCCAGGGCTGACCCACAACGGCCAGGCCGCCGAAGTGGCCGAACGCATCCTGCACGCGCTGCATCCGCCTTTCACCATCCGTGGCCAGCATCTCACCGTCACGCCCAGCATCGGCATCGCCTTCTGCCCGGAAGACGGCCACGACGAGGAAACGCTGACCAAAAACGCCGATGCGGCCATGTACCAGGCCAAGGAAGAAGGCCGCAACGGCTACTGCTTCTACACACGCCAGATGTCCAGCCATGTTTCGGAGCGGCTGGCTATCGAGAACGAGCTGCGCGAGGCGCTCGAAAAAGAAGAATTCGTCCTGCACTTCCAGCCCCAGATCAACGCCGCCAGCGGCGAAATCGTCGGCGTGGAAGCGCTGCTGCGCTGGGCCAGCCCGGAGCGCGGCCTGGTGCCGCCCGGCCGCTTCATCCCCATCGCCGAAGACTGTGATCTGATCGTGCCCATCGGCGAATGGGCGCTGCGCGCGGCCTGCCGGCAAAACCGCGCCTGGCAGCAGGCCGGGCTGCTGGCCGCGCCGGTGGCGGTTAACCTTTCCGCGCGCCAGTTCGACCAGGGCAACCTGCCCGAGCTGGTCGCCCGCGTACTGGCCGAAACCGGGCTTCCTCCCGACCTGCTCGAACTCGAACTGACCGAAAGCCTTGTGATGGGCAACCCGGAACGCAGCTCGGACATGCTCAGCCGCTGCAAGGCGCTCGGCCTGCTGATCGCGGTGGACGACTTCGGCACCGGCTATTCCAGCCTCGCCTATCTGCGCCGCTTCCCCATCGACCGGCTCAAGATCGACCGCTCCTTCATCCGCGACATTGTCGAGGAACCGGACGACGCCGCCATCGCCCAGGCCATCATCGCCATGGCGCACAGCCTGCGCCTTACCGTGGTGGCCGAAGGCGTTGAAACCGAAGCCCAGCTGCGCTGCCTGCGCCAATGGGAATGCGGCATCTACCAGGGGTTTCTGTACAGCCCGCCGCTGCCGGGAGAAGAAATCACGACCCTGCTGGGCAGAATCAGGGCGGAACGCACCACGGGAGCGCAACCGGCCGCATCCGCCTGAAACGCGCCCCGGCCGAGACACGGGCCGGACAGTTTTACCCGCTACCTCCCGGCGGTGCGCTCCAGCACCCGCAGCAGGCTCGCCGTATCGTCCCGCCCCCAGCCCCGCGCCATGAGCGCATTGAGCTGTTGCCACACCTGCGCGGCCACCGGCCGCGGTACCCCAAGCCGCGCGGCCTCATCCATCAGAAGGGCAAAGTCCTTGTGATGCAGCCGCGCCTCCACGCCCGCGGCGAAATCCCGCCGCGTCATGCGCGCGCCCATCACATCCAGCACCCGCGACGCCGCCGAACCCTGCGCCAGCGCGCCGCGCACCGTTTCCGCGTCCACACCGCTGGCGCGCGCCAGCAGCATCGCTTCGGCGTTCGCCTGAATCGCCGCGACCATGATCATCTGGTTGCACGCCTTCGCCACCTGCCCCGCCCCGGCAGGGCCGATATGCACGATGCGCCGCCCGAGCGCGGCCAGCAGCGGATGCACCCGCGCGAAGGTTTCCGCCGCGCCGCCCGCCATGATCGCCAGCGCCGCCTCACGCGCGCCCTGCCCGCCGCCCGATACCGGCGCATCGAGCCACGCCACGCCGCGCGCGGCATAACGCGCGGCCAGCCCGCGCGCGGCGGCGGGCGCGATGGTGCTCATATCGACGTGCGCCGCGCCAGGCGCAAAGCCCTGCGCCAGACCATCGGGGCCGAACGCGAGCGCTTCGACATCGTCGCCGGTAGTGACAATGGTCATCACCACCTCGCTCGCCGCCGCCAGCGCAGCGGGGGTTTCGCACCACGCCGCCCCCGCCGCGATGAGTTCCGCCGCCGCTTCCGGCCGCCGCGCCCACAGCGCGAGATCGTGTCCGGCGGCAAGCAGATGGCCCGCCATCGGCCACCCCATCACGCCCAGGCCGATGAAGCCGACTTTCATGCTTCGCCCGCCGTGCGGGCTGTTTCTACGCCCTCGCCGCCGCTCATCCGCTCCAGCAGCCGCAGCAGGGCGATGGAGTCTTCTTCACCCATGCCGCTACCGACCACGGCATTGAACATCTGCGCCGTCGCAGCCGACGAAGGCAGGCTCAGCCCGAGGCGGTGCGCCTCTTCCATGACGATGCGCAGATCCTTCTGGTGCATCCACGCCTTGAAGCCAGGCCTGAAGTCGCGCTCCAGCATGCGCTGCCCGTGAGCTTCCAGAATGCGCGAATACGCAAAGCCGCCAAGCAACGCCTCGCGCACCTTCGCCGCATCCACCCCGCTTTTCGCGGCGAAGTTGAGCGCCTCCGCCACCGCCGCAATGCCCACGCCGGTCAGAATCTGGTTGCACGCCTTGGCGACCTGGCCCGCGCCCGCCGCGCCAATGTACGTGGCGGTTTTGCCCATAGCGTCGAACAGCGGCTTCACCCGGTCGAAGTCCTCCCGCGCGCCGCCCGCCATGATCGTGAGCGTGCCCGCGATGGCCCCCGCCTCGCCGCCCGACACCGGCGCATCCAGCATCGCCACGCCGCGCCCGGCCAGGCGCGCGGCGATGGACTGCGCCGCCGCCGGAGCGATAGTGCTCATATCCACGTGGATCAGCCCCGGCCCGGCCCCCCCGGCCACGCCCGCCGGCCCCAGCGTCACCTGCTCCACATCCGGCGCATCGGCCACCATGCTGATAGTGACTTCCGCCCGCGATGCCGCCTCGGCGGCGCTCGCGCAATCGCCCGCGCCCGCGTCGAGCAAAGGCTGCATGGATGCGCGGCGGCGGCTCCACACATAAACCGTATGGCCCGCCTTTATCAGATTCAGCGCCATGGGGCGGCCCATCAGGCCCAGTCCGATAAATCCGACCTGCATAGGATCGACTCCTGAAAAATGTCTGGCGGAAACCGCCGTGAAAACAGGCTGCCGATCATCGGTGAAATCGTCCCGCCCGCCAAGGGGGCGCGACCGGCAGGACGTCAGCCGCCCCCCGCGCACTCCGCGAAACACCCGTCGCGGAAATCGGCCAGCGTTTCGTAGATCTGCTGCGGGGTGTTCATGACGAAGGGGCCGTGCTGGACGATGGGTTCGCGCAGCGGCTGCCCGGCGATCAGCAGCACGCGCGCGCCTTCGGCCCCGGCCCCGATCACGACGCCGTCGCTTTCCGTTGTGCTGGTGAGAATGGCCAGGCGCTGCGCGGGCGCTTCGGTTCCCTCCACCGTCACCGCGCCGCGATAAACGTAGAGAAAGGCGTTATGCGCCGCCGGAATCGTCTGGCTGAAACGCGCGCCAGGCAGCATGCGCAGGTCGAGGTAGAGCGGCGCGGTGGCTGTGCGCGTGACCGCGCCGGCCACGCCGTGACTGGCGCCAGCGATCACGGTCACCCCGACGCCGTCCGTGGTGAACGAGGGCAGCGCGGCAGCGGAGAAATCCCGGTACCAGGGGGCGCACATCTTGTCGCGCGCGGGCAGGTTGAGCCAGAGCTGGAAGCCTTCCATGCGCCCGGCTTCCTGCTGCGGAATTTCGGAGTGGATCACGCCGCGCCCGGCCGTCATCCACTGCACGCCGCCGCTTTCCAGCAGCCCTTCGTGCCCGGCGCTGTCGCGGTGGCGCATGCGCCCGGCGATCATGTAGGTGATGGTTTCGAAGCCGCGGTGCGGGTGATCGGGGAACCCGGCGATGTAGTCGCCCGGATCGTCGCTGCCGAAGGCGTCCAGCAGCAGGAAGGGGTCCAGCCGCTGCTGCAGCGCCTGCGCGAGCACGCGGGTGAGCCGCACGCCCGCGCCGTCGGAGGTGGCCTTTCCGGCCACCAGGCGCTCCACCGCGCGGGAGCGGGTAACGGTTTCCGGCTGGATCGGGTGCGTCGTGGCTGTCATGGCGGCCTCCGTGGCGGGTGGGTGGATGAACGGGACGCAGAAAAGAACGGATCAGCCCAGCGCCGCGATGGCGGCCTGCGCTTCGGCCATTCCCTGCTGCTGCGCGGCTTCGCCCATGGCGATCCCTTCGGCGTAGATGAAGCGCACGTCGGTAATGCCGAGGAAACCGAGCAGCGTGGTGAAGTACGGCGTCTGGGAATCGGCCAGGGTGTTGCGGTGCCGGCCGCCGCGCGCGAACGCGACATAAGCCCGCTTTCCCTTGAGCAGCCCTTCCGGCCCCTTTTCGGTATAGCGGAAAGTCACGCCCGCGCGGCAGATGGCGTCGATCCAGTTTTTAAGCTGCGAGGAGATGCCGTAGTTGTACATGGGCACCCCGAGCACAAGCGTGTCGGCAGCCATGAGTTCGGCAATCAGCGCGTCATCCAGCGCCACGCGCGCGGCCTGCCCCACCGTGCGCCCGGCGGGCGCGGCGAACAGCGCGCCCAGGGCGGCCTCGTCCAGCGCCGGATGCGGATTGCGCGCCAGATCGCGCACCGTCAGGGTCGCCCCGGAATGGATCTGCCGCAGCCGGGCGGTAATGTCATTGGCGAGACGGGTGGAATACGCGCCTTCGCTGCGGGCGCTGCCGTTGATCTGAAGAATGTTCATGAACCGGATCTCCTGAAATAGAAAGATAGAAGCTGTGCCCGCACTCTATTGCGCCAAAATTAAGCCGTAAAGGCCTTTAAATGGATAACATTGTTGCCACAATGGAACAATGCCAGGCCAACGATCTGCTTATTTTCGCCCGCGTCGTGGAAAGCGGCAGCTTCAGCCGCGCGGCGCAACGGCTCGCCCTGCCCCGCTCCACCGTGTCGCGCCGCATCGCGCTGCTGGAGGAGCAGCTCGGCGAACGCCTGCTGCTGCGCACGACCCGCCGCCTCTCGCTCACCGAATTCGGGCACGGCCTGCTGGAGCACGCGCGCCAGATCGCCGCCGGGACGGACGCGGCGGCCTCTTTCGCGCAACACCGCCAGGCGCGGCCCAGCGGGCGGCTGCGCGTGTCGATGCCAAGTGATTTCGCCAACCTGCTGCTGGTGGAGATGCTGGCCGCGTTCACCGCGCTGCATCCGGAAATCCGGCTGGAACTCGATCTATCGCCACGGCGGGTGGATCTGATCGGTGAAAACTTCGATCTCGCGCTGCGCATGGGCGATCTGCCCGACGACGCCACGCTCGCCGCCCGGCGCGTGGCGCGCTTTCCCGGCGGGCTGTACGCCGCACCCGGCTACCTGGCGGAACACGGCGCGCCCGCCGCGCCCGAAGAACTGCCGCGCCATCACGGGCTGTGCCTGCTGGGCCGCAACGGCGAGCCGCAGGCGTGGACACTGTTCCACGGCGATACGCGCTGGGAAGGGCTGCCGCCCGCGCGCGCCAGCGCCAATTCGCCGGAACTGCTGATCCGCCTCGCCTGCGCCGGAGGCGGCATCGCCGCCGTGCCCGCCTACTTCACCGCCGCCTCTGTGCGCCGTGGCGAACTGCGCCGCGTTCTGCCCGGCTGGAACCTGCCCGCGACCACGGCCTGGGCGATTTTTCCCGAGCGGCGGCTGATGCCCGCCAGGACCCGCGCGTTTCTCGACATGCTCGCGGCGGCGTTTCCGGCCGCGGATGATATTGACGGCTGACGGTGACGGCTGACCGGCGACCGGGAATCAGCACCGGGAGAAACGCAGACACAGGGCGCCGCCGCACCCTGGCGCGTGAGCGTGTCTTCGGTGCGTGCGCGTGTGCGTGTTGTTGTTATTCCGGCTGCGTCTGCCGCTCCATCCACGCCAGCCACTGCATGGCGTGTTCGCGGCTGTCGCCGCACATGGCCGCGCCCGGCTGCAGGGAGCCGCACACCGCCGGACGCTCGACATGGCCGAAGAGCTTGCAGTGGTCCTGCGCATCAAGCTGGATACAGCGCACCCCGGCGGGCTTGCCGCCCGGCATGCCCGGAATCGGGCTGGAGATGGACGGTGCGATGCAGCAGGCGGCGCAGCCCGGGCGGCAGGCGAAAAGACGGCCCATCACTGCGCCACGGAAGCGGGGGACAGCGAGGCCCACCAGCCGAGCACGCTTTCCAGCGTGGGCTGCAGCAGCACGCCCGCGCCGCCGGTAAAGGCTTCCCAGTCGCCCAGAAAGCGTTCGCCCACGGCGGTCAGCAGCGGAATGCCCGCCGCCGCCGCGCGCCCCATTTCTTCGCGCAGGCCCGCGCCGCACGTTTCCTGGAAGCCAAACTTGTTGATGACCAGCAGCGTCGCGCCGCCCTCAAGCGCCGCACGCACCGCCACGGTGGCGCGGGCAAGCGCGGCGGGATCGAGACGGCAGCCTTTCGCGCCGGAGCCCAGATCCTGCGACAGCGGAAAGCGCGCGCCGCTGGCGAGATCTTCCAGCTCCATGCCGCAGGATGCGCCCGCGCCGGGCGCGTGCTGGACCACGCCGCCAGGTTTCGCGCCGCGCGCCGCGAGCGCGCGCGCGGCGGCGATCATCAGGGCGTCGATATCGTCCGCGGGGGTGTACACGATGGCGGCCAGCGGCAGGGCGGCGGTGGAAGCGGTCATGGCGGTGATGTTGTCGGGCTGGAGTGCGGATTGTCTCACCGGTCCCCGCGCACGCGCCCACTTTCTTCACCCGCGCGGCGCGGGAAATCTGCGCTTCCCGTGACGTTTCCAGCCGTGTTGTGCGCCCGAATATGGGTATCATCACGCTTTTTTATCCTCCCACTCCCCTGCGAGCAGAAGCCCCATGATTTTTGACGTGGATAACGAAACGCTCCCCCGCGAGGATCTGCAGGCGCTGCAGCTGCAACGCCTGAAGCGGACCGTGGAGCGTTGCTACGAAACAACCCGTTTTTACCGGGAAGCGATGGATGAGCTGGAGCTGAAACCGCACCACATCCAGACGCTGGCCGACATAAAGCTGCTGCCGTTCACCAAGAAGGAGCAGCTGCGCGAAAGCTACCCGTTCGGTATGTTCGCGGTTCCGGTCGACCAGGTCGTCCGCATCCACGCGTCTTCGGGCACCACCGGCAAGCCCACCGTGGTCGGCTACACCCGCCGCGATATCGCCAGCTGGTCCGCCCTGGTCGCGCGCTCGCTCGCCGCAGCGGGCCTGCGCCCCGGCGACCGGCTGCACAACGCTTACGGCTACGGCCTGTTCACGGGCGGGCTGGGGCTGCACTATGGCGCGGAAACGCTGGGGGTGATGGCGATTCCGATGTCTGGCGGGCAGACGCAGAAACAGGTGATGCTGCTGTCCGATTTCAGCGCCGACGCACTGTGCTGTACTCCCTCTTACGCGCTGAATATCGCCGAAGAGGCCGAGGCGCTGGGCGTTGATCTTTCGAAGCTCCCGCTCAGGGTCGGCATTTTCGGCGCGGAACCGTGGAGCGAGGAAATGCGCTACGAGCTGGAATCCCGGCTCGACATCACCGCGCTCGATATTTACGGGCTGTCCGAGGTGATGGGGCCGGGCGTCGCCATGGAGTGCATGGCGGGCAAGCGCGGCCTGCACATCTGGGAAGACCATTTCATCGTCGAATGCGTGGATGTCGATACGGGCGAAACGCTGCCCTATGGCGAGCAGGGCGAAATCGTTTTCACCTCGCTGACGAAGGAAGCCTTCCCGATCCTGCGTTACCGCACGCGCGACATTTCCGTGCTGGACCCGGCCCCGTGCAAGTGCGGCCGCACCCATGTGCGCATGCGGCGCATTTCGGGCCGCTCGGACGATATGCTGATCATTCGCGGCGTCAACGTCTTCCCCACCCAGGTGGAAGCGATCCTGATGCGCACGGAAACCCTTTCGCCCTTCTACCAGATCGAGGTGTTCCGCGAAGGCTTCATGGATTCGATGGCCGTCAACGTCGAAGCCAGCCCGCCGCTGTACGCCCGGGGGCAGGAATACATGGACCGGGTCGCCGCCAAGGTGCAGAAGGATCTGAAGGATTTCATCGGTATCTCCTGCGCCGTGCGCATCCACCCCACCGGCGCCATCGAACGTTCGATGGGCAAGGCGGTACGCGTGGTCGATCACCGCCACAAAACGCCGCCGGACGGCAAACCCCAGCATTGATCGCTCTTTTTTCAAGCTTCTACCGCAAGGAACCGCAGTGAATCCGAATCTGTTAGTCCCCCCCGCTGCCGGCACGCGCCACCTCATGTCCGGCAACGAGGCCGTCGCCCGCGCCGTCTGGGAATCCGGCGTGCGCGTCGCCGCCGCCTATCCGGGCACGCCATCCACGGAAATCCTGGAAAACCTTTCCCTGTACCCCGACCTGTACGCGGAATGGTCGGTCAACGAAAAAGTCTCGCTGGAAGTCGCCATCGGCGCATCGCTGACCGGCGCGCGCGCCTTCTGCGCAATGAAACACGTGGGCATGAACGTCGCCTCCGACGCGCTCATGACCCAGACCCTGGCCGGCGTGGTCGGCGGGCTGGTGATCGCCATCGCCGACGACGTGGGCTTTTCCTCCTCGCAGAACGAGCAGGATTCCCGCTACTGGGGCCGTTTCGCCCACCTGCCCGTGCTGGAGCCGGCCGACTCCCAGGAAGCATATGACATGACGCTGGCGGCGTTCGCGCTGTCCGAAACCCACAACGCCCCGGTGATCCTGCGCATGACCACCCGGGTGTGCCACGTCAAATGTCTCGTCACCGTGGGCGAGCGCCGCCCGCACCGCGCGGCGGAAGGCTTCGTCAAGAACCCCCGCCGCTGGGTCATGGTGCCCGCCAACGCGAAGCAGCACATGCCGGAAATGTTCGCGCGGGACAAGGCGCTGGCCGCCGCGTCCGCCGCCAGCCCCCTGAACCGGCTGGAGCCGGGCAGCAACGCCCGCGTGGGTTTCGTCACCTCCGGCCCGGCCTACATGCACGTGCGGGAAACCTTCCCCGACGCGCCCATCCTGAAACTGGGCTTTTCCCACCCGCTGCCGGTCGCGCTGGTGCGCGAGCTGGCCGGCCAGGTCGAAACCCTGGTGGTGGTAGAAGAAACCGAACCGCTGCTCGAAACCGAAATCCGCGCGCAGGGCATCGCCGTGCGCGGCAAGGATCTGCTGCCCGCGGCGGGAGAACTCGCCCCCACCGTGCTGCGCCAGGGGCTCGCCGCCCTGCTGGGCGAAATGCCCGTTCCCGCCGGAACCTCCACCGCAGACATCGGCCAGCGCCCCGCGCTCAAGGTCTTCCCCCGCCCGCCCACCATGTGCGTGGCCTGCCCGCACCTGGGGGTTTATTACACGCTTGCCCAGATGCGCAACGTGAATATTTCCGGCGACATCGGCTGCTACACACTGGGCGCGGGCCACCCCTGGAACGCGCTGGATACCTGTATATCGATGGGCGCGTCGATGGGCGTCGCGCTGGGCATGGACAAGGCGCGCGGCCCGGAGGACAAGGACAAGAAAATCGTCGCTGTCATCGGCGATTCCACCTTCCTCCACATGGGCATGCAGGGTCTGCTCGACATCGCCTACAACGGCGGCGACGTCACCATCCTGCTGCTCGACAACCGCGCCGTGGGCATGACCGGCGGGCAGGAAAACCCCGGCAGCGGGCGCGACCTCTACGGCAACCCCGCCCCGCGCGTGAATTTCGCCAAACTCGTCGAAGCCCTCGGCATCGCCCCGGAGCGCATCCACGTCGTCGACCCCTACCAGCTGCCAGTGCTGTTCAGGACGCTGCGCCAGGAAACGAAAACGCCCGGCCCGTCCGTCATCATCACCAACCAGCCCTGCGTGCTGATCGACCACTACAAAAAGCTCCAGCCCTACGAGGTGGACGACCCCGCCTGTACCGGCTGCGGCAACTGCGTGGATGTAGGCTGCCCCGCCATCCACGTCACGCGCCGGGAAAAAGCGGTCAAGCCCTCGGGCAAGGAAGTCGAACTGGCCTTCGTTACCATCGAAACCGCCGCCTGCACCGGCTGCGACCTGTGCGTGCAGACCTGCGCGCCCAAGGCCATCCGCCACGCCGTCCCAACCTTCCCCGTGCATCTGGTCAAGGCATAAGCAGCGCGTCGCGCGGCGCAAGGCAGCACACAGGAAGGCCGCGAATGCGGCCTTCCGTTTTTTCATGCGTTGAAACCGGCCGCGCCAGACAGATGCGCGTAACGGCGGCTCCGCTCAGCGCCGCGTGCCGCGCAGTTCGGCGATACGCGCCCGGAGCGCCTCCGGCGTCGCCTCTCCGGCGGGCAGCACGGGGCCGATAACCAGTTCGATGCGGCTGAACAGCCCGTGGCGCAGCCGCGCCAGCACCGGGCTCCCCTCGCGCGAGAACAGGCTGCCCCACAGCCCACGCAGCGCCAGCGGCATTACCGGCGCGGGCGTGCGTTCAACAATGCGGCGGATGCCGGGGCGAAAGGGCTGCAGTTCGCCATCGCCGGTAATACCGCCCTCGGGAAAGATCGCCACCACATCGCCCGCTTCGAGGGCGCGGGCGACTTCGTCGAAAGCGCGTTCCGTCATGCGAGGGTCTTCCTTTGCCGAAGCGACCGGAATCGCGCCGCTTCCGCGAAAAACGAAGCGCAGCAGCGGCAGGCGGAAAACACGGTGATCCATGACGAAGCGCACCGGCCTGCGGATCGCCGCCATGACGACCAGCGCATCGACGAAACTGACGTGGTTGCACGCCAGCACCACCGGGCCTTCTTCCGGAATGTGCTCCGCCCCCGTCACCCGCAGCCGGTACGCCGTATGCACCAGCAGCCAGGCGAGAAAGCGCAGCAGGAACTCCGGCACCAGCGTGTAGATGTAAATCGCCACCACCGCATTGAGCAGCGCGGTCACCAGAAACAGGTGCGCCACGGAAGCGCCCGCCGCGAGCAGCCCCGCCCCCAGGATCGCGGCGATGACCATGAACAGGGCGTTGAGGATGTTGTTGCCCGCGATGATGCGGGAACGGTGGCTGGCCTCGCTGCGGCGCTGGATCAGCGCATACAGCGGCACAATGTAAAACCCGCCAAAAATGCCGATGGCGGCCAGATCGGCGAGCAGCCGCCAGGTTCCGGGCCGGGCGAGCAGTTCGCCCAGCGCCAGCGGCGCGGCGGCGGACGCCACGGCGGGGCTGCCCCACCACAGATCGAGCGCGAACAGCGTCAGCCCGATGGAGCCGAACGGTACGAGGCCGATTTCGATGCGCCCGGCCGAAAGCCGCTCGCACAGCAGCGAGCCGATGCCGATGCCGACCGAAAACACCGCCAGCAGCAGGATGACGGCATTCTCGTTGCCGCCCAGCACATCCTTGGCGTAGGCGGGAAACTGCGACAGGAACAGCGCGCCGTAAAACCAGAACCAGGAGATGCCGAGAATAGAGAGGAACACGGTGCGGTTGCCGCGCAGAAAACGCAGGTTGCGCCACGTTTCGGCCAGCGGATTCCAGTCGATGGCGAGCGTGGGCGCTGCGGCGGGCGCGGCGGGAATGCTCCGGCTGGCGAAGTAGCCGAGCACGGCGAGCACGAGCACCGTTACTGAAATCCAGTGCGTACCCTGCGGCAGGCTGGCGAGCACGCCGCCGGTCAGGGTGCCAAGCGGAATGGCGACGAAAGTGCCGGACTCGACCAGCGCATTGCCGCCAACCAGTTCTTCCTCGCGCAGGTGCTGCGGCAGAATGGCATATTTCACCGGGCCGAACAGGGTGGAATGCGCCCCCATCAGAAACAGCGCGGCCAGCATCAGCGTGAGCGAACCGGCCGCAAAAGCCACGCCCGCGAGCAGCATGATGGCGATTTCGAACAGTTTGACGAAACGGATCAGCCTGCTTTTCTCGAATTTGTCGGCAATCTGCCCGGCGCTGGCCGAAAACAGGAAAAAAGGCAGGATGAAAAGCCCGGCGCACAGGTTCACCACAATGCCCGCCGGCAGCGCGGTGTAGCGCGCGGTCTGGAAGGTGAGCAGCACCACCAGCGCGTTCTTGTAGACGTTGTCGTTGAACGCACCGAGAAACTGGGTGAGAAAAAACGGGAGGAAGCGCCGCTGCTTCAGCAGGGAGAACTGGCCGCTCATGACGCGGAAACTCCGCGAAAGGGCCGGGGGGAAGAGCCGGAACGCACACCGGCGAACGCCATGGCATCGTTCCGCAAGAAATGGCGGCGGGTTTCGAACACGGCGGCGGGAAAACGCCGCCCGCGCGAAACAAGCTGCCGTTTGAGCGCGAAATCGAACAGGATCGGGTTGTGATGGCGCAGCTGTTCCAGCATAGGCACGGCGCGGGCGTCGAGCAGCCGTTCCCGCACCAGTTTGCCCAGCGGAATCAGCGGCACGATGCCGGGCAGCGGGTAATCGCTGCCGAACAGCAGTCGGCCATGCCATTTCTCGCGTTCGACCAGGGCGCGGATGATTTCCGGTTCGCGATTGATAAGGGTGATCGCCGAAATGTCGCCGCACAGCCTGTCCTCATGCCCCCGCTCATCCATCATGCGGGCGAACAGATCGAACGTTGGCACGCGCGGGCCGTCCGCGCCGCGGTCGGTATCGATGTCGCTGCCCATGCTGCCGCAGTGGGCCACGATTACCCGCACGCCGTGCTCAAGCGCGCGCCGCAGCCGCAGCGGACTGGCCCATTCCGGGCGGCCCGGGCCATGCACTGCCTTTTCTTCGCCTGCGTGGGTAACAAGCGGCAGACCGAGCCCGGCCAGCGCGGCGTAAAAGGCATCGCAGCGCGGCGAGGCGGGGTCGATCCCCATGGCTGGCGGCAGCCATTTCACCGCGCGCGCGCCATCGCGGGCGGCGGCGTGCAGGGCCTCGACGGCGTCTTCGCGCAGCGGGTGGATCGAGCAGGCCCATTCGAAGCGTTCCGGAACGCTGCGGGCAACGTCGCGGGCGTAAGCATCCGGCACGTAAAGGCCGCTTTGTTCCGGCAAAGGCTGCCCGCGTTCATCATGAGCGCGGTCGAAGGCGAACAGCAGCAGCCTGAAGCCGTCTGGCGCGGCGGCGCACAGGTTGCGCAGGCGGGCGATGTAGCTGTCGTCGACCTTGCCGGGCTCGCCGTGCGCGCACCCGGCATTGAGGTAGAACAGCCGCTGGGCGTATTCGAGCGGATGCAGCGGTGACAGCATGGCATCGGAAATCTCGATACCCCGTCCGGAATCGCCGGTACCGGCAAGATGGACGTGCATATCCCACACCAGGGAGGCATCCACGCCATTCCAGGCCGCATCGAGCCATTCCCGCAGCACCGGGTCATCGGGAAGATCGGCGTGGCAGGCATTCATCAGCCGCGGCGCGGCGCGCGTGGCCGCAATGGCGCCGCCGCCAAGGGCAAGACCAAGACCGCCAAGCAGCAGACGGCGGCGCGTCAGGGAGCGGATCGTATTCATCAGGCCGCCTCCGCCCATTGTTTAAGCGTTACATAATCCACCTTGCCGGTACCCAGCAGCGGCAGCGCATCGACCGTGACGATACGGCGCGGCACCGCGATTTCCGGCCAGCCCCCCGCACGCGCCGCCTGCTGGAGCTGATCGCGCGTCAGGTCTAGGGCCGTGGAAAAGAGCACGATGGCTTCGCCCCGGCTGGCGTCGGGCTGGGTGGACACGGCATGCGCCGCATCCGGCGCGGCCTGCGCGGCGAGTTTTTCAACCGTTTCCAGCGACACCATCTCCCCGGCGATCTTGGCGAAACGCTTGACCCGCCCGACGATACGGACGAAACCGTCGCCATCGATATCGACCACGTCGCCGGTGTCGTACCAGCCGCTGCCAGCGCTGGATTCGGGCGGCTGCAGCACCCCGGGCTGTTCCACGCGCAGATAGCCGGACATCAGGTTCGGCCCCGTAACGTGCAGGATGCCGCCGCGCTCAATCCCCGGCACAGGCGCCAGCCGCGCACGCAGCCCGGGCAGCAGCTGGCCGACCGTGCCGCTGCGATACGCCATCGGCGTATTGACCGCCAGCACCGGCGCGGTTTCGGTCGCGCCATAGCCTTCGAAAATACGGATGCCGAATTTCTCGAACCAGTTCTGGCGCACCGCCTCCGACAGCTTTTCCGCCCCGGCGATAACGTAGCGCAGACGGTAAAAATCGTAAGGATGGGCGAACTTCGCGTAATGGCCGAGAAAAGTGCTGGTGCCAAACAGCACGGTGCAGCCGCGGTCGTAGGCAAGCTCTGGAATCACCCGGTAATGCAGCGGCGACGGGTAGAGAAAAACATCCGCGCCCGTGAGCACCGGCAACAGCGCACCGGCGGTGAGCCCGAAAGAATGGAACAGCGGCAGCGCGTTGAGCACCTTGTCTTCCGGCGAAAAATCCACTACCGCGCGAATCTGCGCTATGTTGGCGAGCAGCGCACGCTGCGACAGCACCACGCCTTTCGGCCTGCCTTCAGAACCAGAGGTAAACAGCACCACGGCCGGATCTTCCGGATCCTGTCTGCACGCGACCATGCGCGGCGCGCGCAGCGCCCACAGCACCAGCCACAGCTTGTCGGCAAGCGTGGCGCTCTCACGCAAATCTTCCAGATAAACCAGCTTCACATCGCGCAGCGCCGCCAGCCGGGGCTCAAGCCTGGCCTGGTCGACGAAAGCGCGCGAAGTGATGACCGTGCGCAGGCACGCGGCATCGCAGGCGGCCTGCAGGCTGTCGGCGCCGCCCGTGTAGTTGAGCATCGCCGGTACGCGCCCCAGCGCGTTGAGCCCGAAGACAAGGCCCAGGGTCGGAGCGAGATTGGGCAGCAGCACGCCTATACGCTCCCCGGCCCCGGCGTAGCGGGAAGCAAGACGGCCCAGCATCAGCGTCATTTTCAGCAGATCGCCGTAGCTATATTCAGTCTGCCGGATGTCCTCCACCACCGCGCGCTTGCGCCCATGAATGGCGGCGGCATCGAGCAGCGCCTGAAAAAGCGTCTGCTGCGGACGGGAGGCGAACAGCGCTTCCTGCATCAGCCGCCGCATGGCCTCACCCGCGTGGCGGCGGCGCTCGCGCGCGGCACCTTCCACGGGCATTTCAATACGGGCAGCGGGCTGCACGCTCAGGGTGATGCGCGGCAGCAACCGACGCGGATGACGCCCGGAAACACGTGAGAAATAGCTGCGCCCCGCGCCATCAACACGCACAGGCACGACCGCCGCCCCGCACTTCGCGGCAACGAAGGCGGGCCCCTCGTACACCTTCATCAGACTGCCCGTGGTGGTGATCCGCCCTTCAGGAAAAATCACCACCGGGCGGCCGGATTCCACAAGGCGGATAACCCGCTTCATCGCCATCGGATTTCCCGGATCGACGGCAAGGTAATCAACCAGCTTCAGCGCCAGACGGAACCAGAAATAACGCCCGACCCATGTATGCACGACGAACACCGGATTCACCGGCAGAAACAGCCCGAGCAGCACCCCGTCGAGAAAGGATTCGTGGTTAGCCACGATCAGCAGCCGGGGAGCGGACAGCGTCTTTACGTCAACTCCGGTCATCCGCACCCGGAACAGCAGCCGGAACAGAGGGCGGAGAAGATGCCTGAGAACTGATCTGAACATGGCGTGGCAACCTGGAACAATGGACAGGGCAGATTATAGAGCAAACATGATTAAACACTCAAGCTTTTAATCATTTCTACGCATTTTCCCTGAGATACCCCTCGACGCTTGCGAACACCTCCAGCAAAAACCCTTTGTTTATCCAGAAAAAAACCTCCGTCCCCACCTTCTCGGAACAAAGCACCTGCGCCTCGCGCAGTATCTTCAGATGATGGGAAACCGCCGGGCGCGACAGCGTAGACACCTCTGCGATCCTGCTGACATTGAGCCGCTCACCGCGATCGAATGTCAGCAGGATGCGCTGCCGGTGCTCGTCGCCAAGCGCGGTGAAAACGCGCGACATATGTTGCCAGGACTGGGGAATGGCTCGGGAGTAATCTGGATTCATCGCAGAATTGTCAGGTGAATGATCTGGCAGGACGCCGGTACGCGGATACCGGGGCTCAACAGCAGACCACAGCAGAAATACCCCCCTTCACGCAAGGCATTTTTGCACTGCGATCCAGTTTGACTTCACTGTGGTTAACCCATAGTATGCGCAGGATTTTCCGGCGGCCACTCTTGCGGTGCCGCCAACAAGAATAATCGATGCTGAAAGCCGTATTTTTACAGCTGGGCGCAACACTCCTGGCAACGGTCATTGCAGCCGTTTTTTTCGGCCCACGGGGAGCGATATCCGCAGCATCCGGCGGTCTGGCCTGTGTCGTGCCAGGGTGGTTTTTTGCCCTGCGCCTTCGCATGCTCGCCAGACGTCCGTCCGGAGCGACTGCAGCTTCGTTCGTCATGGGCGAGCTGGTAAAGATTATTTCGATTATTGGACTGCTGGCGTCGATCCCGCTGCTGTACCCCGACGTGCATTGGGGTGCAATGCTGATCGGCCTGATCATGGCGCTAAAGGCGAACCTGTTTGCATTTTTGGTAAAGACCTGACACATGGCTACGGAACACGCTCCCACCGCATCCGAATACGTCGTCCATCACCTGACGCACCTGAACAATACCGGTCACGCCCAGCAGAACATCATTGACTGGAGCGTCATCAACCTCGATTCGCTTTTCTGGTCCGTCGCGCTCGGCCTGCTGACCGTTTTCCTGCTCTGGCAGGGCGCCCGCAAGGCGACATCCGGCGTTCCCGGCCGCTTCCAGGGAATCGTCGAGATTCTGGTCGAAATGGTGGCCAACCAGGCCAAGGGCATCATCCACAGCGCGGAATCGCGCCGTTTCGTGGCCCCGCTCGCGCTGACCGTCTTTGTCTGGATCTTCCTGATGAACGCGATGGACCTGCTGCCGGTCGATCTGCTGCCGCGCATCTGGGAAGGCGTCTACGCCGCAGGCGGCGGTGATCCGCACCACGCCTACATGCGCGTCGTGCCCACGGCGGACCTCTCCGCCACGCTGGGCATGTCCATCGGCGTCCTGCTGCTGTGCCTTTACTACAACATCAAGATCAAGGGTTTTTCCGGCTGGGTGCACGAACTTTTCACCGCCCCGTTCGGCAGCCACCCCCTGCTCTACCCGATCAACTTCGCCATGCAGATCATCGAATTCGTGGCCAAGACCGTCTCGCACGGCATGCGTCTGTTCGGCAACATGTACGCTGGCGAACTGATCTTCATCCTGATCGCGCTGCTGGGCAGCACCGCCACGGTGTTCGGCTTTATCGGCCACGTCTTCGCCGGGACCATCTGGGCGATCTTCCACATCCTGATCATTACGCTGCAGGCATTCATTTTCATGATGCTCACGCTCGTCTATATCGGCCAGGCGCACGAAGGTCACTAACGGTTTTTTTGCAGTAGATAGTTTCAGCATCAATTGTCGTTTATCAACACAAGGAGTCGTCATGGAAAACGTTCTGGGTTTTGTTGCGCTGGCTGCTGGTCTGATCATCGGTCTGGGTGCGATCGGCGCCTGCATCGGCATCGGCATCATGGGTTCGAAGTACCTTGAAGCTTCGGCCCGCCAGCCGGAACTGATGAATGCGCTGCAAACCAAAATGTTCCTGCTCGCCGGCCTGATCGACGCCGCATTCCTGATCGGCGTCGGTATCGCGATGATGTTTGCCTTTGCCAACCCGTTCCAGCTCTGACCGGTTCGAGTTCCCTTCCTCTGAACGAAACTGAGGGCCAAGAACTGTGAATTTGAACGCAACCCTGATCGCCCAGCTTGTTGTGTTCTTCATTCTGGCGTGGTTCACGATGAAATTCGTGTGGCCGCCCATCGTGAAGGCACTCGACGAGCGTGCGAAAAAAATTGCGGATGGACTCGCTGCGGCAGACAAGGCCAAGGCCGATCTGACGCTTGCCGAGAAAAAAGTCGTCGAGGAACTGCGCAAGGCGCGTGAATCCGCCGGCGATGTCCGCTCCACCGCGGAGAAGCAGGCAAGCGCGCTGATCGACGAAGCCCGTGCGGAAGCCTCACGCATCATCGCCCAGGCGCGTACCGCAGCGGAAGCCGAAGCGGGCGTGGCCGCCCAGCGCGCCAAAGAGTCCCTGCGCGACCAGGTCGCCAGCCTCGCGGTTGCCGGTGCGGAAAAGATCCTGCGCCGCGAGATCAACCCCCAGGCGCATGCAGATCTGCTTGCCAACCTGAAACAGGAACTGCAATAAGTCATGGCCGAGAACGTCACCATCGCGCGTCCCTATGCCGATGCCGCTTTCGGGCTGGCTCGCGGGGCAGGTGCGCTGGGGCCCTGGTCGGAAGCTCTGGACCGGCTCGCCGCAGTCGCGGACGATGCCACCATGCGGGCCTGCATCACCGATCCCAGGCTACCCGCCGACCAGCTCGTCAGGCTGGTTCTGGATGTCGCGGGCGGCCTGTCCGCCGACCAGCAGAACTTCGTCCGCGTCCTCGTCGACAACGAACGTCTGCTGGTGCTTCCGGAAATCCGCGACCTGTTCGTTGAACTCAGGAACGAACATGAGGGCGTCATGGAGGCGCAGATCGCCTCCGCCTTCCCGCTCGACGATGCCACGCTGGCCTCGCTGAAATCTGACCTTGAAACCCGTTTCAGGGCCCGGCTGAACGCGAAAGTCACCGTTGATCCCGGCCTTATCGGCGGGGTCCGCATCGCCGTCGGCGACGAAGTGATCGATGCCTCGGTCCGCGGCAAGCTCGCGAACATGGCCGCTGCGCTCAAGAACTAGGAGTTAAACGCAAAATGCAACTCAACCCCTCTGAAATCAGTGATCTGATCAAGAGCCGGATCCAGAACCTGCAGCTCGCCGCCACCTCGCGCAACGAAGGTACGGTCGTCTCGGTTACCGACGGCATCGCCCGCGTGCATGGCCTTGCCGACGTGATGCAGGGTGAAATGCTGGAATTCCCCGGCAACACCTTCGGCCTGGCGCTGAACCTTGAGCGCGACTCCGTCGGCGTGGTGGTGCTCGGCGAGTACGAACACATCACCGAAGGCGACACTGTCAAGGCAACCGGGCGCATTCTCGAAGTGCCCGTCGGCCCCGAGCTGATCGGCCGCGTGGTCAACGCGCTCGGACAGCCCATCGACGGCAAAGGTCCGATCAATGCAAAACTGACGGACAAGATCGAGAAAGTCGCGCCTGGCGTCATCGCGCGCCAGTCGGTTTCACAGCCAGTGCAGACCGGCCTGAAGTCGGTCGACTCGATGGTGCCGATCGGCCGCGGCCAGCGCGAGCTGATCATCGGCGACCGCCAGACCGGGAAAACGGCCGTCGCGGTTGATGCGATCATCAACCAGAAAGGCCAGAACATGTTCTGCGTCTACGTCGCCATCGGCCAGAAAGCCTCGACCGTTGCCAACGTCGTGCGCAAGCTTGAGGAACACGGCGCGATGGAATACACCATCGTCGTCGCCGCCACCGCGTCCGAATCCGCCGCGATGCAGTATCTCTCGGCTTACGCAGGCTGCACGATGGGGGAATATTTCCGCGATCGCGGCCAGGACGCGCTGATCGTTTACGACGATCTCACCAAGCAGGCCTGGGCGTACCGCCAGATTTCCCTGCTGCTGCGCCGTCCGCCGGGCCGTGAAGCCTACCCGGGCGACGTGTTTTATCTGCACTCCCGTCTGCTTGAGCGCGCCGCGCGTGTGAACGAACATTACGTCGAGCAGCTCACGAAAGGCGAAGTCAAGGGCAAGACCGGCTCGCTGACCGCTCTGCCAATCATCGAAACGCAGGCAGGCGACGTGTCCGCATTCGTTCCGACCAACGTGATCTCGATTACCGACGGCCAGATTTTCCTGGAAACCGACCTGTTCAACGCCGGTATCCGTCCCGCGATCAACGCGGGCATCTCGGTATCGCGCGTCGGCGGCGCGGCCCAGACCAAGGTTATCAAGAAGCTTTCCGGCGGCATCCGTACCGACCTCGCCCAGTACCGCGAACTTGCCGCCTTCGCCCAGTTCGCCTCCGATCTGGACGATGCCACGCGCAAGCAGCTTGAGCGCGGTCGCCGCGTCACCGAACTGATGAAGCAGCAGCAGTATGCGCCACTGCCCATCGCCGACATGGCCGTCACCCTGTACGCGGTGAACAACGGCTATTTCGACGACGTGGAGGTGCCACGCCTGCTCGCATTCGAGGCCGCCCTGCAGCAGTTCGTGAAAACGAAACATGCCGCGCTGGTCGCCAAAGTCGCGGAAACCCGGGAGCTCGACGCCGACAGCGAAAAAACGCTGGTGGACGCGATCGCCGAGTTCAAGAAGAGCTGGGCCTGATCCCGCGCACGGAGACGAAATATGGCTAGCGGCAAGGAAATCCGCACCAAGATCAAGAGCGTGCAAAACACGCGCAAGATCACCAAGGCCATGGAAATGGTGGCCGCATCCAAAATGCGCAAGGCGCAGGACCGGATGCGCGCCGCCCGTCCCTACGCCGAAAAGATCCGTCGGCTTGCGGCTAACCTGTCGCAGGCCAATGTGACCGACTACAAACATCCGTTCCTGATCCGCAAGGACAGCCTCCGGAAGGTCGGTCTGATCCTCGTCACCACGGACAAGGGCCTGTGCGGCGGTCTCAACACCAACATCCAGCGCATCGCGCTGAACGCGATAAAGGAATGGGATACCACCGGCGTCACGGAAGTACAGGCCTGCTGCATTGGCAACAAGGGCTTGGGCTTCATGCAGCGCATGGGCGCAAAGGTGGTTTCGCACGCGGTCTATCTGGGCGATACGCCGCATCTGGAAAAACTCATTGGCCCGGTCAAGGTCATGCTGGATGCATTTCAGGCCGGTGAGCTGGATGCCGTATTTATCGCCTACACGCGCTTCGTCAACACCATGCGCCAGGAACCGGTTCTCGATCAGCTCCTCCCGCTGACCGGCGACAAGCTGGGCACGCCGGACGGGTCGTGGGACTACCTGTACGAACCGGACCCCCAGGCGGTGATCGATGAGATGCTGGTGCGCTATGTCGAGGCGCTTGTGTTCCAGGCTGTCGCCGAGAACATGGCCTCCGAGCAGAGCGCGCGTATGGTGGCGATGAAAGCCGCATCCGACAACGCCAAAAACGTCATTGGGGAACTGCAGCTGGTCTACAACAAGACCCGCCAGGCTGCGATCACCAAGGAACTGTCGGAAATTGTCGGCGGCGCCGCAGCGGTATAACGGATTATTGATTTAAGGAAAAACGATGAGTACTGGTACGATCGTTCAGTGCATCGGCGCGGTGGTGGATATCCAGTTTCCGCGCGACGGGATGCCCAAGGTGTATGAAGCGCTCAAGCTTGAACTGGAAAGCGGTTCAGGTTCTTTCGCAGAACCCGGCCTGACTTTTGAAGTCCAGCAGCAGCTGGGCGATGGCGTGGTGCGTACGATTGCGCTCGGTTCGAGCGACGGTCTGCGCCGCGGCATGCAGGTGGCCAAGACCGGTGCGCCGATTTCGGTGCCGGTGGGTCATGGCACGCTCGGGCGCATCATGGACGTTCTCGGCCGCCCGATCGACGAAATGGGTGCGATCGAAAGCGACGAACTTCGCCCGATCCACCAGAAAGCGCCGAAGTTCGATGACCTTTCCCCGTCCGTTGACCTGCTCGAAACCGGCATCAAGGTTATCGATCTGGTCTGCCCCTTCGCCAAGGGCGGCAAGGTCGGCCTGTTCGGCGGCGCTGGCGTGGGCAAGACCGTCAACATGATGGAACTGATCAACAACATCGCCAAGCAGCACTCGGGCCTGTCGGTATTCGCCGGCGTGGGCGAGCGTACCCGCGAGGGCAACGACTTCTACCACGAGATGAAGGACTCGAACGTTCTCGACAAGGTGGCGATGGTATTCGGGCAGATGAACGAGCCGCCGGGCAACCGCCTGCGCGTCGCGCTGACCGGCCTGACCATGGCCGAACGTTTCCGCGACGAAGGCCGCGACATCCTGTTCTTCGTCGACAACATCTACCGCTACACGCTGGCCGGTACCGAAGTGTCCGCTCTGCTGGGCCGCATGCCGTCTGCGGTGGGCTACCAGCCGACGCTGGCCGAGGAAATGGGCAAGCTGCAGGAGCGCATCACCTCGACCAAGGTGGGTTCCATCACCTCGATCCAGGCCGTTTATGTTCCTGCGGACGACCTTACCGACCCGTCTCCGGCGACCACCTTCCTGCACCTTGACTCGACCGTCGTGCTGTCGCGCGACATCGCCGCGCTGGGTATTTACCCGGCCGTCGATCCGCTCGACTCCACCAGCCGCCAGCTCGATCCGCTGGTCGTCGGCGAGGAGCACTACAACGTCGCCCGCCAGGTGCAGGCCACGCTGCAGAAGTACAAGGAACTGCGCGACATCATCGCCATTCTCGGCATGGACGAACTGTCGCCGGACGACAAGCTGGCGGTGGCGCGGGCGCGGAAGATCCAGCGCTTCCTGTCCCAGCCCTTCCACGTCGCCGAAGTGTTCACCGGCTCGCCGGGCAAGTACGTATCGCTCAAGGACACGATCGCGGGTTTCAAAATGATCGTCAGCGGCGAATGCGACCACCTCCCGGAACAGGCGTTTTACATGGTTGGCAACATCGACGAAGCCTTCGAGAAAGCCAAGAAACTCCAGTAATTCTCCCCCGCCGCGCTCTGCCTCGCGGAGCGCGGCGCTGAAAAGGACAACACCATGGCTATGACCGTTCACGTAGACATCGTCAGCGCGGAAGAGCAGATTTTTTCCGGGCTGGCGGAGTTCGTCGTGCTGCCTGGCGAAACAGGCGAACTGGGCATCCTGCCCGGCCATATGCCGCTGATGACCCGCATCAAACCGGGTGCGGTGCGGGTCAAGGTGCCAAACCAGGCGGACGAAGAACTCGTTTTCGTGGCGGGCGGCATGCTTGAAGTCCAGCCCGGTCTGGTGACGGTTCTGGCCGACACCGCCATCCGCGGCAAGGATCTGGACGAAGCGAAAGTTCTGGAAGCAAAGAAAAAAGCCGAGGAAGCCCTGGCGAACCAGAGTTCGAAGCTCGACTACGCCAAGGCCCAGGCCGAGCTGGGCGAGCTGGCGGCGCAGCTGGCGGCGATCCAGAAACTGCGCAAACGCACGCATTGATGCATATGGCGAAAACCGGCCCGCTCCGGACCGGAACAAAAGGCAGCTGGCGACAGCTGCCTTTTTTGTTTGACTGATCAACCGCTTCCAGGCAGCACATTCCTCACGCGGACTCCCCGCCCAAGGCATGGATGGCGCAATTGCCTCCGGCGCCAGAAGCAAATCCAGTAGACTACCCACCCTGACAATTCTGGCGGTGACCGATGTTTGTGCTGTTCGAAGAAGATGGCGCCTTCAAGGCCGGAACCATCCTTGCCGATAACGACGCCTCGCTGCAGGTAGAGACGACCCACGGCAAGCGGGTAAAGCTCAAGCGTTCGCACGTTCTGCTCGAATTCCGCGAACCCGCGCCCGGCGAACTGCTCGCCCGCGCCGAAGCGGACATGGAAACGATAGAAACCGAATTCCTGTGGGAAGTCTGCGGCGACGACGAATTCGGCTTCACCGGTCTGGCAGCCGAATACCACGGGCACGCCCCATCGCCAGTCGAGGCCGCTTCCGTGCTGCTGCGCCTGCATTCCGCGCCAATCTGGTTTCACCGCAAAGGCAAGGGACGTTTCCGCAAGGCGCCCGCAGACATCCTGCAGGCCGCGCTGGCGGGACTGGAAAAGAAACGCCAGCAGGCCCTTACCATTGAGCGCATCCGCGCCGAGCTGGTAGATGGCCGCATGCCCACGGAACTTGCCAGCCTGCTGCCGCAGGCGCTATACCGCCCCGACCGCAACCGCCTCGAAATCAAGGCGCTGGAAGCGGCCTGCGTCGATACCGGCCTCAGCGCCCCGCGTCTGCTGCTGCGCTGCGGCGCACTGTCGTCCAGCTTCGAATATCACTACAACCGTTTCCTGTTCGAATACTTCCCCGAAGGCGTCGCTTTTCCGCCCTTCGGGCAGCCCGTCCAGCCAGAGGGCCTTCCCCTGGCCGAAGTGGCCGCATTTTCCATCGACGACGCCACCACAACCGAAATCGACGACGCCTTTTCCGTTACGCCGCGCCCCGGCGGCGGCTGGCGCGTGGGCATCCACATCGCCGCGCCCGCGCTCGGTTTCAGCCGCGGTTCCGCGCTCGACGCCATCGCCCGCCGCCGCCTGTCCACCATGTACATGCCCGGCACCAAGATCACCATGCTGCCGGACGAAGCCGTCACCGCCTTCACGCTGGAAAAGGGACGCGTCTGCCCGGCGGTTTCGCTGTACCTCGACGTTAATCCCGACCTCTCGGTTTCCTCGCACGAAAGCCGGGTAGAAAGGGTGCCGGTCGCCGCCAACCTGCGCCATCACGACATCGACCCGCTGTTCAACGACCACACCCTGATCCACGGCGGACCGGATTTCCCCTGGAAGCGCGAACTCACCCTGCTGTGGGACATCGCCTGCGTGCTGGAGGCGGGGCGCGGCAAAGCCGCCGTTACCCAGAACCAGACCGATTACAGCTTTTCTGTAAACTGGGATGCCGCCACCGCCGACGGCCCCGGCCACGTTTCCATCAGCACACGCCAGCGCGGCGCGCCGGTGGACAAGCTGGTATCGGAACTCATGATTCTGGCCAACACCACCTGGGGAAAACTGCTCGACCAGGCCGGCGTTCCGGGCCTCTACCGCGCCCAGGGCGGCGGCAAGGTGCGCATGACCACCGTCGCCGCGCCGCACGAAGGGCTGGGCGTGGACTGCTACGCGTGGTCCAGTTCGCCGCTGCGCCGTTACGTTGACCTGGTGAACCAGTGGCAGATCATCGCGGTACTCACCGGCGGCGACCCTCCCTTCGCGCCCAAATCTGTCGACCTTATGGCGGCGCTGCGCGATTTCGAGCTGACCTACACCGCCTACAGTGAATTCCAGCGCCAGATGGAGCGCTACTGGTGCCTGCGCTGGCTGCGCCAGTCCGCGCCGGAAACTGTTGAAGCCATCGTTATCCGCGACAATCTCGTCCGTCTCGATACCATTCCGCTGATTTTCAAGGTGCCTTCCATGCCCCTGCAACTGCCCGGCTCCCGCGTCCGGCTGGCCATCGAAGGCAGCGATCTGCTTGATGTCGAAGTCAGCGCGCGTTACATCGCCACCCTGTCCGAGCCCGATCCTGAAGAATGTGCGGAGCCGGGCTTCGAATCGTCATAAAATGCCGCGTCATGAAGCTGACCCCGGACTCTCCCGCGCCTCCACCTGCCACGGCTGACAGACCCGCCGCGGCGCGTATGGCCGGGAGTTCCCTGCTTGCGGCAGCGTTTGCGGTTTCGCTCGTCCTGCACGCCATAGTACTCAGCGTCCGCTTTGTTCCGCCCAAAGCCAAACCCGCGCGCGACCGCAGCCGCGACCTTGAAGTCGTCCTGGTCAACGCCCGTCACGCCCGCGCGCCCGATAACGCCCAGGTGTATGCCCAGGCCAATCTGGACGGCGGCGGAAGCAGCGAACGGGAAAATCTCCGTCTCAAAACACCGCTGCCGCCCCAGGATTCCCGGCGCGACGGCAACGCCCTGACCGAAGCGAAGCGCCGCGTCGAGCAGCTCGAACGCACCCAGCAACAGCTGCTCACCCAGAACAGGAAAACCGCCCCGGCGGTCACATCCGCCCCGGCGCAGCCGGTTAAATCACAAACACAGCCGCAACCGGCTCCCAGCGGCGTCGATCTGCTCGACAGCGCCGCATCCGCCGCGCGGCTGGAAGCGGAGATCAGCAAAAATCTCGAAAAATACGCCAGCCGCCCGCGCAGAACGGCAATGGACAGCGCGCGCGCCAAAGAATACCGTTTCGCCCAGTACATCGAAGACTGGCGGCTGAAAGTCGAACGCATCGGCACGCTCAACTACCCGGAAGCCGCGCGCGGCAGGATTTATGGCAGCCTGGTGCTGACCGTTTCCATCCGTTCAGACGGATCAGTGGAAAAGATCACGGTCGACCGCAGTTCCGGACATCCGGTCCTCGACGAAGCCGCCGTGCGCATCATCAGGCTCTCGGCGCCGTTCGCCAGCTTTCCGCCCGACATCCGCAAAGACTCGGATATCCTCGACATTCCCCGCACCTGGACTTTCACCAATTCTGATCAGGTGCGTACCGACAAAGCCCGTTGAGACGCGCCCCTGCAAAGATGCCCGCCGCAGACCATTACGCCGTCATCGGCAACCCCATCGCCCACAGCAGATCGCCGCAGATCCACGCCGCCTTCGCCGCGCAGACCGGCCAGGCGATGACTTACGAAGCGCTCCTCGCACCGCCTGACGGTTTCACCGCCGCCGTCGCCGCCTTTCGCGCCGCAGGCGGGCGCGGCATGAACGTCACCCTGCCATTCAAGCTCGAAGCCCACGCCCTCGCAGACCGCCTTACTCCGCGCGCCCGGGCGGCAGGCGCGGTCAACACGCTGGTGTTCTGCGACGACGGCGTTCTCGGCGACAACACCGACGGCGCGGGGCTCGTGCGCGACATCGAAACCCGCCTCGCCTGCCCGCTGCAAGACCGCCGCATCCTGCTGCTCGGCGCAGGCGGCGCGGCGCGCGGCGTCCTCGCCCCGTTACTGGCGTGCGCACCGGCCGCGCTCACCATCACCAACCGTGACGAAACCAAGGCCGCCGCCCTCGCCGCCGCATTCGCTGCCACCACCCGTGTACCTGTCGACAGCCGCGCCTTCGCCGCGCTCGCCGGGCTGCATTTCGACATCGTCATCAACGCCACCGCCGTCAGCCTCTCCGGCCAACCCCTGCCGCTCCCTCCCGCGCTCTACGCCGAAGGCGCACTCGCCTACGACATGATGTACGGCGACACCCTTACCCCCTTCCTCGCCGCCGCCCGCGCCGACGGCGCCGCCCGCACCGCAGACGGCCTTGGCATGCTGATAGAACAGGCCGCGGAAAGCTTCACCCTGTGGCGCGGTATCCGCCCGGACACCGCGCCGGTACTGGCGCTGCTGCGCGCCCAGTAAAAAAACCGTCCCGCCCGGCGGGGCGCGCGCTGCAAAACATCCGGAATGTAAAGACGCAGCCGGGACGCCATGAAACCAGGCATCCCAGGCCGGATCCTCCGCATCTTTGCCAGACACGGCGGTGCGCAAGCCTTTATCATTGCCGGTTTCGCACTCCCCGGATCCGGCATGGACCGCACCTCCTCCCCCACTGAAACGGCTTACACGCTCACCCCGGCGGAACTCCGCGTGCTCGGCGTGCTGATCGAAAAAGCCTTCATCACGCCCGACATTTATCCGCTCTCGATCAACGCCCTCGTCACCGGCAGCAACCAGCTCACCGCGCGCGAGCCTGTCATGAACCTGTCAGAAAGCGATGTGCAGGCCGCCGTCGACTCACTCATCGCGCAGCGGCTCGTCACCCGCCGCGACCAGGCCAGCGCACGCGTGGCGAAATACGAGCACCAGATCCGGCTGCGTCATTCCCTGCCCCCCCCCGAGCAGGCGGTGCTCGCCATCCTGCTGCTGCGCGGCGCGCAGACGGCGGGGGAAATCCGCCAGCGCAGCGAGCGTCTGCACCGTTTCGATGACATTGCCGAAATCGAGACAATTCTCGAACACCTCGGGGAAAAGCATCCACCTCTGGCGACCGCGCTACCGCGCCCCCCCGGAACCAAGGAAACCCGCCACATACACCTGCTCGGCGGCGATGCCGCGCTGCAGGCGGCCATGGATGCGGCGCCAGGCAGCGGCGCGGCGCCAGCGGGCCGCGGCAGAACGGCGGAACTGGAAGAGGAGGTGCGCCACCTGCGCGACGAACTGGACACTCTCAGGCGCGAGTTCGACGCTTTCCGCAACCAGTTCGACTGAACGGATACGCGCCATGACTCCCACCCGCCCATGCTGACCCATCCACAGTTCGATCCGGTCGCGCTTGCCATCGGCCCGCTGGCGGTACGCTGGTACGGGCTGATGTATCTGGCCGCGTTCCTGCTTTTCATCGTTTTCGGCCGCATCCACGCGCGCCGCCGCCCGGAATCCGGCTGGACGCCACAGGCGATCGACGATCTGCTGTTTTACGGCATCTTCGGCGTCATTCTTGGCGGGCGACTGGGCGAGGCGCTGTTCTTCCAGCCCGGGTATTACCTGTCGCATCCGGCGGAAATCCTCGCCGTCTGGAAAGGCGGCATGAGCTTCCACGGTGGCTTTCTCGGCGTGCTCGCGGCCATGTGGCTGTATGGCCGACGCCATGGCAGAAGTTTCTGGCAGGTCACCGATTTCATCGCACCCATGGTGCCGCTCGGCCTTGCCGCCGGGCGTATCGGCAATTTCATCAACGGCGAACTGTGGGGCCGCGTGGCGAGCCCGGATCTGCCGTGGGCGATGGTTTTCCCGTGGGTGGACGCCCTGCCCCGCCATCCGTCGCAGCTCTATCAGGCGGCTGGCGAGGGGCTGCTGCTGTTCGTCATCGTATGGCTGTACGCAGCGCACCCGCGCCCGCTTCGCGCGGTGTCGGCGGTATTTCTGCTCGGCTATGGCGTGCTGCGCTTCGCCGCCGAGTTTTTCCGCACGCCAGACCCCGGTATCTTCGGCACGCTATCGCTGGGGCTGACGACCGCGCAGTGGCTATGCGTACCGATGGCCATCATCGGCGTCGCCCTGCTGCTGCGCGCAAGGTAATACCGCACACCCGGGCACGGATACCACGTTCGCCGCGCCAAAACCACCTCCAGAAAAATATCGCCTCCTGCCCACGCTATGATCGCGGGGATTTTCCGTTTGTAACAGGAGAGCGGCCATGCCCCCTGCCGGACTGGTTTCCAGAGGCATTTCCCGCATGCGCGCAATGGTCGCGGGCGCAACGCAGAAAAACCGCGAGCCCTCCGCAAAGGTACTCGCACGCATGCGCCAGCAGTTGCAGGAGTGCGCCGAGGAGCGCGGCGGCGAAGTTTCGGCACGGCAGCGCGCCGCGCGTCTGGCGGAAACCTATCTACATCTGGATGATGCGGGCCGACATGCCTTTTTGCGTCTGATCGCGCTTGAATACGGGCCCAATCCGGCAAAAGTCGCCGCCGCCCATAAAACATACCAGGACGCCGTCGGCAGCGACCGCCAGTGGGATGCGGAAGCCGCGTTGCGCGGCGCGATGCGTTCGCGCCGCATCCGTATCCTGACCCAGTTCAACGCCATCCCGCAGGGGGTGAAATTTCTCGTCGACCTGCGCACCGATCTGCTGCGCTACGTCGCCGCAGACCCACTGCTCGAACCGCTGGACCGTGAGCTGGAAGGGCGTCTGTCCGCCTGGTTCGACGTTGGCTTTCTTGAGCTGTCGCGCCTCACCTGGCACTCGCCGGCCGTGCTGCTGGAAAAACTGGTGCAGTACGAGGCCGTACATGAAATCCGCTCGTGGACCGACCTGAAAAACCGGCTCGATTCGGACCGCCGCTGCTACGCTTTTTTCCACCCGCGCATGCCGCTGGAACCGCTGATTTTCGTCGAGGTCGCGCTACTCGAAGATCTTGCGGACAACGTTCAGAAACTGCTGGACGAAAGCGCGCCGGTATCGGACGCAAGCCGCGCCAACACCGCGATTTTCTATTCCATCAGCAACACCCAGACCGGTTTGCGCGGCGTTTCTTTCGGCCATTTCCTGCTGAAGCGCGTCATCGAGGATCTGCAGCGCGACTTTCCGAAACTGCGCCGCTTCGCCACGCTCTCCCCCATCCCGGGACTTGTGCGCTGGGCAACCCGCAGCCCGGCCGAACTGGCCGCGGCGATTACCGCAACAGACTGGAAGCGCCTGGCCGCAGCTGGAGTAACCGGGCCGGATTCGCCACGCCTGCGGGCGTTACTGGAAGGCAACGACAGCTGGCGCGCCGACGACGCGCTCGCCCGCGCACTGCGCGACCCCCTGCTGCGCGTCGCGGCGCATTATCTGCTGCACGCCAGCCGCGACGGACGTCCCGCCGATCCAGTCGCACGCTTTCATCTCGGCAACGGCGCCCGTATCGAGCGACTTAACTGGCTGGCCGACACATCGGAAAAGGGGTTCGCCCAGTCGTGGGGCATCATGGTCAATTACCTGTACGACCCCGAACACATCGAAACGAATATCGAGGCTTTCGCCAGCGAAGGCCATATCGACGCCTCCACCGGCGTCCGGCGGCAAGGCCGCAGGTAACAAAAAGTCAATGTCACGCTCTACCGTAAGTACATCGTGACAGTACGTTTGCGGTTTACCATGCCGGACCGCAGCCCATAGACTCCCTGGCATTGTTACGGAACCGGTTCGTGCGTCTGTTCATCCGTCCCGCCTCAATCAGGGCCCGCCTGCTGCTGGCGAGCACCGTGGTGCAGGTTGTTCTGCTCACCCTGCTGCTGGCCAACAGCGTCCGGCTGATGAACGACGCGACCTTCGCCAGCCTCACCACCCTGATCGACCACAACGCCAGCATGCTGCACGCCATGGCAACCACATATGGCGAGCAGGAGCGCTATCCGCAGATGCAGGACGTTCTGGGCGAACTGCTCGCTGGCGTGGATGAGGGGCTGGTCTATGTACGCGTCAGCAGACCGGGCGGGCAGTTACTGGTTAGCGCCGGTCTGCCGGAGATCACCACGCTGCCGCCAGCGACGGAATCGCTGGCCCGGGACCGGAACACATTTTCCGGCACAGACATCATCCACGTTCGTCGGCCGCTTCTGCTGCCACGCAACGAAGTCGGTTTTTTCCAGTTTGGCGTTTCGGCCTCCGTACTGTCGGCGGCGCGCCGCGCCATCATTGAACAGGGGGCGCTGATCGCGCTGGCGGAGATCATCCTGACCTTCGTGCTGCTGTCGGGCATTGGCTATCTTCTGACGCATAACCTCAGCCGCCTGCTTGCCGGAAGCAAGGCCATCGCCGAAGGCCACCTGGATCACCGCCTGCCCGCCAGGGGCGACGACGAGCTCGCCCACCTTTCCCGCCACTTCAACGTCATGGCGGAAACACTGCAGGCGCGCATTGGCGAGTTGCAGGAAACCGCCAGCCGCCTCGCCATCAGCGAGGAACGTTACGCACTCGCGCTGCAGGGCGCCAACGACGGCCTCTGGGACTGGGATATCGTCAGCGGCGCCATTTACTATTCGGACCGCTTTTACGAAATTCTCGGACGGAATCAGGACGAATATCCCCTGATATCGAGTGACTTTTCCAGCCTCCTGCATCCGGACGATGCCCCCGCCCACCGCCAGCTGATGCGCGAGCACCTCAAGGGCAACAGCCTGCGTTTTTTTGCTGAACACCGTGTCCGGCTACCCGACGGCAGCTATCGCTGGATCGTTACACGGGGAGTGGCGCGGCATGGGCCAGACGGTCGCGCAACGAGAATGGCCGGCTCGATCAGCGACATCGACCTGCGCAAACAGGCCGAACACCAGCTGCTGCACGACGCCCTGCACGACGGGCTTACCGGACTGCCGAACCGGGCGCTGTTTATTGAGCACGTCCGCCGTGCGCTGGGCCAGCAACGACGCGATCCCGGCTACCGCTTTGCCGTTCTCGCCATCAATCTGGAGCGTTTCAGCCTTGTTAACGACAGCTATGGGCATGCCGTCGGCGATGCCCTGCTGCGCCTGATCGCCCGCCATATCTCCGCATCAATCCGCGAAGGAGATATTGCCGCGCGCGTTGGCGGCGACCAGTTCGCCCTGCTTCTCAACGATCTCGAAGATTCCGCCGAGGCGCTACGTTTTGCCGAAACACTGGTGGATTTCCCCGGCTTTTCCGTGCAGTCCGCAAGACAGACGCTGCACCCGAGAGCCCGCGTTGGCGTCGCGTTCAACGACAGCGAAAACATTGATGCTGAAACCCTGCTGCGCGATGCGGACAATGCCCTGCACAAGGCCCGTTACGCCGACACCCTGCCCGTCGCGGTTTTCCATGCATCAATGCACACCCAGACGCTCCACATATTGCAACTGGAAACCGAATTGCGCGCCGCACTGCAGCAACGCACCCTGAGCGCGCACTACCAGCCCATTGTCTCCCTGGCAGACTGGCTCCCGACCAGCTTTGAAGCCCTCGCATACTGGCGCCACCCGCTGCGGGGGCTGCTGTCTCCCGCCGAATTCATCCCGCTCGCAGAAACGCTCAACCTGATCCATGAGCTGGGCATGCAGATTCTCGACTGCGTCTGCCAGGACATTGCCTACTGGACCAGTCAGGGACAATCCCCCCTGCCCGTGAGCGTAAACCTGTCCGCCCGGCAGCTGGGCCGCGCAACCCTCGCTGATGAACTGCTTGCAACCCTCACCCGCCACGGCACGCCGCCCGCGCTAATCCGTTTCGAAGTCACCGAAAGCCTGCTTGCCCGGCACGATGGCCCTGCCACCAGTACGCTCCAGCGTCTGCGTGAAGCAGGCATAACCGTGCTGATCGACGATTTCGGCACCGGCTATTCCGCCCTGAGTTATCTGCACACCATTCCCTGCGACATCCTCAAGCTTGATGGATCTTTCGTCCACTCCATCACCGAAAATGTCCGGCTGCGCACCACCGTACAGCGCAGCATCGAGCTGGCCCACGATCTTGGAATGGTTGTCGTCGCCGAATGCATCGACGACGAAGCCCAGGTCACCACACTGCAGCAGCTGGGCTGCGACTATGGCCAGGGCTATCTGTTCTCTCCCCCGGTCAGCCGCGATCTCGCCCGGGCCATGCTCAACTCACCCAGAGCGATTACCGCCATTCCATGAAAACACCCCTTTTCCGGCTGCTCCTTGCGCTAATGCTGTCGATTCTGCCGCCACTTGCCAGCGGCCAGGCATCCCCCCTCCAGTTCTCCGGTTTCGCCACGCTTGGCAGCGTCTGGGTGTCAGACGACAACCTGCGGTTTGTCCGCGACGGCATCAACCACCCGGGCAATGAAAACCCCGACTTCAGCCCCGACACCGTCGCAGGCCTGCAAGCCAACCTGCGCCTGGGCGACACAACCCGCGCCGTTCTCCAGATCGTCAGCCGTGAAACGCCGCACGGGGACTACACCCCGCACCCCACGCTGGCCTTCCTTGGGCACACGCTGACACCGGCACTGACCGTACGCGCAGGCAGGATGCGCATCCCTTTTTTCATGCTGTCCGACTCGATCGACATCAACTATGCAAATCTCTGGGTTCGCCCTCCCGTGGAGGTGTACGGACTCAACCCGTTTGCCGATCTGGATGGCATCGATTTTCTTTACCGCACCCGCATCGGCAGGATCGATCTTGAGCTCCACCCCTACGCCGGATCCAGCTCCATCCCCCTTTACGACAATGGCGCCAGCGATCTGCGCGGCCTGTTCGGGCTGAACATTGCCGCGGCGTACGACGGGCTGAGCATTCACCTTGGCCACGGCCAGGCGCGCATTGCCCTGTTCTGGGATGACGAACTGTTCCGCCTGCTGGCCGGAGCCCTGCATGCCGCAGGGCTCGACAGCGTCACCAGCAGGCTTTCCGGCGATTCCGGTTACGCCCGCTTTGATTCCGCCGGTTTTCAGTGGGACAACGGTGACTGGCGCGTCATCGGCGAGTACGTGAAACGGCAGAATACCCGTTACGCCAACAGCGCTCACGGCTGGTATCTCACCGTCGGCCACCGTTTCGGCGCCGTCACCCCCTTCCTGACTTTCGCCAGACAGAAAGAAGACAGCCCCGTCGCCCAGGCGCAGATACCCTACCCCGCGCTTGCCGCAGCCTTCAATGCCTTTCTTGCTTCCCGAAACCTCGCCCAGGATAGCGCCACAATCGGGCTGCGCTGGGATTTTTCCAGCACTGCCGCCCTGAAAACAGAATTCATGCATGTCCGCACAGACTCAAATGCCAAAGGCACATTTTTCCCGTCCGATCCCCTGACAGCCGATCTGCACGGACAAACGGTCAACGTACTCAGCCTGTCGCTTGACCTTACCTTCTAAAAGCAGACCGGAATGAACGGATACGCCATCCTCTGCCGGACGGTCCTGTTTCTGCTGCTGCATGTCCCAGTGGCATATGGCGAAACCGTTCTGGTTACCGCGCACAACGGGCCCGTTGCAAAGCTTTCACGCAAGGAAGCAGAGCAGCTTTATCTGGGCCACCGCACCACACTGGACGACGGCACTCCGGTCATGCTTGCCGACCTGCCCACCGGAGCGGAACGAAACCACTTCTACTCCTCGCTAACCGGGAAAAATCCAAGCCAGATCCGCGCGCACTGGTCACGTCAGGTTTTCACAGGACGCGCGCTTCCCCCACGCGAAGCGGCAAACCTCCAGCAGGCGCAACAATGGATCGCCGAGACTCCGGGCATGATCGGCTATCTGCCAGACACCGCCGCAGACGGCAGCCTGACCATTCTGCTCCGGCTGCCCTGATTCCTGCCAGAGCCCGCGCAAAGCGTGCCCGCTCCTGCTTTTCAGGCCGTTTTTATGGTGTGAACCATGTAATTAACGTCTGTTTCTGGGCTGAGTGAATATTTTTTTGTCAGGGGGTTATAACGCAACCCAGCAAGCCCGGCCAAATCCAGCCCGGCTTCACGGCAATAACGAGCCAGCTCAGAGGGTCTGATGAATTTTTCATATTCATGGGTGCCGCGCGGCACCAGATCCAGCAGATATTCGGCGCCGATGATGGCAAACAGATAGGACTTGAGATTACGGTTCAGCGTAGAGAAAAACACATGTCCTCCAGGCTTGACCAGATTCGCGCAGGCCATGATGGTGCTTGCCGGATCCGGAACGTGCTCAAGCATTTCCATGCAGGTGACGATGTCGAAACTGCCGGGTTTTTCATCCGCAAGCGCTTCGGCGCTCATCAGCAGGTACTCAACCTCATAACCACTTTCAAAAAGATGGAGGCGCGCCACGCCAAGCGGCTTTTCTCCCAGATCGATGCCTGTAACGCGCCCACCGCGCGCCGCCATGCCTTCGGAAAGCAGCCCACCGCCACATCCGACATCAAGAATGGATTTGCCCGCCAGATCAGCCTTGGCGTCAATCCAGCCGAGCCGTAGCGGGTTTATTTCATGCAAAGGGCGAAATTCCGAGGTTGGATCCCACCAGCGGTGAGCCAGATCGCTGAATTTCTGTAATTCTGCGGGATCGACATTCGCGGTATTCATTGCATGCAACCCCTGATACATAAGACATGGAGAAGTATTCTGGAAATAAAAAAGCCCCGCCGAAGCAGGGCTTTTTACCTGGATGCGTCTGTTACTTCGAGCCGATAACCTCAATCTCGACCCGGCGATCCGGCTGCAGGCAGCTGATCAGCGACTTGCGATTCTTGACCGTATCGCACTTCGTGCCCGTCACAGGCTGCTTCTCGCCCTTGCCTTCGGTGTAGATGCGATTGGCTTCAACGCCCTTGCCAACCAGGTAGGTCTTCACAGCAGCCGCACGGCGCTCGGACAGCTTCTGATTGTAAGTATCGGAACCCAGACGGTCCGTATGGCCAACAGCAAGAATCACTTCCAGCTTGATGCCTTTCGATTTGGCAGCCAGATCATCCAGCTTGGCCTTGCCTTCCGGCTTCAGGACAGCCTTGTCGAAATCAAACAGGGCATCCGCAGCCAGTTTGATCTTGTCTGCTTCGGGGCGAACCGCCGCCTTCGCGGCAGGCTCTGCAACGGCAGGCGTGACGGCAACGGCAGGGGCCGTGCACTTGTCCTTCGGAACGATGTCGCCATCGCACTCACAACCCGCCGGGAACTGGCCCGCCATGACGCTGGCGGCGGCAGCCGGGCTCCAGTAGCCGGTGCGCCAGCACAGGCCTGTGCCGCTACGCGCAACGACATTGCGCGCGTCGATCACGTAGGGGATTTCTCCCGTACTGGTAATAACAATGTCCTTCACCTGCGCGAACGCGCTGGAAGCAGAGAGGCCAATCGCAGCGACTGCGGCCAGCATGAACATCTGTTTCTTCGTTTGTCTGATCATGGTTTCCTCTTAAAAGCCAAATACCGGAAATGCCGCTGTTAATTTGAAGAAAACGCCCCAGCCTGCCCTCTTCTCTTCGGATTGAACCGGCTTTATTTAGTTCAACTAACGAGCCTAGTTTGCCATATGGCTGCAAGCCTGAGCAATTCTTTGTCGCTTATTTGCAACAGCGAAATCCCTTGCTCCACACGGGCTTCGCCGCCGACCCATACATGTGAAACCTGCTCCCTGCCCACCGCATACACAAGATGGGACACCGGGTCGAAGCACGGCAGCACGCCTGGCGTACTGATTGCCACGGCGCACAGATCCGCCAGCTTTCCCGGAACAATGGAGCCGGTCTCTCCATCCAGGCGCAGGGCGCGCGCGCCATCAAGCGTCGCCATGCGCAACGCGGTGTGCGCGGGTATCGCCGTGGCGTCCTGTTCAGTCACCTTTGCCAGCAGCGCCGCATGGCGCATCTCCTGGAAAAGGTCGAGCCGGTTGTTGCTTGCCGCGCCATCGCTGCCCAAGGCTGTAACGATACCCGCACGATGCAGTTTCGACACCGGCGCGACACCGCTGGCCAGCTTCATGTTGGACGTAGGGCAGTGGACAACGCTGCAGCGGTGACGGGCAAGCCGCCCGATATCGGTCTCATCGACATGCACCGCATGCACGCCTATCGTTCCGTGCCCCAGGATACCCAGCCGTTCAAGACGGGCCAGCGGGGTCATGCCATGTGTTGCGATGCTTTCACGCACCTCATCCCGGGTTTCGTGAACATGGATATGGATTGGCGCATCAAGCTCGGCGGCAAGGCTGGCAACCTGCACAAAGGTTGCATCGGATACGGTATAGGGAGCATGCGGCGCAAGAGAAAAACCGATCCGGGGATGCCCCCGCCAGCAGTCCCGGGCAGCCAGCCCCTTGCGCAGATAATCGCTGGCATCGGCGGCATAAGGCGTTGGAAACTCAAGCACCGTTATACCAACAACCGCCCGCATGCCCGCATGCCCGAATGCTTCGGCGGCCGCTTCGGGATAAAAATACATATCGCTGCATGTGGTTATGCCGCCGAGAAGCATTTCCGCCGCCGCCAGCAGCGTTCCATCATGGACAAACGCGGGTGACAGGCACCTGTTCTCAGCCGGCCAGACCGCCTCGCGCAGCCAGCGCATGAGCGGGAGATCGTCAGCGATGCCGCGCATCACGTTCATTGCGGCATGCGTATGCGCATTCACCAGCCCCGGGATCAGAACATGATCATCCAGACTGATTTCGCGTTCGGTCCGGTAGCGCCCGCGTGCGGCATCCTGCGGCAATACGGCAACAATGCGGCCTCCGGCAACGGCAACGCTATGATGGTCAAGCACAAGGCCAGACGGCTCCACCGGAACAACCCAGCGGGCATGGATAAGCAGATCAACCGGCTCGTTCAAACGGTAACTCCCTGTTCATAACAATCAGCAGACAATGGCTGCGCCCGGGCATGTGACGAATATCATCGGCGAAGCCAAAAAGGCATGAGCTTTGCTTCCAGTTATGTCAGCCTGACATACTTGACATGCTTCATGCCACAATCACCAGAGTCCCGCATATCCGGAAAGCACGGCATCGCTCACAGGCTTTCATGAACAATATCCCCGAAAAAATCGGCAAATACAAAATCGTTCGCGAGGTTGGCCGCGGCGCCACGGCAACAGTCTACATGGCGGAGGATCCAGACCGCCCCGAACCCGTTGCGGTAAAGTTCGTGCGCTTCGACGACAAGGCCAAAGACGAGGCCAAGTGGAACCGCCGCATGCTCAAGCTGCTCAAGGCAGAGCAGGTCGTTTCGGGTCGGCTTAATCACCCAAACGTCATCCGCATCTTTGAGGCGGTTGTAGAGCCACAGCAAGCCTATGTGGTGATGGAATACTTCCCCGGGCAGACTCTTGAGCGCTACTGCTCTTTCGAGAACCTGCTACCGGTCCACCGTGCCATCGGCATCGTTTTCAAATGCTGCATGGCGCTGGACCACGCTTACCGTCAGGGCATCGTTCACCGCGACATCAAGCCCGCCAACATCCTGATCGACGACGAAGACAATGTAAAAATTACCGACTTCGGACTGGCGCTCAATCTGAGAAAACAGATCGAGGCGGACTCCACGTTCATCATGGGCGTCGGATCGCCCGCATACATGAGCCCCGAGCAGGTAAAAGGCTACCCGCTCAACCAGAAAACGGATCTTTATTCCCTTGGCGTCGTCCTGTTTCACCTGCTGACCGGCCGGCTGCCTTTCCGCGCCACCAACCCTGCGCAACTGGTATACAAGATCATCAACGTCGACCCGCCATCGGCCTTTCAGCTCAACCCCGACGTACCGGAACAGATGGATGCGGTCATTCGCAAGGCGCTGGAAAAGGATCTGTATTCGCGCTACAGAAACGGCGCCGATTTCGCCAAGGACCTGGCAGCGGTCCGTTACCGGCTCGTCGATGAAAACGACGAAGCGCGCTCCATTGACAATGACCGCTTCGCCCTGTTGCGCAAAATGCCCTTTTTCACGGAGTTCGAAGACGTTGAACTGTGGGAGGTGCTGCGTATCTCCATCTGGCGAAAAGCCGCTGAAAAACTCCTGCTGACGCGCGAACAGGACACCGACCAGCGTTTCGGCATTGTGCTCGAAGGCCGGGTAGAGCTATCCATCGAAGGGCGCAAAATCATGGACCTGGCCGCAGGCGAAGTATTCGGCGAACAGGCATGGCTCGATCACCTTGAGCACACTCATGCCATGAGTGCCGTATCCCTCACCCCCCTCACATACCTGGAAATCAACCCTGCGGCCCTGGCGCTGGCGAGCGAGGAAATTCTCGAGCGGTTCCGCCAGCAAATATCCACATCCATTGCCAGACGCCTGACCAGCATTGCCAGGGCGCTATCACACCACGGCGAACAGGCAACCCGGAGCGAGCGCTCCGCATCCGGCAGCCTTAACCTCGAACTCCTGTAGCGAAACAGACAGGCAGATCTCCGCACCAGAACCTTGCGCATACTGCCCGCCCGGAAGGCTGATTGCAGGCCAAAATATCCATCAGCGGCATCCCCACCCCATCACCCCCAGATCGCCCCTTGTGTTTTATGCCCGCCAAGGCTATAATGCTCTTCTCGATCGCGGGGTGGAGCAGCTTGGCAGCTCGTCGGGCTCATAACCCGAAGGTCGCAGGTTCAAATCCTGCCCCCGCAACCAGACCCAGAAGCAGGCCGACAGCGATTGCTGCCCGGCCTGCTTCCATTTTTACCCCTGCCTGCCCGCTGCATCCGGCCATCCCAGTTTGGGAGACAAAGTGGCGCGGGGTTTCGCAGACGCGCTCGACATCGGTTTGCAGGGTGGATCCAAGACCTGAAAGCGCCTCCCGTAGCGCTGGACGCGAACGCATCCCGCATATCCGCGACCTGGTCTTCAACGGGTGCCGCTGGCGCCCGTTGTCGTTTGCGCGGCCTGTAGCGGCGCGCATGCCTGCGAACGAGGAACAGCAAACCCGGAATCAGGCGGGCTTGCCCGCTAACCGATTGCTGCCCTTGCGGTTAGGTCGGTTGGGCTGGGTGTGCTCTAGCCCATTGGGAGCAAGGACGCTCGGATCAAGCAGTTTGCTGTTGCGTAGGTGGAACCTTCTCCCAAGTGTCTTGCCCTTTGTCATGCAGTACGTCGATGAGATTTAAAGTCTTCTCGCCACGTTTCGTGAACTGAAAAGTCAGGGGGTGCGTGGGCGTAAGAGTACCGGTCATTGGCCGCATGACCACAGCGTTAGCCATGCCACCTTCATTCAGCTGAAATGCGTTCTTCCTGAAAGCGCTCTGTATTCCGGGATGCCCCTTAATCCACCAACCAATTTCGTCTTCCTCGTTCATTACAGGGAAGGCGAAGTTTGGATTCGGCTCCATCATGTGTGAAGCTTTGATAGTGATCTCGACAGAGCCGTCCGCCAGCTTGGCAACGCTGTAGGTTAAGTTCGAGAAGCCTTGATGTTGTGGGGTGAATGAAGCATTGCCCTGCGTCACGCTAACAATCTGGGCGATTGCCGCTTCAAGCCTAATTGTGTGCATGTCGATAAACAGCGTCTGCCTGAGAACAGCAGGCATGTCACTACCATCGAGTCGGACAGGGATAAGACGGGTCTTTCCCTTTGTGGCTGAATAGAGTGCGTTTTGCCATTCCAGTTTCACCATCCCGCTCGCAAGGCTGTTGGCAGAAACGAAGAAGAACACGAACTCAGGAGCCTCAAGGCCTCTGTTCATCTGGTCAATGATGCCGTCACCGGGACAAATCGACCAAGAGTCATAGAACACCTGATCCTGACCGAATATGGCCGCCAGCTTCAGCGCAACCGCTTCGACTAGCAGTTTGTCATTGTGGCTATGGCTGAGGAAGATTCTGTGGGCCATCGGTCCTGTCAGTAGTGCAGTGATGGCGGTGGGTCAGGGATTCGAACCCTGGAAGGACTTACATCCTTGCTAGTTTTCAAGTTTCCCGGACGCGGACTTTACCCTTCCTGTCGCTTCTTTAGTAAGCCATAGGCACCTTTATGGGTCAACGACTTACATTCGCTTTTTGTTTTGTGGAACTTGTCGTAACTTTACCTGTGGCGCTTACGAACTGCTTATGAGCGCCTGAAAAGATGCGGCCGGCGACTGCGCTAACAGTCCCGACCGCGTGGTCAACTCCCTTGTGTACGAAGGAAGCCAACGTGACGATAGTAACCACAACAGCACCAGTCAGCGAGGTGCGCCGTGCCTAAGCTGACGAAGAACTACATCGACAAGATCACCGCGCCCGCTGACAAAGAGGCGTTCCACTGGGACGACTCGCTCAAGGGGTTCGGCCTCCGGGTCACTCCTACCGGCAAGATCACCTACATCGTGCAGGGGCGCGTGAACGGTAGTTCGCCGCGCATCAGCATCGGCCCTCATGGTGTCTTCACCGTCGATCAAGCCCGTGACGTTGCCCGCGAGCACCTGCGCAGCATGCGCATGGGCATCGACCCGCGCGCCGTTGCAAAGAAGGAGGCAGCACAGCGCGTCACCCTCCGCGACGTGGCCGACGGGTACAAGCGCGACCGCCCGCTGAAGGACAGCAGCAAGGCCGAGATTGAACGCCATGTGAGCACGACCTTCGCGGCATGGTTGAAGAAGCCGCTCAAGGAAATCAACCGCGAGGCGGTCACGAAGCGCTTCAACGAGATCAAGACGAAGGGCACAACGGGCAACGGCCCAGCCCCTGCCCAAGCTAATCAGGCCTTCGCTGTGCTCCGCGCTTTGTTCAATTACGCCATCCGCGAATACCGCGAGCCGGACGGGTCGCCCGTGCTGACGGACAACCCCGTTGACGTGCTCTACAAGAAATGGGCACCGCTCAAGCCACGCACCAGCCGCGTGCCAGATAGCAAGGTCGGCGCGGTGTGGTCATTCCTTGTCCAGTCCCGCGAGCAGGCCTACAACCGCGACACGCTAGCAAGCATCGACCTCGTGATGCTGCTTATGCTGACCGGCCTTCGCATCGGGGAATGCTGCGCGCTCGAATGGAACAGGGTGAACCTTGAGGAAGGCTGGATTCACATCCCTGACCCGAAGAACAGCAACCCCGTATGGCTGCCGCTGTCCACGCAGGCGGTGCAGTTGCTGACCACGCGCCAGCGCGTGAAGGGTAGCCCGTTCGTGTTCTCGTCCTGGGGCAAGGCCGGGCACATCAAAGACCCGCGCGACACCATGAAGAAGGTCAGCGAGGTAGCGGGCACGAAGATCACGCCGCACGACCTGCGCCGCACGTTCACGACCATCGGCGTCGCCAACTGCGGCATTGATCTGACAAAGGTCGAGCTGTTGACGAACCATGTACCCAAGGGCGTGACCGCGCGCCACTACCTTGAGACTTCGCACCTGCAATATCTCAAGCCCGAGACGCAACGCATATCCGACTGGATCGAGCAGCAGGCAGCGGCCATAAACGACCGTTCAGAAAACTAAACAACCTTTTATATCAACAACTTACGCTTGCTTATCGCGTAAAGTTGCCCTATAGTTGCTTCAACTAACTCGCTCTCCAGTTCGAGCGTGATGCGATACCCCCGCAAGGGGTCGGACTGGAGAAGACGCGCTGCATGGGCAGGAGCGGGTATCCGTCATCTGGAAACAGGTGGCAGATTCCACCGCGCCTGCCCTTTTTCTTTGCGGGCCGTGGATTGTCTGAGGACTCCGCCCATGACCACACTTTCAGCGCTCAGCCCCGACCTGCTGACGAACGAAGAAGCTGCCGCACTGCTCGGCATCAAACCGAACACCCTCGAAATCTGGCGGGGTAAGGGCAAAGGCCCCAACTTCATCAAGATGGGGCCAGCCAAACAAGACCCGATTCGGTATCACATCGACGAAATCAAGGCTTGGTTGGCTTCGCGCACCTTCACCAGTACCAGCGCCTACGCGCCGAACGCCAAACAAGCTGTTTGACGTTCATGGCGACGAAAACCCAATGCAGCCGCGCAACTTGCCGCCCCCGCACACCCGCTGATAAGCGCTGCGTAACTCCATCAAAAGAAAAGCCGTCGGGTCAGGACGGCTTTGAGAAGGAAACAACATGCACAGCACGCATAGCGTAGGACAAGCCACTTCGGGCGGCTCGGAGAATTTGCAGGGAGCACAGCCGCCGCTACAGCAAGCGCAGCACCCCAGCCAGTACCCCAATGGCGGCAACCTTGCGATCTCGGCCCCAGCCGCCGCGCAGCCGCCCACGCTCCCGTGGCTTGCTGCTGCACAAGAGCGCAATCCGCACCTGACACCGGAAGTCGCGCAGGCTCAGGCGATAGCCGAGGCGCAGCGGGAAGCAACCAAGGCCAAGGAGATAGAGCTTCAAATCGAAGGAAAGAAGCTCGAACGCGAAAAGGTGCGGCACCGTGTTCAGACCCAGCCGCGAACCATCGACCCGAACAAGATCAAGCTGGAGTTCGCCATGCCGGAAGATATCGAAACAGCCACAGTCACCTACCTTGTTGATCCGTTCCTGCCGCGTCAATGCGTCGTCGGCTTCTTCGGACGTGGTGGCACTGCCAAGTCGTCGTTCCTCGCAACGATGGCGGCCATGATTAGCCACCACGCCTCCACCGTCTGGATCAGTGCGGAGGAGTTGAAGGGGTGGATTACTGCTCGCCACATCAAGGCGGGTGGCGCGCCCGGCTCGCTGATGGTTTTTGCTGGTATCGAGACCGATGAGCACAGCGGACAGCAGATTCAGGTCTTCGGCGTCTATGAGCATCTGGACGCGACCATCAGCATGGCGAACATCACGGCAATGAACGCGGGGACGCCACCCGTGCGACTCGTCGTGCTTGATACCGCCGTGGCACTGACCATCTGGGCTCCGGGACAAAGCCCCAATGATGACGCCTCAGTTAAGCGCCTGCTCGCTTACATGCAGACGCTGGCGGAAAAGCATGACGTGACTATTGCCTTCATCGGTCACAACAACAAGCGCAGCAGCCAGAACACCGAGCACTTTGAGGACATGGTGGCAGGTGCTGGCGCATGGGTTACGTCACCACGGGTTGCATTCGCGCATGCCCGCGACAAGCGAGAAGAGCACGCCTATGTCATGCGACTGGCAAAACCCCAGCTCACACCGCGCTTTCTTGTCACCTACAAGACGGAAGCTGTGCATACGCTGGCGCAGCGCGCAGACGCTCCAGCGTCGGTGCTGTGTAAGGCGGTGCTCGGTGAATGCGTATGGGGCGAGGATGAATCGGCGCGCGTGTTCGATGCCGCCACCGGCAAGGAGACCGAAGAAGACACCGGGCGCGCACTCGATCAGAAGATGACCACAGTGTCACAGGTAGTCGAGGCGCTGGTGCAGGCGGTTCATGTGACGCATACAGGCCAGGACGTGACCCGCGACATGGTGCATAGCGTTCTGAATCGAGTGGTGAATGGTCGCCGCTGGAAGGACGTGGACGACATGCTCCGCTTGGCTCAATTCCAGTATCGAATCGACGTGGTACGCGGAGCGAACAATCAGGTGCTTTACCGAAAAGCGACGCTGACTTGAGCGAATCGGTTTTGCAGCACTCACCCCTGTGCTGGGAAGTGCAAAACCACAAAACTACAAAACGGGGATCATCGTTTTTTGGTTTTGCACTTTTGCAGCAGTTAGCACAGGGGCGGCGACTGCAAAACCGGCCTGCATCAGTTCGCGGCGGTCGCGCGTGAAAGGCCGTTGAACTTGCGCCAAGCGTAAAACTCGCAGGCCACGTTGTTCGCGTTCCAGCCGTTCTCCGGTGCAGCGGCTTTCGCGTCCTTAATCGTTGCGTCCGGGTGAGCGTCCAGCCACGCCCAGACAGCAGCGCACAGCCCGCCATCCTTTGGACGCTTGACGCCGTTCTGCTCGACGCGCTCCACCTTCGGGGCTGCTACTTTCTTCGGCTTGCTTGTGGTCACCCCCTGCACGGCGACAGCGGGCGCTACAGGCTCGCTTTCGGTAGCGGTCGCCGCTGGGGTACTGGCCGCACCCTGCGCAGCGCTTGCGGGCGGCTGCTTCGCCTTCCAGCCAAAGCGCACCTCGTCGCCGTTCTTATGCACGGTGATCTCTACCAGTTCGGCGGGCACACCTGCGGCAACACCAGCGCGGCGGGCGTTCGTGCGGTTCGTGTAGGTCTTGGCTTCCATCGTCGTTGCTCCTGTGCGGGTTGTAGATGGGGCAACGCTAAGACGCATCTCCGAGACTCGGCAACGACTTTTTGGATGCACGCGACAACGAACGAATAACGCTGAATTACTTGTTCGACGCATGCATGTTTTTGTTTTCCTTGCGGACCTTCGCTGATCTTTCGCAGCATGTAAGCACTGCGTAAAAAACACGCGCCAAATCAAAGGAGTTTCATCATGCCTACGCCAGTTGATTCACGCATTACCCCGAGTCTCCACGCCGAAACTCTCAAAGCCATTGACGGCTACGACGAGGAACTTACCGCGCCTATTCTCGCGCCCGCACTCGAAGCGCTGGACGATGCCTATCTGACTTTGGGCAAGCTGCACGACGCACGCGACCACGCCAGCCGCAACAAAGCTTGGACGGAGGGACAGCAAATCCTCAACGTCTCCGATGCCGCAGCCAAGCAACAGCAGCGCATCTCCAAGAAATTCGACAACGTGCGCATCACGCTGGAAAAGCAGATCGCGCATTTTGAGGAGCAGCTTTCGCAGCCGCTGGAATCCCGCGCCGCTGTGACCATCGCAGGCGAGGTGCGCAAGTACGTCAAGGACATGTCAGTTGAGGATCGCCACAAGTTCTTGCAGCAGGCAATTGACGAGGGCGACCACATCACCGCCAGCGCAGTGCTGGGTGCGCCGCCGTATCTGTCCGGCCTCGATGCGAACTTCCAGAAGACCTACACCCGCATGTGGCACGAGCGCACTTCACCCGACACGGCGCAGAAGCTGAAAGCGGTGCGCGGTGCCAAGGCTGTCATTGAGCAGCGCGGCGGGCTTGTCTTCAACGAGATTGAGAAGGCGATGGGCGCGAAGTGGGCAACGGTGAATGAGCTTCGCAATGGCAATGACAAAGCGCTGGCCGCTCTCAAGTTTGGCGAATGAGCCTGATCGGCACTTGATGACATCAAAGGGGTTCATCCAATGACCGAGATAGTTCAACCGGACTGGTTGCAGGGCTACAAGCCCAACACCGAACCGCCAGCGGGCAATCCGAACTGGAAGAAGGGCATGCCGTCGCCCAACAAGAACGGACGCCCTCGCGGCATCGTTGATAAGCGCACCCGCGTGACGCAGGCACTGATGGACGACGCGCCGAAGGTTGCCCGTGTGGTTATCGACGCAGCGCTTGCCGGTGACGTGCAAGCGGCTGGGCTGGTGCTGTCGCGGGTCGCTCCTGCCTTGCGTTCGCAGACCGAGCGCGTGGAGTTTGATTTTGACGCCAAGGCATCCGTGACCGAGCAGGCGGAAGCGGTGTTGCAAGCCATCGCAGACGGCAAGGTCGCGCCGGATGTGGGTAAGCAGATTCTGGAAGGTATCTCGACCCTCTACGGCATCAAGCAAATCGCAGAACTGGAAACGCGCCTTCTGGCGCTGGAGGAGAAGCAATGAGCATTCGAGACACCGACACCATTCCCTTTTACGGCTGGGGTCGGCCAAAGATCGAACGCCCGATAGACACACCACAGGGGCAAGCCGATCTCAAGCTGATCGTCAATGTCTGCTATGAGGCGATTTTGAAGTGCGACGACCCAGCAGTGCGCTATCAGGCCGCGCGCCTGCTGCAAGCAATCGGCCCGATGAAAGGAACGCTCCAATGAAGAATGACAACCTCGACCACGAGAACCGCCCGGTCAAGTACGGCATCACGCCCGACGAGTTGCGCCAGATTCAGCAACGACGCATCGAGGCGCATGCAGCCCGCGAGACTAGCGACGCGCTGAACCTGCTCCGCGCGGTCAAGCTGGGCGCGGCGTTGCGCGAGTCTCAGGACTAACCACATGAGCATCAGCAGCGCCAAGGGCATGCTCGCCCGCCTCAAGCACTTGGAGCGCTCGCAAGGTGCGACCGACGAGATGCGAGGCTGGGTCAGTGACATGCTCAGCGCTGCCATTGCTGACGGTCGCATATGCCCGGTCGATGGCCCTGTGGTGCGGCATTGCGTGTTGAACTGGATCGACGATGGCACCGCCCGCGCCGGGACTGCTGGCTGGGGGTTGCTGCGATGAAACCGAATTTCCAAGGCTTCGTTGAGCCTCGCATGTGGCCGCAGGACGACGGAGCGCGGCGCGAACCCGTGCTTGATGCTGACCACAAGCCGCCGCGCGTGGTGCGCTATGTCGGCTGGCGGAAGTGCATGCGGTGTGGTCAGCTCTTTTGGTCGGAGGACGTGCAGCGCTTGCGCCTTTGCACGCCGCAACCGAACCGGCAAGGATGCAGGAGCAGGCAAGACGACGACGGCATCTGAAAAACCCTGCACCGCCCTTATCGTCGTCAGCGGTGCAGTGGCGCGCAGTCCCGGAGAAGCTGCGCCGTCCCATCGAAAACCGTTGGACGTTAATCAAACGGACTCAGCTAGGAACGGGGCCACTCCTACCCGTGCGACCTGGCCTTCAACGGGTGCCGCTGGCACCCGTTGTCGTTTGTGCGGCTGCGCGAGCGCAGCGGGCGGCTGGGGCGACGATCACCACACCGCCGCCGCTAGGGTACTGGCGAGCACAGCGCGCGGCCTGTAGCGGCGTTCTTGCCCGCGAGCAGGGAACGGCAAACCCGGAATTAGGCGGGCTTGCCTGCTAACTGATTGCTGCGCTTGTGGTTAGGTCGGTGGAACTTGCAGTGCTCTAGCCTATTGGGAGCAGAGCGCCTTTGCTTGCTACAGGTTCGCCAATGAAATCGGGTAGCCCTGAGCCGCCATCTCCTTCGCCAGAAGCGGCCCTGCGTCCTTTTGCAGGTTGTCCTTGAACGGGATATAGAGCAATCCCTGAATGTCGGACGGACGCTCCATGTTGTCTTGTTGCTTCATGAGGATGGCAACGTTCTTGCGACCGAGCAGCGTGAGCATCATGCCCAGTTCCATCACAACGTTTTGACGCGCACGGAACGCCTTTTCGTCCTCATGTCCTGCGCGGTAGCCCTCGTCATCAGGTGTCGCCAGCACTACAGCAAACTTCACCTCTGCTGTGTACTTCTCCAACTTCTCGATGATGGTCTGCCCCTCGGACGGAAGCTGATCCAAGATCAACGGCTCAAGCCTCCAGCGGCGCAGCATTGCTTCAAGCTCGGTGCGGGCTGCTGCGTCATGCCCGTAGACGACAAAGACCTTGCTCAGCATCGGCTTGGCAGCAGGACCATTCTGCGGTGCGGGTGCTGCCGCAGCCGGTGCGGCTTGCACGCCAAGGCATGCTTTCACCGCATCTTGGTTCTTGCCCTGAACGTTGAAGTTGCCGGTGTGGTAGCTGTTGACGATTGCGCCGTTCTGCAAACGGAGCTGTGTACCCGTGCCATTCGCCAGCGCCGTTTCATTCGCAACTTGGAAGTTGCCTGCTTGGAGGCAAGCCCGAATCTCATCGAGAGTCATTGACATTCCTTCTAGGCTCCCCAAATTGCTTTCTTGGCAGCTTCGCTCAACACATCGACAACAATGTCACGCACCCCGGACGCAACCGAAGTGCCGACCTTCGCCATTACCCTCTTGAACCGAAGGGACGCCACCTGTGTCTTCGGGCTGTCTTTTGTCAGTTCCGCCAGATCAGCCCGGAACTGTTCAAGCTCTTCTGCTGGTAGTTCTGCGCCAACCTCGACCAACTCGACCGCGCTTGCGATCTTGCGTTCAGTCCATGGGAAGGCGTTACCGCAGTTGTGGCAGAACGCAGGCGGCTGGTAGTCGCCTCCGAACCCGAAAACACCTTCAACGTAGTAATCGCCGCGAATGGATGCGCTGCACTTTGGGCACTGCATGATGGTCGCATCACCACACTGGGAACAGAATGCTTCTCGCAGTTCTGGGTTCTGGTCTGCGGCAGTCGTTGCGACGTGCCCATTGGGACAAACCTGTGCGACTCGATACGTACCCATAGCGCTCCCTTCGCTACTGTGATGGCGGTGGGTCAGGGATTCGAACCCTGGAAGGGGTCACCCCCTTGCTAGTTTTCAAGTCTCCCGCAGAAACGGGAAAAATCAACGCCTTACCGCATTTTCATTTCCGCAACTCACGAGATTTCACGGACTTTTTAGCCAGTATTGACGCGGGGGTTGCTGCGAGATGCGGAGAAGATTTTACCACTTCCCGCCGCGTGTAAAATAACTCCGGGGGTATTGCTCTTCCTTTTTTAGTGGGTATAATAACCACAAAATACGGGAGAGGGAAAATGACCAGTCAGGAAGCCATCAAAATGATTCAGCAGGATGGCTGGTATCTGGTCGCGGTAAGGGGTAGTCACCATCAGTTCAAGCACCCTGAAAAACCGGGGCGTGTCACGATTACCCACCCACGAAAAGACATTCCTCCCGGTACGTTGAACAGCATCCGGAAGCAAGCCGGCCTCAAGTGAGGCCGGCTAATAGGAGAATGGATATGTTGTATGCGATTGCAATCGAACAGGGCAATGCGGAACACGCCTTTGGTGTAGTCGTGCCAGATGTGCCTGGATGCTTCTCGGCGGGCGACACGCTGGACGAGGCTCTGACCAATGCCCGCGAGGCCATTGAATTTCACCTGGAAGGGCTGGCTGAAGACAACGCCGAAATCCCCGTGGCGCGGAGCGTGGCCCACCATCACGCCAATCCGGATTACGCTGGCTGGATCTGGGCGGTGGTCGATATTGATGTAACCCGCTATATGGGCAAGGCTGAGAAAATCAATATCACGCTGCCATCGTCGCTCATCCGCCGGATCGATGACTTCGTGGCGCACCACCCGGAGTTTCGCAGCCGTAGCGGTTTCATCGCGCAAAGCGCTCTGGAGCGCATTACAGGTGCCCTGTAAAGCGACCCTTCATTGGTTGAGGATGGGCGGCGTTACTGGCAAGCACGGACAGCGGCCTCAAGTTCCGCCTCGTAGCCTTGGCGCTGCAATCGTTCGCCACGTAGCGCGGCCATCTGGTCCCAAATGCTGGAACCGATGGGCAACGCATCGACGGCAAAAGCAGGGCGCTCCGGCATAGGGGCGTTGCACGGCACAGCGACCGGCACACGCACCTCGACAGGTTGCGCGGTGCATGGCGTGGTGGCACACCCGGCCAGGCCAAACGAAAGAATTCCGGCCAAAAAGCCGGTAAGCGAAAGTCGCATCGAGGGTTTCGTCATTGCCAACCTCGCTCGTCTCGTAGTTCATCGTCAAATGCGGCTTGTGCCGCCGCGCACTGGTTTGCACCCGGTGGTGGCTTGATCAGCAATACCGCCTGGGCGCGGATTCTGTACTTCGCCGCAGCCGTGCGTGCCTGCTGCACGGCTGCCGTGGCTGCTCGCTGGCGTTTCGTGGCTTCGGTTTGCAGCGCGGTGATGGCGGTATTCTGCTTCTCGATTGAGGCTTTCAGGGCAGTGTTGGCCGCCGTCAGCACGCCGATCTGCTTGTTTGCGTCGGCCAGCAGCGGTTCGTAATGGTTCCTGGCCAGCGTATTGCCGCCCCATGCGCCAAGGCCAAGAAGGACGGCAATCACCACCAGCTTGGCCACGATGCGCTGCAGCGAAAAACCGGGGGTGATGATTTTCACTCCTTCGGTAATCGGGTTCATCATGAACTTCCCCCCATGCACTGCTGATATTCCGCCTCGCGCCTCGCCACCAGCCCCGGCAGCACCCGTCCGCCCGCTTTGTTCCAGCGCTTCAACTCGGCGCAGGCCCCGGCGTAATCCCCATCGTTGAGTTTCTTGACCAATGTCGATCTGCAAAACGCATCGGCGCCGACGTTGTAGGCAAAAGACACATACACGTCGTATTCATGCTGGTGCAGCGGTACTCCTACGCACTGCCGCAGCGCGCCCTCGAACTTTTGTGCGTCGATCAAGGCCCGTGCCAACGCCTTCGGCGGCGTTGTTGTGTCGCCCAACTGGACGCCGTCGGTAGTGCCGAAGCCGATGGTTGGAACATCCCCGGCAACCGGCACGTAGGCCTCGCCGCGGTAATCCTCGCGCAGCACAATGCCAACCAACCCCGCCGCTGACAGCGCCAGTGCGGCAACTACTACGCGCGCTTTACTCATCGGCTTCTTCCTCGTCGAGCGGTGTCTGTCGGCGTTCCGGGTCGTGCGGTCTGTCGTGCTGGCGACGGTCGTGTTTCAGGCGCTCGACATTGAGCTGGTGCTCCTCGGCCTTGCGGCGGTTGTCCAGCGCTTTGAAATACATGTTTCCGGCCCAGGTCAGCACCGCCGTCGCCGTCCCAACGATAAATCCCCATTCAGACAACGACAGTCCGGCGAGCACCACTCCGGCACTGGCCGTGTAACTGGCCGCCGCCATCCCTTTATCGGTCAGCATTTCTTCTTCCCAAAAAATTAAGGCCGCTGGGTAGCGGCCTTATTGCGAATGTCGGCGTTGTCCCAAGTGCCCGACATAACTCTCCGGGACTTGGCATATCCGGGAATCCGGTCGGCGGAGGCCAGCCAGCCCATTGCAGCCATTGGCTTGCGAAGGTGCTGCACACCATGTCCCGTTTGTCGTCATTCCCAGTTTTTCTACCAAAAATGAGCCGTAGCGCAATCTTTACGAGGTCGGTTAATCCGTACCTGATAGGGGCTCTCATGGCGCGGTCAAACTGTGCGGGCATTGCGGCAGCGGCAACCGGGCAGCGATACACATCCACCCTGCAGCCGTCGGCGATATGCTGAGACAGAGGGCGCAATACGTTATGCCGCCCGTCCATCTCGACCGAGTACAGCCGCCCCTTCATCCACCAAGCAATGCCGACGTGTGTGATGCCAGACCGGTCGCGTAAGCCCCCTATACGCTGGGCGCTACGTGTCAGCCAAGCAAATGCACCGCGCCCGCGCACCCCCAGCACGTCGCCTGTTCTGATGTTTAGCCGAGCCTCTCGGTAGTTTGTAATTTGATCAGGAGAGCGCATCATCGTCCTTAAACAAAAAAACCGCCGAAGCGGATCTGTACTGGTAGTGGTTGGGTACCGCAAAGCAGGGTTACTGCATCAGTTTCTCGAATGCGGCCTCAGCCTGAGCCTTCATGTCGATCAACACTTTTTCTACATCTTCGGGGGTCTTTGCGGCAGACACGGCATCCTGCGTTTTGCGCTTCAGCCCATCGATCAGGCCGACAGCCTGTGCGTAGAATTCCGCATTCCTGATGACCTTCTGTACGAAAATTTCGAGCGTTTCGCCTTCGATGTCGCGGGCGGCGATTTCGGCTTGGAATGCCGCTTTATCAATATCTGTGGCCGTGTCCGTGAGGATGGCCTGTGCGATACGGAGCTTGTTATTCCAGCCCGCAATTTCAGCATCATCGGGCGTTCCAGCAATTCTGGTGCGATTTTCTTTTGCGTAGCTGTCGATCCTGAACGATGTCTGTTTTTTGGCTTCGGTCAGAGAAGCCGCCTCTTCCGCTTTCATAAGTTCTTCGACCGAGGGGCGCGGGGCAGACAAGTTCCATTCAGCAATCTCCGGCCCCAATCCGTTATCGACAACCAGGAAATCAATCATCGGACGCGCCGAGGGGAAGATATGGAGAATTGCAAGAGAAAGATTGAAGTTTTTCACGATCAGGCTCCAAGATAGGCAAATTCGACGAAACTAGATTGCGTCGAGGACGGGCTCTCTGGCTGTAGGGTGCAGGATGTCTGAGTCAGCCAATGAATGAATCTGATCTTGTCTCCCACACCAAGTCGGCAGGCAAGACGATTATAAAAAGTCTTTGGTTGCGGATTTTTTACACCGCTATAGTGGCCAAATGACTGCCAACCGCCTGCAGTCGCAAAGTAATTCGCATTTGATGGGATAACGCCATTTTTATACGCCTTAATGTATTGAATTACGTCGTACCAATAGCCACTAATATTTACTTCGTAACCCACATGCATTGCAATCTGATATAGCCCTTCCTTCTTTATTACGTAGCTCGCAGATGCTGCGTCATACTGGTAATAGTCACAATCTGCAATGGATGGGGTGCTGCTGATAGCAACCTCCGTGGCAGCAGGCATCACTTGGGGGTTGAGCAAGTTCGCTCTGATGACGTTGGGCGCAGAGCCTTTGAAGACTGCAAAACTTTCTGCTACCGCCTGAGTCAAGGCATTTTGCGCGTCAATCGCGCTGGCGAGTTGCTGTTCGAGCGTGGGCATGGCTATATCCTCAGAGATAATGATTTTGCAAAATTATTCTGTTTGAATCGCACAGGGCGCGAAGGGTCGTAGCTAAGTAAAGCGCGTTATTGCTTGACCACAGTGCCCAACTGCCGGTGGCGGTAGTCGGGTTGTTTCCCTTGTTGCTGTTAGCAGTGCTGCGATAAACCTCGCCATCTGGCCCGATTACCGTGTCGTTTAAATCGTAGGTTTCTCCAGCATCCCATTCTGCAAACCCGCGCTTTGTCAGGTACTGAACTGCGTTTGCCAAATAATTCAATACCCAGTTGAAACGCTGCCGCGACGGCGGCGTATTGGAAAGCGGCCAGCCAACCGCGATTTCCGCATTTGAAGGTTGAACCTTGTCACCGGCCTCCGCCCATGCGGGCAGAACGGGCGGTCTTGTGATCGCCATAATCAAAACTCCTCTGCAAATTTCCCGCCGACCGCGGGGTCGTCTTCCTCGCCGAATGTCAGCGCCCCGGCTTGGTCGCTGAAGCCGAAAAAATTCGTTATGTCGTAAGACACGCGTTGGCTGATACGCACCCCCGCCGGTCGCGGCAGGATGTCGAGATTGATGATCATCGCCTGTTCCAGAAACGTCAGCTCACGGCCGACCGCGATCTGGATCGCCATGCCGCCGTGATCACCCACCGCCACAGGAACGCCAGGACCGAACAGATAGGCCAGGCCTCTGAGAACGTCCTCGTTCGTGCCCTTCGAGTGGTTCTTGACGATCTTGGCCCTGATCAGCACCCGGTAAGCCACGTCATCGAGCGTCGAGGTGGTGAAATCGGTTTCGAACTCTTCACGGAAACGACCGCCGATAGCCGGGAAGCCTTCCTCGCCGAATGTCAGCGCCCCGGGCTGCCCCTGGAATCCGAAGAATTGCAGCGCGCTTGAATACGGCACGATTCGGCTGGCGCCGACGATGTCGCCCAGCACGTCGAGATTCACCCCTTCGGCTTCATCGATGTCGGTTTGCAGCGCGACCTTTTGCAGCAGCGCTTCCTGCTCGTTCGGCACTTGCAGTAACGCCCTGAGATAGTCGAGAAATTTGGGGCTTTCCTGGTACTGCAAGGCAACGCGGCTACGGCCGATGGCTTGGTGGTCAATCGCTGTGGCGCTCATGACACATTCACCACGATGCGGGTCGGGTCGAACCGCGCCAGCCCGTTGAATGGCACTGCGACATTGGCCGGGCTGCCTGGGTTTTCCGAGGTGCCGACGTAGAGGCTAGTCACGGAATGCCCCGGTACCGAGTTGATGGGGTCGAATAGCCGCGACTGGATGACCTCTGTGCCGATCCGCTGATGGGTCAGCGCCCAGGTGCAAATTGCGTTTCTGATCCGGGCCGCGCCATCGGTCGGCCAGCCATTGCGCTGGCTGATGTTCACAACCACGTAGGCCAGGATGTCGATGGGCCGGTCGAATCGCATCGTGTGCGGGTTGCCCATCGAATCCGTCACGATGCCGGTGGTGTTGCCTACCAGCGTTGTGCCTGCCGTCTTTCTCAGCCAGATGGTATTGAGGATGTCCTCCATCAGCCCACCTTCGACAACGCAATAGAGCGAGTGCGGCGGCAGGCCGGTGACCGGCTGAACGGTATCCTGGTCATTCTCATACACCATCACCTGCCGCACGCTTGGCAGGTTCGCCAGCGCCCCATAGACGCCATCCACGATGCATTGTGCTGGCGTTGCGGTCGAGAGCCTGCGCCGCATGCGTAGCTGTTCGTCGGTTTCTTCGTCGCGCCCGACGATGGCATCTATGGGGTTGCTTGCGGTCTGCCAGCCGTAGATGGGCGTGTCGATCTTGGTCAGCGTCGCTGCCGGGGCCAGCTTTGCGCCAAGTTCAACTGCGCGGCAGGAAACCAGCACTTGCCCGGTGTCGTCGATGGCCACCTCCATCGTGGTCTGGAAGGTGGCATTTGTCGCCGCGCTCTTGATCAAGCTGCCAGCCGGAATGATGGTGCCTTGCTGTCCGACGCACAGTACGTCGCATGTGCTGTATGTGCCGCCAATGCGCCGAATACCGTTCAACTGTACCAATCGGCTGAGTGCAGCCCCGGTCGCGGATTGGGGATTTAGGCTGTGATACACGTCCTCGATGAGCTGATCGAGGTTGCTCACCGCCTCGGCAAAAATGCCCAGAGTTTGCCCGTCGATGGTGTCGGGCGCGAGGTTGATGGAGGTGCCGAATATGGCACGTACGGCGTCCTGCAACGCGGCCAAACGCTCGTCGAGTCGGCTTCGCATGAAGCCTAGCGCTGTGAGTTGCGTCATTTGGTCACCTTGATGTTGGCGACGCTGCCGTAGATATTGGCTACGGTCGCCGAGATGGTCATTCTTCGTGTGTTGCGGTCAAAGGACATGAAGAAGCTGCGAATCTCGCTGACGTCTTCGGTTTCGAGAATCGTGCGTTTGATGATGGCTTCTGTCAGCGCCGGGTTTGCTGGCTTCACCATGATTTGCTGCAAGTACGGCACGCCCGCATCGATGTCGAGGAACCATTCTCCTTGCAGCAACAGCAGGCGGGTTTTTACGTTTTGTGCGCAAGCCTCGGCCTCCACCGCCATGTCCGCGATGCCATGCCCGAATGTCATGTCGTGGTTGCCGTCGAGTCTTCGCACGAGCATGGTTTTTCTCCTTCAAGCTCAAGCGGGGGGGCCGGAATTGCCGCCGCCGGTTTGCACATTGCCGTGCGTGTGGCCCTTGCCCGACTTGCCGGCGGCGATGACGTCTGTTTTGCCGGTCACGGTGCCGGTGGTGATGGTATTGCCGGTCTGGCTCAGGTTGCCGGTCTGCTTTGTGTTGCCCTCGTGCTCGATGTCACCTTTAATGAATATCGTGCCGTTTGTCAGCCGGATGTAGGTACTGCGGTCGCGGGTGCGAAGCTCCGCTCCGTCCATTTGCAGGTCTGATAGCCTCTTGGGTTGGCTGTTCAGTCCCACCTGGGCGATGCCGTCGGACAGGTCGTGCATCCGGTACTCAGCCGGTAGTTGCGTGCTGCCGTTGACGTGCCAGTAGTCAATCGCCCGCTCCGAAAACAGCAGGATGCACTCGTCGCCCGGCCCCACCGGGAAGGTCAGCCAGAAGTCGCCGCCCCCAGGGAACGCCACTGGCACATCAACGCACAGAGGCAGATTGACCGCGCCGCGCTCGGTGAATATCCGCTTGATAGCGGGCTGTACAGATGCGGTTTGCGTATCCGGGTCAAAGCTGACAATGATCCCGGGCAGGCATGTGTGCAGGTCTTTCAGTCGGCCTTCGATCTGGGCGGCATGGGCTTCCTCTGGGGTGGCCGTCAGTTGCTGGTCGCGCTGGACCTTGCCGATCTGTTTTCCGTCTGCCATGCGCTTACCTCGTTGCCGGGATCGGCTGGTCGAGGCCGATGCATTCGATCTCTGTGACCCAATCTTGTCCCCGGTTGTCGCCCTTGTGGGTGAGCTTCAACACTTTGTAGATGCCGTCCGGGTCGAGGCGGACCAGCGCCTCGTTCTCGCGGCCAAGGGGTGCGTTGGTTTCCTGCTTCTCGCGCTTGGTTGCCAGCGCCTGGGCCTGCTGGCGCTTCGCCTTGATGCCGTTGTTATCCAGCTTGATCGCACCATTGACCCGCAGTTGTGGGTTCAGCAGGCACTTCACGGCGATGCCTTTGTCGTTGATTTCGGGTGCTTCGAGCATGCCGGTCTCGGCACTTATGACTATCGCCTGACCCGGCAGAACGTCGTTGGTGCTGACGATGACCAACTGACCATCCTGAATCGACCAGTTCGCGCCAGATTCGCGGGCCACGTCGTTGAGTACGTCCCGGGTGTTGCCACTGATCACCTTTCCGCGCAGGCGCGCCCGGTTATTGATCTGGACATAAGGCTTTGCCTTACTGGCTTCAAAGCTGCCGACGGCACGCTCAACGAGTTGATCGTTAGTCGTTCCGGTTGCCAGCGTCTCGTTCATCACGGCATGGCTGTAATCCTTGTCGCCGTCGCCGGCCTCGATCTCGGTGATGTAGTCGTTCTTGTCCCTGTATCGATAGACGTGCTTGATGTTCCCCCGGAACACCAGGCGTATGGCACCCTCATAGCCGGCATTCAACAGCACCTCGTCGAACTCGTTTTTTATCTTCGCCTCGTTATCCGGGTGTAGATTGAATATCCGGATGATCGCGGCATTGGGCGCTGCTTCGATGGTTTTGGCGACCTCGAACTGTATCCGCAGGTTCTCGATCATCAGGCCGCTGCCGGCCTTTCCAACGACCACTTGCGCCTTTCGTTTCCACTGTCGGACGGAATCGTTCATGCCGGCACCTCACCAGGGCTGAACCAATAAACCTTGACCCGCCCCCCGAGGTCGCCGGGGCCGGCATCCCTCCCTTGGCCGGCAGTCTCGACGCACAGGATGCTGCCGATGCCGAAGTTGTAGGGTTCCAGCAGGTCCTGCCCAATCACAATCGGCAGCGAGGCGACGACAAGAGCCTGGGTGGCGGCGTCGTACAGATCGAGGGTCCAGACGCCCGAGCGGTCGTTGTACTTGGCCTCGATGGTGTATTTCGCCTCGCCCAGCTGGGTCGTGAAAACCTGCGCGGGGTCGTTGGAGAAGGGCAGCTCAAGGATCACTTCTTGCCTCCGATGGCGTCAGCCAGTTTCTTGCTCAGTGACTGCTTCTTTGGCTGCTCCGCCACCTCCTTACCCTGCTGCTCGCCCTTGTCCTTCTTCGGGCCGGCTTGCCGCTTGGTAGCACCGGGTTTGCGCGGCGGGTAGGTCACCACCTGCGTATAGACGATGATCACTTCGCGCAGCTCTGCGATGAAAAGCAGCGCTCCGGACGAATCCTTATCCTGGTTCGTTATGATCGACGTGCAGACCATGTTCTTGTAGAGCTTGAGGCCGGTTTGCAGGTCGAATGGCTCGGCCCGTTTCTGCAGGTCCGTCAGCAGTTCGAAGGCACGCCTGGAGCGGCCTGCATCGGATGCGAACGGGTCGCTTGGCGCATCCCTCGTCCAGAAATCCTGGCCGGCTCCAGTTCCGCCTTCAACGACGGCCCCTTGGCTGATTTGGTAGCCTCCACCCCAGCCCCTCAGCGGGGTGTCGGAGACGCCCGCGGAAATCTTCACGCTTAGCGGCTTCATGAAGGCGTGGTCGCTGATGACGACACCCGTTTCTACCGGGTTGTCGGTAATCTCCAGGTCGGCTTCGTGCATCTCTTCGAATACCGCATCGAACACGAGGCCACCCATGGACCGGATGATCGCAACCTGTTGCTGACTCAATGCTTCGCTCATAGCGCCACCGCAGTCTGGCCGTTACGCACGGCCTGCCTGTTCATGCGCTCCATCTCCTGGCGCACGGCCTCGCCGGCCTTCGCCGGGTCGGGGCTGTTGATCTGGATGGTCGTGCCAGTGATCTGGGTCGTTTGGGTTACGGTCGAGCTGTTTGTGGTGTTGCTGCCGGACATACCAATGACGCCGCCAGTCGCGTTCAGAGAGTTGTTGGCCGAGGCCTGCGCCGCGCCGCTGCCCCCGCTGACCGCCACTTTTACATTGCTCGCGTCATCGGTGAGGCCGAGCAGTTGCCCGACCTTGCCGATGGCACCTTTGACCATGTCGATGAAGCCCGATATTTTTGCCGTGACAGAATCCCACGCCTCACTGACCCACGCGGTCACTTCGTCCCAGTTTGCCCATAGCGCGTAAATCGCCACCCCAACGGCAACGATGGCCGCGATGACAAGAGCAATTGGAGCGATCGCGATCAACCACGCTGCAGCAGCAGAGATGCCTGCGGCAACGGCGGAGGCGGCCATGCTTACATACATGCCGATCAACGGCAGGATTCCGCCCGCCATGGTTGCCGCCGCCGCTACCGTTACGATTGCGCTGCGGATTGCCCCCCACATTGTTGCGGCCCATGTGCTAATCGCTTGCCATTTCAAAGCCACAAAAGCCGCGCCGATGGTGCCAAGCGCAACAATGACCGCTTTCCCTGCATTCGGGAACTCGTTGAGCAACTGCCCGATAACGGTTTCGTTCCCTTCGTAGAAGTTCACCAACTCATCGATTACGAGAAAGATTGCCCCGAGTAGCAAGCCCATCATTACGGTAGGGAATGCAATTGCCGCGCCGAGAAGCAGCCCAACGGCCGCTGCGATCTTGGTGGCAGCGCTGAATGAATTCAGCCAGCGAACAACCTCAACAAATCCGTCGGCTAGGCGAACGGCCCAATCCCACACAGTCCCGATAACCGCTGTCATCAACTTCAACGCAGTTACGATTGATGATTTGGTGATCTTCTCGTTTGCAAGCCACCAAGCGCGCATGCCATCGAGGACAGCAGTAACCTGCGGCATGAATCCGACAGCGATGTGCTTACCCAGCGCCCCCAGCATGAAGCGGGTGCGGTCGAGGCTGTCCATCAGCGCCCCGGCCTTCTGGGCGTCCTCATCGCTGGCGACGCCGAAGGCCTGCGCTTCCTTGCGTAGTGCCTCCAGTTCGCCGCGTCCCTTTGCCAGCAGAGGTATCAGCGAGCGGTCAATACCGAGCTTTTCGGCCAGGGCAATCTGCTCCTGCCGTGAAAGCCCGTCCATCTTGCCGGCGACCTCATCCAGCACCTGGTCAAAGGACTTGATCGAACCGTCCGCGTTCTTCGCGGACATGCCCAGCTTCTCGAAGGTCTGGGCACCGCGGCCAATGCCGAGCGCCGCCTCGCCGACGGTCTTGTTGATGCCGGCGATGGAAACCTTGACAGAATCCAGGCTTGATCCGCTGAGTTGAGCGGCATAGCCGATTTCCTGCAGGGCCTCAATGGATACCTGCTCCACATCGGCGAAGTCGCCCAGTTCGTCAATGCCTTCCGCCACCTTGCCGACGAACAGCCCGATGGCGCCGGCTGCAGCAGCAGCAATGCCACCGATGGCTATAACGGTTTCACTGGCGACCTGAAGCTTTTGCTTGAACTTGTCCAGTTTCTCGGTGTTGATCTCGAACCCGAGCGATACGAAGAAGCTATCTATGACGTTTGCAGCCATGGCTACTTCCTTTTTCTGAGTACTTCGAATCGCCGGCTGTACTCGGCCTCTTCGTCCATCGCTTCGTGTAAGTCCGCCAGATCGTTGATGCTGTACGTCCCGTCTTTCAGTTCCCGCAGCGTGCAAAGCGGCGGATTCCTCATGACGGGACGCATCACATACCAGTTGATGTTGGCGGACTCAATGACCTCTACTTGGTCACCGCGTTTTGGATTGAAGCGAAGAGGCCGGCGGGTAAAAAATCGCTGAAATTGAAGCGCAGTGCCTCAACGAATACCTTGTGCATTTCCAGCAAGCGGCCGGTGAAAGTTGCGTTGATGTCAATACGCTGGCCATTGCATGTGACGTACTGGAAGGTCGTCTCCATCGTGGCCAGCAGCTCTTTGGCATCCATTTTCGAGAGCATCAGACCTATTGCCGCAGCGCCGGCTTGCTCAGCGTCCTTCTCCGACGATCCAGTCTTCTTGGCATCCATGAAGGCAGCGAATAGCGGCTCTCCAATGACACGAGCGATTGCGATTTCGACACGGATCGCATCAATTGCGGGAATGGTTCCGAACGAGTAGGTGCGCTCGCCGATTTGCTTTGTGTTGTTCATGTTCTCTCCCGATTAACCGAGGATGGCCGCAGCAGCAGTGAGCGCGCCCACCAGCGCCGGATCGCCGAGCAGCAGATCGAGGCGCTCGACCACGACCGCCCATTCCTGTGAGCCGGCCTGGGCGCCGCGGCCCAACTCGGGCGGGCGCTTCAGGTAGCCGACGGTGCCGGTGGCCAAGTCCTGCCGGTAGGTGTCCTGGAACAGGATATTGACCGGAACGAACGTCTTGGCCCCGCCTTCCTGCAGCGCGCAGAGGCTCATCAGGTACTTGTTGGAGCTGGATGTTTGTTGCAGCTTGAAAGTGAATTCCCCGGACTTGTCGGCCGAGATACTCACCATCATGTCGCCGTTGGCACCGACCTTGTCTGATGCCGAGTCGGCCCGGCGGGCGATCTTGATGACGTCGTCGCCATCGGCCCAGCCTGTGATCTCGACGCCATTCACCAGAACGACGGTGTTCTGGAACGAATAGACCTTCATGTCTGTTTTCTCCTTGTGTCAGGCGCGGATCAGCGCTCGAAGGTGACGGTGATATCGGCGAAATGGATCGCGCCGGCACCCTTGGCGATTACTTGAATCGGCGGCGCTTTGCGGGACTCCCGGTCGGATGTGTTCTGCTCGGCGACCGGTTGGGCATAGACATAGAAGCCCTTGGGCAGGAAGTCGCCCGATCGCACCTCGCCGAGATCCATGCCGTTCCAGATGCCAGGGGCAAGCAGGCCGTTATTGACGCCCTCTTGGCAGGCTTTCTCGACCTGCTGCACCAGCGCTGCCACGCCCTTGTCGGTCTGCGGAACCTTTGTGGTGCGCGTGTAGAGGTAGCCGAAAACGTTTGTCTCGATTGCGTTTTGCAGCCAATCGAGGCCGTGACGCTCGTCGAAAAACTTACCGCTGGCCATCACGCCCTCGGCCAGCATCGCGCTGTCGCCGAAGTAGGTGTAGTAGTTGCAGTTCTTCGCCACCAGCGCTTGGCGCTGCGACTCGGTGATGGTGATCGGCGAGGTGCCGGGCAGCAGCTTGAACTTGAGGGTGATTGTCGAATTCTGCTCGTTGAAATTCACCGTGAAGCCGCGAGCGAGTGCCGACACGATTTGATACGGGTCGTCGTTATCCCAGATACCAATGGTGCGGTCATACATGTTGCTTTTCATGTACGAGGCGATGTCATCGACAGCGGATTGATCCAGGACGTTGCTGTCTGCGGTCGTGAAGCCGAACATCTTGACGCGGGCCTCGGTCCAGGCCGCGGCATCCATCAGATCCTGGGTCGTCAGCTCTTTCGTGAAGGTAACGCCGAACCACGATGGGTCGATGTTCTGGAGCGCGTCCAGCGACTCGGCGATGCTCTCGGCGGCAGCGCCGGCAGCCTTGATGCCTAGATCCTCAGCACGGGAGCCGAGCAGCGGCCCGATGTCGGTGCCCGCCTCGGGGGCGGTCGTGTAATCGACCGTTGATTCGGTGCCAGTGGTGCCTGAGCGCAAGATAAAGCGGGTGCCGTCAAAGAGGCATGTGGCGCCGACGGATTGCAGGGAGGTTTGAATCTTTGCGGCCACAGCGTTCAGGTTGGCGACGCCCGTCAGGTCGATGTCGGAGACTTCTTCCTCTTCGCCGTCGATGTGGATCTTGAAGGCGCCATCAACGATGGTCTGCCATGCGGCGATGTTCTTCTCGTAATTGACCGAGCAGAGTAGATCGCCAGCGACGGCCACGTCGAAACGGCGGCCGATAGCCAGCTCGGTCGGGCGCGGGGCCTGGCTGAAGAAGATTTGCGCGGCCTTGTACTCTTCGTCGGTCGAATCGAAATCCGTGGCGACAGCGTCCATGTCCGTGTAGAAGCGGATGCGGTTGCCCACTGGAAGGCGGGGGCTCTTGCCGACGATCAGCAGCAGGCCGAACCCCTTTCGCTTCGGGAAAGTCGGACTCGACAGGATGCTGACCTTGACGACCTTGGAGACGGGAATGGTCATGGTTCTATTACCTCGCTTGAAAGAGTTGTATCAGCGGAGCTGATTTCGATGGGGAATCGCCCGAAGGTCGGGAGGCTCTGGACCTCCTTCGCCACCACGTAAAGTTCAAGGTCAATCTGCGCCCGTTCTTCCCATGCGCTGTCGATGACGGCGGTCAGATTGCGCGCCGGGGACGCTCGGACAAGCCCGAGGCCCATGGCTTGAAGCCTGTCAATTGAGCGGGACATCGAAAGGAGGGTTTTCAGCCTGCATGCGCGGGTGTAGGCGTCTTCTCGGAAGAACTGGACCGAGGCCACCAGCCGGCGCTGGCCGACAATGGTTTCGGCGACGTTCATGGATGGGGCTTCGTTGTCGAGTCGCCGGTCGTCCTCGCCGGTCACATCGACCATGGAGATCAGCACGGTGGCGAACGGCTCGGACTGCTTCCCGGTTGGTGCTGTCTGATTCGCCTTCCTGACCGAGTTTTCCGGCATGGCCAGCGTCTCGCGGATGAACTTGCGAATCAGCTTGTTGATGTCATCGACGGTCATCGCACAAAGCCCTCAGCCCAAACCTGCCAGTAGCCGTGATCGGCCCAGTGCTTCGCCGCCATGACACGGTAGGGGCGGCCATGCCAGACGATGATGTCGCTACGCTGGTCATCGGCGTTGTCGTTCCGCAGTTCCTGATCGCAGAACACAACGATCATGTTTCCGAGGCGGGCGCCTTCCGGGAGGATGGCCAGCGTGTCTTCGCGCTTGGCCGGCTGGATGATCCCGACAAAGTTCAGGATGTCGGGCACCTCGGGCACCCACTCTCCTTCGTCGAAGGCTCCACCGGCTCGCTCGACCTGAAACGACTGTGCCAGATCGGGGTCGCGCATCAGCTCGGCGACGTTAATCATGGCTCTTGTCTCCCAGCTCCCAAGCGATGCTCTGCACCATCTGGCCGGTATCGATCAGCGGCCGGGAACTGTCCTTGCGCTTGATCGTGGCGGCCTTCAATGGGGCGAAGTCACCGCTCCGGATTTCGGTCTGGACGTCGCCCTTGGCCATTTCGCCGAGTTGCCCGAGCGCCTGTTCGGCGGACATCTGCCCGTGCAGCATCTTCACGAGGTTGATACGGTTCAGGCGCACGTACTTCTGTCGGTTACGCTGGACAGACGCTCGAAGGAACGACCGCTCCGGGATGCCCTGCGATGGCGAACCAAACTCATGGACGGCGGCGATCATGGCGACCGGCGTGCCATCGCTTTCCTTTTTCCCTTCCGGCACGCCGACATTGACCACACGGTTTTTGCCGATGAGGCGCTGGCGCAGCCGGTCGAGCGCCTTGGGGTCGATGTCTTTGAGCACCTTTACGGACACAGAGGCATGCCGACTCATACGGACAGCGCCCCCATGCCGACCTGGCGGCGCAGGTAGAGGTACTGCTGACCATAGAGGGTTCGGTAGAACGGGTTGTCGGCCTGCTTTGCCAGCAGGCCAGCATCCTTGGTCACCTGCACGTCGCCGACCTTTTTGCTTATGGTGTCGTTTGTCATGACCTGAACACTGCCGCCCAGTGCGGTTTGCGCTTTCGCTAGGGCCAGTTCATGGGCGACATAGTTGGCGACCCCATCCGGGTAGAGATCGCCCCAGCGTTCAACGTCGAAGTACGGCGCAGCCCGATCGACGAAGAACTGGACGCGCTCGTCGGTCTCGGCCGCGAACTCCGGAAATTGAGTTTTGAACTCGGAGGGGGTCATGGCCGGGTTACTCCTTGGCCGGTTGCTTCTGTTCCTGTTTCACTGACTCCTTGGCCGGTTGCTTGGCGGCGGCGATCCGCAGCCATCCTTCGTCGAAGTAGTGCGAGACGACCGGGTGCTTCTTCGCTGCCGTGACGAAGGCGTCGTCGGCCTCGGCGCGGCCATGGACCAGCTTATTCTTGTCGGCCGGATCCTGACGGGCGCCAGGGACGATGACTTGCACGACGCCGTCTTCGCCGGTGGCGTTGATGGTGATGTCGTGCTCGCGGGTGTTTTCGAGGGTGATCTTTCCCATGTTTCCTTGCTCCTGAAGTGAAACGGGCGCCCCCGAAGGGACGCCCGCTGTGGCTTGTTCCGGTCGGCTTAGATGCCGTCCATGTAGTACGCAGACTTCGGGTAGCGGAACTCCACGCCGGAATATTTGTACTCACCCGGCACCTGCACGGTCAGGCCGAACAACTGCGGCGCAAGGAAACGCAGGGCCAGCGGGATGTGCATCACGAGACGGGTGTCGGACTTCACGTAGGCCATCATCCGGCGGGTGCCGCCGGCGCCTGCGGTGTCCAGGCCGAAGCCGGGCTGGAAGCTGATTTCCTGGCCGCGCTCGACCTTGGCGATGTTGTTTTCCTTGACGTACTGCAAAATGGTCTTGTCGCTGTTCTCGGAGCGCGCGGTGCTGGCGATGTAGGCGTAGGCGCCCGGGGCCATCACGATGTCCGTCACCTGATCGTTGTAGGCCGTGTTGGTCCAGACGTTCAGGATGATGGCGTTGATGTCCGAGAGAATCTGCGCCTGCGTCTTCGGTCCGGTCTGCCATGCACCGACCGGGGCATTTCCCTGCGGCACATTGGCGTTGTTGAACAGGCCGGTGATGCCTGAGGAGGGTTCGCCGAACAGGCCGACGTCGTTCATGTGGCGGCGGTAGCCGTCGATAGCAGCAGCCAGCTTGCGCTCGCTGATGGGGCGGCGCAGGAAGGCGGTACGGCGCAGTTCCTCGGTTGTGTAGTCGTAGCCGATGTCGCCATTCAGGACCGGGAACGACTTGTCGGCGTATGCCACGTCGACCAGGTTGATGTCGCGGCCCTTGCCGGATGTGCGCTTGCCACGACCCGCGTAGTCGTAAATCTCGTAGCGTATCGAGTCGGCGAACTCGCCGGCTTCGTAGCTGATGGGCAGCAGTTGCTCGTACTGCATCGGCGTGTATTGCCGCTCGAACACCTGCGATTCGGTGTAGGCGAGCTGCGACACGATGAAAGCCAGCGCTTCCTGCGCATCGCGGGCGACGATGCCGTCACCGACAATCAGGCCGGCAAGGCCAGGATTGGAGCGCAGCGCATCGAACGCGGCGTAACGGGCTGCATCGACCGCAACCACGCGGCCGTCGCCCAACTGGATTTTCTTGATAGGCATGGATTTCCCTTTCTGAAAAAAGAAAGACCACCCGGAGGTGGCCTCATGCTTTGTGACGGGCGCGGTTAGCTGACGCGCAGAATGCCGATCTGGCCGGCGGCGGTCGTGTTTTCCCACGTAACCTTCGGCTTGCCACTGGTGCCGTCAAGGGCAACGCGACCGGCGCCAGCAGCGCCGCCGGTGGTGGAGCCGATCTTGCCGTTCTGGGCGGTCACGCTGATGGCGGTGTCGCCGCGGGTGGCGTTCTCGTAGGCCACCGCATAGACGTAGCCGTCGCGCAGAATGGGCACGCTATCGCGCTGGCCGTAGGACACGTTGTTGGACGAATCGCCCGGGCGAATGGCATGGCGGACAGAAATGCCGATCAGCTTGTCGCCATCGGCGGCCGGGGCCTTGCATGTATCGTCGGACGCGCCGCGGGCGACAGCGATACCGTAGTCGATAGCCGTCGCCTCGTTGGTCTTGGATTCGATGATCGTGGGGTTGGTATCGGCGATCTGGCCGGCGTAACCGAGATCACGGAGGCGACCGCCATAGGTGCTCAGGTCGGGTTTGGACATTGCCAATCTCCTTCAGGCTGGTGGATGGACTCGGTTACTGCTGCCAGGCCTGGGACTGGCGGGCCAGGAACTTATCTCGGCCCGTCAGTTCAGTCTTGGAATCGTTCGCCTTGCTGGCGCCGGTCAGGGCATCGGCGACGGCGGCGTCATTGGCGCTGACCTCGGCGTCGTTGGCCTCGGTTTTCACCGCGGCGGCCAAAGCGTTGAAGGTGGCGCGCACGACCTCGGGTTCGGCGCTGTCGAGCGCCTTGCCGGCCAGGACCGCATCGGCCACGGCCTTGGCGGTGGCGTCCTTGCCGACCAGCGCACCGATCACCTCGCGGCGGATGGCGAGGCAGGTCTTGCCGTCAGTGGTCAGCTCGGGGACGAGCCGCTTGGCGTCGCCGATCAGCTTGGCCCACTCGGCGACCATCGCATCCCGGGCTTCAGGGGTGATGACGTCCTTCTTCATGGCCTCGATGTCGGCGTGCGCCTTGTCGAGCGCAACCTTCAGGCCATCGGCCTCGGCTGCCTTCGTTTTCAGGGTAGTCAGAGCATCGCGCGCTTCGTCGCGTTGCTTGATCAGGGTGTCGATGACGCCCGCCGCGGTGTCTTCCACCTCCAGCGGGATGCCGTCAACGGTGACTTTGCGCTTTGCGTCGGGCATCGTATTTCCTTCCAATTTGGGTTGAGAATCAGCGATTCGGCAAGCCGAACCACACCTCGCTGCATCCACCAGGGCTACGTGGTTGCCGCGGATGTTTCGTTGGACGCCGTCATAGGCGCGGCCGTCGGCCGTCGTCCCGGGCGTCATGTCGAGTTCGAAGGTGTAGCCGTTCGAGAGCTGCGCCTTGCCGGACTGCAGCGCCTCGATGGCGTCCTTCGCCTTGATCAGCAGCGTCCCCGTCATGAGGTCGCAGGATCTGGCCACATCGCGCACTTCACCCTTGGCGAGTCCCGTCCAGTTGTCGGCGGTCACCGCGACAGGCGGGTGCTCGATCGTGATCGGCTTGCTTTCGAAGCTGGCTATGCTGGCCGTGTCGAAAACCTCCTCGGGCGGCCGGTACAGTCGGATCACCTTCATCGGGTCCATGCCGTCGGCGTCGAGGCCGAGTTCGTAGGCCCGGTAGTCCTGCACGCCGGTGCGCGCCAGATTACCGGGCGCCACCATGTAGCCATCGGCGGTCATCTTCCGACTGCTCAGCGGCGGCATGAAGTCGCGGGCCTGAATTGTCTTCATGGTCATAGCCCGAGAAGCTCCTCTTCTTTGTCCAGGTCGAAACACGGAATCGCCACGCATCGGCAAAGCACGTCATGGCCTGGATGTCCTGTAGATAGCGGCGGATCGTTCCAGCTGAACACCTTGCCGTCGTTCTCGGCATGTTCAGGGCGTACGCGCTCGTCACCGGACGTTTGCCACTGGTACTTGTCGATGCCCAGCGATGTCTGGCGGGCCTCGTTGAAGGCGCCGTTCATCTTGCTAGCCTGGTCCCGGGCGATCAGCTTGGCGCGGCTCTCAGTCACGTCGCCGATGCGCTCGATCTCCTTTGCCAAGTCCTCGAAGCGCATGCCGCGTTCCATGTTCTTGCCGACGGCGTCGCCTAGCTTCTCGAAATACTGCTCCGGGATCGACTTGATCAGGTCGATGTTGTTCTTGGTCGCCGCCCGCAGTGCGTCGAGGATCGGCCCAGACTGCGTCAGGACTGGCGAAATATCGACGCTCACCGAGGACTTAATGGCCGCCGATAGCCGCTCATCAACCACGCCGGCGCTACGCTGCGCGGCTAGTGCCGCGAGCCGCTTGGCCGTTTGCTCAATCCCGCCGGCCCGTTGCGCCATGCGCCGAAATGATGACTCCAGCGAACGGCGCGGCACCTTCGCATCCCGTGTGATGCCATCGCCGGGCGCGTAGAGCGGCTCCATACGCTTCAACTCGGGCAGCAATTCCTCGCCGGTGATCTTGCGAAGCTGGGCCACGACGGCGAGCAGCTGCTGCTTGTACCAGAGCTCCACCTTGTGGGATGGCTTGACCGGCTTAAACAGTCGGCCGCGCCGCTTCCGCAAGCGTTTCCCATTAGGCGATACCGATATGAATACTCTCAACACGATCACAGCAGCCCTATCGAAAATGCTCGTGCCAATCCGGCGCTGATACGTTCTCGCTCGCCACTCAATTGGCGAGCGAGGCGCATACCGAGCGTTGGATAGCTACAGACGGCCTGTGGCTGGTCATCAATGACCATTGCCAACACCACAGCCGAACCCGAAGATTCAGATGAACCGTTTGCCTCAAGATTGATGAGGATGTCGATTGATCCTGCGGCCATGGCTTGCACGAAACCAGCCGCTGTCATGGTCTTCGTAACGCTCCAGATGGCGGAGCCGGAGGACTCTCCCGAGCCAGCAGCAGAGAGGGCATCCGGAGCGGGAGGAGATCCGGTTGCCGCACCGCCCGCCTCGGAAGAATCTGATGCATTGAGCCATACAGTGACAGACAGGGCAGCCTGTCCGCTGGGCGTGGCACTGCCCAATGCTGTCAGGGAACCATGCGCCCCACCGCGCAGATCAGCGCTCCCTCCGGTCTGCGCGACACCTATGGCCTGCGCGTGTAATAAGGCCGCCAGATCAGTATGCCCACTGGCCGCCGCCGCACCAGCCGCCTCGGACAACACCGCAGCCGACAGCCCGGCTGCACCGGCCGCCTCTGCGAGAGCAATAGCGGCGATGGTTACTGTCGCCCGAGCGCAGGCGTCACCGTCGGCAATGGCGATACCGGCAGCGGATAGCGGTAAGGCGACATTGGCGCCAGCCTGCCCCTCGGCAAGTGCAACACCGATGCCAGCCAAGGCCACCTGGGCGGATAATGCGGCAACCCCTGACACTTTGGCTGCGCCACAGGTACCGGCATGGATGCCCCCAGCGCCCAGACCGAAAAACGCCACACGACGCCGCGGGCGAAAAACCGACCAAGGGTTGCCGAGCAGCGCGTCGTAATCGGGCAGCGCGCTGCGGCGCATCGCCACCCCGAATATTTGGCCGGGAAACCCGGCACCGGTATGGCCCAGCACGCGCAGGTCAGCCCCGGCAACGCGCAGATACCATGCCCCCGCATTGGAGCCGGTACGCATGCCGGTCGCGCCTGTGCGGAGGTTGCGGTAGTGCAGCCGGGTCCCGCCGCTCACGTCGCGCCCCACCGCCACGGCTATGGTATCGCCCAGGCCGATGGGGTAATCGGTGCTGCTGGTGAGCCCGCACGAGGCGCGCAGGGTGTAAGCGGAGCTGTTGCTACGCACGTACACCGCCATGTGGTTGGAGAGGTTGGAGCTGCTAAGTATCTGGCGTTCCTGCCCGGAGGCAATGGCGTCGGTTAGCCGGAATATGCACAACACCGCGAACGGCCCGCCGCCGAAATCCCAGGCCGGGTCCTGCGCCGGGGCGATGATCGCGCCCGGTCCGGAGTCGGCCCCCGCATCCAGCGCAATCCCGTGCGGGGTGACAACGGTACGGTGATGCGCCCCGGGACGCGTGACCATTCCGCTACTTGCTGTTGGCGTCCAAACAAAATCCCAACCATCAGCTGGCGCGATTGTCCCTTGCGGCTGCCGGGTCCAAATCCGACGTGACTGGACAAGCATAGCCACAGATCAAGGAGCCGGTGCGACAGTAAACGGGGTGACAGTCAGCTTCCAGCCAGCGCTGACCGTCTGCCCGGTACCAACGTTATGCAGGTAATAGCGGGCACGCCAAGGCACGTCGCGGGCTACCAGATCCGCCGACTGTGGAGAGGTGACGTTATTGACGATAAAGGAACCGACAAATACTGTCGGCCTGGTCGTCTCTGGGGCCTCAGCATCGGCTGCGTCATCGATATCGAGCGGCTGGGCGTACAGGGCGAGAACGGAACCTTCAGTCGGGGCGATAGCGAAAGTAAAAGTTGCGACAAACCGGGCATCCGGATAGCACCCACCGTCAGCAATTACGCAGTAGTCGGCATCATCGGCCTGAGCCAGTGCATTGTTTACGATGCTGGGACCGCCCGTTTCAAGAATCTTCTTGGGGCCAAATATCAGGATGGTTTCACCGGCCATGGTTAATCTCCCATCGTCAGCCGACCATCTGCGATGTTGAGCACATCACTGACGGCGTTGTAATGAATCGGGTCCGGCTGCTCGGCAACGGACAGTAAAGCCTTGATTGCATCCGTCAATAGCGGCTGCTCCTTGGCGAAGGCGTCAAGCTGCGCACGGGTGACGGGGTGTCCGACGTCGAGGGTGCCCTGCTCAATCATCTTCAATGCCCATCTGACATTTGCGTTGGCGGCCCCCGTCGCCTCAAGTGCATTAAGGAAATCCCCACCAGACGGAGCCATTACGGCGAGCACAGTACCGATCCCGATTGGCGACGAATGAATCTTCACGCGGCCAGTGCTGAGTACTCCTGCGATTGCGACATCATTACGCTCCGTCAGCAGGGCTTCGATTGCGGCATGTTCATCCGCACTCAACGCCCTGCCGACCACGGCTTCCAAGGCTGATTTCTGATCAGGCGTCATGACGGCCCCCGCACTCAGTTGTCGATCTGGAACCGTAGCTGGCCGACGCCGAAGCGCACCGTAAAGTTGCTTCCGGACACATCGATCGGTTCGTCGAGGTCGATACTGATCCAGGCGTTTCCGGCCGTGTCCATGAACCAAACAGAGCGAAGTTGGCCCCACAGGCCAGTCGAGGCTGGCCAGGTAACTTCGATCAGATTCTCGACAGTGCCATCAGTGCCATTCGATACCTCGGCACTGCCTTGAGTCCCAGAAAAGCTGGCCAGTGCAGCAGCAACAGCAACACGCGCATAATCGTTGCCAACAGGTTCTGTAGGGCCCCCCGCATCGCTGCGCACAGCGGTACTGAGCGCCATGTGAAAGGTCGTGGGCGCACCCAGCGGCTGACCGCGCAGCAGCGCATCAACAACCCTGTTTTCGGCGTAATCTGTGAGGACCATGGTCCGATCTCCTAAAGGCAAACGGGTTTGTAAGTAGTAGTGACTTCCCGGCCCTTAAAAAACAGCGGAGGAATCCATCGCGGCCGAGGCGAAATTGGGACGTACTCTTTTTTGACGAGGGTTCCGTCATATAGCTCGATGTAAATCGCAAAATGAGGGAACCAGCCCCAATGCGATTTCCGGATAACAAGATGGTCGCTACAGCGGGAATATCGCAAGGCGCGCAGGGCATATGTGAGGCAGTTATCCATTACGCTGTCTCCTGGATGCTCATCTCATCATCGCCTTCGTCACCCTCTGGTGGTTTTGTGCCTGGGGCCTCGCCGTACTTGTCCATCGGCGTGGAAAGCTCCTCGATCAGCTCGATATCCTCGTCGGTCATGTTGCGGTATGTGCCGCGCTCCTTCAGTTCCCGGGCTACCAGCGCCTCGGTGACCACGCCGGCATTGAGATAGACATGATCGCGGTCGGCGCGGGTCTTATCGACGGTAGCCTGTTCAGTCTCGGAGAGTTGCCAGAGCGGATTGAAGTCGAAGCGAAAATCATCGGGCATGTGCCCCAGATCGGAGCGCACCAGCACCTCGTACAGGTACTCTAACTGCGGGCGCAGTTCGGCTTCCTGTTTCGCCGACACCATGTCGTAGTAGTTGCGTACGTCGTTGTCGCCGGTGGCGTTCATGCCGGTGGCTGACGTGCCGAACAGGCGCGTCATGGGGATGTCGGCGGCGCCTGACACGTCGATCATGAACTGCTGGATGACCTTGTCGAGGTTTGCGAAGCTGTTCTGCTTCTTCTCGTAGCTCTCGGTGCCATCGAGCAGCAGCATGCGATTGAAGCTCTTGAGCAGTGCGGCCACCTGGAAGCGTTTGGTCAGCACTGCCTCGCCGTCCTTGCGGGCCAGCACGTCGGCAAGACCCTCGGATTTCACTACATCGACGTTCGACTCGAACATCATGGTGGCGATGGCCTGCGTTGTTGTGTCGCAGTTCATCAGGCTGTCCATGATGTGCTGCAGAGCCGAATCGTCCCACATGCCGTTCCGCAGCCACGCAAGGTAGGGCAGCTTCTCGCCGTTAAAACGAAGCACCCGGGTGTGATGGACATGCACGGCAGATTCTGCCAGCACATAGCTGTCTGGCATGCCAAAGTTCGGGCTTTCCAGATCCCGGTTCAGCGAACCGGCCGGCGATAGGCACCAGCGATCCACAACATGCAGATAGCGCAGGTCGCCCTTGCGGACGTTCTTCACGTCCAGTGGATTGGCTAGGTTTTTGTCGCGGGTGCCGATGATGATCACAGCGCCACCGTATAGCCGGGACCAGCGCAGGGCCTCGTTGACCTTGCGTTTCAGCGCGAAGCGCTTTTCAGATTGCTCGATTGCGAACTGCGATTTTTCCGAATCATCATCGAAAATGACGTGCAGCCACTCCCGAGTCATGTCGTCGGCCACGGCATTGACGATCTTCTTCGCCAGCCAACTGCCGCGGTACATGTTCTCCAGTTCCTGGCGGTTCAGGATGCGTGGATCGGCCCAGACGGAATATGAGCGCTTATCGCGATTGGTGCCGAGGCCGGCAACGACGTTTTCCAGGCCGTCGCCGATTGGTTGGCGGTTCTTGGCCATGTCGGTGTCTCACAGGTTGTCGTAGATGCTGCGCTTCTTGGCCAGCATGTCGTTGATGGCATCCACCATCGGATCGATCTGGTCGTCGTGGGCGTGCGTGTCGTCTGCCGTGAAGGCCTCGCATTCGGTCACAAAATCATTCACCCATGGCGCCACTTCGGGAATGAACACCAGCCCCGATTCGATGTAGCTGACCACATCCATGACGCGGGTCAGCTTGTCGGTGACTCGCTCGATACCTTTCACCGGGATGCCGCCGTCTGCCTGAATGTCCTGAATCAGTCCGGTTCCGCTCGATTTGTCCTCGATCAGCAACTGCCGGAGCGGTGCTTCGAAGTCGCCGGCATCCTTGTGCTTGATCCAGAAGGCGATGGCGCGGCGCTTCAACTCTGGAGCCGGCCACTTGCCGCGGATCAGGTCCAACAGGTAGATGCGACCGTCCTCGCCAAGGCCCCAGCACTCGAACACGCTGTAGTCGTTCCGCTCGGCCGTCTTCTGTGCGGTGTCAGCTAACACCTTGCGGAAGCGCAGCGGCGGCACGACCTTGTAGCGCCCGAAATACTTTCCTTGGATGATGTCGCCCCCCAGGGGCGAGGGGCGCTGCTGGTACTGACCAGTGAAAACGTAGCGGTCCTTTGCTTCCAACTCGATCAGGTCGGCCAGCGGCTCCTTGTAGGGCCAGTAGCTGAATTGCCCCTGGTCGTCGCATTCGCTCGACTCGATCAACTCGCGGTACTTTTCGGGCAGCCCATCGACGTACTTGTCGTCAATCAGCGCCGGGATGTTGATGAACTCCCACTCGCCAGGAACCTTGCCGGCCTTGATGAAACCGGTAGGGTCTTCCTCTGCCAACCGCTGCATGATCAAGATGATTGGCGTGTCCGGATTGGCCTTCCGGCTCTTCACCGTTGAGACCAGCTTCCGGTTTGCGGCTGCCCGCTTCGTCTTGCTGTAGGCATCCTCGACCTTGAGCGGGTCGTCGATGATGATGGCACCCTGCCACCCTTCGGTCATATGGCCGGCACGAAAGCCGGTGATCTGGCCGCCGAGCGAAACGGCATACACGCCGCCGGCCGTCTTGCCGTCGACCTCGACATTCCAGCGCTTCTTCGACTTGGCGTCGTCTGCCACCTTCAGCGGCCAGAGTGCCTGAAACTCGTCGGACTGGACGATCTCCTTGGCCGTGCCGCTGTTCAGCAGCGCCAGATCGTCCGAATAGCTGATGTGCAGAAACCGGGCACGAGGGTTGATCGCCAAGCCCCGGGCCATCAGGTTGATGGCGACGATTTCGGTTTTAGACGACCCGGGCGGGACGTTTATTACGACGTTCTTCAGGTCGCCGTTGATGACGCGCTGGACCGTGTCGCTGATCAGGTGGTGATGCCAATTGACGCGGAACTTGATGCCCTGCCGGTGCTTGAAGAAGTAGCGGGTGAAGAACAGGTGATCCTGCTCGCACCGGGCCTTGGCAACGGCTTTCTCGACCGATTGGTCAATACTCGTCCTCAAGTTTGGCGACCGCGGCTTTGATTTGCTTTTCATCGACCACCGTCGTCTTCTGCTCCACGGGGCCGCCGTCCTTGCCTGTCAGCTCGACCCGATGCGGCGACTCTCTCCACCTCGCCCGAGTCTTCAACCAGAAGATCATCGATGTGGTGTCTCCGCTGATTGCTTTTTTGAAGAGCGTTTGGGCCACTTTGACGTTGGCCTTCAGTTCCCCCTGATCAAGCTCTTTGGCGAAATGCTTGCGCATGGTGCGCTCGCAGATCTGATTGCCGGCCTTGTCCTTGACGAATAGCGTCATGCTCGCCACTGGGATGCCGAAGGCGGCCAGCTGCTCGACCAGTGCTCGGTCTTCGTCGGTTGGCTGAAAAGCTGGGCGGGCCATGGGCTGTTGTCCTTGAACCCACGCCCGGACTCCTTACAGTCCGAGGCATGGAAACGAAACTCTCGATCGTGAAGCGCCACATGGGCGTTGGGGAATGGCAGGCGGCCATTCGCATTGCGGCCAAGTTTCCCCGGCTGGGCGAACACCGGAACGTCATCCTCGACGCGCACGGCGCCTACACCAATCCGCGCTTTTTCGCGCGGATCGGCAAGGACATCGAAGCCATGAAGGCGGCGGGCCAGCAGGCCCTAATCGACCGCTTCGGCCTCGAATAGACCATCGTCGATCTCAACGGCGCCGCAGGCCTCAGTCGCCTTGCGCGGATCGCCCTTCACGAACACCAACACGTTCTGGTGCGTCTTGCCGAGCTTGCGGCTGACGCTGAACTGCTTGCCGGCGCGGATGGCCAGGGAGCCGGTCGCCGTGATCAGCACCGCCTCGTTGTAGTAGCTCGCCCCGGCGTCCTCGAAGGCGGCGATGGTGTCGCCAACGAAGTTGCGGTAGATGCCGTCTCGGTCGCGCACCTCGCCCACCACGAAACAGGCGAAGCGGTCGGGCTTCAACATGGCCACCGCCTTGGCGATGATCTCGCGGTAGGCCTCCACGAACTGCGGATAGTCCATGTTCGAGAGGTCGTCCGGGCGATCCGAATAGACCTCCAGGTCGGCGTATGGCGGGCAGGAAAACACCATGTCGGCCGCCACGCCGGCGCAGTGCTTGTCGAGCTGCCGGCTGTCGCCGCAGGCCCACATGGCGGTGCCTGTTTGCGATTCGGTGCAAGTTGGCAAACTGATCATGTCCGCCCACTGCTTCCTGTTCACTTCGACCTGCTCCGGCCGCAGGTCGCAGCCGACGTACTGCCGGCCGGTCTTCGCCGCGACGATGCCGCGCACGGAGCCACCGGAGAACGGGTCAAGGACCACGCCGCCGACGGGCGAGAACCAACGATAGGTCAGCTCGCACAGCACCGGGTCGAAGATGCTTGTGCCGGTCTGCGCCCGGGCGTCCGGATTGGAGGCGAAGAACTCGTCCCATGACACCTCGCGCCCGATCTTCGCCTCGTAGCGGTTCTTGTCCTCATAGACGGCCGGCGGCTGCGATGACTGCGAGAAGGTAAGCAGCTCGTCGCGCCCAGCCTCGGATCGCAGCCCCATGGCCAGCCATGCGCGCTTGCGGTCCTGCCACCATCCGCGACGGGCATCCAGCACCGTGAATGGGGCAACCATGAACCGCTCGGCCAGGGTGGTCCGGGCTGCCTCGCCGACGCCGCCGTCGTTGGCCGCGTTGCCAAGAAGGTCGCTCAGCTCGATAGCGTCGAAGCCGATCAAGTCCATGTCGAAACCGATGCCCTGCAGATCACCCAGCTCCAGGCGCAGCAGTTCATCGTCCCAGCCCGCAGCCTCGGCCAGCTTGTTGTCGGCGATGACGAAGGCGCGGAACTGCGCATCGGTCCAGCCGGAGGCGTCCAGTACTGGCACCGTGCCGACGGGGAATGGATCCGGGAGCTTTCCTTCCTCGTCGGGAGGTGGATACAGGCGCTTGCCGGCGGTGTAGAGCTTGCGGACGGCGGCCAGTGTGCCGTGGCCCTTGGCGATGACCCCATCACGCACAACGATGGCACCTACCATGCCGAACTCGTCGATGCTGGCGGCAATCTGGGCGATCTGGTTGTCAGAGTGGATGCGGCTGTTCCTCGCGTAGGGGATCAGTGCATCAACCGGCCGGGTGTCGATGTTCGGATAGGGCATGGTTTTGATAGTCGGAAAAAACCCGAGAGCCGAAAAAGAAAACCCGCGCTCAGCTCGTAGCCGAAACGCGGGTTTTGAACGCGCCACTTGAGGAGGTGGAGGAGACTCCGGGCAACAAAAACCCGCCAAGCTTGCGCTGGGCGGGTTCTGGGCGTAGTTGCAGGACTACGATTTATGGCGCTATTTTGGGCATGTTTTGCACGATGTCAAGTCCGCAGGTTTAAAGCCGAGGCCATCGAGATGGGCGTAGATTTTGCGCAGATCGGTCATGATGTCGATGAGTTGCTGGCGGTTGATGGTCAGACAGCTGGCATTGAACGGGTTGGTGTCGGCACGGGAAGATTCGCCACGGCTTCGCGTGCCGCCGCCGATGGGCATGCTGGACGGGACGCCAATCCCGGGCGGCGCGAAGTATCAAGCGGCAAGCACTCCTACCATGCCGATAGACCGTAATCTATCCTCGGCGGCATCAAATGCTGCCTGCTCAATTCCGGGCTGCGCCGGGCTGTCCTTCCTGGCCGGTACGCCACCGAGCCACATCGCCACCTTTGCGTTGTGTGCGCTGACGGTGTTGCGAGCGATGCCGTGCTTCTCTGCCAGCGCTTCCAAGCCTACGCGCTCGTCCTTGCGAGAGAAGTAGCGCACGACGTACTCGCGGCGCAGCATGCCGTTCGCAGTGCAGCCAGCGAGCGCATTGGTGCGGGCATAGTCTGCGAGGACGGAGATCGCATCCATCCAATCCTTGTTCGTCTTGCGCCCCACACAGCATGACGATCGGCAGTAGCACGGGATCGAGCGCGGCGCGAGCCTTGCGATGATGATCGCCTCGGCAAACTTCCCCAAAGCCTGAACCTCGGCCCGGATCATTCCCGCTTGCGCTGCGCCGTCCAGCCCGGCCAGTCCCTTACCGCTGCCAATCGCTGGTGCGGCAAGCCGGTTCATCATCGGGCGGTCATAGCACTGCGCTGAGAAGTTGAAGGCAAAAACCAAGGCAGCGTGTGCGCTGTTGAACAAAAATTCTTCCGTCACGTGCTCTCCCGTTTCAAAGTGCTTCCGATCCATCATCCGCCCCTCACTTCGACCTCGACGCGGGGGGTTCCGTACCGCTTGCTGGCTCGAACATCCACAACCTGCGAATCGTCCTTCCACGTCACACCGTTTACGCCGTCCTTCACCGCCTTGACGATGTTGTCGAGATCGGGGCGTTTGGTCGGGGTGATTTCGCCCAGGGCTGCCGCCCGCTGTTTCTTCTGGCTCCAACTGGCCGGGATGCCCATGAACGCCCGGACGATCAGCGCGACCGCGCCTTCGGCGGGGTTCTTGTCGCCCATCGCCTGCTGCGCAGCCAGTTTCACGAGGTTTTCGTAGCGGGCGGTTTTGTCTGGGGTGTAATGGGAGACGTGTCCGTTGCGGATGAATGCTCGCGCCCTTCCTTTTGCGACCGGCTCGCCGGGGATGGTGAAGGTGATGGTGTTTGCCATGTTTTCATTTCCAAAAAATCAAATCAGGCCCACTCGCCGAACTCGTGCGGGTAGCTCAAAGCAAGGTCTGCGAGGTGCTGGTCTGGCCGATGCCACAAGTCGGGTACAGCACTGCTCACACTCTCCTGTGACAGTTTCAGGCTGCGACGGCATCGCCAGTACTCAACACTGCCCGCGCCCGATCGGACCGGATTACCCCGGCATCGACGTGCCCGGACAGAATGACGACAAAGCGCTGATCTCCGCGCTCTGCAAGGTCGATGATGGCGCGCTCCCAGGAATCACGATGACCGGGTGCTGGCGGTGTTTCTGCCCATGCCGTGCCGCCTGCGGGCTTGGCTGCGATTTTTCCAGTTGCGCGGCACAATTCCGCGGCGCGTTCCTGCACGACCTCACGCGGCACGTTCGGCGCTGGCAACGCCGGCGGCATGTCCGCATGCTGCTGGCGGCAAAACTCCAAAAACTCGGGCAGCGTTGGTGGCAGATTGCGATGCCGGCAGGCGTCCAGCGCCTTGGCGATACGTCCGGGCTGATCGGCAAAGCCCGCCAGTTCCCCTGCCCACGTCGCTTTTGCGAGTAGCAACCCCCGGTCAAATCGCTGTCCGCCTTGCTCGATCACCTCGCCGCTGCGCCAGCGGTCAAGCCATAGCGAGCCGTACAGCCCGTGCATTCGGTCAAAAATTTTCTCGATCCAGTCGTCACGAAGCGGTGGGCGCTTCAAGGGTGCATTCATCGATTTGTCCTCGATCGGCAGCAACAGCGTTTCGGAAGTCGGAAAGTCTGGTGGATGCGGCAATGGCGCGGCTTTCGTCGCGTGTCACGTGGCGTTGCATGGGCGATGCACGGGCCTGCTGCGGCGCCACTGTGTCCCTCAAAATCGCATTGAGCAGCCCGGCATTGACCGGGGATGAATCACCCTTCGTCGCTCGTCGCTCTTCGGCAACATCGAATGCCGTGAGCAGTTGCGCATCCGTCACGCCGCTCTCAGCCCAGCGGCGAACATCGGGATTCGATGCGTTCAGCCGAGCACCTCGGGAACGCACAAGGGCCGTCAGCTCGCAGGCTCTGACGTGGATCGGGTCTGCGGGGGGCGAAGCGGCGGCGGGCGGCGTCTCTCGCGCACGAGGCGGTTCAGCTATTGCCGCCGCTTGGTTTACCTCTGGTGTCTGGTGCTTGGTGCTTGGTGCTTGGTGAGCTTTTTGTTGGGTTTCGTTTTCGGAACCCGCATAAAACCCACTGGGTTTTTGTTGGGTTTCGTTTTCGGAACCGGATTGGTTTTTCCTCGGACGCCCACCACTTTTTCCGTTTTCCTGGGCGACTTTGATCTTTACCTGCGCCTTGGCGATTTCTTCCTCGGCGCGTTTGTTGATCCAGATGCCATCAGCCGCCAGTTGGAAGAACTCGGCAAGAACCACGTCGACGGCATGTTTCTCCTCCCTGGTCCGGGCGCGGGCGATTCGATGTACCTGGTCGGCCGGAATGCCCGCCTCGGTACCGTAATATCGGTCGAGCAGCAGGCCGTATGCGCCGTGCTCGATCATGGTGAGGTGGGCGGTGTCCTTGGCGTAATCACCAAGATGGCGTTCGTAGTAGTTCATGCCTCCACCAACACGAATAGAGATAGGCCGCGGGCGTTCACGCCGCCTCCCCCAGCACATCGAAAAGGCTCGGCATGGAAACCTCGCGCTCCATCGCCTTCAAGTACTGCACGGAATCGAAGAAATAGCCGGTATTGAGTTCGCTACCCTGCCCGCGGCGCCCGAGCTTGAGCGCGCGATACGGCACTGTGCCGAGGCCGCAAAACGGGTCATAGACCAGATCGCCCGGATTGCTGTAGCGGTTGATGAGCCGATCCACGATGTCGAACTGCAAAGGACACACATGGTTTTGCAGCCCGCGCTGCGTTTGCTGTCCGTTGAGCGTCAGCATGCGATTGACGTCGTGCCACACCTCGTTGTGGTGACTGCCCGGCGCCAGCGACATGAAAGAACTAGGTAGTGCGCCCCGTGTTTCGAGATCCTCGCCGACACGGACGTGGTGCTCGTAGTCGTAGATATTGGCGAGGCTGTACTCGGTGAAGGCCTTCGCCAGCTTGTCCGGGCCGAGCGACGCCAGATCATCCGGTGTCAGCATGCGGTTGCCGGATGAGCGCCAGAAAGCATGCGCATCGATCTGCCAGCGGGCGCGGGTGTATTCGGCCTTGTCCTTGCTCACCGGCGTATCTGCATAGCCACGGCTGCGGTCGGACTGAGGCTTGCGGAACAACAGCACATATTCCGGGCTGCCGACTCCCATCTTGGTACCGTCCTTGCACTGCTCGGACCATCCAAGCCGGTAAGTCTGGTTGTTCTCGCGTACCACGTCGGTGATGACGGTAATCATCCCCATGTAGTCGAAGCCGTGCTTGCGGGCGTGCATGATCGCCTCGCAGTGGAACGGGCTAACGGTCGGTGCCCCGGCACCGGTGACGTTTCCGAACAGGATCCTGTCTTTGACGTGGCAGCAGTACAGTCGGCCGGGGTTGAGGATGCGCAGCAGTTCCGGCGTCAGGAAATCCATCTGGCGCCAGAAATGGTCGTTGTTCTCGGTATGGCCAAAGTCGTTGTAGCTCGGCGTGTATTCGTAGTGATTAGCAAACGGAATCGACGTGACGATCAGGTCGGTGTGATCGCTCGGCTGGCGCAGCGCTTCGAGCACGCAATCATTGTTCGCCAGGGCGAAACGCTCGCCGCGCACTTCGATGCGCTCGACGCCGATGGTTCGGGTCAAGATGTCGGCCAGCGAAAGATGGCTAAGGCCATGCTCTTTGATGATCTCGCTCATGTTGCTCACCATCTCGTCGTGTTGAATCCACTTCGCCTGGAGCGTGCGCAAAATCTCCCGCTCGGCCTCGGAGTGGATGATGTGGATCTCGCAGGCCTGTCGTTGCAAAAAACGGTGGATGCGATGGATGGCCTGGATGAAGTCGTTGAAGCTGTAGCCGATGCCAAGAAAGATGGCTTTGTGGCAATGCCGCTGGAAATTGCAGCCGCTGCCGGCGATTTCCGGCTTCGCGCTCAGGTACTGGAACCGGCCTTCGGAGAAATCGATAACGGCTTGCTCGCGCTCGTCCAGATCCTGCGTACCGTAGATCGACACGGCACCAGGTACCGCGGCGGCAATCGCGTGCCGCTCGGCTTCAAGGTCGTGCCAGAGGATGTAATGGCTGTCGGGGTCGACCTGCAGAATGCGCCGCATCGCCTCGATGCGCGCTGGCAGGCTGTCGCGCTTTTCCGTCGCCGCGGCTTGAAGGCCGATGGCCGCGTCCTTGAACAGCAGGCCTTGGCCATCCTTCTCAGCCCCGGCCGCGCCGTGATCGCTGCTCACCTCGTGGTAGTGGACCTGCAGGGCCGGCAAGTCATAGCCGTCGTCCGAGAAACCAAGATCGGAAGGCCGTTGCAGAAATACCGCCCACGAGTTCAGCCACAACCAGAATTCCCGCTCCTTGTGCGGGTAGAGCGTGAGGTTGTTGGCCTTCGTGCTGTCGCGCTGGAAAAATCGGGTAAGCGCCTGCCCGGTATCCATCACCCCGAGGAAGCCGGCGTAGTGGATCAGTTCCTTGTAGCGGTTGGGACTGGGCGTGGCCGTTGCCACGAACTTATGCTTGACGCCGGCAAACAGCGGCAGGAATTCCTGATATGTCTTGCTGCCGAAGCTGCGCAGTACGCTCGCCTCGTCCAGACTGACCACCGAGAACAGGCGCGGGTCGAGACGGCCGTCGCGGATGCTTTCGTAGTTGGTCAGGTAGAAATTCTGGCCGTCTGTCATTTCCTCCGGCCGGCGGATGAACTCGAAATGCACCCCGAGCATGGCGCCGTCGCGGCGGAACTCCTGACGCACCCCAAGCGGGCAAACGATCAACGCCTTGCCGCCGCAACGCGCCTGGGTCAGCCTGACGATTTCGATCTGCTGAATGGTTTTGCCCAGGCCGAACGACTCGAAAAGAGCGCGGTTCCCGCCTTTGACGGCCCACCGCACGACGGCACGCTGATGCGGTTTGAGCAGCGGGTGGATTTCGCTGTCTTCGACGTCGTAGCCGTCGAAGACAGCGAGTGGCATCTTTTCCCGTAGGAATTCGAGGTAGTCGTCGCATAGCGGGAGAGGGACACCCATTACAGCGCCCCCCCGCGGATGGATTGAAGCAATTCGCCCGTGGCTTTCATGAGCGCCATCAGCAGAGGGTCAAGCGCGCGGCGCTCGGAGGCATCGAAGCGTCCATCCTTCGCGGCTTCCGATCCGGTACCGAGCAACTCGGAGGCGGATGACACGAGAGAAAGGAACAGGCCAATAGCCTCGGCAGGCTCGCGCGGCTCCAGCTCGAAGTCCATGGGTACCTGCCCAACCATCTGGCAGATTGAAAATACTGCACGGCGGGCCTGTGCTGTCTTGATGATCTCGATCAGGACAGCAAGCGATGGAGGCTGCGCGTCGTGATCAGGGTTCAGGCAATTGGCCAGAGTCGTTGGATTTAGCTCCATCGAATGCGCAAGTGCGCGGATGCCGCCGGGATAGTCCTTCGCGTCGGCCTGCATCGCCAGGAAAAAGCTGCGGTCGACCTGTTTGCTCGGGCGATTTTGAATACGCATGCGATAGCCCCCTTTTTATCGCCTACGCCGCTGCTGCGGCTTCGGAGACACTCGCATCAACAGCAAAGCGCTCCGGGTAGATGATTTGGGTCTCGGTGACCTCGCCATCGAAGTACTGAGCCAATTTTTCGGTTAGCTCACGCCCTGGAACCTGCACGCCGCGTTCGATACGGCTCAGGTTGCCAGAATCCACGCCAACGGCAGCGGCAACATGCTGGATAGTCTCGCCGCGTCGCTCTCGCGCACGTCTTAAGGGGGTAGTCATCTATGTTCCTCACGTCGGGAAAATGCGTAATACGCATCTTACGGTGATGGGCGTGAATGCGCAATACGCTTTGCGCGTGACGCAAAATGCTCGGGATAATTTGTCCATGACCGTCGGTGAAAACATCCGTCGGCTGCGGAATGCTCGCGGCTGGAAAATCCTTGAGTTGGCGACACGCGTAGATAGCGATGTCGGCAATATTTCGCGCCTTGAGCGGGGGAAGCAGGGGTACAGCGACGAAATGCTACGGAAGCTGGCCTCTGCACTCGGCTGCACGGTCGCGGACTTCTTCTCCAGCGGTGGCGATCAAAGCAACGTCACTGCCATGCCACTCGGGACGCGGCGCATTCCCCTGATCAGCTATGTCCAGGCCGGGCGCATGACCGAGGCGGTTGATCCCTATGCTATAGGCGACGCGGCTGAGTGGATGCTGACCGACCTGGACCTGTCGGCTAATGCATTCGCGCTAAAGATCAAGGGCGATTCAATGCTGCCCGAGTTCCGTGAAGGCGATGTCGTGATCATCGACCCCGCCGTCCAGCCACGGCCCGGCGACTTTGTCGTGGCCAAGAACAGCGAGAACGAGGCGACATTCAAGAAGTACCGCCCACGTGGCGTGAATGAACATGGGCAGCAAGTGTTCGAGTTGGTGCCGTTGAACCAGGACTACGAGACTTTGCGCTCGGACTACTCTCCCATCGCAATCATCGGCACGATGATTGAACACCGCCGATTCAGGAAAAAATGAAGGGACTGCCGGCTGCCACCGGCGGGACATCCGTCGACCTGATCCGCGACTCAATCGAACAGGTCGTTGCCGTATCGTTCCCGAAGTCTCGCTCTGCTGGTTACGCCGCCGCGGTAAATATCGCCCAGCAGGCCAACAAGTACGGTGAGGCGGACATGAATGGCACGCTGTTCCACTATGCCGCTTTCGGCCGTACCCGGGAGCAGGTAGCCTTGGCGCTGGCCGCGACCCGATACCTTGAAGGCATCAAGGTGGTCCAGTTCTACGCTGGCGGCAAGCTGATCCTGGAGCGCATGCGGATCGAGTCGGTGCTGACTTGCTACCTGGAGGCCTGCGCCTGCAACGACCACCGGGCGCACTGCAACAAAGTAGTGATCAATCCCTTTGACGGCGCGTTTGCTGATGGTGTTGTCAGCCTCAACATAGATGATCTACGGGTGCCGGCCGGATATCTGTTTCCATGCGCGTTCCTGCTGCAATGGGGCGGCCCTGGCCTGCAGCGCGACCACCCAGCCAGCCCGGATGACCAGATCCAGGCCATGGCCGTGAGGAAGGGCTGCGACTGGTGCCCGAACTTCAGGCCGGGCGATTTCAAGAAACTGTGATGGGAGGGATGGGATTGCGCTCAATCGTGATCATTGCCGCAGCCGTCATGGCTGCCGCCGTTGTTGTGCCGTCGGTGGCGGCCGACATCGATCTGGCGGTCGATTCTCGGAAGCTGAAAAAGCGCCTCGAAGAAACTGGCGCCCGGGATCTGGACGCTTACGACGCCATGGGCATCTTCAAGGACTACCAGGCCAACGAGGTATCGGCTGACAGCAAGTACAAGGGCAAGTGGTTCGTGATGACCGGCAAGATCTCCGAGATTTCAAAGGACTTCCGCGGCAAACCCTACCTCGTGTTCGCGATGGACAGCTACGGGGCGGCCAGCGTTCGGGCTGACCTGTTCGAGGACCAGATTTGCGGGGTGTCGAAGGAGAAGGGCATCACCAGTTGTTCGGCCATAGACCGCGCCGCGAAGCTGAAAAAGGGCCAGAAGATCGATCTGGAATGCAAGGGCGCGGGGATGGTGATGAAGACCCCGATACTCGGCGAATGCCTACTTTCCGACTGATCGCGCTGCTGCTATGTGCGGCAGCCTCGCCGGCTGCGGCGGACCTGTCATGCAAGGTTGTCGGCGTTTCCGACGGCGACACCATCACCGCCCTGTGCCAAGGTCACGAGCGGATAAAAATTCGGCTTGCCGAAATCGATGCGCCTGAGAAGACCCAGCCCTTCGGCGCGAAATCAAAGCAGTCCCTGTCTGATCTGTGCTTCGGGAAGGAGGCTCAGATCGTCGAACAAGGCCGCGACCGGTACGGGCGCACCGTCGCCCGAGTCCGCTGTGATGGTATCGACGCCAACGCCAAGCAGGTGCGGCGTGGCTTAGCCTGGGTCTATAACCGCTACGCGACCGATCTGAACCTCTACCCGCTACAGGACACAGCCCGGACAGAGCGCCGCGGCCTGTGGGCCGACAGCGCCCCGATGCCTCCATGGGAATGGCGCAAGGCGCGCCGCTGACCTAACCCGACCTACGCTTTTCCATTCCAGCCCGCCGCCGTGCGGGCTTTTTCATTTGCGCATAAAATGCGCTTGACGCATTTTTATAAATGCGTATGATGCATCTCAACTGATGCGTGTCACGCATTCATGCAGCAACAGTGGAGGCAGAGATGGAAGGCACATACACGAGCTACGGCTACGGCGATCCCGAAACATGGGGCGCACCCACCGGCCATCCCGCCGATCCGCGCACAGCCGAGCACGACGGCGAAACCCCGGAAGAACTCGCAGAAATGTGGGAACGGGACGGACACAAGCTCGACGACATCATCTGCGACGTGTCTTGCCACAGCCCAATCGCTTTCCGCGCCGCACTGGTCGATCTGATGAACAACAAGCCGGACGCGCTGATCGCGTTGATGAAAGAACGCCTGAGCATTGAAGCCGAGCGCGAAGTTGACGACCGGCTGGAAAAGCAGGAAGCCGAGTGGAAGAAGTGGCGGGAAGACATGTCCGCCGACCGGCAGGCCGCATAAGCACGACCACCAGATCAATCAGGGAAACGACATGACAGCCAAGAAACGCGCCAAAGCGAAAGCGAAGCCCGCTGACGAAACCGTGACGGCATACAAGGGATTCAGCCAGTCCTTTCAGTGCCGCGGTTTCCAGTTCGAGGTAGGCAAAACCTACGAGCATGAAGGCGAGGTTGAAGCCTGCGCATCGGGGTTTCACTCATGCGAATACCCACTTGATGTGTTCGGCTACTACGCACCGTCAAACAGCCGCTTTGCCGTGGTCAAGGCTTCCGGGCAACTCAGCCGCTACAGCGACGATAGCAAGATCGCATGCGCCACCCTCACAGTTGAAGCGGAAATTGGCTTGCCGACACTGATTTCCCGCGCTGTTGATTGGGTGATGAGCAAGCTGGACAAGTCCATTGAGCAGACCATCACCACCGGCAACCGCTCGGCTGCGACGAACACCGGCTACCGCTCGGCTGCGACGAACACCGGCTACCAGTCGGCTGCGACGAACACCGGCTACCGCTCGGCTGCGACGAACACCGGCGACTACTCGGCTGCGACGAACACCGGCTACCAGTCGGCTGCGACGAACACCGGCAACCGCTCGGCTGCGACGAACACCGGCGACTACTCGGCTGCGACGAACACCGGCGACTACTCGGCTGCGACGAACACCGGCTACCGCTCGGCTGCGACGAACACCGGCGACTACTCGGCTGCGACGAACACCGGCTACCGCTCGGCTGCGACGAACACCGGCGACTACTCGGCTGCGACGAACACCGGCTACCAGTCGGCTGCGACGAACACCGGCAACCGCTCGGCTGCGGAAGTAAGCGGAACAAAATCGGTTGCCGCATCCCTCGGTATTCAGGGACGTGCTCGCGCATCGGACGGCGGGGCCATTGTCCTCTGCTACCGCGACGAAGACGACGGGCGCTTGATCAACATCCGCGCCGGCAAGGTTGGCGATGACGGAATCCGGCCCGACACATGGTACGCACTCGATGAAAACGGCGAGTTCGTTGAAGTCTGCACTGAAAACGGTGATGCGACATGAACACGCAAGCAAAGAGCGTCATGCGCCTGCGCGATCTACAGCCTGGCGACCGTTTTATTCTCGTGCGCACGGGCAAGAAATACCCCCTGATTCGGCGAGAGCACGCCTCGCCTGCGGGAACGCGCTACATCGTCGCCAAGTACGGCGAGGACCGGGAGCCAACCCTGAACCACGCCTGTCACGTACAAGCGATCCCGCCCACCATCGAAGCGGAGGCCGCGCAATGAGCGACATCACCATCCTCATCTCCGACGACGCGATGCTGTTCGATGTCGCGCAGCAGGCCATCGCAAGCCACCTCCACCTAATCACCAATGGCCAGCGTTATGCGCTATCCCCGGTTGTCCCTCATGGGTGGGAAGCGATGCACGTCGGATTCAAGGAGCCAAAGCCATGCGCCGCCTGATAACCGCTATCAAACGATATCGCCTCGCGTGGCTTCGCGCCGATCTGCAGAGCGGAATGGCTCAGTACGCCAAGTGGAAAGCCGAAACCGAATCCAGCATCGCCGCGCTTGAGCTTGATGCCTTGGAGGAAGCGCGATCAACCCACATGCACACCATCGAAGGAGATCAGCATCATGAACGCACCTGAACGCATTCCGGGCGAAATGCTTGCCACCATCCGCGCAAGTTCATGGCCGTCGCTCTTCGACTGCGCCCACCGCTGGTACTTCCAGAACATCGTCGGCCTGCGTATGCCGTCCTCCGGCAATGCCGCCCTCGGCACCGCGATCCACGCCGGCACCGCAGCATTCGACGGTTCCCGCCTGAGCGGCGAGCAGATCGACGTCATCACCGCCGTTGATACTGCAAGGGCCACGCTCCAAAGCCCCGAGCTAGATGTCGTATGGGATGACAGTCTGACGCCGGTAGAGGCTGACTCCTTCGCAGTCAGGCTGACTACCCGCTACTGCCAGGAAATAAGCCCGACCCGGCAATACTCCGCCGTTGAACTGGAGTGCCAAGCCCTCGATATCGGTACCGAGTACGGCGTTGTGCGCGTCACCGGCACAACCGACCGTGTCCGCATCGCCGACGACGGCCGCAAGGGTATCTCAGACCTCAAGAGCGGCGGCCGGGCCACGGAGAAGACCGCCGACGGCGGCCGGCGCGCTGTCACAAAGGGCCACCACATCCAGCTCGGCATCTACACGTTGATGGCCGAGCAGGCCAGCGGCGAGCGCCTGGACGCACCCGCCGAAATCGTCGGCCTCCAGACCACAAAAGACGCACCCGTCGCCACCGGCTTTGTGGGCGATGTGAAGACCCCGCTACTCGGCACCGATGAACACCCGGGACTGATCGAGATCGCCGCCCGGATGCTCAAGGACGGGATTTTCCCCCCGAACCCGAAAAGCATCCTCTGCGGCGCCAAGTACTGCCCCGCATACGGCACGCGGTGCCATTACCACGACTGAACCAACCACGGAGTCCCGCACCACCATGAATGCACAGACCAACACCGCCGACATTGCCGCGATGCGCCAGCAGCAACTGGCCCCGCGCGAGGCGAGCATGCCCGCCGTTTCCCCTGGCTTCGGCTCCCTCCAGTCCTTCGAACTGATGCAGCGCGCCGCCAAGCTGCTGTCAAGTTCCACCCTCGTTCCTGCGGCCTACCGGGCCTTCGATGAGAAGAAGGGCGACAACCCGAACGCCCTCGCCAACTGCGTCGTGGCGCTGAACATGGCGCAGCGCATGGGCGCTGACCCGCTGATGGTCATGCAGAACCTCTACATCGTCGAGGGCCGGCCGTCGTGGTCCTCGCAGTGGATCATCGCCGCCATCAACGGCTGCGGTCGCTTCTCGCCCTTGCGTTTTGACCTGAAAGACCTCGGCCCCAAGGAAGTCGAGTACGAGGTGACCAAGTGGGTTGATCGCCAGCGCGTCACCTCCAAGCACAAGGCCACCGTGCAGAACCTTGAATGCGTTGCCTGGGCAATCGAGAAAGAAACCGGCGCACGCATCGACAGCCCAAAGGTATCGATCGAAATGGCGGTCAAGGAAGGCTGGTACGGAAAGAACGGCAGCAAGTGGCAGACCATGCCCGAAGTGATGCTGCGTTACCGCACCGCTAGCTTCTTCGGAAAGCTTTACGCCCCCGAACTGTTGATGGGTCTGCACTCTGTCGAAGAGGCGCACGACATCATCGACATCAGCCCGGACGGCACGGTCGCTAGTGTCACCACTGAAACGATGCGCAACGCCGCCCGCGAAGTGCGCGCCACCGAAGTCGCGCAACAAGAACAGGCGGCGACCGCTACCACCGCTCAAGCCCAGGTTGTCGATCAAGAAACCGGCGAGATCAAGACCGCGACCACCGCATCCCACGGAGTGCAACAGCAAGCCGATGTCGATCAGGGCTGGGAACCGACAGCGGAAGAACTGGCGGAAATCCAGGCGCGCGAGATGGCCGAAGCCAGCGCGCAACAGCAGCCTCGATCCCGCCGCGAACGTGGCGGTATGAGCATGGAGTGACCGTGGGCGAGCGCGTGCAAGACATCTACCAGGAAGAAGAGTTCGAGGAACTGCTCGAAAGCGCCCGCATGAACGCCGCGAACGACTGGGAAGAAACGTTTGTGAGCGACATGAAGGGCAAATACGACCAGTACGGGCGCCGCATGTTTATCAGCGACTCCCAGAAGGATCACCTCGAACGCATTGCCAATGACGAATAACTGCAAAGACATTAGCCATGAATCTTGAACAACTGATCAAATTCTGCGCGAAGGACGATATCAGATCCTACCTCTTGAATCCGTGGATTCAAGGTGAATACGTGGTGGCATCGAATGGGCATATCGCCGTCCGTGTGCCGGCAACGGACTTTGTTTCCGTGCTGGAGCCAGTAACCGGCAAAGTGCCACTCGTTGATTCCCTGATCGACAAGGTAAAAGCGCTTGAACTTGCCTTGATGCCGATCCCGGAACTTCCGCCGACGGTCCCCTGCGAGTACTGCGGAGGTTCTGGTGCCGCCTATCCGTGTGATGAATGTGACGGCAGTGGCAACTTTGATCACTGTGGCCGCGAGTATGCCTGCAAAGCGTGCGACGGCCATGGGCAGAATCAGATCGGAGAAGGCGATGCGGAGCCATGTTGGTTCTGCGACGGCCGTGGCGAAAAGCCCTATTACGCAGTGCAGGTCGGCGACGGCTATTTCGACCGCCGATACCTAGCCATCATCGCATCCCTGCCGAATGTAGTCATCGCGCCGAACGGCCCGAAGGGCACGGCGTATTTCACTTTCGACGGCGGCGATGGCGCTTTGATGCCGATGCTCGTCGATCCCCCTCTGAATCCTCCATCAACGAACGACAAGGACTGAAAAATGAACGATCCCAAAGATTTTCGCACCATGACCGCCGACACCATCGGCAAAGACCTGCTCTCCGCACTGGTCGCAGAACTCAAGCTGCTGCCCGACACATGGCCCAGGCTGCCGAAGACGAAACAGGACGACATCATCGACAGGCTGCGCAACCGCGTAGAGACCAACGTCAGGATGGCCGTGCATCTGATCGCCAGCGAAGGCCGCACGGTGGTTGCCGGCGACCTCGACCAGATCACCATCAAGGACGGCGTCAAGGCCGTGGTGAAGTTCGGTACCGGCGCCGCAAACCTGCACGAACTGTATGAAGTCGCCGGCAAGTCGGTCCTGGTCGTGGTGGCCAACGCCGCTGACCACACCGGCGGCATGAACGATGTACAGGGCGAGGCCGACCAGCGCGCCATGGACCTCGGCCACGAGTACCACGACAACGACGGCGGCGGCATGGGCGGTGACGGCGAAGTGATCGAGGGTGAAGTCCTCGGCCTGCCCGCTCCCGGCGACACGACTCCGACCGAGGAAGAAATGGTGAAGTCCTACGAGGATGGCTACAAGGCTGCGGAAGAAGGCAAGCCGCAGAGCGATTGCCCAGTCATGAAAGGTAAGTTGTGCATTGCATGGGGGATGGGCTGGAAGGGTTGGCACCAAGAGAACAACAGTGAGTGGAGGCAGGCGAGCGGCAACGATGACGACCTGGACGGAGAGGCGGCATGAAACTCACCAGCCTGAGCGTTCAGAACTTCCTCGGTGCTCGCGCCGTGGAAGTTCAACTGACCAAGCCTGTAACGCTGTTCGTGGGCAAGAACGGCGCGGGCAAGTCCAGCCTGCAGGAAGCCATCCGCATGGCGCTGACCGGCGAAACGGTCCGCGTCGATCTGAAGAAGGACTACGGCGCCCTCGTCACCGACGGCCAAGAGACCGGCTTCGTCGAGGTGGCCACCGCCGACGCCGAGTACTCGGTGGTGCTGCCGTCCGGCAAGGGCATCCACAGCAAGAACCCGATGCTGCCCTTCGTCCTGGACGCCCAGCGCTTCGCCCGCATGGACGACAAGGAGCGCCGCACCTTCCTGTTCGGTCTGATGGGCGTGAAGATGGACAGCGCCAACGTCACACAGCGCATGCTCGGCAAAGGCCTCGACGCCAGGAAGGTCGAGCAGATCGCCCCCTTCCTGCGCGCCGGATTCGATGCAGCCCACAAGGAGGCGGCAGCCAAGGCCCGCGACGCCAAAGCCAGTTGGAAGACCGCGACCGGCGGCGAGACATGGGGCAAGGACAAAGCGCCGAGGTGGCAGCCGGCCCCGCTGCCGGCCAACGCCGAGAAGGCGGACTCATTGCACGAGAGCGCCGTAACCAGGGCGAAGGAGATCGAGCAGGAACTCAGCGCCGCGCAGCAGGCGTTGGGGGCCGCCAAGGCCAAGGCGCAGGCCCGCCAGCAGATGGCCGACCAGCGCGGCGAGTTGACCGAGAAGGCCGGGCGGATGGATCGCATCAAGGCCAAGCTGGCGCGCGACGAAGCCGATATCGCGGAATGGCAGGCCAAGGTCGATGAAACCCGGGAAAAGGCCGGCGTCGCGCCGGTCAATCCCAAGGCTCCGGGCGAGTTCCTGCTGCGTGGGCTGGCGAGTGTGACCGCCGAATTCGTTGCGGAGGCGGAAGCCAATAGCCAGCTTTCGCCGGAAACCGAAGCGCTGCTCACCAGGGCACGCGCCCACCTCGCCGAATACCGCCAGCTCCACGGCTGGCCGCACAAAAAAGGCGATGCTCCGGATTCGGAAGCCGTAGCCAAGCTGCCCGAGTACGAGAAGGCCCTGGCCTTGGTGCAGAGTGCCGTCGCCAACGACAAACGCGACCTCGCCGCCGCCGGGCAGGCCGCCGCAAAGCTCAAGGACATGGACGAACAGACCGCCGAGGCCATCGACCTGGAACCCTTGCAGGCCAAGGTCACTGAGCTGACGGTAAAGCGGGACGATTGGCGCCACGACGCGGACAAGTACCGCGCCGTGGCCGAGCAGGCCGCCCGCCGGCAGGTCGCCATCGAGCAGGCCGCCGCCCTGCATGCGGACGTGCTGGCCTGGACGGACATCGCCGACGCGCTCGCCCCTGACGGCATTCCGGGCGAAATGCTTGCCGAGGCGCTTGGGCCGATCAACGACCGGCTGGACACGGCATCGGCCAATGCCGAATGGTTGCAGCCGCATATCGAGCCTGACATGTCCGTATGGGCTGCGTATCAGGGAGCGGAGAACAAACCGCGCCCCTACGCACTGCTTTCCGAGTCTGAGAAGTGGCGCACCGACGCCATGATCGCCGAGGCGGTGTCCTTCTTCGCCGACGTCAAGCTGCTGGTGCTGGACCGCTTCGATGTGCTCGACCTGCAGGGCCGCAAAGACTTGCTCTACTGGCTCGATGGCATGGCAGAGGACGGCGACATCGAGACCGCCCTGATCTTCGGCACCCTGAAAGCGCTCCCCGTAACCCTGCCCCAAACCATCGCCGCCCACTGGCTTGAAAACGGTGTCGTGGCCCAACTCAAGGAGGCAGCATGAGTCATACCGAAGAGCCGTGGATCGTCCGCGACGACGGCAATGAGTACAACGGGGCGATTATCGACTCGCCCGCAGTTGGAAAAGGCTGCTACGCAAGCATTGCGACAGTGACCCAGCGCAACAAACATCCGGTGCATGACGGAGGGATTTCGCAGGCAACGGCAGAGGCGAACGCCCGACGCATAGTTGCTTGCGTAAATGCCTGCGCGGGAATGCCGACTGAAGTCCTTGAGCATCAAGCCGCCAGGAATATGAAGGAGGCAAGCCATCGGCACAGCCGGGGGGGCAGAACAACCCGCATCTATCTCAGTGGCCCCATGTCGGGCCTGCCGGATCTGAACTTCCCGGCCTTCAATGCCGAGTCCGCCCGCCTGCAGACGCTCGGCTTCGAGGTGGTGAATCCCGCAGACCTGAACCCTGATCCTGCTACTGGCTGGCACGAGTGCATGCGCCGCGATCTGGCGGCGCTGCTCACCTGCGACACGCTGGCGCTGATGGACGGCTGGCAAAAGTCAGCAGGCGCACACCTCGAAATGCACGTTGCGCACCGCGTCGGAATGGATATTGTGACCGCGCGGGAGGTGGCGTGAATGACATGGCTCTACCTGCCACCCTCCACGGCATCGAACTATTCTCCGGCGTCGGCATGCTCGGCGAGGGACTGCGAGCCGGGCTCGACTATCTGGGCGTCCCGTATCGCGCCGTCTGCCACGTTGAGCGGGAAGCTCACGCAGCCGCAGTCCTGGTTGCGCGCATGGAAGAAGGCTCCCTGGATGCAGCGCCTGTCTGGTCCGACATTACCACCTTCGACGCTCGACGCTGGCGCGGGAAAGTGGATTGCATCGTTGCCGGATTTCCCTGCCAGGACTTGTCGATTGCTGGTCGGAGAGCCGGGCTCGACGGCTCTCGGTCCGGGCTGTTTTTCGAGATCGTCCGTATTGCCGACGATAGCGGTGCGTGGCTCGTGTTTCTGGAGAACGTCGCAGGCATCGCTTCTGCCGCCGCCTCCGTTATGGACCCGGAAGAAGGCGAGCTCGACGAACGCGCGGTCGCCCGAGTCCTGGGGGAACTGGCCGACCGCGGGTGGCATGCGGAATGGCTCACTCTATCAGCATCCGACGTGGGCGCCAGTCATGGACGCGAGCGGTGGTTTTGTGTCGCATGGCGAAACCCGGGGGTGCAACACCAGCAGCTACAGCAACGGCAAGATGGGGCCGAATATCCGAGAGCAGGCGACTCAATGGCTAACGCCCTGCGTCCCGAACGGGGGCAGATCGGTGTCTGCGGACCTTGTAGCCAGCAAGGGCATGACGGAAACCGGCGACAAGCGGACAGTGGGCCTCGAATCCCAGACGCGGCACTGGGCGACGCCAAGGGCTACGGATGGCGAGAAGGGCGGCCCAAACCAGCGTGGCGGTCGTGGCGATCCAATCCTGCCTGGGCAGGTGTGCCAATGGGCGACCCCGACAGCCAGCGAGAACAGCAACCGGACGACAAGGGTGGCCCCGTCACACGGACACGGGCATGGGATGGTGCTGGCGGGTCAGGCAGCATCATGGCCAACACCCGCAGCACGGGACGGCAAGGGGACAAACTCCGAAGCACATGCGCTCGTGACCGGCGCGGGCAGGAAGCACATGGATCAACTGGCGAACTTTGTGGCCTATTCGCCCCTGGCCCAGCCGATCCGCGATGGGCTGACATCATCAGACAAGCCCCATGGCTCGGCCCCGCACTCAGTATCAACGAGCAGCAGGATGCCCAAGCTGCTTACGCGGCGGCTCAACCCCTATTTCGCGGGGTGGCTGATGGGGTGGCCGCTGCACTGGACTTCGACTGCCGCGCCGCACGCCTCAAATGCGTTGGCAATGGCGTCGTGGCGCTGTGCGCTGCGGTCGCGGCTGTTGTCCTGCTTCGGCGCGCGGGTATCGATCACTGGGTGCTGCCTGACAGAGGCCGAGGACTGCATTGCATATGCTGCGTTGAAAAAAGCAATGAGGCGACCAAATGAGCGCCATTTTTGAAATGGCCATCGACAGCGAAACGCTGGCCCCCGACGAACTGACTCAGATCACCGGCTGCGCCCGCAAGGGCGATCAGGTCGAGTGGCTGGCCTGCAACGGCTGGACGTTCCACAAAAACAAGGCCGGGGAGCCGATTGTTGGCAGACTCTATGCCCGTCTGAGGATGGCCGGCATTACCCCTGCCGCGCTGGCCACCACAAGCGGATGGGCACCTGATTTTTCTGCAATCCGTTGATCCGCTGATTGGAGTAGCCTTTCATGATGCGCCCAAAATCCACAGCCCGTGATTTACCGCCGCGTATGCTGCGTCGGACAAAGCGCCTTGTCAGCGGCAAGGTGTGGGAGGCGTATTACTACAACGGCCGGGACGAGTCAGGCCGCCGAGTGGAGATCCCGCTGGGTACTGATCTCAACGATGCCAAACGCAAGTGGGCAGAGCTGGAGTGCAAGCCCGCACTGGTCGAGACCGGGCTGATGAAGGTCATTTTCGACCGATATGAGCGCGAAATCATTCCGACAAAAGCGCGGGCTACCCAAATGGACAATCTGCAGTGTTTCAAGCGCCTGCGCATAGTGTTTGATAGCGCCCCCATCGATGCAATCACCCCACAGCATATTGCGCAGTATCGTGACAATCGAAAATCGAAAGTCAAGGGAGAAGAGGGGAAACCAGCTACGGTGCGGGCCAACCGGGAAATCACGCTGCTCTCGCATGTGTTTAACCTCGCGCGAGAGTGGGGCTACACGGCAAAGGAAAACCCGGTCAAGGGTGTGCGCAAGAACAAGGAAACGCCGCGTGATTATTACGCCGATGATGCTGTTTGGGCTGCTGTGTATGCAGCCGCAAGTGCCGAATTACAGGACGCTATGGACCTGAATTATCTCACCGGCCAGAGACCCAGCGATGTGCTCAAGATGCGTTTTTCCGACATCCGCGATGGGGCCCTGGGAGTGAGGCCAAACAAGACACAAAAGAGTTCCGGGAAGAAACTGCGCATCCTGCTTGACGATCCTGAAATCGGACGCACAAAGCTCGGGCTGTTGGTTGATCGAATCAGGGGGAGGGAAAGGAAGGTCGCCAGCTTGTTTATGGTGGCGACATCTGCCGGCGCTGCGTTGAATCGCGGGACGTTGCGAACCCGCTTTGACGATGCGCGGGCCGCCGCAGCTAAGGCGGCTGAGAAAGCCGGGAACACGGAGTTTGCCGATAGAATCCGTTCTTTCCAGTTCCGTGACATTCGACCCAAAGCCGCCAGTGAAACCGATCTGGCGCATGCCAGCAAGCTGCTCGGGCACACGGATAAACAGATTACGAAAACCGTGTATCAGCGTGTTGGCGAAACGGTGCGGCCAACGAAATAGGGAATTGCAGGCGGAATAAGAATGGCCCCAACTACGGGGCCATTTCTTTTTGGTGGCGGAGACGGTGAGATTCGAACTCACGAACGGTTGCCCGTTGTCGGTTTTCAAGACCGATGCAATCGACCACTCTGCCACGTCTCCAAAATCTTCTGACTCAACACTAAGTTGCGGAGATGATTTCCGCAAGTTGCGGAGACTGCTGAATAAAAAAGTTAAAAATCAACAAGTTGTAAAGCAATGCACAGGCTTTCAAGACTAGTGCATTCAACCGCTCTGCCAACCCACCATTTCGCGGCGCGACAGGAACCCGCTGCCGCCTGGAAAGGCCGCGAGTATAGCACCCGTCATGGTTTCAGCCCGTTTACGGGCGGTTCATCCGTCAAGCTGTTCGAACAGCGCGATGGATTCGACATGCGAGGTTTGCGGGAACATGTTGGCGATGCCCGCGCCGCGCAGCGTGTAGCCTTTTTCGTGTATCAGCACGGCTGCATCCCGGGCGAGGGTGGCGGGGTTGCAGGATACGTAGACGATGCGCGCGGGCTTTTGCTGCTCGCCCAGGGCTTTGACCACGGCGATGGCGCCTTCGCGCGGCGGGTCGATGAGGAGCTTGTCCAGCGGGCCGAGCGCGGCGAGGCTGTCTTCGGTGGCTTCGAAGAGGTTCGCGGCGTGGAATTCGCACTGTTTTTCCAGGCCGTTGCGGCGTGCGTTGTCGAGCGCGCGTGCGACGAGGGTTTCGCTGCCTTCGACGCCGATCACGGTGGCGCCCCGGCGGGCGATGGGCAGCGTGAAGTTGCCGAGTCCGCAGAACAGGTCGGCGATGCGTTCGCCCGGTTGGGGGTCGAGCAACTGGATGGCGCGGCGGATGAGCAGGCGGTTGATGTGGACGTTGACCTGGGTGAAGTCGGTGGGGCGGAAATCCATCCGTACATCGAATTCGGGCAGGGTATAGGCGAGGCCGGGGCCGTCCTTGGGGTGCAGCGGGGCGACGGTGTCCGGGCCGCCGGACTGCAGCCACGCTTGCACGTCGTGTTCGTCGGCGAAGGCGGCGAGCCGGGTTTCGTCGGCCGCGGTGAGCGGCTGCAGGTTGCGGAAGACGAGGACGGTGGCGGTGTCGCTGACAGCGATCTCGATCTGCGGCAGGCGGTCGGGTATCGACAGGCCAGCAATAAGCTGGCGCAGCGGCAGCAGCAGGGCGGAGATGTGCGGCGGCAGGATTTCGCACGACTGCATATCGGCGATGTAGCTGGAGCGGCGTTCGTGAAAGCCGACGAGCACGCCGCCTTTCTTCGGTACCAGGCGGACGCCGATGCGCGCACGGTAGCGGTAGCCCCA
>JAVBTY010000057.1:0-5094 GCA_031555955.1 Rhodocyclaceae bacterium | reverse complement strand
GAAATGAGGATCAGCTGTAATTTTGATGCGGGCGCGATCGAGGTGGTGAGCCTGGCCGATGCGGGCGACATCCGCCTGCGGCTGCGCGCGGACAATGCGGCGGCGTTTCACCAGTGGTTTTATTTCCGCCTGCAGGGCGCGGCGGGAAAGCCGGTGCGCATGGTGTTCGAAAACGCGGCGGATGCGGCCTATCCGGGGGGCTGGGAAGGTTACCGCTGCGCGGCGTCTTACGACCGCCGCAACTGGTTCCGCATTGCGGGCACGGACTATGAGGGCGGAAAGCTGACGGTGGCCCACACGCCGGAACGCGACGGCATCTATTACGCGTATTTCGAGCCGTATCCGTTCGAGCGTCACCTTGATCTGCTCGGACGCGCGGAGCTGTCGCCCTACGCCCAGGTGCATAACCTGGGCGGCACGGTGGAGGGGCGGGATCTGGACGTGGTGGTGGTCGGCCGCCCGGAAAGCGGACGCAAGCCGGTATGGATCACCGCCCGCCAGCATCCGGGCGAAACGATGGCGGAATGGTTCATCGAAGGTCTGCTCGAACGTCTGCTGGACGGCGCGGATCCGGTTGCGCGCAAGGTGCGCGAGCATGCGCTGCTGTACATCGCGCCAAACATGAATCCGGATGGCGCGGTGCGCGGCAATCTGCGCACCAACGCGGCGGGGCGCAACCTGAACCGGGAGTGGCGCGAGCCGGATCCGCTAGCGAGCCCGGAGGTGTTCCTCGTGCGCGCGGCGATGGAACGCAGCGGCTGCGGGCTGTTTCTGGATATTCACGGCGACGAGACGCTGCCTTACGTCTTTTTTTCCACCGCGGAGGAAGTGCCCGGTTTTTCCTCAGCCGCGGAACAGGCGCGCTTTATCGACGCCTTCGCCGCCGCGAGCCCCGACTTCCAGCGCGAGCACGGTTACCAGCCGGGCCGTTTCGGCGACGAACTGCTGACGCTGGCGAGCAAGTGGGTGGCGCACCGCTTTGGCTGCGTATCGCTGACGCTGGAGATGCCTTTCAAGGACAACGCCAACCTGCCGGACGGGCAGACCGGCTGGAACGGCGCGCGCAGCAAACACCTGGGCGCGGCAATGCTCAACGCCATCCTGGCCCACGTCGCGGGCGGATAGCGCTCGCTGCGCCGGAAACGGGTCAGCCGAAAAAGGCCGGGATGCTGTCCAGCCCGGAATGGTCGAGGCAGCAGCTGGCGACACCGCGCAGCGCGGGCTTGGCGCGGTAGGCAATGCCGAAGCCCGCCGCGTTCAGCATGGGAATATCGTTGGCGCCGTCGCCCATGGCGATGGTCTGGGCGGGAGCAAGCCCCAGTTCGTCGCGCAGGCGCACCAGATGCGCGGCCTTGGCCGCGCCGTCGATGATCGGGCCGGTAACGCGGCCGGTAAGACGCCCGCCGGAAATTTCCAGTTCGTTGGCGTAGGCGTGGCTGAAGCCCAGCCGCTCTTTCAGGCGTCCGGTGAAATAGGTGAAGCCGCCAGAAACCAGTACGCACCGGATGCCGTTTTCGCGCAGCGCGCGCAGCAGCCCTTCCGCTCCGGGGTTGAGCCGCAGCCGTTCTTCGTACACTGTTTCCAGCGCGGTTTCCGGCAACCCCGCCAGCAGCGCGACGCGGCGGGTGAGCGATTCGCGGAAATCAATTTCACCACGCATCGCTGCCTCGGTGATCGCCGCCACTTCGGCTTTGAGCCCCTGCATATCGGCGATTTCGTCGATGCACTCGATGTCGATCAGGGTCGAGTCCATGTCGGTGACGAACAGGCCGAAACCGGCCAGCCCCTGCCCCGCCGGCATCCACGCCCAGTCCAGACGGAGCCCGGAGCAGCATTCGGCGCAGCGCGCCCTCGTTTCCGCGCTATCCGCCACGCCGGTAAAGCGGCAGACGGAAGGAGCAATGCGTTCGATGCCGCGGGCCGAGGTCAGCGCGGCGAGCGTTTGCAGGGCGGCATCATCGATACCTTCGCCTTGCACAACAAAATTCATGCGCCGCGCTCCCGGGCGGCAAGGGCCTCGCCCAGCACGGCGTGGGCGCCACGGATCATTTCCACCGTGGCATCCCAGCCGACGCAGGCATCCGTTACCGAGCAGCCGTAGCGCAATTGGGAAAGATCGGCGGGAATGGGCTGGTTGCCGGGTTCGATGAAGCTTTCGATCATCACGCCAGCCACCGAGCGGTTGCCTTCGCGGATCTGGTGCACCACGTCTTTCAGCACCAGCGGCTGCAGATCCTGCTTTTTCCACGAATTGGCGTGTGAACAATCGACGACGATGTTCTGCGGCAGCTTCGCCTTCGCCAGCGCCTGTTCCGCGAGCGAGATCGATACCGTGTCGTAGTTCGGCCGTCCACCGCCGCCGCGCAGCACCACATGGCCGTAACGGTTGCCGCGCGTGCGCAGGATGGCCGACTGCCCCTTGCCGTTGATGCCAAGAAAACTGTGCGGGCTGGCGGCGGAAAGAATGGCGTTGATCGCCACTTCCAGATCGCCGTCGGTGCCATTCTTGAAACCGACCGGCGTGGACAGGCCGGAGGACATTTCGCGGTGCGTCTGCGATTCCGACGTGCGCGCGCCGATCGCCGTCCAGCAGATCAGATCGCCGTAATACTGCGGCGCGATCGGGTCGAGCGCCTCGGTAGCGGTCGGCAGGCCGGTTTCGCACACGTCGAGAAGAAAACGGCGCGCCTTTTCCATGCCCTCGTCGATGCGGAAGGAATCGTTCATGTGAGGGTCGTTGATGAACCCTTTCCAACCGGTGGAGGTGCGCGGCTTTTCGAAATAGACCCGCATCACCAGCTGCATCGTGGACGCGACTTCATCCGCCAGTGCTTTGAGGCGGCGCGCGTAATCCAGCCCCGCAACCGGGTCGTGGATGGAACAGGGGCCGATGACGACGAACAGGCGGTTGTCCCTGCGGTCGAGAATATCGGCGAGCGTTTTACGCCCGTTCAGCACCACTGCGGCGGCGCGTTCTGTAAGCGGCACGCGCGCCTTGATCTCCTCGGGAGAAGGCATGTGGTCGACGGCGGCAATGTTGAGGTTTTCGGTCTGGGCGACGGACATGCGATGCCTTTCGTTGAATGCGCCGGAAAAGAAGAAGCGGATTGTAACCCCGGCTGCCGTCCGCGATGGAGAGAAGAAAGCCGCCCGCCGCACGCGTCATGCGCTCCGTCCGCTCGGGACGAAGACGGTCAGAACAGGCGGATTAGCGCCACTGGTTCCAGACGATGGGTCTGGGATGGCGGCGGCGAACGGGTGAAAAGCGGTTGCGCCCCCAGCGGCGCAAGGCCCCGGCCAGCGGGGCTATGAGGGTCACGACGGCTACGATGACGCAGGTTATGGCCCCGGCGGCAACGATAAGGGTGAAAGTCAGCCCGAACAGCATTGCCAGCGCCACGGCGACACCGCTCACCAGCGCGGGGGCCAGCCAGTATGCAATACCGGTTTTTAGCAGATCGTTCATGTCAGGAGTGTAGCCGCGTCCATAAGTCTGATGACCGTCGGGGTGATGCTACAGGCTTACGGGCAGATATCGCCGGTAGCCGCCCCGGTATCGGGAAAGCCTGTCGCCAGGCTGGGCCAGGTTCAAGATAAGCTCAAGGCACTTTCTTCCGGCCGGGCGCGGAACAGACCAGGCGCGCCCTCCCCCGCTACAGCCAGCGCGCGCGGCGGAAGCGCCAGTAAAGGAGCGCGCACGAAACCGCGATCAGGCCCAGCGCCATGGGATAGCCCCAGCGCCATTCCAGCTCGGGCATGGCCCTGAAGTTCATGCCCCAGATTCCGGCGAAAGCGGTGGCGACGGCGAAGATACCGGCCCAGGCGGCGAGCTTTTTGGCGACCTCGGTCTGGTCGATCGCGACCATCGCCAGGTTGACCTGGATCGCGGTGGTGATGGTGTCGCGCGTGCTGTCCAGCGTGGCGTTGATGCGCATCAGGTGATCGTAGACGTCGCGGAAATAGGCGCGGGTGCTGGCGCACATCCTGGGGGCGCGTTCGCCCTGGATCTTTGCGGCGGCCTCCATCAGCGGCGTTACGGCGTGCTTGAGGGTGGTGACCTTGCGTTTGAGCTGGTACAGCCTGCGGATGGCCGACTGCGCCGCGCCCTTGGTAAAGATGCGCTCTTCGATTTCCTCCAGTTCGTTTTCCAGTTTTTCGATGAGCGGAAAGTAGCGGTCCACCACCGTATCCATCAGCGCGTAGAACACATAGCCAGCGCCTTTCGCCAGCATCTGCGGTTCGCGCTCGCAGCGCGCGCGCACGCCGAGAAAATCCTGGCTGCTGCCGTTGCGCACCGACAGGATGTAGTTAGCGCCGACGAACACATGCACTTCACCGGTGCAGAACTCGCCGTCCGCCTCCTCGACCAGGTGCATCACGGCGAACACCTCGTCGCCGTAATCCTCCACCTTGGGCCGCTGGTGGCCGTGGTGCGCATCCTCAATGGCGAGTTCGTGCAGATGGAATTCTTCCTTCATCTGCGCCAGTTCTTCGAGCGAGGCGTCTTTCAGCGCGACCCAGACGAAGCAGTCCGGCCTCACGACGTAGTTGCTGATTTCGTCGACCGCGATGTCCGCGAGCTTGCGTCCGTGCTGGTAGGCAATGCAGTTGATGAGCATGGATGCGCCCTCCGTGGCGGGAATGTTTTCAGCCCGCGATGCGCGGTTTTATCAGGCTTTCTCCGGGTCTTTCACCGCCGCGAGCAATTCTTTCACCGCCTGCGCGCGCTGCTTCAGGTCCGGCAGGCTGGCGCGGCGGATCAGGCGGTCGGGGCCGGCCATCCTGGTGTTGCGGTCCTTCTGGATGAGCAGGATGACCCTGGCCGGGTCGATCGGCGCGTCGGGGCTGAACTGTACGCTGATCTGCGCTTCCGAGGCATCGAGTTTATGCACACGGAAAGGTTTCACCAACAGGCGCAGGCGGTGGGTTTCGAGCAGCGCCTGGGTTTGCGGCGGCAGTTCGCCGAAGCGGTCGATCAGTTCCTCCTGCAATTCGCGCAGGTCTTCCTCCGATTCCCCGTTGGCCAGCCGTTTGTACAGCGTCAGCCGTTCCTGCACGTCGCTGCAATAGTTCGAGGGCAGCAGCGCCGGGGTG
>JAVBTY010000074.1:0-2899 GCA_031555955.1 Rhodocyclaceae bacterium | reverse complement strand
CGCATCAGCGGAATAGCGGTACTGGATGCCCCAGGTCAGCGGTGGCAGGTAGAGGCCCAGAGTGGGGCGGTCGAGCACGACTTCCTCGCGGTTTTCACCGTCGTCGGCGACCACGTGGATACTGCCTTTGACCGCGATGAGGAACTGCTTGCAGCGCAGATGGGCGTGTTCGCCGCGTACTTCGGCACCGGAGACGTCGTAGACGAGGAAGTAGCGTCGTGCCTCGAAGGGGATGTCGCGCCCGAGTTCACCCGCCGACAGCGTGCCGCGCAGGTCGATCACCTCTCGCAGCCGGTGCAGCGTGACGCCGCGCACCGTCGTGGCGCTGACGCCGGGCTTGGCAGGCGCGGGATGTTCGCCGGTGACGATGGGTGTTTGTCCGGCGGTATTGACGTAGCCAACGATCTTTGCGGGATTGCCATGCACCACCGCATTGGGCGGTACCGAGCGTGTCACGACCGCGCCCGCGCCCACCGTGGCACGCATGCCGATGGTAACGCCGGGCAGGATGCTGACGTTGGCGCCGATCGACGCGCCGGCGCGGACCAGCGTGGCGGGCGCGTCCGCGCCATCCGGCGGGCACGTCCGGCCGGGCGTGTCGGCAAAGGCCACGTTGGGCCCGATGAACACATCGTCTTCAAGCGTCACGCCCGCCCATAACTGTACGCCACCCCTGATCGTGACGCGATCGCCGATCGCAACGCCGCCTTCGATCAGGACGTGGTCGCCGATATCACACGCCGCGCCGATGCGCGCTCCGGACTGGATGCGGGTAAAAGCGCCCACGCTGCCGCCGGGGCCGATATGGCCGCTTTCGCACAGCGCCTGGGGGTGAATCCGCACCGCGTCCGTGGAGGAAGCGCCCGCGCCAGAAACCATCGTCGTCATCGTTCTGTCATCCCTGCGTAGCGAAAATATGCGTGGCGCGCCCGTAGCGGTAGCCCAGTGTTTCCAGCCCCCGGACCACTGCGCGGTTAGTCGTTTGCGTGGTTATGTAACACAAACCCGCTCCCTGCGATTTCATCCAGTAACTGGCTTCCGCAATCAGCCTGGCGTTCCAGCCGCGCCGCGGACTGGCCACCGCTGTCAGTGCGATCCGGCCTACGCTCCACCCCAGCAGTTCCGCGTAGTCAGGGATCACATCCGCGGCCAGAAATGCGTCCGGCTCCCTGTCATCCGCGGGCACCAGCACAATCGAAGTAAAGCCGCGCACAGAATTCTGCGCGTAGACAGAAAGAAATTCATCGCCGATCCGTTCGTCAAAAAACGGGTCGGCATGAAAGCGGTCGTAGACGTTGCGCGCGACGCGGGCGACTTCGCGCAGGTTCGGCACGTCCGCCTCTGTCGCCGGGCGCACGGCAACGCGCGGTTCCCGGTTAAAGGAGGCGAGATCATCGCGAAAATAGGTCAGGCGCGTTTCGATCAGACGCAGCCCGGCGAGCCCCAGGCCCTGCAGAACGCGCAGGTCCTCGGAGGGGATCTCGGCGAAGCAGTAGAAGCGCCCATGCTGTTCGGCGAGTGTTTTGCACAGCCGTGTTATGGCACTGGCGATCGATTGCTGTATGTCGGCATCCGCGCCCGCCGTCCATTCGATGAAGTCGATGCGCCAGACTGGAACGTGGAAAAAGTCGCTATCCCAGGCCAGTTTGCGGAAGCGGATGCGCACCTCACACGGCCCCTCGCGGTCGTGAAAGGATTCCGCGTCATGCAGGCCATCGAGCCAGAAGCGGCCCAGCGCGTCCTGCGCGCTGCGCACGAAGTTCAGCGGTGAATAAAATACGGCCCGTTCTCTCGCATTGACCATCAAACCACGTACTCCACAAGAAACCGCACCCCTCAGGGCAGGGACAACGCCAGCGCCAGCGGCAGAAAAACCAGTCCGGCGAGATTGCCAGTGAGCACAATCGAGGCCACGACTTCCGGCTCCTGGTGGTAGCGCTCGGCGAACATATAGTTCAGCACCGCGGGCGGCAATGCGCCAAACACCAGCAGCAGCGACTGCTCCTGCCCGGACAGGCCGGCCAGCCGCGCCGCGCCCCACGCCAGCAGCATGCCGCACAGCGGCCGCGCCACCGCGGCCAGAACACCCAGCCGGACCGCTCCGAGGCGCGAGGAGGTCAGCCGCACGCCCAGCGCGAACAGCATCAGCGGAATGGCGATGTCGCCCAGCATTCTGACCGCCGTCATCAGCGGCGGCCAGATCTGCACGCCCGCGACTCCCGCCGCCAGACCAGCGATGGTAGCGAACACCGACGGCACCCGCCAGACGTTGCCGAGGCGCGCGTTGTGATCGAGCAACCAGACGCCGAAAGAAAAATGCACCAGGTTGGACACAACGAACATCAGCACCGCCGGCGCCAGCGCCACATCGCCAAAAGCCAGCACCGCCAGGGGAATGCCCAGATTGCCGCAGTTGTTGAACATGAGCGGCGGCACGAAGGTTTTGGGGGCGATATGGCACACGCGGGCGATGAGCCAGGCCACGAGCCCCGAGCCCGCCACGACCGCCAGCACGCCGCCCGCCAGCGGCAGATAACCGCCAATATGCGCGTCCTTGCCCGCCAGCGCGGAAAACACCAGCGCCGGCACGAATACATCCATGTTGAGCCGGTTGGCGTGGGACAGGTCGGGCTTCATCCGCCGCCCGGCCAGATAGCCCAGCGCGACGATGGCGAACAGCGGAAACAGGATGGATACGATACGGAGCAGCATGCGCGCATTCAGCAACCGGCCGCGACGGTGCGGCCGGTATCCGGCATCACCACGACATCACAACACGTAGCGGGCCAGGTCTTCGCGTTCGGCCAGTGGGCCCAGGCGGTCGTCGACGTAGGCGGCATCCACCGCGACCCGGTCGAATTTGCCGCGCCCGGCCTCGAACGACACCTCTTCGAGCAGC
>JAVBTY010000108.1:0-35357 GCA_031555955.1 Rhodocyclaceae bacterium | reverse complement strand
CGGCGACGCCATCCGCTTAACGCAGAAGGCATTTCGCTCGAAGAAGCGATCCGGCGCGAACGCGAGGAACTGGCCACAATCGCGGAACTCGCCCACCGCATCGACACCAGCGACCTGCACCCCAACACCCTGCGCGCCTGGATCAAGGATTTCATCGAAGCAGGAGAAAGCGCCGGACTGACGCTCATGTTCCAGTCCTTCGGCTTCAAGTACGGCATCCCGATGGACGCCGATCTCGTCTTCGACGTCCGCTGCCTGCCTAACCCGCACTACGACCCCGCGCTGCGCCCGCTCACCGGGCGAGATCTGCCGGTGGTGGCGTTTCTCGAAAAAATCCCCGAGGTCGGGCGCATGGCCGAAGACATCCGCCGCTTTATCGCCAACTGGCTCCCCGCCTACACCCGCGACAACCGTAGTTACCTCACTGTTGCCATCGGCTGCACTGGTGGCCAGCACCGTTCGGTGTATGTCGCCGAATGGCTGGCGAAGCGCTTTCATGACAATGCGCAGGTCATCGTCCGCCACCGCTCGGCGGCGCGGCGCGAGGCGGACCGGGCCGCGGGTGGCCGGGCCTGATTTGCGCGAGCGGCTGAACTGGCGCGGCCTGCTGCGCCCCGGAGATGTGCTGCTCGCCGTGCTGGGGCTGGTGCTGGCCGCTTGCTGCGCGGCAGCGCTATGGCGCGGCGGCGCGCCCGATGGCGTGCTGATCCGGACGGGGGGCAGAATTTTTGCTGAAGCCGATCTGTCCCGGGCGCGCATCATCGAAGCGCCCGGCCCGATCGGCATCACCCGGATCGAAATCCAGCCCGGCCGCGCCCGTATCGCCGCCGATCCCGGGCCGCGCCAATACTGCGTGCGCCAGGGGTGGCTCACCCGCGCTGGCGCGGCGGCGATCTGCGCCCCCAACCAGGTCAGCCTCGTCCTTACCGGCGGTGGTGCCGCGTATGACTCCCTCAACTATTGAGCTGGTTCCCACCGTTGAGGACCGCCGCATCGCCCGTCATGCGGCGGCGGCGATCATGCTTACCGTGGCAGAGGCCGCGATTCCGCTGCCGCTGCCGGGCGTCAAGCCGGGGCTGGGCAACATCATTACCCTTATCGTGCTGGCCCGCTGGGGCTGGCGCGAAGCGGCCTGGGTGGCGCTACTGCGCGTGTTCGCGGGCAGCCTGCTGCTCGGGCAGTTTCTCGCGCCGGGATTCTTTCTCAGCCTGAGCGGCGCGCTGGCAAGCCTGCTCGCACTGGGCGCGGCGATACATCTGCCCGCGCGCTGGTTTGGCCCCGTGAGCCACAGCATTCTGGCTGCCGCCGCCCATATCGGCGCGCAGATTGTGGTGGCCCGCCTGTGGCTGGCGCCGCATGATGGCGTGTTTTACCTGCTTCCGGTGTTTGTAGTGGCAGCCGTGCTGTTCGGCCTGGTCAATGGCCTTGCCGCCGCCCGGCTGCTGCAGACACTGGAAGAGGATCGCGCCGTAACGGAACGGTAACCGCACCGCACCGTCCAACCCGCATTCGCGCCGCGCGCGGCAGCGGAGAAAGGGCGATGCGGAAAAACGGGTGGAAATGGCTGGGTGCGCTGCTCGCCATCGTGCTCGGCGTGGCCTTCGGGCTGTTTGCGGGCGTTACCCTGGTGCGGGCGCAGTCGCAGTCGCCGGGAGCATCACCCCCATCCGGCGTGACGGTATTGACGGTATCAATGGCTTGTGCGCCACCGGGCAGAAGACTTCTTTCCCGCGAAAACAGAACGCCCTGAACGGGCGGGACTGCAACGGGCGGACTGCTCCGCCAGGGCGAAGCCGCCGCGCATTTACCCGCAGATCCGGCAGCCGGACGGGCGCGCCAGTGCGGCGCGGGGTAACATACCCCTTTCCCCCTCTTCCAGAACTCCGTTCCGGCAGGACAGGTCCATGACGCTCACCGATCTTCGCTATCTCGTGGCGCTGGCGCACGAACGCCATTTTGGCCGTGCCGCGGAAAAGTGCCACATCAGCCAGCCCACACTGTCCGTGGCGGTCAGGAAGATGGAAGATGAACTGGGCATCCAGCTTTTCGAGCGCAGCGCGGCGGAGGTGAAAATTACCGAAACCGGGCGGCGCATTGTCGAACAGGCGGAAAAGGTGCTGATGGAGGCGGGCCAGATTCACGAAATCGCCGCCGCAGGCAAGGATCCGCTCGTGGGGCCGCTGCGCGTCGGGGTGATCTACACCATCGGCCCCTATCTGCTGCCGCGGCTGATTCCGCTGGTGCACCGGCTGGCGCCGAAAATGCCGCTGGTGATCCAGGAGAACTTCACCAGCCGCCTTGTCGAGGCGCTCAAGCGCGGCGAGCTGGATGTGATTGTGATCAGCCTGCCGCTCGAAGAGGCAGGCGTCGTCGCCCAGCCGGTGTATGACGAGCCGTTCCGTGTGCTGATTCCGGCGGATCATCCGTGGAAAACAGAGGCGCGCATCGGCCCGGAGCAGCTTGCCGAAGACCAGCTGCTGCTGCTGGGCGCGGGCAACTGCTTCCGTGAGCAGGTGCTCAAAGCCTGCCCGCGCTGCCGCGACACCGGCGGCCTGCAGCGCACGCTGGAGGGCAGTTCGCTGGAGACGATCCGCCATATGGTGGCGACCGGGCTGGGCGTGACGGTGCTGCCCAGTTCCGCCGCCGACGAACTGACCGTGCATAACCCGCTGGTCGCGGTGCGCCCCTTTACCCGGCCGGAGCCCGTGCGGCGCATCGCCCTGGCGTGGCGGATTACCTATCCGCGCAACGGCGCGATCGATATTCTGCGCAGCGCCATTTTTGAAAGCGCCCTGCCCGGGGTGCGCCCGGTCGGGCCTGTTCCTGTTTCAGAGCCCGCCTGAAAGCGGCCGCGCTTCCCGCCGGAACGGAAAAAATCCGCCCGGAAATGCCTGCCGGTCTGGCGGCTTCCGGCAATTGTCCTGGCACTGCCCCAACGGGCTTGCAGGACCGTATCAACCGTACTAACCCTCACGACAGAAAAGGAGCATTCATGGAAATCGATATTGGCATCAGCAGGAAAGAACGGGGAGAAATCGCCGAAGGGCTGTCGCGGCTGCTTGCCGACAGCTACACGCTGTATCTGACCACGCACAATTTCCACTGGAACGTGACGGGGCCGATGTTCAACACGCTGCACCTGATGTTTGAGCAGCAGTACAACGAGCTGGCCACGGCCATCGACCTGATCGCCGAACGCATCCGCGCCCTTGGTTTTCCCGCGCCCGGCACCTACAGGGAATTCCAGAAGCTCACCAGCATGACGGAGCCAAAAGGCGTGCCCGCGGCCAGCGAGATGATCCGCATCCTGGTGCAGGGACAGGAATCCGTGGTGAAAACCGCGCGCAGCATTCTGCCTCTGTCCGACAAGAGTAGCGATGAGCCGACCGCCGATCTGCTCACCCAGCGCATGCAGGTGCACGAGAAGAACGCCTGGATGCTGCGCAGCCTGCTCGAAGGCTGATCGCGGCAGGATTCACGGCTGTCTTGCGGCGGCGGGGAGACGGCGGGGAAATCCGCCAGACTCTCCGCCGCCGTTCTGTTTTTATGCCGCGTTCAGGCTGGTTTGGCGCGGCGGCGCGTGGCCGGCTTGGGTTGGTCTGCCGCCGCCGGTTTTTCAGCCCCGGTCTTCGCTTTTGCGCCAGAAGGAGCAGCTTTCCCCTCTGCGGCTTTTGACGCGGCGGCCTTCGTCGGGCGCGGTTCACGCTTTTCGAACTCGAAGCTGACCTTGCCGTCCGCGCCGCGCACGAGGAAGGCGGAAAACTTGCGCCGCGTGCGGGCGGAAACAAAGCCCTTGAGCAGATCAGTGCGCCCCTGCGCCAGCAGCTTCATCATCTGCTCCGGATCGACCGGCTGTTGCAGGATGATTTTTCCGGAGCGGAAATCACAGCCTCGCACCGCGCCGACCGACTTTTCGCAGACGTAGGACATGCCGTGCTCGAATACGCCAGCCGCGCATTTCGGACACGGGCCAAGCGGTTGCTGCGCGGAAAAATCAACCGCTTCAGCCTCTTCGCCTTCTCTGGGCTGACCGAAGTCGAATTCGGGCTGTTTGTCGTCATTGAGGCGGATTTCGGCGTTGAACAGCCGCCCCATTTTGTTGCGGAACCCGGTAAGCGGACCGACTTTGCCGGTGGTGAGCAGGGCTTCGATCTCACCGATTTCGAACTGGCGGCCCGCGACAATTTTCCACGTGCTCCAGTCGCAGGACTGGCAGGCGAACTTTTTGTAGTTTTCCTTCACCGTGCCGCCGCAGCGCGGGCAAGGCGTGGCCAGGGTGGCGAAATCGCCCGGCACGGTGTCCGACTCGAAGCGCTTGGTGCGCTCGACCATGTCCCGCGCCATGGCGGCGATGTCGTGCATGAACGCGGTGCGCGACAGTTCGCCGCGCTCCATGCGGGCCAGCTGGTATTCCCAGCCGCCGGTCAGTTCCGGCGAGGTCAGCGCATTGACGCCCAGCCCGGTGAGCAGGGTGATCAGCGAGAAGGCTTTGGCGCTCGGTATCAGTTCACGACCGTCGCGGTGGAGGTACTGTTCGGCGATCAGGCCTTCGATGATCTGCGCCCGCGTCGCCGGGGTGCCGAGGCCGCGCTCGGCCATCGCCGCGCGCAGTTCCTCGTCGTCCACCATCTTGCCCGCGCTTTCCATTGCGGATAGCAGCGTGGCTTCGTTGAAGCGTGCTGGCGGTTTTGTTTGCAGGGCCTTGACGAGGAGTTCCTCGGTGGCGACGGTTTCGTTCGGCTGCACCGGCGCCAGCTGCCTGTCGCTTTCTTTGTCCGCTTTCTGCCCGTCTGCTGCGTCCTTGCCGTAAATCGCAAGCCAGCCGGGGTTCGTCAGCACCTTGCCCTCGGTCTTGAAGGCTTCGCCTTCAACGCGGGTGATGCGGGTGGTGACCTGGTATTCCGCCGCCGGGTAGAACACGGCAAGAAAGCGCCGGGTGACCAGATCGTAGATCTTCTGCTCGGCTTCGGAGAGGCTCTTCGGCGCCGTGCCGGTGGGGATGATGGCGAAGTGGTCGGAAATCTTGGTGTTGTCGAAGATCCGCCTGTTCGGCCTGATCCAGCCCCGTTTGGCGATCTCGGCGGTGAAAGGGGCGTATTCGTCAGGCAGGCCACGCATGACCTCGCCCACCGTGCCGAGGTAGTCCTCCGGCAGCGCGCGTGCGTCGGTTCGCGGGTAAGTCAGCGCCTTGTGCTTTTCGTACAGCGCCTGGGCGATCTGCAGCGTGACGCGGGCGGGAAAGCCAAAGCGGCCATTGGCTTCGCGCTGCAGGCTGGTGAGGTCGAACAGTAGCGGCGAGAGCTGTGTCGACGGCTTCGACTCCTCGCTGACCCGGCCTGGCTTTCCCGCGCAGCGGGCGCGGATCGCCTCGGCCCTGGCCGCGTCCCACAGGCGGTAGGCGCTGGCATGCTCGTCGCCTTCGGGGCGTTTGAAGTTTTCGTCGAACCAGCGCCCGGGGTAGGTGCCGGCGGCGCAACCAAAACGGGCTTCCAGCTCCCAGTAATCGCGCGGTTTGAACTTGCGGATACGGTCTTCGCGCTCGACGACGATAGTGAGCGTCGGCGTCTGCACCCGGCCCACGGTAGTGAGGTGGAAACCACCGGTTTTCGAGTTGAACGCGGTCATCGCCCGCGTGCCGTTGATGCCGATCAGCCAGTCGCTTTCGGCGCGGCACACCGCCGCGTCGCGCAGCCCTTCCACTTCCTGTGCCGTGCGCAGATGGGTGAAGCCCTGACGGATCGCGGTCGCCGTCATCGACTGCAGCCACAGGCGCTGCACCGGCTTGGACGTGCCCGCGTGCCGGGCGATGAAGCTGAAGATCAGTTCGCCTTCGCGCCCCGCGTCACAGGCGTTGATGAGGCCGGTAACGTCCTTGCGCTTGATCAGGCGGGTGAGCAGCTTCAGCCGGTCGTCGGTCTTCTCGATCGGTTTCAGCACGAAATGGGGGGGGACGACCGGCAGATGGGCGAACGTCCACTTGCCGCGCTTGACCTCGTACTCTTCCGGCACCGCCAGTTCGAGCAGATGGCCCACCGCCGACGAAAGCACGTAGCCGTCGGACTCGTAGTAATCCTTTTCTTTGGTGAAGCCGCCCAGCGCACGGGCGATATCCTGCGCAACGGAAGGTTTTTCCGCGATGATCAGTTGCTTGCTCATGCCGCCAGGCCTGCTGCGGAAGCCGTTGCCGGCCACCGTTCCGTGGGTGAATAGAGCGGCGGATGATAAAGAGCCCGCCGTCCGGCATGCAAGCCGGCTGTGCGCAAATGCGTCAGTGAAGACCGTGAATCATGAACAGGCCGTACCCGGCGGATCAGTGCCAGGCCGCGGAAACGCCATCATCGCCATCGGCCAGCAGCTCGTCGATGATCAGCCCGTCAACCGGCTGCTCCCGCTGCCACAGCACCATGAGCACGATGACCTTGAGGCGGCCAAGGGTAAGGGTCAGATCGCCCAGCGCCATCGCACGCTCCACGATCACCTCGCGGGCGGGGGCGTCGAGTATTCCGGCATTTTCGAGGAAGGCGATGAAGCCCCGGCATTCCACGCTGATCCGGGCCTGCTCCGGGCCGGAGTAGATACGCACCGCGCTCGCCGACGGCGCCATGGAATGATGGGAGGATTCAGTGATCCGGCGCAGGCCGGAAAGCCATTCGAGCGCCTCGCTGATTTCTTCGTCCTCGAAACCTGCCGCCAGCAGCTTGCGCGTCAGCAGTTTCGACTCCGGGCAGGCGTTGGCGTGAATGTAGCTTTCGAAGAGGTAGACGAAGATGTCGAACAAGATTCCCTCCCGGAGCGGGTTCAACGGTTTGGGCGGATACGGCCCGGACGCCGCACGCGCGGCACGGGCGGGCTCAGAGCCGCTGGAAACGGTTGCCCGGCAGACGGGCGACACGGCCATCAAGCTCCATGCCAAGGAGGATGGCGTAAAGCGCGTCCACCGTCAAACCACAGCGCAGCGCGAGCGTGTCGCCATCGACCGGGTCGTGGCCGAGCGCGGTGAGAATACGTCCGTCATCGCTGCCGGGACTATCCGGAGCGGCGACAGGCGGGGCAGCAGCCCTGGCTGGCGTGGATACAGGGAAATCCTGCGGAAGACGGCCACGCAGTTCTTCCAGCACGTCTTCCGCAGTTTCAACCAGCTTGGCGCCATCGCGGATCAGGCGGTGGCAGCCGCGCGACAGCGGCGAATGGATCGAACCGGGAATGGCGAACACTTCGCGCCCGGTTTCAGCGGCGAGCCGGGCGGTAATCAGCGAGCCGCTGCCGGGGGCCGCTTCGACCACAAGCACGCCGAGCGACAGTCCGGCGATAAGCCGGTTACGGCGCGGAAAGTGATGCCGTAACGCAGCGCTGCCCAGCGGAAATTCGCTGACGATAACGCCCTGCTCCGCGATAGCGCGCGCCAGGGCGGCATTGCGCGCGGGGTAAATGCGGTCCGCCCCGGTGCCAATGATGGCGATCGTGCCCGCCGCTCCGCCCGCGAGCGCGCCGCGATGGGCCGCGGCATCGATACCGAGGGCAAGGCCGCTGACGATGGTCAGCCCCGCCGCGCATAAATGTCTGGCGAAAGCTTCGGCGTTGATTTCTCCCTGCGGGGTGGCGGAACGCGCGCCAACGATGGCGAGCGCCGGTCGCGCCAGCAGCGCCGGACTGCCTTTGACGTAGAGCAGCGGCGGCGGATCGGCTGTGTCGAGCAGCGCGCGTGGATAGGCGCTGTCGGCCAGGGTCAGGATCTGGTTTCCGGCGTCCGCCGCCCAGGCCAGTGCGGCGTCGATCGCGCCCTGGTCGGGCGGGGCGAACAGGCGGTCCGCCCCCTCGCTGCCGACAACTCCCGCAACGGCGCTGCGGCCTGCGGCGAAAATCTGCAGCGGCAAACCAAACGCGGCGAGCAGCCTGCGCTGGCGCTCGCCGCCCAGACCGTGAGTCAGACCCAGCCGCAGCCAGGCGGCGAGATCGTTGTCACCGGACAAGGTGTTCAGGGATTGCGCACGCTGTCGCCGATTGTCACCGGACCGTCGGATTCCATCACCAGCGCATAGGAAATACGGTCGAAAACGCGGAATACGAAAGCGATGCCGTAGCGTTTTTCCGGCAGCGTGAATTTTTCCTTCACGCCATCGCCCTTGTACTCGGCAACGCCGCGGTTGCGGTAAAGCGCCAGCACATGCCCAACATCAAGGCCATCGCCTGCGCCGACATCGAGTGCGACGACGTTCATCTTTCCGGTTTCAGCCACCCCGCGGTGGATAGAGACCAGCTGCCCCGCGACCGGAACATCCGGTTCGTGAGGAACATAGGAAAACACCGTTGCCCGCTCGCTCGGCAGCATCAGGTCGCCGGTGCCGATTTCCTCGTTGGCGGAAAGCAGTTCCAGTGTGGCGGGACTGCCGTGTTTCGTGACGCGGGCCGCTCCGAGATAGGTCGCCTCGTAGGCGAGGATCTCGCGTGTTACCGGATTTTCCAGCGCCTTCGCCGGGCGGTAGACCTGCCACGTATCGACGCCCTCGGTTACGTTCTTGGCGAACACCGTGTCGCCCTGGCCCATCATGACGCGGCTGGTATCGGTGGCGATGATGGTCGCCGACCCTTCCAGACGGGCCCTGTCAACCACGAGCGGATGGGTCAGGAAGGGCTCGATCACCTGCAGCGGAATGCTGGGAACCGCCTGGGCGGCCGGTTCCGTGTAAATCTGCGGATAGAGCTTTTCATCGCCGGGCTGCCCGCCCACGCGGCGGCCGATGCTGAGCCACGGGCCATTGCGGTCGAGCAGCACCACCTGGCCGGGATAGATCAGATGCGGATTGCGGATCTGGTCCTTGTTCATACGCCAGACTTCAGGCCAGCGCCATGGCTGCTCCAGGAAGCGGCCCGAGATACCCCATAGGGTGTCGCCCTTGATCACGGTGTAGGCGTCGGGTGCGTCCTTGGCCAGAGTGATATCCTGCGCGATCGCGCTACCCTGCAGCAGAACTGCGATGCAGGCAAAGACAGAGAATATAATGCGGATCATTGCTCGCTTCCGGTTGAGGCGGACAGCCGCGTAAAACGGCTCTCCGGAAATACCGCCTTGGTTCCAGATATCCGGCGAACCGGTTTTTGGAACCTCGGCAGCACATGGGCATTCTGCCAAACCTCTTGAAATTCTGCACGTAATAGCTTAATCCAGCAAGCATTCATATGGCCCTGCTCCCTATTCTCCGCTATCCCGACCCACGTCTGCATGCCGTCGCCCGGCCCGTAAGCGATGTGGATAACGCCATCCGCCAGCTGGTCAGGGATATGGCGGAAACCATGTATGAGGCTCCCGGGGTTGGCCTGGCCGCAACGCAGGTGAACGTCCACCAGCGGATTGTGGTGATCGACGTCAGTGAAGACAGGTCCGCGCTGCGGGCCTTCATCAACCCCGAAATCATCGAACGCCACGGCGAACAGGTGTGCGAGGAGGGCTGCCTGTCCGTGCCGGGCATCTACGAAAAGGTGACGCGGGCCGAACGGGTCAGGGTCAGGGCGCTGGACGAAAACGGCGCGCCCTTCGAACTTGAGGCGGAAGGCCTGTTCGCTGTCTGCATCCAGCACGAAATCGACCATCTCGACGGCAAGGTGTTCGTCGAGTACCTGTCTCCGCTCAAGCAGGGCCGCATCAAAACCCGTCTCGCCAAAAAAGCGCGCATTACCGCCTGAACCCGCCCGCCTTTTCCCGTTTCATTTTCCCGCCGATGACTTCTTCGCCGCTCCGCGTCGCCTTTGCCGGAACTCCCGAATTCGCCGCCCGCGCGCTCGCCGTCATCGTCGAGGCGGGCTACGATGTGCCGCTCGTGCTGACCCAGCCCGACCGTCCTGCCGGGCGTGGCATGAAACTCACGCCCAGCGCGGTCAAACACTACGCGCTGGCGCACGGCCTGACGGTGGACCAGCCGGAAAAACTGCGCAGCGACGAAGAACGCGCCGCGCTCGCTGCCTGCGCGCCGGATGTGCTGGTAGTGGCGGCCTATGGCCTGATCCTGCCGCGCGCGGCGCTCGATCTGCCGCGTCTGGGCTGCATCAACATCCACGCATCGCTTCTGCCGCGCTGGCGCGGCGCGGCGCCCATCCAGCGCGCCATCGCGGCTGGCGACGCGGAAACCGGCATCACTATCATGCGCATGGAAGAAGGGCTCGACACCGGGCCGATGCTGCTGCGCCGGGCCATCCCGATCGGCGCGGCGGATACCGCCAGCGCCCTGCACGATCGCCTCGCCGCACTGGGCGCGGAATGCATCGTCGAAATTTTGCCCAGACTGGCGGCCGGAGCGTCCGACGCCGTAATGCAGCCGCAGGACGGCGTAACCTACGCAGCGAAGATCAGCCGCGCCGAAGCCGCAGTGGACTGGCGCCGCCCGGCGGAAGAAACCGGACGCCTCATCCGCGCATTCGACCCTTTCCCCGGTGTGCAGGCCACGCTGCGCAATACCGCGATCAAGCTCTGGACCGCCACGCCCGTTGCAACATCCGGCGAGCCGGGCCGCGTTCTGGCGGTGAGTGGCGATGGCATTACCGTGGCCTGCGGAGAGGGCGCGCTCTGCCTGCGGCAGCTGCAGCGCCCGGGCGGACGGCGGCTGCCTGCGGAAGAATTCCTGCGTGGTTTCGCTGTCTGCGCCGGAGAACGGTTTGCTGTTACAGATACAGACACCGCGGGCGCTTGAGTTCACGCACACTGGCCGCCATATGGCACAGTGATGCAACCGCTTTCGGAAGGAAATACGGAAATGTTCGGAAACTGGCTCAAGACTTCCATTCTCATGGCTGGCATCGTCGCCCTGTTCGGCGCGGTGGGCGGCGTCATCGGCGGACGGCAGGGCATGCTGCTGGCGCTGGTGTTCGGCGGCGCGATGAACCTGTGGGCCTACTGGTTCTCCGACAAAATGGTGCTGAAGATGTACCGCGCGCGGCAGGTGGACGAGACCTCCTCGCCCTACCTGTACAACATGGTGCGCGATCTGGCCGGGCGCGCGGGCCTGCCCATGCCCAAGGTCTACATCATTGATGAGGCCCAGCCCAACGCTTTCGCTACCGGGCGCAATCCGGAAAACGCCGCGGTTGCCGCAACGAGCGGCATCATCCAGATGCTGTCCGAACGCGAACTGCGCGGTGTGATGGCGCATGAACTGGCGCACGTGAAAAACCGCGACATCCTGATTTCGACCATTTCCGCCACGGTGGCGGGGGCGATTTCCTCGCTCGCCCAGTTCGGCATGTTTTTCGGCGGGCGCGACGGTGAAAACCGGCCCAACCCGATCGTTTCGATCATCCTCATGATTCTCGCACCGCTGGCCGGCATGCTGATCCAGATGGCGATCAGCCGCACGCGCGAATTCGGGGCCGACCGCGGCGGCGCGGAAATTTCAGGCGATCCCGAATCCCTCGCGGGCGCACTGACGAAAATCAGCGCCAGCGCCAGGGGAATTCCCATGCAAACCGCCGAGGCGCACCCCGAAACCGCGCAGATGATGATCATGAACCCGCTTTCCGCCGGAGGGCTGCGCAGCCTGTTCTCCACCCACCCCGCCACCGAAGAGCGCGTCGCCCGGCTGCGTGCGATGCCGCGCTGAACGCGGCCCGCGCCGTATTGCAGAAAAACGCCCGCAGAGCGTCCACCGCACAGGCGCGCCGCCTCTGACCGCCATCTCTGACCAATGTCCGCGCCAGATCTCCGCAAAGGTATTACCGGCGTGCTCCTTGCTGGCGGGCAGGGCAGCCGCATGGGCGGCGCGGATAAAGGGCTGCTCATGCTTGGCGGCCGTCCTCTGGCAGCGTGGGTGCTGGCGCGCCTCGCGCCGCAGGTGGATGAACTGATCGTCAGCGCCAACCAGAATGTGGAGCGCTACGCTGCCTTCGGATACCCCGTGTTCGGTGACGACATTCCCGGTTTCGCCGGTCCGCTCGCCGGGCTGCACGCGGCGCTGGCGCGCGCCGCCCATCCTCTGGTCATGAGCGCCCCGTGCGATTCGCCATTTTTTCCGGGCGATCTTGTCGCCCGCCTGGCCGCCGCACTGCAGGAAAACCAGGCCGATATCGCAACCGCCCGCACCCCCGGCCGGAACCATCCTGTTTTCTGCCTGTGCCGGCGCGAACTGGCCGGACATCTGCGCGCCTTTCTTGATGGTGGCGGACGCGGCATGGCCCGCTGGCAGTCTGGCCTCAACACGGTGGAAGTTCCGTTCGACGATGAGGCGGCGTTCCGCAATATCAACACCCGCGACGAACTCTCCGCCGCCGCAAACAGCCTGGCTGTCGTGGCGGAACCACCCTTCTGAGCGGCGGGCGGAGACGCTTTTATCCCTGCCTCGGTATCAGAACGGCTTCAGCACCACCAGAAATACCACCACGAACAGCACGAGCACCGGGATTTCGTTGAAAACGCGGAACCAGACATGGCTTTTCCGGCTCGCGCCGCTGGCCAGGCCACGCATCAGCCTGCCGCAGTAAAGGTGATAACCCGCCAGCAGGCATACCAGCGCGGTCTTGGCGTGCAGCCAGCCGCCGCCAAAGCCGTAGCCCAGCCACAGCCACAGGCCAAACGCGATAGCGAGCACGCCCAAGGGCGTCATGAAGCGGTAGAGCTTGCGCTCCATCAGCGCCAGCCGCTCAAGCGTGGCGGCGTCGCTCACCATGGCGTGATTCACGAACAGGCGCGGCAGATAAAACAGCCCGGCGAACCAGCTCACAACGAAGATGATGTGCAGCGACTTGACGACCAGCATGGGCAGTTTCCCGTCAGGAGTTCAGGCAAGGGGCGCATCATCGCACGGTCGGACGGCCCGCAGACCATCATCCACCACCGGATAAAGCAGGCGCAGACGCAGTTCGTGTTTCAGGCGGCGATTGTCGAGACGGCGCGATTCGGATAGAAAAGACAGCGCCAGCGGCGACAGCACCCCGCTTATTTCCGCCCGCGCCATCCGGGGTGGGCGCGGCAGTCCAAACCCGTCGGCGACACGGTCGAAATAGTCGCCCATCTTCAGCCCGCTATCGTCCACCGCATTGAACGCCCGCCCGCCGCGTGCGCGGAACAGCGCAAAACAGGCAAGCCGGGCCAGATCGTCGGCGTGGATGTGGTTGGTGTGCACATCCTCGTCGCGCCGCAATACCGGATCGCCACGACGCAGGCGCTCCAGCGGCAGGCGGTCGGCGGCATAAATACCGGGCGCGCGCAGTATGGCGACAGCCGCGCCCGTGCGTCGGCCAAAGGCGCGCAGGTGGTTTTCCGCATCCACCCGTCGCCGCGCCCGCCCGGTGCGCGGCGCGCGGGGCCGGGTTTCATCCACGGAATCCGCCGCGGTGCAGTCGCCGTAAACCCCTGTTGTGCTTATGTATACAAGGCGCTGTGGTAGACTGCGCCCGCCTGCCAGCGCGGCCAGCAGGCGTCTGGTCCGGGGGTCGGTTTCTCCCGTTGCAGGAGGTGGGGCGAAATGCAGCACGGCATCAGCGATGCCCGCCAGACGCGCCAGACTGCGGCGCTCGTCCAGATCGGCCACCAGCGGCGTTACGCCGGGCATGCGGAACGGCTCGCCCGCGGCGGTGCTGCGAACGAGGGCGAACACGCGGAAACGCCGCGCCAGCCAGGGAAGCGCGCGCAACGCCACGTCGCCGCAGCCCACAAGCAGAACTCTTTTCATTGCCATCGACGGATTTTATCTCACACCCATGCCCTACCAGATCGCGCTTCAGCCCGGCGGCCAGACCTTTTCGGCCAGTTCAGACCAGACCATTCTGGATGCCGCGCTGGCGGCGGGTGTGCAGCTGCCTTACGGCTGCCGGGACGGCGTCTGCGGCGTCTGCAAGGGCAAGGTGCTAAGCGGGGAAACAGAGGCGGGGAAGTTTTCTTCCAGCGCGCTCGATGATGCCGAACGCGCCGCTGGCTATGCGCTTTTCTGCCGCACACAGCCGCGTTCGGATCTCGTACTGGAAGCCCGGACCATTGGCGGCGCGGACAGGATCCGCGCAAAAAAAATGCCGTGCCGTGTGCGGAAAATGACCCGGGCCGCGGATGATGTGATGGTGATCGAACTCACGCTGCCCGGCGGCGAGCCGTTCCGTTTCCGCGCCGGACAGTACATCGACATTCTTCTTGCCGATGGCCAGCGGCGCAGCTTTTCGATTGCCAGCGCCTCTCACGCCGGGGATTGCATTGAACTGCACGTGCGTCTGATCGGGGGAGGCCGCTTCACCGGCCATGTTTTCTCCGCCATGAAAGAACGCGACATCCTGCGCCTTGAAGGCCCGCTGGGCACGTTCTGGCTGCGTGAGAATTCGCCCCGGCCCGCCATCCTCGTTGCGGGCGGAACCGGCTTTGCACCGATGAAATCCATCATCGAATCGGCCATCCACGAAAAACTGTCCCGCCCCATGACGTTATACTGGGGCGCGCGTGATCGCGCGGGGCTGTACATGGACGCGCTGGCGCGAGAATGGGAAAACCTGCTGCCCGGATTCCGCTATATTCCCGTACTGTCGGAAGCGAAAGATGATGGCGTCTGGAACGGACGGCGTGGTCTGGTGACAGAGGCGGTTCTGGCCGATGCGCCCGATCTGTCCGCATACGAAGTTTATGCGTGCGGCGCGCCACAGATGATCAGCGCCGCCCGCGTCGCGTTCTCCGCACGCGGTCTGCCCGAAGACGCTTTCCATGCCGACGCCTTTACTTTTTCCAACCCAGAAAACTGATGGTAGCGCCATGACCGGATTCCCTGTTCTTACCCGCGAGCCCGTAGTCAATAAAAACCGCGCGATCACCGCGAACCGGCTGATCGTCCACGGCTCCAGCATTGCCGCAGCGGCAGAGATGCTCAATGGCGTGGCGGACATATGGCCCGCCCACCATCCCGTTTTCGTCAACCTCGGTCGCCTGGTTCCGACCCCGGAACTGCTGGCATGGCAGACGCCTGCCAACGCCATGATCGAAATCCCCGCGCAGACGCTGGCCCATCCGCAAACCCAGGCGCTGCTGCCGCAGCTGCGCGCTGCGGGCATCAGCATGTGTCTGACCTGGTATTCCCCGTCGATTCCGCTGCCGCCGGATGCCGACTGGCGCTTCGTCCTGGTCGATGCGCGCAAACAGCCTGCGGCTGGCAGCGTGCCAGGCATTGCGCTGGCGTGGGGGCTTGCCGACGTTCCGGCTTTTCGCCAGGCGGTCGGCGCGGGTTACGACGGCGCTTCAGGCTGGTTCTTCCTGCAGGGCAATCCACCCGCCAAAACGCTCTCGCCCGCTCATGCACAAATCGTCCGCCTGCTCAATCTCGTGCGTAACAACGGCGAAATCAGGGATATCGAGCAGGTGCTGAAACAGGACGTCGCCCTGTCCTACAAGCTGCTGCGCTACATCAACTCCGCCGGTTTCGGCCTGATGTGCGAAATCCAGTCTTTTCGCCACGCAGTCAGCATCCTCGGCTACACCAACCTGCACAAATGGCTGTCCCTGCTGCTGGTTACGGCCAGCCGCGACCCCAGTGCGCCAGCGCTGATGCAGACCGCAATCGCCCGCGGGCGCTTCATGGAAGAAATCGGCGCCGGTTTTTTTGACAAATCCGTTGGCGACAATCTCTTTATCACCGGGGCTTTTTCGCTGCTGCACACACTGCTCGGCACCTCCATGCAGGCCCTGCTTGAGGAAATGAATCTGCCCGAATCCGTATCCGATGCCCTGCTCCACGACCAGGGGGAGTTCGCCCCTTTCCTGCATCTGGCCCGGCAGTGTGAAAATTTTGAAGCGGAACCGCTTCTCGCCGCCGCCGAAGGGCTGAACCTGTCGCCCGACCAGGTCAACCGCGCCCAGCTCATCGCCCTTGGCTTTGCGGACAGCCTCCAGGCCTGATTTCCTGAATTTCCTGAACCCGGCGCGGCATCTGCTCCTGGAGGGTTAGTTCCACGCGAGCCGGGCTGGCCGGGTGGCCGCTCCGCAACCGGATCAGGCCGCCGGTGCGGGCGGCATCAGGCCGGTTACGGCTGGACAGGCGGAACGACCGCTTTCTTTCAGTCCGCCTTGCCTGACATATAGGCTCCCTGGCAAGATTCCATGACTAACACAGAATTCGTGACAGGCTCGCGCATGCAGAATTTCCACCCGCGCCATTTCGCTATTGTTCCCGCCGCTGGCAGCGGCAGCCGCATGGGGGCCGGTTTGCCCAAGCAGTATCTGCCGCTGCTGGGCAGGCCGCTGCTGTTTCATACGCTGGCGGTGCTGTGCGCGGCGGCTGAAATCGACCGGGTTTTCGTCGTTCTGTCGGTAGGCGATGCCGAATGGGCGCGGCACGACTGGGGCGCGCTCGGGCCGAAGCTCGCGCCGCTGTTCTGCGGCGGCCCGACCCGCGCCGACAGTGTGCTGGCGGGGCTGCGCGCGATTGCCGGGGAGACGGCGCAGTCCGACTGGGTGCTGGTGCACGATGCGGCGCGGCCCTGCCTTGCGCCGTGGCATGTGGACAAGCTGATCCGCGAGCTGGCGCATGAGGAGGTTGGCGGCCTGCTCGCGGTGCCGGTGGCCGATACGCTCAAGCGCGCCGATACGCACCGGCATGTGACCGGCACGGTGCCGCGCGACAGCCTGTGGCAGGCGCAGACGCCGCAGATGTTCCGCTACGTGATGCTGCGCCGGGCGCTGGAGAGCGCCAGCAACGTCACCGACGAGGCTAGCGCCATCGAGGCGGCCGGGCTGCGGCCGCGGCTGATTGAGGGCGATGCGACCAATCTCAAGGTAACCTGGCCGCTCGATCTGCACCTGGCGGAATGGATTCTGCAAAACCGCGCGGAGGGCGCACGATGATCTGTCCTTTCCGCGTCGGGCAGGGGTTCGATGTGCATGCGCTGGCGCCGGGGCGCGCGCTTGTGATCGGCGGCGTCGTCATTCCCTATGAGCGCGGCCTGCTGGGGCATTCTGATGCGGATGTGCTGCTGCACGCGCTGACCGACGCCCTGCTGGGCGCGGCCGGTCTGGGCGATATCGGACGCCTTTTCCCCGATACCGATCCGCGTCACGCGGGCGCGGACAGCCGCGTCCTGCTGCGCGAGGCGTGGCGGCAGGTATGCGCGGCGGGGTGGGCGGTGGTTAACGTCGACGCCACGGTGATCTGCCGCGCGCCCCGGATCCTGCCCCATGCGCCCGCGATGGTCGCCAACATCGCCGCCGATCTGGCGATGGACGCCGGGGCGGTGAACATCAAGGGCAAAACGACTGAAAAGCTCGGTTTTACCGGGCGCGGCGAAGGTATCGCGGCGCAGGCCGTGGTTCTGCTGGCCCGGGCGGATGCCTGAAGAGTCCGCGCCGGATCCGCGCGCGCGTGTTTTTCGCCCTGTGGCCGGATGCCATTACCGCCGGGCATCTGCACGCGCTGGCGCGTGGCCTGCGCGAACAGTACGGCGGGCGCGTGATGCGGCGCGATACGCTGCATCTGACGCTGGCGTTCGTTGGCGACGTTGGGCGCGGACGTCTGGATGAGCTGCGGCGGATCGCCGCGGCGCTGCGCGGGCAGGCGTTCAGCCTGCGGCTGGACCATACCGGCGGCTGGCAGGGCGGACGCATCGTCTGGGCTGCGCCGGAAAGCGCGCCGGCGGCCCTCACGGATCTGGCCGCGTCTCTGTGCATGGCTTTGCACGGGCACGGCTACGCGGTGGATAGGCGGACGTTCGCGCCGCACATCACCCTGCTGCGCAATGCCGGGCAGGTGCCGGAGCAGGCGCGTATCAAGGCTTTCGAATGGCGTGTCGGCGGATTTTCGCTGCTGGAATCCCTGCGCCTGCCCGGAGCCGCCTGTTACCGCAGGCTCGGGCGCTGGCCGCTGATGCGGCGGTGACGGCGCGCCCTGTTACAGCCACTTTCTGTGCGGGGAAGGATTGAAACGAAGCGCGGGGCGCTTTTCTGCGCCCCGCTCTGCTTCAGGACCGTGCGGAACGGCCTTTTGCGTTTCCGGCGGAAACGCGCGGTGAAATCAGAGGTAAATGGCGCCAGCCAGGCGGGCGGCCAGTTCGGGTTCAGGCGTTTTGGTGTAATCCTTGTCGAAACGGTCGGAAACAAGCAGGGCCGTGGCGTGGTCGAGGACGGTGTTCAGCGCTCCCATGAAGGCTGGCGGGGCGACGATGATGGCGCGCTCAAAAGCGTTTCTGGCGCGGCCGAGATAGAGTTCCTGGGCGATCTCCTGGGCGAAAACTTTTGCTTCGTGCTGTTTGGGCAGCGTTTGCGGCTGTTTGCTGCCTGCGCCCGCGCCGCTGGCGGCCATGCTGCCGGGGCGGTCGGTGACGAGTTCGGCGTTTTTCTGCCGGCTTTCCGGGTGAACCAGCTCCTTGACCAGCTGGAGGCCCTTGTTGGGGCCGAGGTTGGCATACAGCTTTGCCAGGCTGGCGTTGGCAACCAGAATCCAGGTAATAGCCATGAAATAACCTCCGGAACAAGAAAAAAGGCTGTTGCGCTTCAAGCTTAGCGGGATTGCGCGCAGGCTGCCAACGCGGCTTTTTCCGCGATGCGGGGAGTTGTTTCAATGGGTGAAGCGGAGGCGGCAAGTTCTTGAAGAGCCGTTTTTTTCGTGATGCATGAAAATTCAGAAAATGCCAGCGGCAAGCCCGGCGGCGATGCCTTCGCCCAGTTCTTCGGCGCGGACGAGATCGGCGGCGGTGATTTCCCGCCGTACGATGAGTGCTTCCGCAACCATCTTCCAGCCGTAGCCGTTGGCGATGCGGCTGATTTCACGCACCGCGCCGCTGCCGTCGTTGCCCGCGCTGACGAAGATTGCGCAGGGCAGGCCAGCCAGTTTGCCTTCGCACGGGTAGTAGGTGCGGTCGAAAAAATCTTTCAGCGCGCCGGACATGGCGCCGAAGTTTTCCGGCGTGCCGAGAATGAGTCCGTCGCAGCCGAGCAGATCGCGGGTTCCCGCGTCGAAAGCGCGCTTGAGGGTGACGTCCGTTTCTTCACCCGCCCGCTGCGCGCCGCGCAGCACTGCGGCGGCAAGCTGGCCGGTATTGCCCGACTGGGTGTGGTAGACGATGAGCAGGCGTTTGCGGCTGGACATGGCGTGCGGGCGTGTGCGAAAGCTACGTGGCTTGGACGGCGGCCATGAGGCTGCGTTCTCCGGCGGCGGGGTCCGCGCCGTAATAGCGCCGGAGCTGTCCGTAAACGGCCGGGAAAGCCTGCTGCAAGGCGAGCGGTGTTTCAAAAAAAGCTTCCGAGGCGACGGCGAAGAACTCGCCGGGGTGTTCCGCGCCGTAAGGGTCGAGTACGGTGTCTTCCCCGGCGTCGACCTGGGCGCGGAAGGTTTCGTAAGCCGCGCCAAAGGCGGCGGCCCAGTCCGTGCGGGACAGCCCGGCGGGCAGCGCGGGAAAACCGTCCGCCTCGCCATTGCTCATATCGAGCTTGTGGGCGAATTCGTGGATCACCGTGTTGACGCCTTCGGGCGCGGCGTCATCGTCGAACCACGACAGCAGCACCGGCCCGCCCGCCCAGGCTTCGCCCAGCACTTCGTCGTCGTATTCGTGCACCACGCCGTCTTCGTCCATTTCCTGGCGGGGAATGACGAAGTCGCCCGGATAAACGATTACGCCCACCCAGCCGCGGTAAGCGGCCAGCCCGATGTGCAGCACCGGCAGGCAGGCCTGCAGGGCGATGGTGAGCAGGATTTCGTTGGTGAGCGGGAAACCGTGCGCGCCGTGAAACTGCTTTTCGGCGAGAAAGACCAGCGCAAGCCCGCGCAGGCGGCGGCGCTCTTCCGGCGTGAGAAAGGCGAGGAACGGCAGCCGCGCTTCGGCCCCGCGCCATTGCGCCTCCGTCACCGTGGCGGTTTCCGCCTGTTTGCGGCCGAGGCCGAACCATTTGCGCAGATGCTGGAACATAAGGATCAGTGGATGGCCTTGCGCGTCGCCAGCAGTATTCCGGCGAACACCAGGGCAATGCCAAAAAAATGGTACCAGGCGGGCCGTTCATCAAGAAAGATCGCCGCGAGCAGCGTGCCGAACACCGGCATCAGATGGATGAACAGCGCGCCGCGATTGGGGCCGACCGCCGCCACGCCCGCGTTGTAGAACAGGTTGCCGAGAAAGCTGGGAAAAATCCCGGTGTAAAGGATGCCGCCGAAGGCAGCTAAAGTCGGGCGGATGGCGCGCCCGCTGGCGATTTCCCACGCATACAGGGGAATGAGCGTGATGAGTCCGGCCACGGTGAATGCGGCCAGCATCAGCATCGGATCCACCTCCCGGGGCCGCCACTGCAGCCCCACGGTGTAAAGCCCCCAGCTGGCGACGGCGGCCAGCATCCACAGGTCGCCGGTATTCAGATGCAGGCCGGACAGCACGGCGGGATTGCCCCGGCTGACGATGGCGAGCACGCCCGCGAGCGACACCGCCACGCCGACCCCCTCCTGCCAGGACAGGCGTCGGCCCAGCAGCAGGAAGGAAAGTGCGATGGTGGCGACCGGGATGAACGAGTTGAGCAGCGCCGCATTGGTCGCCGTCGTGTATTGCAGCGCCAGATAGGCAAACGTGTTGTAACAGCCGACGCCGAGCGTGCCGAGAAGCAGTATCGGCCGCCAGGCGGTCCTGAGCCGTGGCCACTGCGTTTTCAGATGCGGCAGCGCGAATGGAAGCAGGAGCGCGAGCGTGATCGCCCAGCGCCAGAAGGCGAGGGCGATGGGCGGCACGTCGGCGCGGATACCGCGGCCCATCACCATGTTGCCGGACCAGAACAGCGCGGTGAGCGTGAGCAGCAGGTAGGGGTTGGCCTGGAGGCGGATCATGGCGGCTGTTTCTGGAGAGGCGGCAAAAAATCTGGCTGGCCTGCACGGCAAAAGTTTTTTCGTGGACTGCGCAACTGGCGGCGCATCCGGCGGTCTGTGCAGCAGCGCCGTTGCCCGGATATTGCCGCCGCCTTGTCCGCGGGCGTGATGGAGTTGCCCGTGGCGGGCGATCTTAGCACCCCGGTAAATCCGGTATGGGATAATCAGAACAATGGTTTCCGTAACTCACGCCATCTCCCAGAACGACGTTGTCGCCCCGACGGATCTTCTCGTCGCCGGGCTGAGCGCGTGCGACCGCGACCGGATCGGGCAGGCGCTTGATCTGGCCGCCGACGTCTACGAAGGCCGCGTGCTCGGTACCGGCGAATCGGCGTGGACCCATGCGATTGGAATGGCGCTGGTCGCCGCCTCGCTGCGGCTCGATGCCGATACCCGTATCGCCGCGCTGCTGTTCGCCGCCGGCGCGTACCGGGATGACGCCATCGCCATGATCGAAAGCCGCTTCGGCGCGGATGTGGCCCGGCTGGTGCACGGACTGCTGCGGCTCAATGGACTGCGCGTCGTCACCCGCATGACGGCCACCGCCACCGCGCCGGAAATCCGCGCCCAGGCCGAAGTGCTGCGCAAGATGCTACTGGCGATGGTCGAAGATATCCGCGTGGTGCTGCTGCGCCTGGCTTCGCGCACGCAGACCCTGCGCTATTTCACCGATCACCCCGGCGGGAGCGGATGCGCCGATGTGGCGCGGGAAAGTCTCGATCTTTACGCACCGCTGGCCAACCGGCTGGGCGTCTGGCAGGTCAAGTGGGAACTGGAAGATCTGTCGTTCCGTTTTCTGGAACCCGATACGTACAAACGTATTGCGAAAATGCTGGATGGGCGCCGCGTCGAACGTGAAGCCTTCATCGAACAGTCCATCGCGCGGCTGCGCGGCGAGCTGGAGGCGGTCGGGGTCAAGGCTGAAATCTATGGCCGCCCCAAACACATCTACAGCATCTACGGCAAGATGCGCGCCAAGCGGCTGGACTTCTCCCAGGTTTACGACATCCGCGCCCTGCGCGTGCTGGTGGACGAAATCAGGGACTGCTATACGGTGCTGGGCCTGGTGCACCAGATCTGGCAGCCGATCGCACACGAATTCGACGATTACATCACCAAGCCCAAGGGCAACAATTACCAGTCGCTGCACACCGCGGTGCTGGCTGGCGACGGACGCGCGCTGGAGGTGCAGATACGCACCCATGAAATGCACCGCCATGCCGAACTGGGCATCGCCGCGCACTGGCGCTACAAGGAGGGCAGCGGACATGGCGGCGATTACGACGAACGCATCGCCCTGCTGCGCAATCTTCTGTCGTGGCGCGACGAAGTGGCGGATTCCGCGCGCTGGCTCGAACAGTTCAGGCGCGCCTCGCTTGACGATACGCTGTACGTGCTGACGCCGCAGGGGCTGGTCGTCGATCTGCCGCGCGGCGCGACGCCGGTCGATTTCGCCTACCGGCTGCATACCGGGCTTGGGCACCGCTGCCGCGGCGCCAGGGTGGATGGCCAGCTCGTGCCGCTCAATACCCGGCTGGAAACCGGCCAGACGATCGAAGTCATTACGGTGAAGGAGGGCGGCCCTTCGCGCGACTGGCTTGACCCGAGGCAGAACTACGTCGCCACTTCACGCGCGCGTAACAAGATCAAACAGTACTTCAGCCAGCTGGATGAAGAAGAGCTGCTGGCGAAGGGACGCAGCTTCGTCACCCGGGAAATGCAGCGCGACGGTCATGCGCAGGCGAATGTGACCGGGCTGGCCGAACGCCTCGGCTTCAAGGATGCGGACGCCCTGTATGTAGCGGCCGGGCGGGGCGAGGTCGGGCCGCGCGCGGTGCAGGTGGCCTTGCGCGAGGCGGAAGCGCCCGTGGCCGAGGGGCCGGAAATCGTCGTCAGCCGCAGCCGTTCCGGCGACAACAGCGACAAGGTGCTGATCGTCGGCGTCGGCAAGCTGCTTACCTCGCTGTCGCGCTGCTGCAAACCGGCGCCGCCGGATGCGATCGAAGGCTTCGTCACCCGTGGGCGCGGGGTTTCCATCCATCGCGTCGATTGCCATGACTTCCAGCTGCTGCACAAACGCCATCCCGAACGGGTCATCTCGGCCGAATGGGGCGGGCAGGCGTACAGCAGCAAACAGGCGGTGTATCCGGTTGATATCGCCGTGCAGGCGATGGACCGCCAGGGGCTGCTGCGCGACATTTCCGACGTGCTCTCGCGGGAAAAGCTCAACGTGATCGCGGTCAATACCCTGACGAAAAAAAATACCGCCTACATGAAATTCACCATGGAAGTCGGTGGCGTCGCCCAGTTGCAGCGGGCTATTACGCTGATCAGGGAGGTGCCCGGCGTTATCGGCGCCCAGCGCAAATAACGCCGCTATACGGGAGCGGGACGGCTGACGCGACGCATGGTTTTCACGATTGGCGGCGGGGTCCGATATAATCCGCCCCCATTCAGGGAGCTTTGTTGCCAGGAGTCCTCCTGGCAGAGATTCGTCCCCGCTGTGTTTTATGTTTTCGCGGTTTTACGCACGGGCGCGCCAGGCGTTTTCTGGAATGATGGGTTCATCCGTATCCCGTTTCCGGGGTTGCAGCCCCGGCCCCGCGTTTCTGGCGATGATCGCCATCCCATGCTGTCCGGCCCCGTTTTTTGCATGCGGATTCCGGATTTCCATAACCAGCGCGGGGAATGCCGTCAGGCGCCGTTTTCATAGGATCTTTCACCTTGTTCGCCTCACGCAAGCCGAAGCGGCCATTCCGTCCGCCCCTGAAACAGTCTGGCCAGCCAGACGCCGCTGATCATCAGAATAGCCGCCCGCAGCAGCAGGCTGGAGAGTGGCGCGAGGACGAAGAAAGCAGCGCATCGCTGCGCCATGATGCGCACCAGTCCGCCCTTGGCCGGGTAGAGAAGACTGGCGGCGCATGGCGTGGCCGTCCGCAGGGAAGCAGGCCAGCGGCGCAGACGCCGACGTTTACCGAGCCCGAGCGGCTGCAGAAAGTGCTTGCTCAGGCCGGTATCGCATCGCGGCGTGAAATCGAGGAACTGGTTCTTGCCGGGCGCATCTCGGTGAATGGCCTGCCGGCCGCGCTGGGGCAGAAAATCGGCCCTGGCGACCGGGTCAAGCTCAACGGCAAGCTGATTCCCCTGCACTTTGCCCAGCGCTCGCCGCGCGTGCTGATCTACCACAAGCCGGAAGGCGAAATCGTTTCGCGCGACGACCCCGAAGGCCGCCCAACCGTGTTCGAGCGCCTTCCCCTGCTGCGCAAGGGCCGCTGGCTGGCGGTTGGCCGGCTCGATTTCAATACCTCGGGCCTGCTGCTGTTCACCAACGATGGCGAACTGGCCAACCGGCTGATGCATCCGCGTTATGAACTCGACCGTGAATACGCCGTGCGTCTGCTCGGCCAGCTCGATGAGGAACAGACCGCATCGCTGACCAGCGGCATCCAGCTCGAAGATGGTCTGGCGCGCTTCAATACCCTGCGGGACGCGGGCGGCGAAGGCGTGAACCACTGGTACCGGGTAACGATTTCGGAAGGGCGCAACCGCGAGGTGCGCCGCATGTTCGAAGCGGTCGGCCTGACCGTGAGCCGTCTGATGCGGGTACGCTATGGCCCGGTTGAGCTGCCGTCGCGTCTCAAGCGCGGCATGTGGATGGAAATGCCGGAGGCGGAGGCGTGCGCCCTCGCGGGCAGACAGCCGCCGCAGGGCGCGCAGGAGCGTAACCGGAAACCGAAACCGCCGAAATTGCACCGCACCATAAGCCGGGACCGCTGAGCGGCCTGGTTTTCACCGCATCGGCCCGCACGCCGTTTCCGGTTTGCGGGCTTCCGTTTTTAACGTTACAATCCAAAGGCTTTGCGGGCGCGCAAACGGGGTTGATAAGGCTGCATGGCGGCTGGATTGCTGCGGTGCGTGCCCCGGTTATCCGGTTGTAACGGCAGGAATGGGCGTTTCGCCCATTTTTTATTTGCGGACGGGCATGCGGATCAATATCGAAAATCTGGTCGATCAGGTTGTTGGCGGGCTTGGCTTCGAGCTCGTGGATGTCGAGCTGTCGCCGAAAGGCCGGTTGCTGCGCGTGTTTATCGATATTGGGCGCGGCGTCACGGTGGATGACTGCGTGACAGTCAGCAACCAGCTCACGCGCGTCTTCGAGGTTGAGAACGTCGATTACGACCGTCTTGAAGTGTCGTCGCCGGGGCTTGACCGCCTGCTGAAGAAAATGGCCGATTTTGAGCGTTTTGCTGGTCACAATATCCAGTTGCGCGCGGCCTTGCCGTTGAACGGGCAGCGTAATTTCACCGGTGTGCTGCAAGGGATGCGGGATGGCGCGGTAGTGCTGCTCACCGCGAAAGGGGAAGTGTCGGTTCCCTTCGATGAAGTCGAAAAAGCACGCCTTGTTCCTGAATTTTGAGATTTTTGTGGAGGTTTTGCCGGAATGAGCCGCGAAATTCTGCTGCTTGTGGATGCATTGGCGCGTGAAAAAAACGTCGCCAGAGACATCGTTTTCGCCGCGCTTGAGTCGGCGCTCGCCTCCGCCACCAAAAAGCGCATCCATGACAACGCCGATGTGCGCGTGTCGATCGACCGCGACAGCGGAGATTACGAGTCCTTTCGCCGCTGGGTAGTGATGCCGGACGAAGAGGTGACCAACGATGAAGCCGAAATGGGCATCATCGACGCGCGCGAGGTGCAGGCCGATATCCAGCTGGGTGACTATATCGAGGAGCCGCTGGAGCCGATCGATTTTGGGCGCATCGGCGCGCAGGCCGCCAAGCAGGTCATCCTGCAGCGCATTCGCGACGCCGAGCGCGAGCAGGTGCTGAACGACTTCCTCGAGCGCAAGGAATTTCTCGTTTCCGGCTCGATCAAGCGCATGGAACGCGGCAACGCCATCATTGAAGTGGGCCGCATGGAAGCGGTGCTGCCGCGCGACCAGCAGATTCCGCGCGAAAACCTGCGCGTGGGCGACCGGGTGAAAGCCTATCTGCTCAGGATCGACCGCAGCGCCCGTGGTCCGCAGCTGATCCTGTCGCGCACCGCACCCGAATTCCTGATGAAGCTATTCGAGCTGGAAGTGCCGGAAATCGAAGACGGCCTGCTTGAAGTCAAGGGCTGCGCGCGCGATCCAGGGCTGCGCGCCAAGATCGCGGTGAAATCGAACGACCCGCGTATCGACCCGGTGGGAACCTGCGTCGGGCTGCGCGGTTCGCGCGTAACCGCGGTGCGCAACGAAATCGGCGGCGAGCAGATCGACATCATCGTCTGGGCGCCGGATCCCGCACAGTTCGTCATTGCCGCGCTGCAGCCGGCCGAAGTGGTTTCCATCGTCGTCGACGAAGAGGCGCATGCGATGGATGTGGTGGTGGACGAGAACAATCTCGCCATCGCCATCGGGCGCAGCGGCCAGAACGTGAAGCTGGCGTCCGAGCTGACGCAGTGGACGATCAATCTCATGAGCGAACAGGAGTCGGCCGAGAAGACCGGCCAGGAGCGCACCACGCTGCGCGGCCTGTTCATCGAAAAGCTCGACGTGGATGAAGAGCTGGCCGACATCCTCATCGATGAGGGTTTTTCCTCGCTGGAAGAAATCGCCTACGTGCCGCTGGCGGAAATGCTGGAAATCGAGGCGTTTGACGAAGACACGGTCAACGAGCTGCGCAACCGCGCGCGCAATGTCCTGCTGACCGAGGCGATCGCAACCGAAGAGCAGCTGGAGAACGTGTCGGACGACCTGCTCGGTCTCGACGGCATGGACAGGACGCTTGCGGGCGTGCTGGCGCAGAAAGATATCCGCACCCGGGATGATCTGGCCGATCTCGCGGTAGATGAACTGGTCGAGATGGCCGGAGTGAGCCAGGAAAAGGCGGCGGCGCTGATTTCGGTCGCCCGCGCGCACTGGTTCGAAGAATGACGGGAGAGCAGCCATGGAAGAGATAAGCGTCACCCAGTTCGCCGGCGAACTTAAAATGCCGGCCGCAGCGCTGCTGGAGCAGCTCAGGCGCGCTGGCGTCGACAAGACCGGCGCCAGCGACCTGCTCTCCGAACAGGACAAGGCCCGGCTGCTCGAATACCTCCGCCGTTCGCATGGCGGGGCGGAGTCGAAAGGCAAGATTACGCTGACGCGCAAGCAGACCAGCGAGATCCGGGCGACCGATTCCACCGGGCGCGCCCGCACGGTGCAGGTGGAAGTGCGCAAGAAACGCACCTTCATCAAACGCGACGAGCTGCCCGCCGATACCGGCAGTGAAGAAATGCCCGTGGCGGCGGAAGAAGATCTGGCGGATGCCGTTCCCGTTTCCGTCATGGCCGCGGAGCCGGATACGGCTGTTGCGGAGTCTCTCGCGCCTGAAGTCATGCCGGAGCCGGACTTTGCCGCCGGGCCGGAATCCATGCCGGAGCCGCAGTCTGAGCCTGATCTGGTCGTAGAGCCGGTGGCAGGGGCTGAGCCTGCCGTGGCCGAATCGGGCGTCGTCACAGAAGATCTGGCGCAACCTGTGGCGGCAGCAGCGGTTCCCCGCACGGGAACCCTCCAGCTGAGCGAAGAGGAAAAGGCATCGCGGGAGCGTGAAACGCAGCGTCACCGCGAACTGCGCGAGCGGCAGGCGGCGGATCTGCTCGCGCGCCAGCAACGCGAGGCTGCCGCGAAAGCCGCTGTTGAAGCCCGGCGCGTTGAAGAAGAGGCGCGTGTGCGCACCGAGGCCCAGCGCAAGGAAGAGGCCGCCAAGGCGGCTGCGGCGCCGAAAACGACTTCCGGAACCCTGCACCGCCCGGCCAAGACTGAAGACAAGGCCGCGAAGGACGTCAAACGCACTCCGCGGGAAAACGAAAGCGCGAAGCGCCGTGGTATCAGGACGCGCGGCGAAACCGGCGGCGTGGCGGGCAATACGTGGCGCGGCTCCAAGGGGGGCGGGCGTCATGGAGGCGGAAACCGCCACCAGGACGATCACCAGGGCTTCCAGGCGCCCAGCGAGCCGATCGTGCGTGAAGTGCATGTGCCGGAAACCATCACGGTGGCCGATCTCGCCCACAAGATGGCGGTAAAGGCGACCGAGGTCATCAAGGTGCTTATGAAGATGGGCTCGATGGTCACGATCAACCAGGTGCTGGACCAGGAAACGGCCATGATTCTGGTCGAGGAGCTGGGGCACAAGGCGTTTGCGGCCAAACTCGACGACCCGGATGCGTTCCTTGAGGAAAGCGATACACACAAGGATATCGAGGCGCTGCCGCGCGCACCGGTGGTCACCGTCATGGGCCACGTCGATCACGGCAAGACCTCGCTGCTGGACTACATCCGGCGCACCAAGGTGGCCGTGGGCGAAGCGGGCGGCATTACCCAGCACATCGGCGCCTATCACGTCGAAACGCCGCGCGGCATGGTGACGTTCCTCGACACCCCGGGCCACGAGGCATTTACCGCGAGGCGCGCGCGCGGCGCGAAAGCGACCGATATCGTCATTCTGGTGGTGGCCGCCGACGACGGCGTGATGCCGCAGACGCGCGAAGCCATCCACCATGCCAGGGCGGCCGAGGTGCCGCTGGTGGTGGCGATCACCAAGGTCGACAAGCCGGAAGCGAACCCGGACCGGGTCAAGCAGGAGCTGGTAAGCGAAAGCGTGATTCCCGAGGAGTACGGCGGCGACACGATGTTCGTCCCCGTATCGGCCAAGAGCGGCGAAGGAATCGACGCGCTGCTCGAAGCCGTTCTGCTTCAGGCCGAGGTGCTGGAGCTGACCGCTGCTGTGGATGCGCCGGCCAAGGGCCTGATCGTCGAGGCGCGTCTGGATAAAGGCCGTGGTCCGGTTGCGTCGCTGCTGGTGCAGTCCGGAACGCTGCGTAAAGGCGACGTGCTGCTGGCGGGCGCGACCTTTGGCCGCATCCGCGCGATGCTGGATGAAAACGGCAAGCCCGTCGACGAGGCTGGGCCGTCCATTCCGGTGGAGATTCTCGGCCTGTCCGACGTTCCTGCCGCAGGCGACGAGGCGATCGCGCTGGCCGACGAGAAAAAGGCGCGCGAAATCGCCCTGTTCCGCCAGGGCAAGTTCCGCGACGTCAAGCTGGCGCGGCAGCAGGCGGCCAAGCTGGAAAACATGCTCGAACAGATGGCCGAAGGCGAGGTCAAGAGCCTGTCGCTTATCATCAAGGCCGACGTCCAGGGGTCGCAGGAAGCGCTGGTGCAGTCGCTGGTCAAGCTCTCGACCGACGAGGTGCGCGTCAACGTCATTCACGGCGCGGTCGGCGCGATTTCGGAATCGGACATCAACCTGGCGCAGGCATCGGGAGCCGTTGTCATCGGCTTCAACACCCGGGCCGACGCGGGCGCGCGCAAGCTGGCCGAATCCTTCGGTGTCGATATCCGCTACTACAACATCATTTACGATGCGGTGGACGATGTGAAGGCGGCGCTTTCCGGCATGCTGTCGCCGGAGCAGCGCGAAGAAATCATCGGCATGGTCGAAATCCGGCAGGTGTTCACGATTTCCAGGGTTGGCGCGGTCGCGGGCTGTTACGTGCTCGAAGGGCTGGTCAAGCGCAATGCCTCGGTGCGGCTGCTGCGCAATCACACGGTGGTATGGAGCGGCGAGCTGGAGTCGCTCAAGCGCTTCAAGGATGACGTCAAGGAGGTCAAGTTCGGCTACGAATGCGGCCTGCAGCTGAAGAACTATAACGACATCCAGATTGGCGACCAGCTGGAAGTGTTTGAAATCAGGCAGATCGCACGGACGCTGTAAACAATGCCCAAGGAGTATTCCCGCAGCCAGCGCGTGGTGGAGCAGATCCGCCGCGAACTGGCTGAACTCATCCGGCTGGAAGTGAAAGATCCGCGCGTGGGGTTCATTACCCTGACTGGCGTGGAAATCACGCCCGACTACGCCCACGCCAAGGTGTTTTTCACTTCGATGACGGGCGAGGAAAGCGTGCCTGAAATACTGCAGGGTTTGCGCCGCGCCGGAGGTTTTCTGCGGCGCGAGCTGGGACGGCGGATCCGGCTGCATACGATTCCGGAGCTGCACTTCCATTACGACCGTTCGGTGGAAGAGGGCAGCCGGTTGTCCCGCCTTATCGACGACACCCTGCGGGATGACGAAGCGCGCAACCGTTCTGGCGGCGAAGATCCGGGCTGACGGATTTCGCCAGACGTTTTCCTTTGATGCAGCGCAAAACCGTCCGCCGCCCCGTCAATGGCGTCCTGCTGCTCGACAAACCGTCGGGCATGACCTCGAACGCCGCGCTGCAGACGGCGCGCCGTCTGTTCAACGCCGCCAAGGCAGGGCATACCGGAACGCTTGATCCGATGGCGAGCGGCCTGCTGCCGCTCACTTTTGGCGAGGCGACCAAGTTTTCGCAGATGCTGCTGGATGCGGACAAGGGCTATGTCGCCACCGTCCGGCTCGGCATCGAAACCGATAGCGGCGATGCGGAAGGGAAGGTGCTGTCCGTGCGTCCGGTCGCGGTCTCCGGGACAGAGCTTGCTGCGGTGCTGCGCCGCTTTACGGGCGAAATTGAACAGATTCCGCCTATGTATTCGGCGCTCAAGCGCGGTGGCAAGCCCCTGTACGAATATGCGCGCGCCGGGGTCGAGATTGAGCGCGAAGCGCGCCGCGTATGCATTCACGCGCTGGAACTGGAGACATGCGGGGACGATAGCTTCATCATCCGCGTCGAATGCAGCAAAGGCACCTATATCCGCAGCCTCGCCATGGATATCGGCGCTGTGCTGGGGTGCGGCGCGCACCTGGCCGCCCTGCGCCGTACCCGCATCGGGGCGTTCCAGATCGGGGATGCCGTGCCGCTGCAGGCGTTGGAAGCAGCGGAAAGCCTGGAAGCGCGGGACCGCCTGCTCGCCGCGGCGGATACGCTCGTCAGCGCTTTCGCGCGTGTCGATCTCGATGAGGGGCAGACCGGGCAGATCCTTCACGGCCAGCCGCTCCGGCTTTCTTCTTCCGGAAAAGGGATGGTCCGCGTGTATGGGCGGGGGGCCTTCCTTGGGCTGGCGGAATGGCGGGAAGACGGACGTTTGTGGGCAAAACGCCTCATCGCCACGGGCGCTGCGGGATGAATGACGCCTTGCCGATTGAGTTTATCGCGCTATGCCGGGTATAATCCCCCGCTTCCGATTGGCAGAACGAAAAGAGTAAATACATCTATGGCTCTCGATACCGCTACCAAAGCGAAAGTCGTTTCCGAATACCAGCGCGCGCCCGGCGACACCGGCTCGCCTGAAGTGCAGGTTGCCCTGCTGACGACGCGCATCAACGGGCTGACCGGCCACTTCAAGGAACACGGCAAGGATCATCACTCCCGCCGCGGCCTGCTCAAAATGGTCAGCCAGCGCCGCAAGCTGCTTGATTATCTGAAAGGAAACAATGTCGACAGCTACCGCGCCCTGATTGAGCGTCTGGGCCTGCGCAAGTAAAACCGCCGTCCGTGACGAGCCCGCCAGCGTCTGCCAGGCCGGCTTGAGCCAGCGAAGCCGGAGCGAACCCATACTGGGGGCGTGCCGGCTTCGCCGTTTTCCGGCATTCTCCGCCAGCCCGTCCGCCGTCACCGCCGTGGCTGGCTGCAACAACACTGAATAAAAAGGATTTCCCTTGCCTACCGCGATCAAGAAAACATTTACCTACGGCGCCCATACCGTCACGCTCGAAACCGGCGAAATTGCCCGCCAGGCTGGCGGCGCCGTCATCGTCAACATGGACGACACCGTTGTGCTGGCCACTGTCGTGGGCGCGAAAGACGCCCGGGCGGGACAGGATTTTTTCCCGCTGACTGTCGATTATGTTGAGAAGTTTTACGCCGCTGGCCGTATTCCTGGCGGCTTTTTCAAGCGTGAAGGCCGTCCGACCGAAAAGGAAACGCTGACCTCGCGCCTGATCGATCGCCCGATCCGCCCGCTCTTTCCCGAAGGCTTCTACAACGAAGTGCAGGTCATCGTGACTGTGCTGTCGCTCAACCCGGAGGTTGATGGCGACATCCCGGCCATGATTGGCGCTTCCGCCGCGCTGGCGATCTCCGGCATTCCGTTCGACGGCCCGATTGGCGCCGCGCGGGTCGGTTACGCCAACGGGCAGTACATCCTCAATCCGACCACGACGCAGCTCGGAACGAGCGAGCTGAACCTGGTTGTCGCCGGCACTGAAGCCGCCGTGCTGATGGTGGAATCCGAGGCGCAGGAACTGCCCGAGGCGGTGATGCTCGGCGCGGTGGTGTTCGGCCACGAGCAGATGCAGGCGGCGATCCGCGCCATCAACGAACTCGTTGAAGTGGCGGGCAAGCCGGAATGGAACTGGCAGCCGCCCGCCAGGAACGAAACCCTGATCGCACGCGTGAGCGAGCTGGCCCGCGCCGATGTCGATGCCGCCTTCCGCATCACCAGCAAGCAGGCGCGCACCGAGCGGCTGAACGAAATCCGCAAGAGCACCATTGCCGCGCTGACTTCGGGCACGGACGCTGCGCCGTCGGAAAACGAGATCAAGGACCAGCTGTTCAACCTTGAATCCGAAATCGTGCGCAGCCGCATCCTGAGCGGCGAGCCGCGTATCGACGGGCGCGACACCCGCACCGTGCGCCCCATCGATATCCGCGTTGGCGTGCTGCCGCGCACGCACGGATCCGCGCTGTTCACGCGCGGCGAAACACAGGCGCTGGTCGTCACCACGCTTGGCACCGGGCGCGATGAGCAGATCATTGACGCCATCGCCGGCGAGTACCGCGAACGCTTCATGCTGCACTACAACTTCCCGCCGGTCTCCACCGGAGAAACTGGCCGTTTCGGCGTCACCAAACGGCGCGAAATTGGCCACGGCCGTCTGGCCAAGCGCGCGCTGCTGGCGATGCTGCCCGGCAGCGACGAGTTCGGCTACGCCATTCGCGTTGTTTCCGAGATCACCGAATCGAACGGCTCCAGCTCGATGGCGTCCGTGTGCGGCGGCTCGCTCGCGCTGATGGATGCCGGGGTGCCGATGAAGGATCACGTTGCCGGCATCGCCATGGGCCTGATCAAGGACGGCGGCCGCTTCGCTGTGCTGACCGACATCCTGGGCGACGAGGATCACCTTGGCGACATGGACTTCAAGGTGGCCGGTACCGAAAACGGCGTTACCGCACTGCAGATGGATATCAAGATCCAGGGCATCACGAAGGAAATCATGCAGGTGGCGCTGAGTCAGGCGAAAGAAGGCCGCATGCATATCCTCGGGCTGATGAAAGCCGCGCTGGGCTCCAATCGCGGTGAGGTGTCCGAATTCGCGCCGCGCATGATGTCGATGAAGATCAATCCGGAAAAGATCCGCGACGTTATCGGCAAGGGCGGCGCCGTGATCCGCGCGCTGCAGGAAGAAACCGGCACGGTGATCGAAATCGAGGACGACGGCAGCATCACCATTTCCTCGGTATCGGCGGAAGGCGCGCAGAAGGCCAAATCGAGAATCGAAGACATCACCGCCGAAGTCGAAGTGGGCAAGGTATACGAGGGCCCGATTGTGCGTCTGCTGGAGTTTGGCGCCATCGTCAACATCCTGCCGGGCCGCGACGGCCTGCTGCACGTTTCCCAGATCGCCAACGAGCGCGTGAATAATGTGGCCGATTATGTGAAGGAAGGCCAGGTTGTGCGCGTCAAGGTGCTGGAAACCGACGAACGCGGCAAGATCCGCCTGAGCATGAAGGCGCTGCTGAACGAGAACGCGGCGGGCTGATTTCCCGCGCGAGAGGCGGAAGCCCCGCCTCCCGGGCCCCGAAACCCGCTCTGAAGCGATAAAGAACACCCCGGCTGGTCCGGGGTGTTCTGTTTTCCGGGGGCTGCATTATCCCTGCTTCAGCGTGTGCTCCGGAGGCTGGAGAACGGGCAGCGGGTGTTCAGGGAGAGGCGTTGCGGCGCAAAACGGCAATGCCCCGAACCTTGCGGAGTGGGGCATTGCCTGTTTTGGCACGACCTGTTTTTAACAGCCTGGCCGTCTGATGCGCGGGGCCGGATTATTTCGTTTCTTCTTTGGGGGCATCAGCGGCTGGCGTCGCGCTGTCTTTGGGTGTTTCAGCCGCAGCGGCGGAATCAGCGGAACCGGCAGGAGCCGCTGCCGCCGCCGGACCTTCCGTAACGGTCGGGCTGGCGGCAGCGGGAGCTTCCACCGGAGCGGCTTCTGCCGGGGTCGCTGCTGGAGCGGCAGCCGGGGCAGGCTGGACTGTGGGAGCGGTTCCGGCCTTGGGCGCGGGGGGTTCCTGTTTGCCGCAGGCGGAAACGGCAAGGGCAAGCAGGGCGGCAACGAGCAGGGAGGGCTTCATGTCGGGGGATCCTTTCTCTGAATTGTGATGATGTGATGAATGCGGGCGGAGTTTGCGCCGGTTAATCGTGCAGCGGCAAACCGCAGCGGATATTACAGGCACAAAATGGAGCGATCTATTGCGTAAAGGCCGCCGCGCGGCGCCGTGGCGCCGTCTTAAAGCCCCAATCCCGTGCCACTGGGGCCGGGCTGGGCCGTTTTCCAGATTGTTTCGAATTGTGCGGCAGGCACGGAGAGCGATCCGCTGTCGGCCAGACAGACCTTGCCGCGCGGGCGGTCGGCATGAAAGCGCAGGACGAGATGCTGGCCATCCACAACCAGAAAAGAAGTTTCCACGGACTCATTGTCCCCGGCCGCAATCCTGACCGCCGCGCGATGGCCGAAGCGCCCGATAAAATCGAGCAGGCGTGGCGCGTTACGTTCGAGATAACGCGCATCCCGCACCAGGATGCGGATCGCGTTGCGCTCCGGGGAAGCGAGCGCAAGCGCGCGCAGCGCGGCGAGCGCGGCCGGGCTTTCCAGCCCCGTTCCGGCCAGGTCCGGGTCGAAAACCAGTAGCGTGCGCCGCGCCAGCCCCAGGGCTTCAAGCACCCACGTCTGATAGCCTGCATACGTATCGAAGTGACGTTCTTCCGGATCCGGCATCTTCATGGTTCCTGTCCGCGGCAAGGGTTGGGATGGAAGCGGTTGTGTGCAGCCCCCCCGCAGCGTGATTATAAGAAGCCTGCGTCAGGAAAGAGGATTTCAGCCGGAAAAGGGCGCTTGCCGGTAGAATTTCGCCTTTTTCATCGGGTTACGCATGCCTGCTGCTGTTATCGAATCGCTGGACCATGAAGGCCGGGGCGTTGCCCACGTAGACGGCAAAGCCATCTTCATCGACGGCGCCCTGCCGGGCGAAAAGGTCGAATACTCGGTCTACCGCCGCCGCCCAAGTTACGAGCAGGCCCAGGCAAGCCGCATCCTCAAGGCCAGCTCCCAGCGCGTCACACCTCGCTGCCGCCATTTCGGCGTTTGCGGCGGCTGTTCCATGCAGCACCTGGATTCCGTCGCGCAAGCCGCCACCAAGCAGCGCGTGCTCGAAGACGCGCTCTGGCACATCGGCCAGATCCGGCCGGACATCCTCTACCCCGCCATCCACGGCCCCGCTTGGGGCTACCGCTACCGTGCGCGCATCGGCGTCCGCCTGGTACCGAAGAAAGGCGGCGTGCTCGTCGGCTTTCACGAACGCCGCTCCAGCTACATCGCCGATATGCAGTCGTGCGAAATCCTGCCGCCGCACATCTCCGCC
>JAVBTY010000054.1:0-7162 GCA_031555955.1 Rhodocyclaceae bacterium | reverse complement strand
ACACGCGGCGCAGGCCGCCGAAACCGCGTCGCCGCACATCTCCATCGACGACTTCACCAGGATCGAGTTGCGCATCGCGCGCATCGTCGACGCCCAGCACGTCGAAGGCGCGGAAAAGCTCATCCGCCTGCTGCTGGACATTGGCGAAACCGAGAACGGCCAGCCGAAGCCGCGCCAGGTCTTCGCCGGCATCAAGTCGGCCTACGATCCCGCAACGCTCGTCGGCCGCCTCACCGTCATGGTCGCCAATCTCGCCCCGCGCAAAATGAAATTCGGCATGAGCGAAGGCATGGTGCTGGCCGCCTCCGGCCCGGACGACAAGGGCGGCGGCATCTACATCCTGTCGCCCGACAGCGGCGCGATGCCGGGCATGCGGGTGAAATGATCCGCGCGGGCGCGCATAAAACCTGCGCCACGGTCTTCCGGCTGCTCCCGCGGCCGCCTGCGGGGCCGCTGCGGCGGCGGGTTTTCACACGAAAACCCGCGCACGCTTCCTGAACATGCCTGGCGCGAGGGCCACGCAAAAACATCCGTAAAAGCCCACCGCCGCCGCCATTTTTCATATCCCCTCTACTACCCCGAACCGCGCCCTGCGGTACACTGGCAGGCAATCGGTTCTTCACTCCCGCGCAGGCGCGCCTCCAGACAAGGTCAGACGGATGCCAACGGGCCACGGTGACGCCCGAGAGGGATACGGGCCGACGCTTCTTTCTGACGCCGCGCCGCAGACTCCCGCCCATATCAAACAACAGAATGCATTTCGAGAGGGAGTAATGGACCAGGATTTCATCGCCGCGGCGCTGGATTACCACCGCGCGCCGACACGCGGAAAAATTTCCGTCGTTCCAACAAAAGGTCTCACCAACCAGCGCGATCTGGCCCTGGCCTATTCGCCGGGCGTCGCCGCCGCGTGCGACGCGATCGTGGCCGACCCGGGCAGCGCGCGCGAATACACCAGCCGCGGCAATCTCGTCGCGGTCGTCACCAACGGCACGGCGGTGCTGGGGCTGGGCAACATCGGCCCGCTGGCGTCCAAGCCTGTGATGGAAGGCAAGGGCTGCCTGTTCAAAAAATTCGCCAATATCGACGTATTCGACATCGAGCTGGCGGAAAACGACCCGGACAAGCTCATCGATATCATCGCCGCGCTTGAGCCGACCCTGGGCGGCGTCAACCTTGAAGACATCAAGGCGCCAGAGTGCTTCTACATCGAGCAGAAGCTGCGCGAGCGCATGCGTATTCCGGTGTTTCACGACGACCAGCACGGCACCGCGATCATCTCCTCGGCGGGACTGATCAATGGACTGAAGGTGGTCGGCAAGGAAATCAGCCAGGTCAGGCTGGTTTGTTCCGGCGCGGGCGCGGCGGCGATCGCGTGCCTGGACCTGATGGTGAGCCTGGGCCTGAAGCGCGAAAACGTTTATGTGTGCGACTCCAAGGGCGTGATCTACCAGGGGCGCGACGAGCGCATGGAGGCGAACAAGGCGCGCTATGCGCAGAAAACGGATGCGCGCACCCTGGGCGACGTAATGGCCGGAGCGGACGTTTTCCTCGGGCTCTCCACCGCGGGCGTGCTCAAACCGGAAATGGTGGCGAAGATGGCGGACAAACCGCTGATTTTCGCGCTCGCCAATCCGGACCCGGAAATCCTCCCCGCCGATGCAAAGGCGGTGCGGCCCGACTGCATCGTGGCCACGGGGCGCTCGGACTTTCCCAACCAGGTGAATAACGTCCTGTGCTTCCCATTCATTTTCCGCGGCGCGCTCGACGTGGGCGCAACGACGATCAACGACGCGATGAAGCTCGCCTGCGTCAAGGCCATCGCCGGACTCGCCCAGGCGGAGCAGAACGATGTGGTGGCCTCGGCCTACGGCGGCGCGGAACTCACCTTCGGCCCCGAATACATCATCCCCAAGCCGTTTGATCCGCGCCTGATCGTCAAGGTGGCGCCAGCGGTCGCGCGCGCGGCGATGGAATCGGGCGTGGCGGCCACGCCCATTACGGATTTCGACGCCTACATCGCAACGCTGAGCGATTTCGTCTACGCCTCCGGCATTGTCATGAAGCCCGTGTTCTCGGCCGCAAAGCGCGTGCCAATGGAACGCAAGCGCGTGATCTACGCCGAAGGCGAGGATGAACGCGTACTCCACGCCACCCGCGTGGTGGTGGACGAAGGGCTGGCGCGCCCGATCCTGATCGGCCGCCCCGGCGTGATCGAAATGCGGATCAAACGTATCGGCCTGACGCTGGAAGCGGGGCGCGATTTCGACATCGTCAATCCCGAATCCGACCCACGCTACCGCGACCTGTGCAACGCCTACCATGCGCGCATGAGCCGCGATGGCGTCACCCTCGACATCGCCAAGGCGAAAATGCGTCGCGACACCACGCTGATCGGCGCGATGCTGCTGCAGACAGGCGACGCGGACGCCCTCGTGTGCGGCGCCTTCGGCACTTACGACTATCACTTCCAGCATGTCGAAAGCATCATCGGCCTCAAGCCGGGCGCGAAAAAATTCGCGGCGATGAACCTGCTGCTGCTGCCCCGGCGCACGCTGGCCGTGACCGACACCTACCTGAACGAAAATCCGTCCGCCGAAGAAGTGGCCGAAATCGCCCGCATGGCGGCCGAGGAACTGCGCCGCTTCGGCATCGAACCGCGCGCCGCGCTGCTGTCGCATTCGAATTTCGGCAGCTCTCGCTCCGCCTCCGCCATCAAGATGCGCCAGGCGCGCGACCTGCTGCGTGAGCTGGCGCCAGATCTGGAATGCGACGGCGAAATGCATGGCGATGCGGCGCTGTCGCCGGAAATCCGCGCGCGCTCGAACCGGGAATCGACCCTGGGCGGCGAAGCCAACCTGCTGGTCATGCCAAACCTGGACGCGGCCAACATCTCGTTCAACCTGATGAAAAATGCCAATGGCGACGGCATTTCCATCGGCCCCATCCTGCTCGGCGCGGCCAGGCCGGTGCACATCCTCACCCCCTCGGCCACCGTGCGCCGTCTGGTAAACATCACCGCACTGGCGGTGGTGGATGCGCAGGCGATGCACGCAGAGGGCTGAACCCGGCCTATGCAGGGAAACAGGGCCACGCCAGGCGGGAAGGCGCTGCGGCGGATACGCCGCGCCGTCTTCCCGCTTGCGGCCGCGTTTCTGTCCGCGCCGCTGCAGGCTGCCGGATGGCTGCTCGCAACGGACGATCCGCGCACCTCGCCGGGCGAGCTCTTCACCATCACGCTGATTGGCGCACCCGGCGCGAGGGATCTGCCGGATGCGCTCGAAGCCGTGATCGAGCCGCCCGCGGGCGGCGGTCCGCGCATCGCCGTCGCGCTGGCGGCAACCTCTCCCGCCAGCGGGGAGCGGCGCGATTACAGCGGAACCTGGCCGCCCGAAGCGCATGGCGTGGCGATGCTTTCGGTGCAGGGCGACAGCTCCGCGCGGCTGCTGCTGGACGCCACGCCCGCAAGCAGCGCCCCGGCCGCGCTGCCGGACGGCATCGTGCGCCGCGCCCCGTCGGAAGAGCCGCTGGAACCCGCGCCGCTGGGATTTCACGAACCCATGTATTTTCTTGCTGGCGGCGATCCGTCTTCCGCCCGCTTCCAGCTGAGTTTCCGCTACCGCATTTTCGACACGCAGGGCGTGGTGGCCGAAACCCTGCCAATGGCGCGGGGGCTGTATTTCGGCTACACCCAGACCTCGCTGTGGGATCTGTCTTCCGACTCGAAGCCCTTTCACGACACCAGTTTCCGCCCTTCGCTGTTTTACCGCTGGCAGCTGGCCGACCCGGCCAGCGGCGCATCGGCCAGCCTGCAGGGCGGCTACGAGCATGAATCGAACGGCAAGGACGGCCCGCAGTCGCGCAGTATCGACACCCTGTTCGCGCACGCGGACGTGCGTTACTACCTCGCCGACGAACGCACCTATGTGGGCATCTCGCCCAAGGTCTGGACCTATCTCGACAAGAGCGACAACCCGGACATCGCCTCCTGGCGCGGCTACGGCGAACTCGGGCTGCGCATCGGGCGCGACGACGGCCTGCTGGCCGAAGCCCTGCTGCGCCGGGGCACGGCGGGCAAGGGCAGCGCCCAGATCGATCTTTCCTACCCGATCCGGCTGAGCATCTTTTCCGGCGTCGGCGCGTTCTTCCACCTGCAATACTTCAACGGCTACGGTGAAACACTGCTGGACTACAACGAGGCGAAGAACGCACAGTTCAGGGTGGGTGTCTCAATCGTCCGTTAAGCCAGCCCGTTAGGCCGGCCAGATCCACGCTTCGCGCGCGCCCCTTTTCCCGGAGGAAACGCCATGTCCCACGCCATCCGCTTTCACCGCACCGGCGGCCCCGAAGTGCTGCAATGGGAAGCGGTGGAACCGCCGCCGCCAGCGGCGGGAGAGGTCCGTATCCGCCATCATGCGATCGGCCTGAACTACATCGACACCTATCACCGCAGCGGACTGTACCCGGTGCCGCTGCCGTCCGGCCTCGGCGTTGAGGGCGCGGGCGTGGTCGAGGCGGTGGCCGCCGGTGTAACAGACCTTGCGCCCGGCGACCGCGTCGCCTACGCGGGCGGCCCGCCCGGCGCTTACGCCGAGGTGCGCAACATCCCTGCGGACAGGCTGGTGAAGCTGCCGGATGCAATATCGTTCGAGCAGGCCGCGGCGATGATGCTGCAGGGCCTCACAGCCCAGTACCTGCTGCGCCGCACCTGCCGCGTGCAGGCGGGCGATACGATCCTGATCCACGCTGCGGCGGGCGGCGTTGGCCTGATCGTGTGCCAGTGGGCCAAAGCGCTGGGAGCGACGGTGATCGGCACCGTCGGCTCCGACGCGAAAGCGGTGCTTGCGCGCGCCCACGGCTGCGATCACCCCATCGTCTATACGCGCGAGAATTTCGCCGCGCGGGTGCGCGAACTGACCGGCGGAAAGGGCGTGGCAGTGGTCTACGACTCCATCGGCAAGGACACTTTCATGGATTCGCTGTCGTGCCTGCGCCCGCTCGGCATGATGGTGCTGTTCGGCGCGGCTTCCGGGCCGGTGCCGCCTTTCGACTGCAACCTGCTGGCGCAGCGCGGCTCGCTGTTTCTTACCCGGCCCTCGGTCTTCACCTACACGGCGCAGCGCGCCGACCTGCTGGCGATGTCGGCGGAACTGTTCGATATCGCAGGCAGCGGCAAGGTGCAGATCGAAATCAGCCAGCGCTACGCCCTGCGCGATGCCGCCCAGGCGCACCGCGACCTTGAAGCACGCCGCACCACGGGGTCTACCATCCTGCTGCCCTGAGAGGCTCCCGGACAGGCGCGCAAACCCCGCAGCATTGCAAATCCCGGCGGTTTGACATAGCTTCGGGCTGTTTCTGTTTGCATTGCAGCATCCACACAGGGAGGTACAAGAATGGAATCCAGTATGCTCGCCGCCGCGTTCCAGACGGCTTTTGGCAGTAATCTGCCCGGTATTTTCGGCGCCCTGGCGATTCTGGCTCTGGGCTGGTTCGCCGCGGTTCTGGTGCGCGCGGGCTCCCGCCGCCTGCTGTCCATGGCGGGCGTCAACCGCCGCATTCACGAAAGCACCGGGCAGGGCATGGATGTGGAAGGCCCCCTCAGCCTCGCGCTGTTCGCGCTGGTGCTGCTCATCACCGTCGTGGCGGTGCTGAACATTCTCAACCTGCAGACCCTCTCGGCCCCCTTCGCCGCGCTGCTGGAGCAGATCACCTCCTACCTGCCGCACCTGCTGGCGGGCGCGATTCTCACCGTGGTGGCATGGCTCGCCGCCGTGGTGCTGCGCGCCCTTACCGGCAAAGCGCTGGCGGCCACCACGCTGGACGAGCGCCTCGCCGCCGGGGCGGGCATGGAGCCGATGAGCAACAACCTCGCCAATGTCGTGTTCTGGCTCACGATCCTGCTGTTCCTGCCCGCCGTGCTGGGCGCCTTCCAGCTCCACGGCCTGCTCGAACCGGTGCAGGGCATGCTCGACCGCATGCTGGCGATGGTGCCGAACATTTTCGCCGCGGTCATGATCGGCTTCGTCGGCTGGCTGGTGGCGAGCGTGCTGCGCGGGCTGGTGAGCAACCTGCTCGCCGCCGCCGGGGCGGACAAGGCCGGGGCCTGCCTGGGGCTGGATGCGCAGGTCAAACTCTCCCGCCTCGCCGGGACGCTGGTGTTCATCTTCGTGGCCGTGCCCAGCTTCATCGCCGCGCTCGACGCGCTCAAGATCGAGGCCATTTCCGGCCCCGCCGTCGGCATGCTGGAAAGCTTCTTCAGCGCGGTGCCGGACATCTTCGCCGCCGCGCTGATCCTGGGCGTCACCTGGTTCGTCGCCCGCTTCGCCTCCGGACTGGCGGCGCGGCTGCTGGCCGGGGCCGGTTTCGACCTGCTGCCCGCGCGGCTCGGCTGCGGCCATGCTTTCCAGGGCGGGCTGACCGCATCCACCTTCGCGGGCAGGCTGATCCTGTTCTTCGCCATGCTGTTCGCCGTTACCGAAGCGGCCAGCCGCCTCGGCTTCCATCAGGTCGGCGATCTCGTCGCCATGTTCATCCAGTTCGGCGGCGACATTCTCCTGGGCGGCGCGATCCTGGTCGCGGGCTTCTGGATCGCCGGTTTCGCGGCCGAGGCGATCACCCGCGCCGGGGGCGAGCGCGCCAGCGGCCTGGCGCGCCTCGCCCGCCTGGCGATCCTCGGCCTGGTGATCGCGATGGGCCTGCGCGCGATGGGCATCGCCGACGACATCGTCAATCTCGCCTTCGGCCTCGGCTTCGGCGCGGTCGCGGTGGCCGTGGCGCTGTCCTTCGGCCTGGGCGGGCGCGAAGCCGCCGGACGGCAGATGGACTACTGGCTGGCGAAGCTGCGTGACGGGAAAAACACCGGCACGGACGCCAAAGGCGAGTAAGCAGCAACCGGAAAAAACGACCGCATCGCGACGGCCAGTCTTTCAGGCCGTCGCCCTCGCAAGGCCCGCGCCAGACCGGCGCGGGCTTTTTTTGTGAGTCCCCGAAACAGGCCGCCCCACTGCCAGAGCGTGACCGGCGAGGTGATGTTCGTCGGACAAGACCCATCCCTCGGGTAAAATTCCGTCCATGAACGCGCCACACCCGTCCCCGAGCGCCCCTTCCGCGCCGCACCAGCCCCGTTTCGTCCATCTGCGCCTGCACACCGAATATTCGATCA
>JAVBTY010000090.1:0-10314 GCA_031555955.1 Rhodocyclaceae bacterium | reverse complement strand
ACATTGGCAGAAACGGCGCGGGCCGGGGCGGCGGCGCGGCATCGGCGAACAGGTCTGCGGGCGGGGGAAACGGGGAAGCGGCGGACGGAATCATGGCGGCCGTCATTGTAACCATCTAACCATCCCGCCGCCCTGCGGCGGCCAGGCGCGCAAATCACCTGGCACGCAAACGCACCACCGGCACGGCGAGCTGCCTTCCTGCCCGTTTCTCAATGGGACGGAAAGCGGACATAATGTCCCCCACCTCACCCCAAGAAGCCGGAATGCTCCACGCCCCCCCGATAACCCTGCTCCGCCAGGCCCGCGAAAGATATACCCAGCACGAGATCGCCCGCCACGTCGGCAGGGACATCAAGACCATACGGCGCTGGGAAAAGGGCGAAACGCCCTGCCCCGCCATGCTGGAACCGGCATTGCGCGACCTGCTGCGCCAGCCCGCGCCCGGTGCCGGGCAGGAGGACGGCGGCTTCCGCTTCATCGACCTTTTCGCCGGCATCGGCGGCATCCGCCTCGGCTTCGAGGCGCACGGCGGGCAATGCGTATTCACGAGCGAATGGAACAGCTTTTCGAAAAAAACCTATCTCGAAAACCATGCGGGCAATCATCCCTTCGTGGGCGACATCGTGCCCTTTCCGGCCGGAGACGTGCCTGATCACGATGTGCTGCTCGGCGGCTTTCCCTGCCAGCCTTTCAGCATCGCGGGCGTGAGCAAGAAAAACTCGCTTGGCCGCCCGCACGGCTTCGAATGCGCCACCCAGGGGACGCTGTTTTTCGACGTGGCCCGCATCATTGCCGCCAGGCGCCCCAAGGCTTTCCTGCTGGAAAACGTCAAAAACCTGCTGTCGCACGACCGGGGCAACACCTTCAGCGTCATCCTCCAGACCTTGCGGGATGAACTGGGCTACGACGTGCACTACCGCGTTATCGATGGCCGCCACTTCACGCCCCAGCACCGCGAGCGGATCATCATCGCGGGCTTCCGCGAACAGACCGGTTTTTCGTGGGACGATCTGCGCCTGCCCGCCGAAGGCCCCCGCCTTGGCGCCATCCTGCACAAAACAGACGGCAGCGAACCCGTGCTGCCGTGGGATGAAGGCCGTTTTTTCGACCACGCCCTCCAGCGCGTGCAGGACCGCTACACACTCACCCCCCGCCTGTGGGAATACCTGCGCGCCTATGCGGAAAAACACCGCGCCGCCGGCAACGGCTTCGGTTTCGGACTCGTCCGCGCGGATAGCGTGACGCGCACCCTCTCGGCCCGCTACTACAAGGACGGCTCGGAAATCCTCGTCAGCCAGGCCGACGGTGAACGTCCCCGCCGCCTGACTCCCCGTGAATGCGCCCGGCTCATGGGCTTTCCCGATACGTTCAGGATTCCCGTGAGCGACACCCAGGCCTACCGCCAGTTCGGCAACAGCGTCGTCATGCCGGTCATGCGGGAAGCCGCGCGCATCATGGCCCCGCACATCCGGACCCTGGCCGAACGGGAGCGCACCGGCGTCGCCCAGGCCCCACTTTTCGCGTAAACCCGTGGCGGATATCGTCGACGCCGCCACCCGCAGCCGGATGATGTCCGGCATACGCGGGCGCAACACCCGGCCAGAAATCACGGTACGCCGCCTGCTGCACCGCCGGGGCTTCCGCTTCCGCCTGCATGTCCGCAACCTGCCGGGCAAGCCGGACATCGTCCTGCCGCGCTACCGTGCGGTGATCTTCGTACATGGCTGCTTCTGGCACGGCCACGACTGCCCGCTGTTCCGCATGCCGGGCACCCGCGAAGAGTTCTGGCGCGACAAGATCGGCCGCAACCGCGCCAACGACCAGAAAGCCCGCGACGCCCTGCTGGCAGCCGGCTGGCGCGTGGCCGTGGTATGGGAATGCGCCCTGCGCGGCGCGGGGAAAGACCCTGAAAACGTCGCCGCCCGCCTGGAGGGATGGCTGCGCGGTGGGGAAAATTCTGCGGAAATACGGGAAGGAAACCCGCTTAGCTCCCACCTTCAAGCAGTCCATGCTGGCGCAGGTACTGCTGGATGATTTCCAGGCGGCTCAGCATGTCGTCCAGCTCCAGCAGGCGCTGCTTCGCCAGCAGCGGCACCGGCAGCAGTTCGGCGTAGCGCGCTCCGACCCAGGCGGCATCATCGAAACGATGCGGCGGGGGCAGGCCGCGCCCCTGCCCGGCTGCGATAGTGCGCAGCAGCGGCAGCAGGTTGACCTGGGCCGCCGGCACCGCCGCCGCAGCCGGTTCGGCCAGCCAGCGCACCTGGGCGCTGAGCAGGCTGGCGTGCCCGGCCGCATGGTTTTCGATGCGGAAGCGCCGGACACCACGCACGATGATGGACAAAATGCCCGGTTCATCCATATCCCATGTTTCGATACGCGCCTCGGTGCCCACGGGATGCAGCGCCGCCGTGTCCCCTCCGGCCGCATCGTCAATCAGGCAGACGCCGAAACTGCTTTGATCGCGCAGGCAGCGGCTGGCCATATCCATGTAACGCGGCTCGAACACACGCAGCGGAAGGAGACCACCGGGGAAAAGGACGGTTTTTAACGGGAAAATGGGCAGGCAGGCAGGAGATGTATCCATGGCGTCAACGGCATCCGTTTTTATGCGTGCAGAATGCCGCCACCCGCGCCGCTGTCATCTTCCTCGCCCCAGCGCGGCATCAGGGTATGCGGTACGCCAAGCTGGTCAAGGATGCGGGCCACGATAAAATCAACCAGGTCCTGCACCGTGCGCGGGCGGTGGTAAAACCCGGGACTGGGCGGGAGGATGCACACACCCAGCCGCGCCAGCCTGAGCATGTTCTCCAGGTGAATCGTGGAACAGGGCGTTTCACGCGGCACCAGGATCAGCTTGCGGCCTTCCTTCAGCACCACATCGGCGGCACGTCCGATCAGATCCTGTCCCAGCCCCGCCGCGACTGCGGCCAGCGTCGCCATGGAGCAGGGGCAGATCACCATCGCGTCCGGCGGATTCGAGCCGGATGCTGGCGGCGCGAACCATTCTTCGCGGCCAAACACGCGCAACTGCCCCTGTTTCGCGCCAAAGCGGGCGGTCAGCCCGGCCTCGGCATCCCCCGCCCGCCCCGGCAGGATCCAGTCTGTTTCCTGCCGCGCGACAATCTGCGCGGCCTGCGAATACAGCAGCCAGATCTGGCAGCCTGCGCCGAGCAGGCATTCCACCAGACGCAGGCCGTAAGGCATTCCGGACGCGCCGGTGAAAGCGACGGTAACAATCATGAAAAGCGCCTTTACTGGCAAAAATGGGCAGGCGATCTGCAAGGCAGCCGGACCGGCTCTGCGGGGCCGGTCCGGCTGCTGTGCAATACGACAGCGAATGATAGGTCCACGGCAACCATAAAAAAACGGCGCGGCGGAACTTCCGTTCGCGCCGCGCCCCTGACCGGGAATGCCGGGATCTATTTTTCCGCTTTTGACGGATGGAACACTTCCGGTGCGGCTCCGCCGTGCTCGGCGCCAATCGCCTGTTCGATGGGCGGCAGCGTATGGGCGATGCCCTTATGGCAGTCAATACACGTCTGGCCTTCCTCGAAACCGGTCTGGTGCATCCGGTTGGAGCGGCGCCCCTGAACGGAATAGTCGAAGTAGGCGTAGTTATGGCAGTTGCGGCACTCCTGCGAATCGTTGGCCTTCATCCGCCGCCATTCGTTCTGCGCCAGCTGCAGGCGCTTGGCGTTGAATTTGTCCGGCGTGTCGATGGAGCCGAGAAGCTTGTGCCATACCTCGTTCGATGCCTTGATCTTGCGGATCATCTTCGGCCCCCACTCCTTCGGCACATGGCAGTCGGGGCAGGTGGCGCGCACACCTGTGCGGTTCTGGAAGTGAATGGTGTTGCGGTACTCCTTGTAGACGTTGTCCTCCATCTCGTGGCATGAGATACAGAACTTCTCGGTATTGGTCAGTTCGAGGGCCCAGTTGAACCCTCCCCAGAACACGATGCCGGCGATGAAGAACAACGCCAGGGTTGTCCATCCGGCACGCTGTGATGCCTTTCGCAGGCCGCTGTTGTTATCGGTCATGACGCTCCCCGTTCAGTGGATGCTAACGCAGGCCTTCAGCGCGGTGGAAGGTGTTCGCCACCAGCGGCGGAGCGTCTGTCTGCGACACATGGCACTGGGTACAGAAATAACGGCGCGGCGAAATGTTGGACAGCTCGCCGCCATCACGATCCTTGAAGTGGGTCAGGCTGACCTTGGTGGCCTTGGTTTCCTGGTAGCGGCTCCAGGAGTGGCAGTCCATGCAGCGGTTGAAGTTTTTCGTGATCTCGTACCCTTCCGTCTTGTGCGGGATCAGCGGCGGCTGCTGCACGTAATCGCGCTGGATCGGCGCGCTGTCGGGAAGCTGTTTGTAACTGCCGGGAGCAAGCTCCGGACTGGATACGTCGGCGCCGCGTAATCCTATTGGCTGTTGTGCGCCTGCAAGCGGGGTGGCTGTAGCCAGCCCCAGCGCGGTAACCAGTGCAACGGCAAAACTGAGGGCTTTTCTGCTCATGGCTCGCTCCTGTCGAATCGGGTCGAAATACGAAAAACGTTTTTACTGCAGATATCAATGCAACGGCCGCAGGTCGTGCAATCGGCATCAATGATTAGTGGATGCGCCTGTCCGACGGCTTTCAGCGCCGGGCGGATCACCTGGGGTTCGGGGCACACGGCGAAGCAGTCCATGCAGTCGTTGCATGCCGTGCGGTTACGGGCGGAAACCCGCAGCAGCGCGCCGCGTCCAAGCAGCGCATAGAACGCCCCCTGCGGGCACAGGTGGCCGCACCAGCCACGCGGGGCGATCAGAAGATCGTAAAGAAAAACGCCCAGAACGACGCCCCACGACAGACCGAAACCAAAGATCAGCCCACGGTGGAACATCGACACCGGGTTCACCCATTCCCAGGCAAGACTGCCGGAAAGTGCAGCGGCGACAACAACAAAGCCAAGCAGCCAGTAACGGGTTTCGCCCGCTGGCGTGCGCCCGCCTTTCAGCCCGAGACGGCGCCGCAGCCAGGAAGCCGCATCGGTCACCAGATTGACCGGGCATACCCAGGAGCAGAACAGCCTGCCGCCAAGCAGCAGGTAAAAGGCCAGCACGATGCCGCCGCCAATGAGGGCTTCGCGGTAAGCCCAATGCCCTGCCGCGGCCGACTGGAGCAGCAGGAAAGGGTCCGTGAGCGGCAGTACGCCCAGCGTCAGGCTGGAGCTGAGGTTGCCCTTGACCACCCACCAGCCCAGCCATGGACCGGCGAGAAACAGGCCGAGGATGGCAAACTGTGATATCCGCCGCGCCACCAGCCAGCGATGGGCCCGCCACCACCCCTTTTCCGCGATGGCGTCAGCCCCCAGGCGCGGGGGAATCTTCTGGCGCGGCGCGCGCGCGGCGCCGCTATCCGGGGAATCCGCAACCATCCGCGTAGTCATGGTTTCCACCCCGAATCAAGTCCGCCGGGGGGCGTAGCAGGCGCTGCGGCTCCGGAAGAGGGCGTCTTGCCCGGTTCCACGCGGATATCGCCATATGGCTTGTCTTCCAGACCGCGAACCGGCAGCTCGATCTGCTCGCCGATGAGCGAACCGCCAGCGGCCTCTTTTTCTTCCCAGCCGCGCCGGTAGTGATCCGCGCGCGACCCTTGGGCCAGCCTGATCGGCAGCACCTTGATGGCGGCTTCGCCCGGCAGCACACAGGACTTTTCGCATTTGCCGCAGCCGGTGCAATGCTCGGAATGCACGGTGGGCAGCAGCATGGCGTGGCGGTCCGAACGGGGGTTGTGAATTTTCTCCAGCGTGATCGCCTGATCAATCACCGGACAGACGCGGTAGCAGACATCGCAGCGCAGCCCGAGAAAATTGAGACAGGTTTCTTCGTCAATCAATACCGCCAGCCCCATGCGCGCCTTGGTGATGTCGGTCAGCGCATGGTCAAGCGCACCGGTCGGGCAGGCGACAACGCACGGAATGTCTTCGCACATTTCGCACGGAATGTCGCGCGATTCGAACCAGGGCGTTCCGGTGACCACAGAATCACCCAATGCAGCAAGTTTCAGAGTGTCATAAGGACAGTCGCGCACGCACAGGCCGCAGCGCACACAGGCCGCGAGAAAATCCGCTTCCGCCAGCGCGCCAGGCGGGCGCAATGCAGTCGCCGGCAAGGCTTTCGCCTGCCGGGCGTAAAGTCCCGCGCCAAGAGCGAACAGGCCCGCACAGCCAGCCGCGCCCGCCGCATCCCTGAAGAAGCGGCGACGCGTAGCCGATGGGGCAGGCCTGCTGTCTTTTTTCACGGTTTCGTTCATTTCTGTCGCTACAGGGAAACCAGACTCCCGCAGGAGCCCGGCTTCCCGTTGCTCCCTTTGGTCAGGCCTTCGTTACTTTCACCGCGCATTTCTTGAAGTCGGTCTCTTTCGAGATCGGGCAGGTCGCGTCCAGCGTCAGCTTGTTGATCAGCCGCCCCTCATCGAAGAAAGGAACGAAGATCAGCCCCCTGGGCGGCTTGTTACGGCCACGGGTTTCGAGCTTGGCAACGATGTCGCCGCGGCGCGATGCAACCTTGACCGCCATGCCGCGCTGCAGGCCGCGCTGGACCGCATCGTCGGGGTGCATGAATACCTGCGCCTCGGGCACGGAACGGTGCAGCTCCGGCACCCGCCGCGTCATCGAACCTGTGTGCCAGTGTTCCAGCACGCGGCCCGTGCACAACCACATGTCGAATTCCTTGTCCGGCATTTCCGGGGGATCCTGGTACGGCAGTGCGAAGATCACCGCGCGCCCATCCTTGTGGCCGTAGAACTTGACGGATTCGCCGGCCTTCACGTACGGGTCGTAGCCTTCGCGGAAGCGCCACAGCGTTTCCTTGCCATCCACCACCGGCCAGCGCAGACCGCGCGCCTTGTGATAAACCTCGAACGGGGCCAGATCGTGGGCGTGGCCGCGGCCAAAGCGGGCATACTCTTCGAACAGCCCCTTCTGCAGATAGAAGCCAAGCTCCTTCGACTCGTCGTTCATGTAACCCTTCCAGGCGTGACCGTTAGCGGCCTCGACGTCGGAAAGCGGGAACTTGTTGACTGCGCCATTGGCGAAAAGCACGTCGTACAACGTCTTCCCTTTGACTTCCGGCTTCTTCGCAATCAGCTCGGCCGGCCAGACTTCCTCGATCCTGAAACGCTTCGAGAATTCCACGTACTGCCACAGATCGCTCTTCGACTCGCCCGGTGCGCTGACCTGCTGGCGCCAGAACTGGGTGCGCCGCTCGGCATTGCCGTAGGCACCTTCCTTTTCGGTCCACATGGCCGTGGGCAGGATGAGGTCGGCCGACAGCGCCGACACCGTCGGATAGGCGTCGGACACCACGACGAACGCTTCCGGATTACGCCAGCCCGGATAGATTTCCTCGTTGATGTTGGGGCCCGCCTGCATGTTGTTGGTGGTGCTGGTCCAGTAGCACTTGAGCTTGCCGTCTTTCAGGGCGCGGCTCTGCGCCACGGCGTGCAGGCCGATCTTGTCGGGCAGCGTACCTGCGGGCAGTTGCCACAGTTCTTCAGTGATGGCCCGGTGCGCCGGATTCATGACAACCATGTCAGCCGGCAGACGGTGGGCAAAGGTGCCCACTTCGCGCGCGGTGCCGCACGCCGACGGCTGGCCGGTGAGCGAGAACGGGCCGCAGCCCGGCTCGCTGATCTTGCCGGTCAGAAGGTGAACGTTGTAGATCATGTTGTTCACCCAGGATCCACGCGTGTGCTGGTTGAACCCCATGGTCCAGAAGGAAACGACCTTCTTGCCCGGATCGGCATACAGCTCGGCCATGCGCTTCAGCTGCTCGGCCGGCACGCCAGAGAGCTTGGCGGTCTTTTCCAGGGTGTACTCGGAAACAAACTTTGCAAACTCGTCAAAGGTAATCGGCGTGGCATCGTTGGGATTACCCTTGGGCTTGCCATCGGCGCCGGGATAGCCGTTGAACGTGGCATCCTTTTCCAGCGGGTGGTTCGGCCGCAGGCCGAATCCGATATCGGTTTCACCACGCTTGAAGTTCACGTGCTTGCTGACAAAATCCTGGTTCACCCGCTTGGTCTGGATGATGTAGTTGCAGATGTAATTCAGGATCGCCAGGTCGGTCTGCGGCACAAATATCATGCCGTTGTCAGACAGCTCGAAACTGCGGTGCTCAAAGGTGGACAGCACATGCACCTCGCAGCCCGTGTGGGTCAGGCGGCGGTCAGTGATGCGGCTCCACAGCACGGGGTGCATTTCGGCCATGTTCGAGCCCCACAGCACGAAGGCATCGGCATTCTCGATGTCGTCATAGCAGCCCATCGGTTCGTCGATACCGAAGGTGCGCATGAAACCAACCACGGCGGAGGCCATGCAGTGGCGGGCATTGGGGTCGATGTTGTTGGTGCGGAAACCCGCCTTGTACAGCTTGGCGGCGGCGTAGCCTTCCCAGATCGTCCATTGCCCGGAGCCAAACATGGCCGTCGCATTGGGGCCGTGCTGCTTCATCGCCCCTTTCCACTTTTCAGCCATGATGTCGAAGGCCTGGTCCCACGACACCGGGGAAAATTCGCCATTCTTGTCGTACTGGCCGTTCTTCATCCGCAGCAGCGGACGGGTCAGACGGTCATTCCCGTACATGATTTTCGACAGGAAGTAGCCCTTGATGCAGTTCAGGCCACGGTTAACCGGAGCATCCGGGTCCCCCTGTGTGGCGACAACGCGCCCATTCTGCACGCCCACGAGTACGGAACAGCCCGTACCGCAGAAGCGACAGGCCGCCTTGTCCCACCGCACCTTGGTGCCCGCCTCACCCGACGGCTGCGCCTGCACCACCGCCGGAACGCCCAGGCCGGCGGTTGCCGCAGCGGCGGACACCGCGTTGGCTTTGATGAACTCGCGTCTATTCATGCTCATTTCATGCCTCCAGTAATTCGAGACCTTCGTCTGTGTACTCATAGGCGAGCGTGGTGCCAAGCACTTCCTTGGTCAAACTCACCGCTATCATTGAATCCATGACCGAATAACCCTCACCATCCTCGATCGAAACGATCAGTCGGCCATTTTCAACCGATTCACCGTGCACCTCGACCCCCGGAATCGCACCCAGCGCATCGCGCAGGCCAGCGAAATGTTCGGGCTTTGCCTGCAGCACCAGGCTTGCGATTCTCATGCATTCACCTCCAGGACGATCGCCCGCACCGGGCAGGGAGAAAAACAGGCGCCGCAACCGGTGCAGCGCCCGGCATCAAAAGACGGCTGCGCGACACCACCCCGCTGCGGGCGAAAACGGATGGCGCCAGCAGGGCAGGCCTCACCACAGATCCGGCATTCAATATCCCGTGGAGCCAGACAGGCTTCGCCAATACGGGCAGCCAGCTTCCAGGGAAGGACATCATCATGACGCCATAATGCACGCGGCTCGCAACGGGAAACGCACTCACCACAAAAAGTGCATTCGCCACGAGAGAAATCGACTGAAGGGAAGCCTCCGGCGGCTCTGGTCAACACGCCGGACGGACAGGCATCAATGCAACTGTTGCAGCGGGTGCAGCGCCCGATAAACGCGGTCTCGGGCAAAGCCCAAGGAGGGCGCGGGACAAAGTGTGCCGAACGGGCATGACCGGATAAAAACCCGCGCCGCTGCAACGACACCACCTCCATCAACTTTCTCCCGCAAACAGGATGCTTGGCATATTCGCGCTATAACCCGGTTGCCATCATTGATTATCGTCAAGGCAAAACCGGGAAGACGGGCAGACAATGCGTCATATAAATACAAACATTGCGAAAACAAAAACCATCCAGATGATTTTGCGGTGTGCTGTCGCAGCAAACCAGCGGTCCAGCAGCCGGTAGATATCAATATCGAATTCACGCGGCAGTTCCAGTGCCGCGTGAATGGCTGCGGCCTGTTTTACCGATGCGAGATGACGCCAGCGATCAAAGTGTGAAAAATCTCACGACCGGCCGTTTCGCGGTATTCTCTGACCACAATGACTCCCGTCCATGGCCACGACCGGACCCGCCCAACGGCCAGTGTCCACATAGCCTTTTGTCATGTTTCATATCGATTTCCCTGCCAGTGCATACAGAGGGGGTCCGGGTCGCTTAGACAGACAAAGTGCGGCGAGAAGTGGACGCCTTGCTGCTCAGGGTTATCCTCGGCCGGGCGCCAGCGCGCCTCTTCCGCTGGCGCCCGGCCGTGGGTAACCCGGCCGCTCACGCGGCACGCTCGGTCGGCGCAAGGTTTTTCCAGTACATCTGATCGGGTGTGGCGCCGTCAAGCGCCTGATGCGGTCGCTGCTGGTTGTAGAACGTGAGGCAGGCA
>JAVBTY010000047.1:0-44237 GCA_031555955.1 Rhodocyclaceae bacterium | reverse complement strand
GGGCGAGCTGATACAATCCGCGCCGTGGCGGGTCTCCCCGCATTGCAGCGCGGTGAACCTGGTCAGGGCCGGAAGGCAGCAGCCACAGCCGCTTCCTGCAAGTGCCGGGGGTCGGGCTCGCCACCCAGAACAGACAGCGGGCGTCCCTTTGCGGACGCCCGTTCCGTTTCCGCTGCCGTCTCTGGCAGCCTGCCGCCAGCGTTTCACCCTGTTCCCGCGCAGCATTCCTTCTTCAGCAGCAAGCCATCGAATCCTGCATGCCTGCCATTATGGCAGGCCATGTCTGGCTGCTATCCGGGAGAAATCGCCTGAATGCAGGTTATGCCCTGCCAGAATGGCAGGAAATGATGCTGCCCACGCTCCGCGCCATTTTTAAAACATGTCCTGTTTATCAATGTGTTAAGCATTCGTGACAAAGTTGGCACTGAAGTTGCTGTAGATCTGATGCCAAGGGACGGAACAGCTCCCGCTGGCGATGCCTGGTTCCGGCATGAAAGGGCAGGCGTTGTACGGGATGATTGTGAATATCAGCAACCTGCCGCAGCCTGGGCGGGGATGGCGAGGATGTGCAAATGAAACGGCTGCTGTCTGGAATAGGCGTGCTTGTTGTGGCGGGGATGGCGCAGGCCGCCGGGTCTCCGGCTTATGTCGCCGGAACGGCTCCCGACCATCGCAGGGAGGATGCGCCGGTAATCAGGGAGGCGCGTCCGCTCGATAAAAAGACAGCATTTCACGGTATTGACGAGCCGTACCCAGCATCGCTGGACGTTTTTGACAGCCAGGGGGCGTGGTACACGCCATTCACCCGGGCTGGAATGACAGGCAGATACGATATACGAGGCTACCACCGGCAGTAAAAAGAATCGCCAGGGCGCGCAGGGCGCGGGATTTCCGCTGCAGGGAAACCCGTTCCAGCACACCAGGCTCCCCCGCATCACACCAGGAAACGTCGAAATGGCCTGACGGCTCCAGGTGGTGCAAACCAAACCTCATGAGGAAGTGAAGAGATGAAAGCTCGCAAAACTGTGATCGTTGGTCTGATGATGATGTGCATGGCTGGCGTCGCCATGGCCCAGCAGAAGGGCATGTCCGGCATGAGCGGTATGTCTGGCCAGGAAGGCATGAGCGGCATGTCCGGCCAGAAGGGTATGTCCGGCATGAGCGGCATGTCCGGTCAGGAAGGCATGAGCGGCATGTCCGGTCAGAAGGGTATGTCCGGCATGAGCGGCATGTCTGGCCAGGAAGGCATGAGCGGCATGTCCGGCCAGAAGGGCATGAGCGGCATGTCCGGCCAGGAAGGCATGAGCGGTATGTCCGGCCAGAAGGGCATGTCCGGCATGAGCGGCATGTCCGGCATGAGCGGCAACAAGAAGTAAGCCGCGCGGTAAAAGGGGGATACGTCCCCCTTTTTTCATTTTCACGAAATGGAATCGCCATGCAGCTCCGCAAGAAGGTGATTTTGCTGGTCGCCATCATCTGCGCCACGGTGGGTGCGATGTATCTGGTTTCAGCGCCCAAAACAAAGGCTTCCGCTCCGGCGGCGGAATCATCGGCTGCGGCTGGCAGCGCGGTGGCGGCGCAGGCTCCGGCCGATTACGAACGCGCGCGATGGGATCCGGTGCACTTCAAACCCGCGATTGATAGCGCGACCGACGAGAAATGCCTTTCCTGTCACCAGGAAATTGTAAATAACACGGTGCGCAAGGAATCCTTGGCCGGGGTGAAGGCGGCGGATTCGCTGGCGTGGTACCAGACCCTGGATACCTACGATGGGGAGCAGGGGACGTTCCACTGGCGGCATCTCAAATCGCCCTATGCCGCGCAGGTCATGCAGATGAAATGCAACACCTGTCACCAGGGCAATGATCCGCGCGACAAGGCGGTGACGCCGCCCGATACGAAAAACACCGCGCATGTGCTGCGCAAGAATACCAATCCGGAACTGTGCCTGATGTGTCACGGGCAGTTTCCGGCTGAGTCGATGGGTCTTCCGCCCTGGACGGAAGTGCGCGACTCGATGGAAAACAACTGCCTGACCTGCCATGCGACTTTCCGCACGACGCGGCACCAGGTGAATTATCTGAAGCCTGAAGCCATCGAGCAGCTCGCCACGGAAAAGGGCGGCGATGTCTGCTACGGCTGTCACGGCGGGCGGTCGTGGTACCGCGTCAGCTTCCCCTATCCGCGGCATGCCTGGGAGGGCATGGCGCCAGAAGTGCCGGACTGGGCCAGGGATCGGCCCACGCAGTCGGAAGCCCGGTTTCTGACCGGAATCAACAGCAATACAGGCGGGAGCAAACCGTGAGCCTCAGCACCCATCCGCTTATGAATGAAGACGGCATCATCGACTGGCTCCGGCGCGGCCCTGACCGCGCCACAATGTCGCGCCGCCGCTTTCTGAAAACGGCCCTGGCGGCCTCCGCGCTGGGAGCCACAGGCCTTGTGTCGCTATCGATGCCGCGCGTGGCCAAAGCCTTTGCGTATGAACCCTATCCGCGCGATGACGATCTGGAAACAGTGGTCACCTCCTGCGCGCACAACTGCGGTTCCCGCCACATGCTGGTGGCGCACAAAAAAGGCGATGTGATCGTGCGCCTGTCCACCGATAACGGCGCTTACCAGGCCGGGGGTAAGTTCGGGCTGGATACGGAAGCGATGCCGCAGCTGCGCGCCTGTCTGCGCGGCCGTTCGTACCGGGCGCGGCTGTATTCGCAGGAGCGTCTGCTGTACCCGATGATCCGCGTGGGCGCGCGCGGCGAGGGCAAGTTCAAGCGCGCATCGTGGAACGAGGCGCTGGATCTTGTCGCCGGGAAGATGCAGGAACTGAAGCAGAAATACGGCCCGACGGCGATCCTGGACCAGTCCTACGCCGGCGCTTCCTACGGCGTGCTGCACAAATCTGACCAGATCGAAGGACTGCTGGCGCGCTTTCTGGGCATTTTCGGCTGTCGCACCAACTCGTGGTCGGTGCCGTCCTACCAGGGCACGACCTTCAGTTCGCGCATCACCTTCGGCACCATTGAGGATGGCAATGAGGATGACGCTTTCGCTCATTCGAAGCTCATCATCATGTGGGGCTGGAATCCGGCCTACACCTTCCACGGCGGCAACACTTTCTACTACATGCGGCTGGCCAAGCAGCGCGGCTGCAAATTCGTGCTGATCGACCCGCAATACACCGATTCGGCCGCCGCCTACGATGCGTGGTGGATTCCGATCCGGCCCAATACCGATGCGGCGATGCTGGCCGGGATGGCGCACTACATCTTCGCCAACAATCTGCACGACCAGAAGTTCATCGACCGCTTCTGCCAGGGCATGGATGCTGGCACGATGCCCGAGTGGGCGCAGGGCAAGGAAAACTTCAAGGATTACATCCTCGGCACTTACGACGGTACGCCCAAGACGCCCGAGTGGGCCGCGAACATCTGTGGCGTCAGCGCTGAAGACATCAAGAAGCTGGCCGACATGTACGCGCGCACCAAACCGGCGGCGCTCAAGGCTTCGTGGTCGCCGGGCCGCAACGCCTACGGTGAGCAGTACAACCGCATGGCTGCCGCTGTGCAGGCGATGACTGGAAATATCGGCGTTCTCGGCGGCTGCGCCGAGGGTGTGGGCAAAGCGTTTCATACCGAGGCCGTCGCCTATCCGTACGACGAATACGCCAACGTCTGGTGGGGATCGATCAAGTCGGACCGCTGGGCACATTGCGTGCTTAACTACCCGAACCTCAAGCGCGAGGAGGTCGGCCTGTGGCCGCGCGATGACGAGCTCGACGGCAAGATTCCGGATATCCGCGCGATCTGGTGGCACGGTTCGGACTGGTTCAACCAGCTCACCAACATCAACAAGGAAATCGAGGCGGTCAAAAAGCTTGATTTCGTCGTCTGCAACGATTCGACCATTACGCCATCTGGCATCTGGGCTGACGTGCTGTTCCCGATCGCCACGCACTTCGAGCGCCACGACGTCGCCTTGCCCTGGTACAAGGGGCATTACTATATCCACCGGCCGAAGGTGATCCAGCCGCTGGGCGAATCGAAGACGGACTTCCAGGTGTTCACCGAACTGGCCTATCGCCTCGGCTTCGGTGAGCAATACAATCCGAAGTCCACGCGCAGCTATTTCGAGAACGACGACCAGGTCGACGAGGAGTATCTGCGCGAGTGGTGGGAAAACCGGGTCATGGGGCACCAGGGCGTGGCCATGGGCTGGGAGGAGTTCAAGAAGCGCGGCGTCTACAAGTTCGAGCTGAAGGAGCCGCATGTCGCCTTCCGCGACCAGATCGAGCGCGGCGAGCCGTTCCCGACCGAGTCGGGCAAGATCGAAATCCTGTCGGGCTGGCTGGCTCGGGTCGAGGATTGGACCAAGACCCAGTATGGCTACGAGATTCCCGCTATTCCCAAGTGGATCGAGCCGTGGGAGTCGCTCAACCACCCGAAGGCGAAGGACTACCCCTTCCACCTGATCAGTCCGCACCCGCGCTGGCGCACGCACAGCATCTTCAACAATATCCCGTGGCTGCGCGAAACCTACTCGCAAGAGGTCACCATCAACGCCAGCGACGCCGCCCGCCTGGGCATTGCCATGGGCGACACGGTCGAGTTGTGGAACGACCGCGGCCGTGTCGTGGTGCCGGTTTACGTGACCGAGCGCTGCATGCCCGGCGTGTTGGTGTTGCACGAAGGCGCGTGGATGGATCTGGATGAAAAATCTGTCGACCGCAGCGGCAATCCGGACTTCCTGACCAAGGACGATCCGAGTCCGGCTGGCGCCTTCGCCTACAACACGGTGCTGTGCAATATCAAAAAGACGGATCTTGCACACCGCCCCGGCTGGGATCAGCTCGCCACCGCGCGCAGCCACATCTTCCGCCGCGGCGATCACTGATCGCGCTAACCGGATTCGAAAACCATGAGCGACCAAGCCCCTGTCAAAGATCTGAAACGTATCAAGGAAGCGGTCAAGCAGCGCAAAAAGGAGGTTTACACCCCTGTTGTGCCGCAGATGCAGCTTGGCTTCGTGCACCACAATGTGGACTGCATCGGCTGCCGCGCCTGTGAAATCGCCTGCAAGGACAAGAACGGCCTTGCAGCCGGACCGCGCCTGCGCCGTGTGATGTACATCGAAGGCGGTACGTACCCGGACGTTTTCGCGTACAAGGTGAACGTTTCGTGCAACCATTGCGCCGAACCGGCCTGTATCCCATCGTGCCCGACCGGTGCGATCTGGAAGCGCACGAAAGACGGCATTGTCGACATCGACAGCACCCTGTGCATCGGCTGCCGCCGCTGCGAAGCGACCTGCCCCTACGGCGCGCCGCAGTACGATCCCTCGGAAAATATCGTCAAGAAGTGCAACATGTGCGTCGACGAAATCGAATCCGGGCGTACGCCGTATTGCGTCCAGGCGTGCATGATGCGCGTGCTGGACATCGGCCCGATCGACCAGCTGCGCGCGGGTGCTTACCAGACCAGGGCCGTTGGGCCAAACGACAAGGTTGTGCGCGCGGTAAAGAATTTCGCCAACCCGGAACTGACCAACCCGTCGATCGTTTTCGTGCCCCACAGCAAGGGCCGGGTCGACAATGCAGGCTGACGGAGCAATGCAGACGGACAACGCCATTCCAGTGACCACGGCTACAACCACCGGCAACCCGACAACGGTGGAGGAGACAATTCCGTGGCGCGGCATGGTGGCCGAGGATCTCGGCCTGCTGGCCCGTCTGCACGGCGTCGAGCTTGACGCCGCCACGCTCGCCGCGCTCAGGTCGGCGGAGTTTCCCGGCTGTCTGGCGCTTCCGTCCGCCACCCGCGAGGGGGAAGAAGCCCGGCTGCTGATGGCGCACACGCTCGGCGGCGGTGACGCCGCACTGCGGGCTTCGCCCGATGACATGGCGGCCGATTACGCCGCGATCTACCTTACCGGCCGCTATCACGCTTCGCCCAACGAATCCGCCTGGCTCGACGAAGACGGGCTGGAGCGTCAGGAGCCCATGTTCGCGGTGCGTGAGTGGTACCGGAAATACGACCTGGAAGCGGGCGACTGGCGGCGGCGTCAGGACGACAATCTCAGCCTGCAGCTGCAGTTCGCAGCCCATCTGTTCACTCTCGCCGCCGATGATGCGGCTCTGCGTCCGGCGGCGGATTTTCTCGACGCCCACCTGCTGCGCTGGATCGGACGTTTTGCCGAACGGGTCGGAGCGCGCGCGGCCACGCCTTTTTATGCGGCGCTGGCGATGCTCACGGCCGATTACCTTCATGCCCTGCGCGCGGCGCTGATCGTGCTCGCCAGCGCACCTTTGCCGCCGCCCGGCACGGAAGAGCAGAAAACCGCGAAAGCGCCGCAGGGCCCGACCTGCGGTGACGCCATGCCCTTTATTCCGGGGACAGGCCCGGTCTGGTAGTTTTTCTCCGTGCGGACTTCCGCACGGAGGCCGTTTTACTGGTCTGGAGGCATTGCCTGGGCGGCAGCCTCCTTCTATTGTGACGCGAACCATCCAAAACAAAACCGCGCCCCATGTCCATTTCCTCCAGCCCCGCCATCGAAGCCCCGCCCCGCATCGCCCGTCCGGCCGGTCGCCTGCGCGCGTGGTGGGCGGCCCGGCTGCGGCGCAAGATCGTACTGGCGATGCTGGCCGCTTCCGCGCTTGCATCGGTGCTGCTGCTGGGGGTGTTCTTCGCGGTTTATCGCGGGCAGCTCATCGAGGAGCGCGCCTCCGCGTCGATGCAGGTCAACCGCCTGCTTGAGGCCGCGCTCGAAAACGCCATGCTCAAGCGCGACGTGCCCGGCCTGCAGCAGATCATCGCCCGCCTGGGGCTGCAGCCCGGCATTCTCGGCGTGCGGATACTCGACCCCGCCGGGACAATCCATTTCGCCTCCGATCCGTCGCTGACCGGCGGACATTTTTCCCTGCCCGACGACATCGACCCCGCCGGTTTCGCCCGCTTCACCGCCAGCGACACCGGGCAGGAAGTGCTGCGCTCGGTCAACCCGGTGTTCAACCAGGCCGCCTGCACGGGCTGCCACGGCCCGCTCGACACGCATCCGCTCAACGGCGTGCTGGTGGTCGATTACGACGCCAGCTCCATGCGCGCCCAGGCGCGCAACAGCGCACTGGGGCTCACCGCCGGGGCGGCGCTGGTGATGCTGCTTTCCTGCGTCGTGGGCTACCATGCGCTGCGCCGCTACGTGATGCTTCCGGTGGACGCGCTGGCGCAGGCCGCGCACCGTCTCAGCGAGGGCGATCACAGCGTGCGCGTGAGCACGCGCGACGATGACGAACTGGCGCAGCTCGGCCAGACGTTCAACCGCATGGCGGCCAGTCTCGAAACCAGCCATGGCGAGCTGCAGGCCCAGCAGCGCTACCTGCGCAGCCTGCTCGACAGCCTGCCCGACGCGGTGCGCGTCATCAGCCCGGATCACCGCATCCTCGCCGTCAACGACGCTTACTGCAGGCTGCTCGGCCTGAGCCGGGAAGCCGCCCTGGCGCAGAAGTGCTACCGCACCAGCCACACGCTCGATGAACCCTGCCCGTCCACGCTGACGATCTGCCCCCTGCTCGCGCTGAGTGACGCCCAGCCCATGCTCAAATACGAGCAGCGCCTGTTCCGTTCCGACGGGGCCGAGGTTGCCGTTGAAACCGTCGCATCGCGCATCATGCTGGAAGATCCGGACGGCGCGCGTCCCTGCGTCGTCGAATCGCTGCGCGACCTGTCCACGCTGGCCCGCTATTCGCAGGAACAGCGCCTGTCGGAAATCGGCATGCTTGCCGCCGGCATTGCGCATGAGATCCACAATCCGCTCGCATCGGTGCGCCTGGCGGTGCAGAGCCTGACGCGCAGCGCCCAGGAAAATACGCTGGCCGACGGCGAGCTTGAAGATTGCCTGGGCCTCGTCGATGGTGAAATCGACCGCTGCATCGACGTCACGCACCGTCTGCTGCTGCTGTGCCGCCACCCTAACGAGGTGCTGCAGAGCGTCGGGATCAACCATGCGATGCACGATGCGGCCATGCTGCTCAATTACGATGCGCTTGCGCGCGGCATCCGCCAGGTTGAGGATTTTTCGCCGGATTCACCCATGGTTTATGCCGACCCGAGCGAACTGCGCATGATGATTTTCAACATGGTGCAGAACGCCCACCACGCCATGCCGGAGGGAGGCGAGGTGTCTTTGCGCAGCCGCGTGGAAGGCGGGCACGCTGTGGTCGAGATCGCGGATACCGGCGTCGGCATCACGCCGGAAAACCTTGCGCGCATCTTTCACCCGTTTTACAGCCAGCGGGCGGATGGCGCCATGGGCACCGGGCTGGGGCTTTCAATCGTGCGTTCAACCGTGGCGCGTTACAACGGAACGATTGAGATCGACAGCGCGCCAGGCAAAGGCGCGCGTTTCCGTATCCGCCTGCCTCTCATTGGCGCTGCGATGGATGGCGAGGCGGACGGCATCCTGTTTTCTTCTTCTACCGGAAAAGTTTTTACGGCGGCTTTGGAGTGAAAAAAACTGTTCTTGTCATCGACGACGACCGGATTTTCAACGCCCTGCTGGTGAAAAACCTGGAGCGCATGGGGCTGGAGCCGAAAAGCGCGGGCTCGTGGCGCGAGGCCGAAAAACTGCTGGCCGTGCACGAACCCGATCTGGTCATGCTGGATTTCCGCCTGCCGGACGCCGACTGCGAGCGCCTGCTGCCCCAGCTTTCGCCGCAGTGCCCGGTGATCGTGCTGACCGGTTTCGGCTCGATCCGCAACGCTGTCAGCATGATCCAGCTGGGCGCGAGCGAGTATCTGACCAAGCCGGTCGACCTGGCCGAACTGGAACTGACCGTGCGCCGCGTGCTGGAAACCGCCGCGCTGCGCCAGACGCTGCAGCATTACCGCAAGCGCATCAGCCAGGGGCAGGGCGCGCTGGTGGGCGACAGCAAGGCCATGAACGAAGTGTATGGCCTGATCGACGCGGTCGCTCCCACCGGCGTGACCGTGCTCATCCAGGGCGAAAGCGGCACCGGCAAGGAAATGATCGCACGCGCCGTGCATGAGCGCAGCGCCCGCGCTGAAGGCCCGCTGGTAACCGTCGACAGCTGCGGCCTGCAGGAGCAGCTTTTCGAATCCGAACTGTTCGGCCACGAACGCGGCGCCTTCACCGGCGCGGACCAGCAGAAAAAAGGACTGATCGAGGAAGCGGCCGATGGCACGCTGTTCCTCGACGAGATTGGTGAAATTCCGCCCTCCATCCAGGCCAAGCTGCTGCGCGTGATCGAAACCGGCACCTTCCGCCGTCTGGGCGGCACCAAAACGCTGCGCGCCGACGTGCGTTTCGTCGTCGCCACCAACCGCAACCGGCTCGAAATGAGCCGGAACGGCAGCTTCCGCAGCGATCTCTACTACCGCCTGTCCAGCTTTATCATCGCGCTGCCGCCGCTGCGCGACCGCAGGCAGGATATCCCGGTGCTGGCGCAACACTTCCTCGACAGTTTCCGCAAAACCGAAAACAAGGAATTCGCGCCCGAGGCGCTCAGACGCCTGCTCGGCTACGACTGGCCCGGCAATGTGCGCGAACTGCGCAACGTCGTCGAACGCGGTTTCATTCTTTCGCGCGCATCAGCCAGGATCCTGCCCGACCACCTCGCTTTCGTACCGGGCGCGGGCAATGGCGGCACCACGCTGCAGTACGAACACGAACCCACGCTGGAAGACATCGAGCGCGACTATTTCGGCAAGCTGCTGGTCAAATATGGCGGAAACCGGCAGAAGGCCGCCGTCGCGCTCGGCATCAGCGAACGCCACGCCTACCGGCTGATCCAGAAATACCAGCTGCAGGATCTCTGAGCCGATCCCGCGGCGCTGCCCGCCCGGTGGCGTGTGTTACCCTTTCCAGAATCGCGCTGCGCCGTGAATCCGGTACGGGTTGGCATGGCGCTCGGAAGCGCGCTTTGCGGCATGCGCGAAAACGCCGGGGCTATACGCTCCACCGCGCACTGCCTGCCGGGCGCGGCGATCAACCAGGCAACCAGGATTTCGGCGAGCATGTATTGCAGGCATCGCACCAGGTGTTTTCTGTATTTCAGCGGCGCCCGCATGGCCGGGCCGCTGCCGTGGAGGGCGGGCAATGCCGACCTTTGAAGAACTGCGCGCCCTGCTGGCGGGAGTACGGATCGCCCATCACATCCGGGGGCGGATCCGGCTCCGGCTCGAAGCCGCCCTCCCGCAAACCGGGCTCTCCTCCGGGCAGGCGAAACATCTCAATACCCTGCTGGACCGCATCCCCGGCGTGCATTCCGTGCGCGCCAACCTGTTCGCCCGTTCCTGCACCGTGGAGTACGATCCCGGGATGATTCCGGAAGAGGCGTGGCGTGATTTTCTCACCGGGGCCGGGTCGGACGCGGCCGCTATCCTGGAGCGCATCCTGCGCGATACCTATCGGGAGGTCGCCAGTGCGAAACCATGATGAAAGCATTCTGCGCGCCCGCGCTATAAATCCCGCCGCGCCTTTTCCCGCGCTGCATCAGGCGTTGCGCATTGTTCTTTACGACAGGTTCGCGGCGCGCAGTTTTTACACGCGCGTGATCGAGTCTTTCGGCGCGCGCGCGCCGTTCGAAGCCGCCCTGCGCCGCACGGAACAGCAGATCGCGGCGCTGGCCGCGCCATGCCAGCGTTTTGGCGTGCCGAGGCCGCTTGATCCGTTTCCATCCGAAACCACCGTGGCGCCGGGCTGGCGGGTGAACTGCGAGCGCGCCCTGGCGGGAGAAATCGCCTGCATCCAGCTTTGCGACCGCCTGCTGCCCCATGCATCGGCCCCTGCCGCACGCCGTGTCCTGCTCGAAATACGCGCAACGGCGCTGGAGCGGCATCTGCCCGCGTTCCGCCAGGCCGCGCTGGACGCGATCGCCCAGGAGCGCTACCACGCCGCGCATGGAATTCCGCCCCAGCAGGCTTATGTGCGCCACGGCGCGGTCTCCGACCTGCTGGAAAAAGTGTTCGCCCAGCTCGGCAGCCATGCGGGCCCGCTGGGTGTTTTCAGCCCCTTCCTGCGCCGGCTTCATCCGGCCATGCTGGCCGGCATGGCCCTTGGCGGCGCAGGCGTTCATCTGTTGAAAAACCGGTCCGGCCGGACCAGCAAGGAGAAATGACATGCTCCCGATCCTGCCTTTCGCCGCAGGCATCGTGACCGGAATGGTCGCGCTGCGCCTGTTCAAAAGCGATAAAGCCAAAGCAGGCCTGACCAAAGCCCGTGGCGGTTTGCGCGAGGTAACCCTGAACAGCCTCGAAGCCATCGAAAGCGTTTCCGCGCGCGCGCGCGGGCGGCTGGCTGGCGAGGCCGCGCCCGTGGCGGAAGAAGCATCGCCGCTGACGCAGGCTGGTTCTGCCGCGCCCGCGCCCAAAAAACGCGCGCCCGCCGCGCGCAGGCGCACGCCTGGCGCGGCAAAAACGGCCGCCCGGGCTTCTGCAGCCGCCGCAAAGGATGACGCATCGTGAAGCATGTGCGGCATACCCTGCTGCGCACGCCCGTGCTGCCTGGCGCGGGGGCCAGTTTCGTCCGGGGATTCATCGCTGGCGGCAGTCTGTCCGCTTTTCAGGACAGGCCCGCGCCGGATGCGCCGCACGACCTGAAACGCGTGTTCCGCCACGCGCTGCAGAGCGGCACGGCGCTGACCGCCGGCGAATACGCCGCGACAGCCTTCCGGCGCGGAAACTACATGGGCGCCATGACGGCCGCGGCCGCGGGCGCGGCGGGCGTCTGCCTTATTGAACGGCTGCTGCGCGATGCCACGCCAGGCAGCCGGGAAAAGCAGGAAAACCAGGAGAAAACGCATGGCTAAAAAGCGCAAAAAGCATCACGGCGACGGTTACGGCGCGGCGGGATACGCCCCCCAATATGGCATGCCGCCCTGGCAGCAGGGCGCGGCGGGCGGGGCATGGCCGCATCCGGGCATGGATCCCGCGATGGCGGCGGGCATGGCCCAAGGCATGGATGCGGGGCTGCTGCAGGGGTTGCCCGCCTTCCTGCGTTCGCGCAATACCGAGCAGTTCCTGCTGGGCGCCCTGCTGGGGGCGGCGGCGGCCTGGGTGCTTTCAGACGAAGAACTGCGCGGCAAACTGGTCAAATCCGCCATGAATATGTACGCCGGCGTTGCGGGCAGTTTTGAGGAAATGAAGGAACAGATGGCCGATCTCAAGGCCGAGGTCGAAGCGGAGCGCCACGGGGACGCATGATGTCCGGCCGCTGGTTTTCCACGCTGGAGCCCGTGCACCGGCTGCGGGGGCGGCTGCGGCTGCGTTACCGCTGCTGGCGCAGCGCGCCGCTGGATGGCGGGCGTATCGGCCGTGCGGTTGAAGCGCTCCGGGGTGTTACGGATGTGCGGGTTAATGCCGCAGCGCGCACGATGGTGGTCCGCTTCGACGCCGCGGAAACGGATGAAGACCAGCTTGCCGCGGCCATTCTGGCCTTGCGCCCGCCCGCCCCGGAGGATGGTGGCATCCGGGCGGCGGCGCGGGGCGACATGGCCGAACTGGGCGCGGTGGCGGCAAGCAGCGCGGCCCTTATCGCTACCCGGGGGCTGCGGCCCGCGCTGCGGGCGCCAGTCGCCATCGGCACGGCGCTGCCGCTGCTGGGCAAGGCGCTGAACGATTTTTTCCGCCGCGGCGTCACCTCCCACGTGCTCGAAGCGCTGGCGGTGGCGATTTCCATCGGGCGGGGCGATTACCTGGCCGCCAACACCACCTCTTTTCTGCTGGCGCTGGGGGAATATCTCGAACATTCCATCGAGCGCCGTTCCGACGAGCTGCTCAAGCACCTGCTGAAGCCGGACAGCGGCGAAGTGTGGGTTGAGCGTGATGGCGTCGAATCGCGCGTGGATGCGGCCGCGCTGCGGGTAGGCGATACGGTGATCGCCGCCACCGGCGCGGTGATTCCGGTGGACGGCACCGTTCTTGGCGGCGAGGCGCTGGTCAACGAAGCCGCAATGACTGGCGAAAGCGTGCCAGTCATGCGCCAGCGCCGCGACCGCGTGCTCTCCGGCACGGTGGTCGAGGAAGGGCGGCTGCGCATCTACGCCGAGCAGGTCGGGCGTCACGCCGCCGCCGCGCGCATCGCGGATTTCGTCGAACAGTCGCTCGCGGTCAAAAGCAGCGCCCAGCTGGAAGCCTCGCGCCTGGCCGACCGGCTGGTGCCAATGGTGCTGGGCCTGGCGGGCGGCACCTGGCTGCTCGCCCGCGACTGGCAGCGGGTCGCCGCCGTGCTCCAGGCCGATTACTCCTGCGCGCTCAAGCTTTCCACCCCGGTGGCGTTCAAGTCCGCGATGTACCGCGGCGGACAGGCGGGCATGCTGATCAAGGGCGCGAGCGCGCTCGAACGCCTGGCCGATGCGGATACCTTCGTGTTCGACAAGACCGGCACGCTCACCAGCGGCGCGCTGCAGGTCACCGACGCGGTCGCCTTCGATGCGGGCTACACCTCCGAGGATCTGATCAATCTCGCCGCTTCGGTGGAAGAGCACTATTTCCACCCGCTGGCCATGGCGGTGGTGGAAGCGGCCAACCGGCTCGACCGCGTGCACCACTTCGATCACAAGGAAGTGGAATTCATCGTCGCCCACGGCGTGGCGAGCACCATCGACGGCAGGCGCATCGTGGTCGGATCGCGCCATTTCATTGAAGATGATGAAGGCATTTCCACCGCCGCCCATGCCGGAGAAATCGCCCGCCTCCATGAAGAAGGGAAAACCCTGCTCTACATCGGCTACGGCGGCGAGCTACTGGGCGTGCTCGCGCTGCGGGACAGCCTGCGCAACAACAGCGCCGCCACCATTGCGCGGCTGCGCGAACTGGGGGTAGAACGCATCCTGATGCTGACTGGCGACCACCCCGAACGCGCCGCCGCCATGGCCGGACAGCTTGGACTCGACGCCTTTCACGCCAACCTGCTGCCACATGACAAGGCGGAGATTCTCCGCAGCCTCGCCGCGGACGGCGCGCGCATCGCCTTCGTTGGCGACGGCGTTAACGATGCGCCCGCGCTCACTGGCGCCCATGTCGGCATTTCGATGCATCACGGCGCGGATATCGCGCGGCTCGCCTCCGACATCGCCCTGCTCGAAGACGACATCGCGCGCGTGGCCGACGCCAGGGCGCTCGCGCTGGCCACACGCGCGCTGGTCGGCAGCAATTTCAGGCTTACCGTGGGGCTCAACACCTCCATCCTGTCCGCCGCCGCCTTCGGCCTGCTGACGCCGGTTACCGCCTCGATGCTGCACAACGGCAGCACCATCGGCATCCTGCTGCGCGCCCTGACGGGAGCCGGACTGCCGCGCACGCCAGCGCGTCAGCGCAAAATTCCTGCTTCTGTTTCTACTGCGAACGTTCCATGAAACCTGCCGCCAGCCCGGACACCTTCCCCCTGACGATGGCTGCCGAAGGCGAAAATATCCGCATCGTCGCCATCCATGGCGGGGCTGCGATGGCGCGGCGCGCTGCCGAAATGGGCCTCAACGTGGGCAGCGAACTGACCGTGCGGCAGCGTCAGGGAGCGGGGCTGGTGGTGGCGCGGGGCGAAACCCGTTTCGCCCTTGGCGCGGGCATGGCGCACAGGATCATGGTGTCAAAACCGTGAACGGCCAGCATCCGTAGCCGACGGCGCGGTATCAATATCCGCCGGAACGGCTTGTCGCATGAACAGGCGGAACTATCCTGGCAGCGTGTCCGTGGTTATGATTACGCGATCCGGGAGGCGCGGTAAAAGAAGGGCTGGCGCTTCCCTGTTACCCGCATGATTTGATCGGAGCCATCATGAGCGGCCTGCGCCTGTTTTTCATCGCACCAGTATTTTTCCTGTCTGTCCCGGCATTTGCGGATTTCGCGGGCGCATGGCACGTCGACCTTCCCAACCGCGGTGCAATCACGAGCATTTCCGACGAGTTCAATGTATACCTGATCCAGCAGGGCGACGTCGTTTGCGGGTTTCACTACGGCACCGCGCGTGAGAGAAAAAAAATGGACTGGGGCTGGAAAGACGAGCGTAAACCAACGGTATATGGAAGGGTGGATGCGCCCGGCCGGGTGAAGATAAGCCTGATCAGCGCGCATAACGATACCCCGATAGAGGCGGAACTTGTGGATGAGCACGACCGGCTGGTCTGGAACGTAACAGATACCGGAAATGCGGCCGCGCTGACAATCCCCCATTCGGTGGCGCTGCATCGCACCGAAGCCATGGGTTTTGAATTCAGGCAGCTGAAAAACTGCGATGCGGAAAGCGTGGCGATGACATCGTCCGCGCGCTGATACGGCGCAGCAGGCCGCACAGGCGGCCTTCCGCGGCAGGCAGGGAGAACATCATTCATGAACACCCTTCCCGATCCCGCCGGAGCCGGGGAGAAAAACTCCCCGCTCGGCCAGAAGGTTTCTTATCGCAGCACCTATGCGCCGGAGCTGCTTTTCCCGGTCGAACGCCAGCATAAACGCAATGAAATCGGCGTGCGGGCCAATGCCCTGCCCTTTGCCGGAGAAGACCTGTGGAACGCCTATGAGCTGTCATGGCTGAATCCGCGCGGCAAACCGCTGGTGGCCATCGGCCGTTTCCGGGTGCCCGCCGATACGCCGTATCTGGTGGAATCGAAATCGCTCAAGCTTTATCTCAACTCTTTCAACCAGCAGACGTTCGCGGATCCATCCGTGGTGGCGGCTACGATCGGACGCGATCTTTCCGCCGTGGCAGGCGGAACGGTAACGGTAGAACTGGAAACCCTCGATCACCGGCCCGCGCGAATGTCCGCCTATCCCCAGGGCGTCTGCATCGATGGCATCGATATCGATATCGATACCTACCAGCCAGCCCCGCGCTTTCTTTCCGCCGCAGGTCCCCAGGTTGAGGAAACGCTGTATTCCCATCTGCTGAAATCAAACTGCCTCGTTACCGGGCAACCGGACTGGGGCACGCTTGCCGTGCGCTATAGCGGCGCGCCAATCGACCGCGCGGGCCTGCTGCGGTACGTGGTTTCTTTTCGCGCGCACGACGAATTTCACGAACAGTGCGTGGAGCGTATTTTTTGTGACATTCTGTCGCGCTGCCGCCCCGACAGACTGGCGGTCTGGGCGCGCTACACCCGGCGTGGCGGGCTGGATATCAATCCATACCGCACTCTTGCGCATGCGCCGCTTCCCGTGGATGAACGCATGGACGTCCGGCAGTGAGGATTGCTGCACAAACCCGACTTATTGGCAGATAGGCAAAGGCTTTACCGTGGTTTAGTATCGGCACTGGCAGATTTACCCCTGCACTTATGAGAGGATGAAAACATGAAAAAAATGCTTGTTGCCGCTGCGGCCGCCATCGGCCTTCTTTCGACCACCTCCACCTTCGCCAGCGCCGATCTGGCCAAGGCGAAGAACTGTCTGGCCTGTCATACGGTGGACAAGAAACTGGTTGGCCCTTCCTACAAGGACGTTGCCGCCAAATACGCCGGACAAAAAGACATCGTGGCCACGCTGGTCACCAAGGTCCAGAAAGGCGGCACGGGTGTATGGGGCAAGGTCCCGATGCCGCCCAACCCGCAGGTGAATGCGGATGAGGCGAAGACTCTGGTGGAGTGGATTCTGAGCCAGAAATAAACGGCTTTCCCCGCCCTGGAAAACCAGCCTGCACGGATCGTGCGAAAACCTGGTCTTCCGAGGCAGCGTTTACCGGCAATGCCCGCATTTTGCGATGCGGGCATTGCCGTTTTTTGCCGCCATCGGCCGGGGGTCAAAATCCGCCTGCGCCAGACTGCGCCCCAAATCAAAGCCTGTCGGCCGATTCCGTCTGATCGCATCTGCCGGACACGAGGCATCGAACGCCGGGGGACCGGGCAACCCGATAATGGGGAACACGATACGCAGACAAACGAAGAGCAGCAGGCTGAAACCACGCGGTAACAGCCCTGCGCATTTTTCCTGGCGACCGGTTTATGGCTTTCGCGCCAGCTGGTCGCCGAAGAACAGCGGGATGCCGAACAGTCTGGGTAGCGGCCTGGGCGCGGGCTCGCGCTCCCAGCCCCGGGTTTCTACCCAGTAACGCGCGGCTACGAGCAGGGCCATCAGGTTATAGGGCAGATCGAAATAGCACAGACTGAGAAAGGTGCCGCCGACGAGAAAGCCGATGATCCCCACTTCGGACATCGCCCCAAGCTGCACGCACCATGCCGCTTCCGGATAGGCGCCCGCATTGCGGCGCAGCCAGCGCGCCGTGTGCAGCGTCGTGGCCCATAACGCCAGATAGATGAACAGCCCGGGGAACCCGTGCTCGGCCAGCATGGCGAAGTAGATGCTGTGCGCCGCCACCAAGTGATCCGGGTCAGGCGCGTACAGATTGAAGGTTAGCGGCGTATAGGCGCGGAAACCCGCACCGAAAAGGTTGTCCTTCGCCAGGTTGAATGCCATCCACCAGGCGTTGATGCGACCCATCGCCGACTGGTCCTGCTCGTAGGTTTCCAGTGTGTGCATGCGCGCCCACCAGTGGTCGGGCATCATCAGCAGCACCCCGGCGGCAACCAGCAGCAGCATAACCCCGGTAACCGCCTTGTTGCGGCCGCGCCACCACAGCAGCAGGGACATGGCGGTGATCGACAGCAGCGCGCCGCGCGAATGCGAACCGATGGCTGATACGGCGCACAGCACCATGCCCGCCATCATCGCCCGCCGCCCCCAGACGTTGGCCTCATCCAGTGTCGTCTGCAGAAAGCGCAGGACCGGGATGGTCATGATGAGGGCCACGGCAAGGTGGTTGTTATCCAGAATATAAGAGCCGTCCGGCCCCCACACGCGATAGCTGCCGCCCGTCGCAATGGTGAAAATGCCGCCCTTGATGCCGTAAAAGGCGACTGACATTGCGGAAACCCAGCCGAACAGGATCATTTCGCGCTTGGTGCGAACGAGCATGAGCGTGATCAGGATCATCAGGTCGATCTTGAGCACTTTTTCCAGCTGGATGGAACTGCCCGCCGGATCGAAAGCAAAGGCCGTGGTCAGCAGCATCCAGCAGATCAGCGCAATAAAAACATTGACCGGCGTGCCGAGAAACGGGCTGCGCCTTTCCTTGGTAAACATCAGTCCGATCAGCAGACAGGCCCCGATCACCACCGCAATCGGCATGTTGCGCGCGAAGCCGTAGGTCAGCCGGTGCGGGTTCATGATGCTCACCCAGGTCCACATCAGCACCCCGACGTAAGGATGGCGCAGGGCGATCATCGCGCCCGAACCGGCAATCAGCAGCAGGATGACGTCACGCACGGCGGCTCTCCGTTAACCCCGGCAGGAGGCGTAAGCGTCCTGGTAAGCCGCCACGCTGCGCCGCCAGGTCCGCTCCGTTTCAACAAAACGCCGCCCGGCCTTGCGCAGCTCAGGCCAGCGCGCGCGCTGGCGCAGGGCGTCGAGTACCGCGTCGGTCAGCGCCCCGGCGCTGCCGGCGCGGAACAGCAGCCCGGTTTCGCCGTCGCGGATCAGTTCCTTGTGCCCGCCGACGTCGGAGGCCACGAAAATACGCCCCTGCGCCATTGCTTCCAGCGGTTTGAGCGGCGTCACCAGTTCAGTCAGACGCATGGAGTGGCGCGGGTACACGAGCAGGTCGATCAGGTCGTAATAGCGGCTGACGTCGCTATGCGGCACGCGCCCGGTGAAGATCACCTGGTCGGCCAGGCCCATGCGCGCTGCCTGGGCCTTGAGGTTTTCTTCCTGCGGCCCGCCGCCGACCAGCAGCACGCGCAGCCCGGGCTGGCTGGCCAGCACCGCCGGGAGCGCATCGAGCAGCAGATCCAGCCCTTCGTAGGCGTAGAAGGAGCCGACGAAGCCGATCACCGTTGCACCTTCCAGCCCAAGCTGGCGTTTGAGCGCCACATCTGCCTGGCCGGAAAGCTGAAAGGAGTCCACATCGACCGCATTCGGGATAACGGTGACTTTCTCCGCCGTAATGCCGCGCGCAACAATGTCCTTGCGCAGCCCTTCGCAGATGGTGAAGGCGTGATCCACGCGGCGCAGCACCCAGGTTTCCAGTGCGCGGGTAGCACGGTAGCGCAGGCTGCCTTCGCGCGTGGTGCCGTGATCGACGGCGGCGTCCTCCCAGAAGGCACGGATTTCGTATACCACAGGAATATCAAGACGCCGCCCCGCACGCAACGCTGGCAGCGCATTGAGCACCGGCGAATGGGCGTGGATGATGTCGGGCCGCAGTTCGGCGGCAAGTTCAGCGATACGCGCTTCCAGTGCGTGCATCAGCCGGATTTCACCCATCAGCGGCAGCGCCGTGCCCGCGGGAACGGGGCAGCGGTAAAAGCGCAGGCCGTCCACGTCTTCCACCGCATCGCGGCATACGCCCTGTTTGGGCGAGGTTAAATGAAAGGTTTCCCAGCCCAGCGCGCGCTGCCCGCGCAGAATCGCCGCGCTGCGGAAGGTGTAGCCGCTGTGCAGCGGAATGGAATGATCGAAAACGTGCAGAACTCGCATGGCGGCCAGATCCTTTCTGACTCAGGCGCTCTGGCCCGCGCCAGCCGGTTGTTCATTGTTGCGCAGGAAAGCCTCGAACATGAGCAGCGTCCATAGCCGGGCGCTGTAATCGCGCGCGCCCGACTGGTGGGCGTCGATCAGGTGCTGGAGATAGCGGCGCTCGAAGATGCCGGTTGCCGCAAGCGTTTCTCCCAGCACCGCGTCGCGCACCCGCTGCTTCAGCGGACCGCGGAACCAGCGCGCCAGCGGCACGGCAAAACCCATCTTGCGCCGGTACAGCACTTCGTTGGGCAGCAACGGCTCCATCGCCTTCTTGAACAGATACTTGCCTTCATTGCCCTTCACCTTCAGGCCGGAGGGCAGCGTGGCGAGCCATTCAACCAGCTTGTGATCCATCAGCGGCTCACGCACTTCAAGCGAATGCGCCATGCTGGCGCGGTCGACCTTGGTATTGATGTCGCCGGTGAGATAGGTCTTGAGGTCGAGGTACTGGACGAGGGCGACCGGATCATCCGTCCCGGCCCGCGCGGCGTGGTGCTGGAACACCTCGATGGCGCGATAACCGCCGAGGCTGGCGCGAAAACCGGGGGAAAACAGGCGCCAGCGCATATCGTCGTTCATGATCGAAACGGCATGGAAATACGCCTGTACCGAATCACGCGCAAGCGCCTGAAAGGTGGTCTTGGCGCGGAATACGCGCGGCGCCCAGTCGGCCTTCGGGTACAGGCGGCCAAGCAGCCCGAACACCGGGCGGCGCACGCCGTAAGGCATCGCCGCGCGCAGGCGTTCTTCCATTGCATGCAGGCGGTAGCGCCGGTAGCCGGCAAAGCTCTCGTCGCCACCGTCGCCCGACAGCGCCACCGTCACCCGCTTGCGCGCGAGCTGGCAGACGCGCCATGTCGGCATCGCCGAGCTGTCCGCATAGGGTTCGTCGTACAGGCGCGCCAGCGCGTCGACAAGATCGAAATCGTCCGATTTGACCGTTTCAACGTAGTGGTTGGTACGGTAGCGTTCCGCCACCATGCGGGCGTATTCAGATTCGTTGAACGCGGGATCGTCGAAAGCGATCGAGCAGGTATTGACCGGCTCGTCCGACAGCCCGGCCATGGTGGCGACCACGGCGCTGGAATCCACACCGCCGGAAAGGAAAGCGCCCAGCGGCACTTCAGAGATCATGCGCAGCCGCACCGACTCCCTCAGCCGCCCGGTCAGCTCGTCGCAGGCGTCGGTGAGCGACAGGTTGTTGTCGAGCGAGAAACGCACGTCCCAGTACGCTTTCGCCGCCGGCAGCGGCTGGCCGCGCACGACGCGCAGCGTTTCGCCCGCGCCAAGCTTGTGCACGCCACGGAAAATCGTGCGCGGGTCGGGGATGTAGCCGAAGGCGAAGTAATCCTCGACCGCCAGCGGGTCGATGTGGCGGTCCAGCCCGGGGTGCTGCATCAGCACTTTCAGTTCGGAACCGAAGACGAAGGCGCCATCGGCCAGCAGCGAGTAGAACAACGGCTTCACGCCGAGGCGGTCGCGCGCGAGAAACAGCGTGTCGCGCCCGCGATCCCACAGCGCGAAGGCGAACATGCCGCGAAAACGCTGTACGCATTCTTCGCCCCAGGCTTCCCAGGCATGGACGATCACCTCGGTGTCGCTGCGGGTGTGGAACACATGGCCGAGCGCTTCCAGTTCGGGCACGAGTTCCTGGTAGTTGTAGATCTCACCGTTGAACACGACGGCCACCGAGCCATCCTCGTTGAACAGCGGTTGCTGCCCGGTGGACAGGTCGATGATGGACAGACGGCGATGCGCCAGCGCCACGCCCGGTTCGAAGTGAAATCCACCCTCGTCCGGACCACGGTGATGCTGGATATCGTTCATCCGCTGCATCAGCGCACGGTCGAAATCGCGTTTATCACGCAGATGGAAAAGTCCCGCTATCCCGCACATACCAGGTTACATCCTTATTGTTGGAGGGCGGGAACCGGACAGCCGGCCTCGCCAAGCAGTCTTGCGTACAGGTCGGCATAGCGCGTAACCATGCCGTCCAGGCTGAATTCGTCTTCGATCCGTTGCCGCGACGCCGCGCCGTGGCAACGGGCCAGGAGCGGATCGACAACATAAGCCTCCATCGCCCTGCCGAGCGCCTGCGGATCGGATGGCGGCGCCAGCGCGCCGGTTCGCCCCACGGCAACGAGTTCGCCGCTGCCGCCCACATCCGTCGCCACGACCGGCAGCGCGCACGCCATCGCTTCCAGGATGGTGTTGGAAATGCCTTCGGCGCGCGACGGTAGTACGAACACATCCATGCTCCGCATCAAATCAGGCACATCCGCGCGCTCGCCGGCAAGCCAAACCTGTCCGCCGATACCGGCGCGGGCGATTTCCTCTTCCACCGCGCCGCGCAGCGGACCGTCACCAACAATGGCCAGCCGCAACCGCGCGCGTTCGGCGGGCCGCAGTTCAAGCAGATGGGCGAAAGCGCGCACCAGATTGAGCTGATCCTTGACCTCCTGCAGACGGCCAACCGTGCCGAAAACAAAGTGATCCCCCGCGCGGAAAGGAACATCCGCCGCCACGCCGCCACCTTCCGCCGGACAAAAGCGCCGCGCATCGACGCCGTTGCAGATGCGGCTCAGGCGTTCCTGCGCAACACCGATGCTCTGGTTCAGGTATGCGGCGATATGCCCGGACAAGGCGATGTAATGCGTCACGAACGGGCGGTACGCCCGGCGCATCAGGCGGAATTTGCGCACCGTGCCCTGCGGATCACGCGCGTCCCAGCCATGCTCGCCGTGGATGCGCACGGGCACGCCCGCCGCCCACGCCGGTACGGCCATTTCCAGCGCGGCGAGGTTGCGCGTATGCACGATCGCGGGGCGCAGTTCGCGGAACAGCCGGAACAGCCGGGGGTAAAGCCGGAAACCGTGCCCCGCCGGTTTGCGCAGGGACAGGAAGCGCACGTCATCACGGCTCACCCGCGCGCAGAATTTCTCGTCGCAGTCGCTCAGCGCCACCACGATATGACGGAAACGCGCCCGGTCCATGTTGTTGAGCAGATTGACCACGCCATTTTCCAGCCCGCCAACGCGGAAACCGTACACGACATGCGCCACCAGCGGGCGCGTATCCACCGTCATCAGCCGCCTTCCTCCGCCTCGACTGCATCGAGCATGCCGTCCAGCGCCGCGCCATGATCGCGCAGGAACAGCCGCACCCGCTCGCGCGCGGCATCGGGAGTCTCGGTCGCATCCGACATCACGGCGACAAAGGCCGAACCGTCCCGATGCCCCATCAGACGCTCAAGCCCGAGCCGTATTTTCGCCAGGTAATCGCTGGTCACCACCCGCCCATCCATGCGGTACCAGTGCCAGACGCCAATACGGCGTGCTCCGTCGGTTACCGTGGCGCCATCCAGACGTCCGCCGCCGCTTTCGATCACATCGCCGTCATGGCGCATGATGCGCCAGCGCCCGTTGCCCGCGCCTTCCGCACCAACAAGTCCGTTACCCCACATCACCATTTCCGCTCCGGCACGCTGCCCGGCGTAATAGGCGACATAAAGCGCCACGCTGCCGCCATCCGGAGCGCGGTAAACCTGCAGCGCCTCGCCCCGGTGTCCGTGATAAACGGGACGATAAGGGAACTCCGCGCCTTCCGCCGCCCAGCCCTGCGCCGGCGCGGGCAGCGTCAGCCTTACCTGGAATGCCTGCGGCGGCTCTTCGAGCGTGCGCAGGCACAGCGGAAAAAATGCGCTCACCAGCGCAAAAGGCAGCAGCCCCAGCCAGTAACGCGCGGCCTGCCCGGACACGGCCGGGGGCAGCGCCGCCGCGGGCGGGGGCGTTTTCGGCGCCTCGCTCCAGAAGCTGCCGATCCACAGCATCAGAAACACAACCACGCCAAAAAACACCCAGCCGTAGACGATATGGATAAAACCTTCGACTGCCTCGTTGCCGAACAGGTAACCGATCATCACGGTAATGTAGGCGCGGATCCAGTTGGCCACGATGGGCACGGCAAGCGCCACCGCCATGAACATCAGTCGGCGCGGCAGACGGTTGTAGTTCAGATAGGCATAGAGCGCGCCGATCATCAGCGAGGCGATCAGATAGCGCACCCCGCTGCACGCTTCCACCACCGACCAGCGTCCGTTGGGAATGATGAAGAACAGCCCTTCCTGATACACCGGCACGCCCGTCAGGCGCAGCGCCGCCACGGTAAAGCTGGCGGTGTATTTCATCATTACCGGCAGCAGGAATTCGCCGATCGGCACGCCAAAAAACAGGAACAGCAGCGGGAACAGCAGGATGCGCGACACGCGCCAGCCCAGCGCGGCGGCAAAACCGCTCACCAGCATCGCCGCCAGGGCAAAATGGGCCGCGCCCGCCGCGCTGACGAACTGCGCGGCCAGCCATGCCAGCCCGGCCACGGCAGCCGCAAACGCCATCAGCGGCAGGGAAGAGAGCGGCTCGCTGGCATACCAGGCGCGCTTGCGCCACACCAGCCAGGCAAAAAGCGGCAGCACCACGAGACCGTGAGCGAAGGTATCCGAGCGCCACCAGATACCGGCGATCTCGCCCGCCGTCGTCCAGTACCAGGCGATCACCCAGAAAAAAACGCCCAGCAGGGCCGCGGGCACGCGCCAGGCTTTTCCGGCAGGGGGGGGGGCTGCGGTGGTGGTGGCGGGCAGCTCCGTTGTCGCGGTGGAATCAGCGCCCATCGGCATTCCCCTGCTCTTCCAGCCGGTTTTTCCCGTCTGCCACCACATCATCGTCAAGCAGCCTGTCGAGCAGCCCCAGATGGGCCTGCCAGCTGTAGCCGCCAAGCACGCATACCCGGGCCGCCGCGCCCATCGCCGCGCGCCGTGCGGCATCATCCAGCAGGGCGGCGATCCGCGCTGCGTGTTCGGCGGCGCTGTCGGCGATCTCGCATTCGCGCCCGGGCGCGGCTCCCAGCCCAGTGGCCGACGCCGCCGACACCACCACCGGCCGGGCCATCGCCATCGCCTCCAGCACCTTGTTCTGGATGCCGCGCGCCACGCGCAGCGGCGCAACCACCACATCGGCATGGGCCAGCCAGGGGCGCACATCGGGCACCGTGCCCGTTACCGTTATGCCCTCTTCACCTGCCAGCGCCTGCACCGCCGGCGCCGGATTCATGCCCACCACCCAGAAGCGCGCGCCGGGATACTGCGTACGCACCACCGGGAGCACCTCGCGCGCGAACCAGGTGACTGCATCAACATTGGGCCAGTAATCCATTGCGCCGGTGAAGAGCAGCACCGGGCCGCCGGGCGGGTAGGGCGTGTCGCCGGCATTGGCCGGGGAAAAATATTCCGCATCGACGCCGTTGCGCATCACCCCCACGCGCGCCACGGTTTCTGGCGCGGCACGGCGGAACAGATCCGCTTCGGCATCAGTAACAAACAGGGCCGCATCGGCGGCGATGGCGGCGCGGCGTTCGAACGCAAGCAGGCGCTCGCCCTCGCGGCGGTACAGCCACGACATCGGCCAGGGGCGCTGTGCTGCGTACTGGGTCCATTTGGCCGAATCAACGTCGCAGAAATCGACGATGCGCCGCGTGATGCCCGGTGCATCGAGGTACTGCGCCATCGGCCCGGAAAACGCCACGGCCCGCGTGATGCCGTGGCGGGCGACGGTGTCGCGCACCCAGGCGGCAAGGCAGGCGCTGCGGTAGTACGGCAGGCTGAGCGCCTCGCCAGTCAGTACCCCGCGCAGGCTGGCAAGCCGGGCCGGGCGTGGATTGAGGGTGATGACGTGATGCGCGGCGCACCACTGGTCCAGCGCGCCAATGTGGCGCGCATCGTCCGGATGATCGACAAACGTGCCGAGAAAAACGCGGTGCGTGCGCGCGAGCTGGCGCAGGATGTTGAACGAGCGCACCTTGTCGCCCTTGTTCGGCGGGTAGGGAATGCGGTGCGCCAGGTACAGCAGCGGCGGGCGGAGGTCCGGCACGGCGGTTTATCCCAGGTTGCGCACGATGTGCGGCCCGAGCGCGTTGGCGACGGAAAGCGGCAGACGCCGCCACAGCGCGATGAATGCGCGGTATCTGGGATTCATCGGATTGTTCTGCGGCACCGCATCGCGCTTGTAGAGCTGGTATTCGTAATGCAGCGGCTGCGGCTCGAAACCCCAGTTTTTCTTGAAGCTCCACGGCCCGGTGCCGATCTTGCTGCGCCCGTAGTCAAACAGGCGATCGCCGCGCTCGCAGGCGATGCGCATCAGTTCCCAGTACTTGAAATCGTTCGCGGCCAGATCGCGCGCGGCCATGTCGTCACCGGCGTAATAGGGCAGCACCTCACCACGGAAACGGAATCCGAGCACGCTCGACAGGGTTTTTCCCGCGCCATCGGTAACGGTGAGCACCTCGCATCCATCACCGAACGCTTCGCGCAGGCGACGGAAGAAACGGACCGGCAGCGCCGGCGTACCGTGCCTCAGCACGTTATCCGCATAGAGGGCGAAAAACCGGTCGACATCGTCATCGAAATGGCTGGCCAGACCGTTCTTGATGCCCTTGCGCACCATCGCCCGCTGTTTGCGCGGAATGGCGAGCATGTTCGCCTCCACGTCGGGCAGGATTTCCTTGCGGAACGTTACGTACAGTTCCTGACGCGGCCAGTCGGCGTGGCGCTGGACGAGGTTGCGGTATTCCAGATGCTGCACGCCCAGGCGGCGCGCGATCGCATCGGCCTCCGCCTCAAGCAGGGCGACGGCTTCGGCTTCACCGATCACGCCGCCGTAAACGCAGAACGGCAGCGCCGTGAGCGCATGGCCGAACAGGCGGCTTTTGACTTCCGCCAGCGGCAGCACGGCGACAATCTCGCCGCCACGCTCGGCGTAGAGGAAAAAACTGCGGTGGCGGAACACCTCTTCCATGATCCCCTGCCAGGCGGAGAGGTGAAAAAAGGTGCCTTCCGGGCAGGCGCGGACGAATGCATCCCAGCGCCCCGCATCCTGCGCGGCGAGCGTTCTGACGGTGAGTGGCGGATTCATGGCGGCATCGCTCCCGTGCGCCGCTCAGGCGGCGTCGCGAAACACCTGGTCGACCCGTCCCCACGAGAAATCTCCCAGCAGACTCTGGAGCCGCGCCTCGGTGCGCGCAAGATTCACGTAATGGCGGAAGCGCGTTTTGGCGCCGACGTTGTTGACCCGCGGCTGACCGGGATCGATTTCCCACGGATGGCAGTAAAAAATGGCAGGGCGGCGGTCCTGCCGGTTCACGCGCGCGATCAGCCAGCGCGACAGCTGATACGGCAGCAGGCGGAAATAACCGCCGCCGCCCGCCGGCCAGTTGCGGCCGAAGCCGCGCATCGTCGTCACCGGAATTTCCAGCAGCCCGCACGGCAGCCGGTACGGAAAACGCGGAGCGTCGGGAATGCCGTAGTGATCGTGTCGCACCGGGTAAACACTGGAACTGTAGCGATAACCGGCCCGGGCGATGCAGTCGTGCGCCCACAGGCTGCCCTTGCCGATGGAAAAGCTGGGGGCGCGGTATCCCGTTACCGTCTGGCCGGAAATGTCTTCAAGCACCGCCCTGGCCAGCGAGATATCCGCCAGAAACGCTTCCGGCGTCTGCGCGCTGGCGCGCTCATGGCTGTAACCGTGGCTGGCGATTTCATGCCCGGCGTCGGCCATCCGGCGGATCATCTCCGGGAAACGCTCCGCCAGCCAGCCGAGCGTAAAAAAGGTGCCCTTAATGTTTTTTTCCGCCAGCAGCCCGAGGATACGCTCCATGTTGCGCTCAACGCGGCACGGCACGCCATTCCAGGTTTGCCGGGGAAAATGCTCCGCCAGCGCCGAGACCTGGAAATAGTCTTCGACATCGACCGTAAACGCGTTGGTAATAGGGCCTGCCACACTGCTCATACTGCCTGCTCAACCTTTTCCGTTTTTTCCGCCTGTTCCAGCCAGCCCGCCAGATGGGCCGCGATGCGTCCGGCCGTGCCGCCATCCCAGTATTCGGGGATGCGTCCGCGCTTGCCGCCGCTGGCGATGACCTCCATCGCCGCCGCGGTGATGGCCGCCGGATCGACCCCGACCAGCGTATTCGTACCCTGCTCGACCGTAATCGGGCGTTCGGTGTTTTCCCGGATCGTCAGGCACGGCACGCCCAGCGCCGTTGTTTCCTCCTGGATGCCACCCGAATCGGTCATGACCAGCGCCGCGCCCGCCATAAGACCGAGCATTTCGAGATAACCCTGCGGCGGCAGGACGATGAATCCGGGTTCATCGAGCCGGTCCTGCAGGCCAAACCGTTCCAGATTACCCCGCGTGCGCGGGTGCAGGGCGAAAACCAGCGGCAGCCTGCGGGAAATATCACGCAGGGCGTCGATGATCGGTCCAAGCGTCCCGGCGTGGTCCACGTTGGACGGACGGTGCAGGGTCACCACGCCGTAACCGCCCGCCAGACAGGCCGGATCACACCCCGCCGCGCGCAGCAGGTCCGCGGGCGGCACGGCCCTGGGCAGACTGGCGCGCAGGCTGTCGATCATGACGTTGCCAACGAATACGACCCGCTCGCCACCGATGCCCTCGCGCACGAGATTGTCATGAGCGCTGCGCTCGGTGGTGTAGAGCAGATCGGAAAGCCGGTCCGTGAGCAGGCGGTTGATTTCTTCCGGCATGCGCAGGTCACCGCTGCGCAGCCCCGACTCGACATGGATCACCGGCACATGGCGCTTGGCCGCGACCAGCGCGCAGGCCAGCGTGGAATTGACGTCGCCCACCACCAGCACGGCGCGCGCGCCGTGCTGGTCGATGACCGGCTCGAAGCGCTTCATGACCTCGGCGGTCTGCACGGCGTGGCTGCCAGAGCCCACGCCCAGGTTGATGTCGGGTTCCGGCAGTTCGAGGTCGGCGAACAGACGGTCGTTCATCGCCGTGTCGTAGTGCTGCCCCGTATGGACCAGCAGCGTCTTCAGCGCCGGACGATGCGCGGCGAATGCGCGGATCAGCGGTGCAACCTTCATGTAGTTGGGACGCGCGCCAACCACGCAGATAACCGGCGCGCCGGTACGGTCCTGTGATGTCATCGCTGTTTTTCTCCGGTTTCCGCCCGCGCCGCCTGCAGCACCTGGTTAAGCAGTTTCAGCGTCACCGATACCGACTGCTCCAGCCGCGCCAGGCGCGCCTCGATGCGCTGCGCATCGAAACCGGCCGCCATGCCCGATACTTTTTCGGCAAGATCCGCCGGTACTTTCAGGCGGTCCAGCGCCACTCCGTTCAGATCCGCCAGGCGGCGTCCGCTGGCGCCCGCCGCCGCGGGCGGAGAGCTGTTGCGGGCCACCGTGGCGAATTCATTTTTCAGTTCTTCGACAACGTCCTTCACCTCGGCCTCACCCAGGCGGTGACGTTCGCCGAGAAAGGCTGAAAGCAGCAGCCGGTCGCACAGGGAGTTGATCCGCCTCGGAATGCCGCCAGTGTGTGAATAGATGGCGGTGAAACTCTCCGGGGTGAATTCAGGATCCCCTTTCCAGCCGACATGGCGCAGCCGGTGTTCGATGTATCCCTTCGTTTCTTCCGAGTCGAGCGGGCCAAGGTGATAGGACGCGATCACCCGCTGGCGCAGCTGCTGCATCTGCGGGCTCTGCATGATGTCGCGGAATTCGGGCTGCCCGATCAGGAAGCTTTGCAGCAGCGCATGATCCTCCAGCTGGAAGTTGGACAACATGCGCAGTTCTTCCACCGCTGCGGGCGTAAGGTTCTGCGCCTCATCCACGATCAGCAGCGCGCGCTTGCCTTCGGCGGTCGTCTCCACCAGAAATGTTTCGATCGAGAGCAGCAGTTCCGCCTTGTCCTGGTTGCGCGCGGGCAGGCCGAATGCCGCCGCCACCATCCGCAGCATGTCGCTGGCATCAACCTGGGTGCTGACGAGGTGCGCCGCAACCACTTTTGCCGGGTCGAGATTTTCGAACAGGCTGCGCACCAGCGTGGTTTTTCCCGCGCCAATCTCACCGGTAATGACGATGAAGCCTTCGCTCTGGTGCAGGCCGTATTCGAGATACGCCATCGCCCGCCGGTGCCCCCGGCTGCCATAGAAGAACGCCGGATCGGGGTTGAGCTGGAATGGCTTGCTGTTAAATCTGAAGAAGGATGCGTACATCAGGCTGCCCGGTCAGAATCGGAGGCCGAGATTGGCTGTCACCGCGTTTTCAGAAAAATCGCTTTCGCTGCCTGCGGCATCGGAGCGCTGATAGCGGTAGGAAAGGCCGCCGACGGTTTTGGGGCCAAGCTGTGTCGTCATGCCCAGCATTGCGATCATCCGCCGTGTTTCAAGGCCACTGGCGCTGTTTCCTTCGGAGCGCGCCTCTGTCAGCGAAGAGTTTAGCGACGATGTCCCGGTCAGGCGGTGACTGAGCGCGGCTGTCAGCGAATGGGTTTTGATCGTGTCGGTGAGAGCGAAATCGTCCTCCACGGACAAGCCGCCCGGCGGGCTCAGACGGGACCGCTCCGACTGCTGGAACGAAAACGTCAGGACATTGCGCTCACCCAGCAGACTGACCCCCCCGCGCAGGTTGCGGTTGATGAAATAGGCATTGGTCCTGAGGTCGGCCGCCGGTCCCGTGGCGGGATATCCAAGCAGGGAGCGTATATAGGCTTCACGCTGCACCGGGTCCGGCAGCTGCGCGACCAGCTGCGCGGAATTGAAAAACTGCTGGAACAACGGGTCCTCGTAAACCCCTCCGCCAAAATGCTGGGCGGGAGAGGTGATGTCTTTGGAATACGCCAGACGCCACAGTGAGCGCGGGGCCCGGTGCTGCGCGTCCAGATTGTACCCGGTGCCAAAAATGCGGTTTTCGGCGATCGCGGTCACGGTGGTCCGCTCGGAAGGCGTCCAGTCGAAACCGCCGCCATAAATGCCCTGGGTATCGCGGCCCAGGCTTCCGCCGTAGTCTTCGGATTCGTGACCCGCGATAGCCCGCAGCCGGAATTGCGGCGCCAGATTGATAAACAGCGTTCCCCGCCCGATTCCCTGCACCGCATCCTGCCCGCCCTGGCTGTACGTGGTTTCACCGCGCAGATAACTGGCGTCCCAGCCGAGCCGCCGCCCGCGGCCGGGATCGCCGATACGGCCCTGCCACTGGCTGAAACGCTCTTCCTTCATTGAGCTGTTGCCCGCGCCCGCATCGTACCAGCGGGACATGTAGCCCACGGAGCCCGAAGTGCTTTCACCCAGCCGGAACTCCAGGCGCGGCGCAACCGTCCAGGAGCTGGTCTGGTCGTTCCTGCCGGTATTGAGATCATCGCCCTGGGCCCGCCCGGAAAAGGCGGAGGTATTGTTCCGGCTGGTCATCCCCCCCAGATCGACGAACAGTGAATTTTCGACCACCTCAATCCCGGCATGCCCCTGCAGCGCCAGAAAAGAGGTATTGCTGTCCGTTCCGTTCGCATAGCCGACATTGCGCAACTGCGCGCTGAGCAGGCCTTTCAGGCGTCCGCTGTTGCGCGAGGCCGTGATGGCCGGGGTCACCTCCGCAATCCAGTCGGCTTCCTTTTTTTTCGTGGCGCTCCCGTTATCCGTCCAGGTCAGCCGCGTCTGCACCGAAGGCCTGATGTCCACTGTCTGCGCCCAGCCCGCCCCGCCGCCAGCCAGCCCCACGGCGAACAGCCCCGCCTGCAGCAGGCGGGCAATTTCACCTTTACAAGAATCAGGCCGTTTTTGCTTTCTCTTCGGCGCCGTAGCCATAACCATAACCATGTCCGTAGTAATTCCCGGCCCCGCGTTCGCGGGCCTTGTTAAGCAGCATCAGTTTGACGGGGCAGCTTTCAATCGTCGCCAGCGCCTGTTTCAGCGTGGAATGCATCGTTTGCGCCGCTTCGACCACGATCACGATCTGCCCCATATGGGCCGCCAGCACACGTGCTTCCGTTGTTACCAGCAGCGGCGGCGAATCGAACACGATGATCCGGTCGGAATAACGGGTCGCCATCTGATCGAGCAGACGGTTCATCCCTTCAGACGCAAGCAGTTCCGTAGCGCGCTGGTGCGGCATCCCGGCGGGGAGCAGCGCCAGTTTCTCGATGTTGGTCCTGAGTATGACATCACCAAGATCGGCCACGCCGCCGGTCAGCATGTCCATCAGGCCGCGTTCCGGCATCAGTCCGAGACGGTTCAGCACCGATGGCCGCGATACGTCCGCATCAACCAGCAGCACGGTGTGATCAAGCTCCATTGCCATGCTGATGGCCAGATTGATCGCGGAAAAGGTTTTCCCTTCGCCCGGCATGGAACTGGTAACCATGATCAGGTTGCTGGCCTTGATCGCCGCAGCCCCCCGCCCGTGGGCATTGCGCAGCAGGGGCCGCTTGATGACCCGGTATTCCTCGGCGATGCGCGAACGGGGCAGATCCGGCGTGACCAGCCCCATCTGCGCCATACGCCCGAGATCAATCTGTATGCCGCGCGAAACCGTGGAAGAAAAACCGGTATCCACCGCTGGCGATGCGGCGGGCCGCACAGATGGCGGCGGCGCGGAAGTTGTCTGCGGCGGCGGCGCAGCCCGCGATGAATCCTGCGCCGGAGCAGGCGTCCGTGCCGTCGTTACCGCCGCAGGCGGAATTTTTTTTGCCTCGGCCTGTCCGGGTCCGTCTTGCACTGCGCCCGGCTCTGACGACGCCTTTTTAAGCAGGTCAAGACGCTGGACGGCTTTTTCGATCAGACTGCTCATCGTATCTCCCGTCAGCGCTGCAATATGCTAAGCAGCAGCGTTGCAACGGCAACCACCCCGACAAACCCCGCCACGCCGCCGGAAAACACCAGCAGCCCGCGCCTGCGGTTGCGCGCCCGTTCCGGCGTCTGCAGTATCGACACCGATCCCAGCACCGGCAGCTCCGTCGTCTCACGCAGGGCATGCGCATCACTGAATGCAGGCCGGAACTGGCTGATCAGAAACGTCAGCGCCACCCCCACCAGCAGGCTGACCACGCCGACCAGCGGCATGAGCAGCACGCGGTTGGGCGCCGACGGTTTTGCCGGCAGGCTGGGCGGATCGATCTGGCGGAATTCGGCGATGCCGGACTGCGTATCCATCTCGACAGAAATATTGGCCGATTCGCGCCGCGCCACCAGTGTTTCGTAATTGCGCTTGTGCACGTCGTAATCGCGGTTGAGCTGCGCCATTTCCGCTTCCAGTTCAGGCAGTTTCTTGGAAACCGCATTGAGTTCGGCCAGGCGGCTTTCATACTCTCCGACACGGGCCTGCAGCGAGGCCCTGCGCGCCTCCGCCTCCGCCAGGGAAAGCCTGATCTGCTGGAACACCGGATTCGCCGCCGACGATGCCATTTCGCCCGGCCCGGCCTTCCGCCTTGCCTCCACTTCTTCGGCCTTCTGCTTTTCAAGCTGTCCGATTACCCGGCGCGTGCCCACAACGTCTGGGTGCTGTTCCGTGTATTTCTGCAGCATGGCGTCGAGGTTCTTTTTCTGGGCGTCGATACGCCCGTCCAGATCCGGGACCGCCACATCCTGCGCACCCGGCCCCTGCAGCAGGACCGGATCCTCGCCGACCAGTTGCCGCTGGAGCGCCGCGCGTGAATTCTCGGTCTCCCGCAACTCCAGCCGGGCCTGCGCCAGTTGCTGGGTTGTATAGGCGATCTGGGCGACATAGTCGCGGGCCCCGTCGCCAAAAAGCCCCATGTTGCGCAGGCGGAACTCCTTGACCCGGTTTTCGGCGTCCGCCAGCTTCTGCTCGTAACTCTTGATCTGGTCCTCGATAAAACGCCGTGCGGAATCGGTATCCTGGCGCTTGTTGATCAGCCCCGATTCAACAAACAGCGACACCAGCGCCTGAACGATACGCTGGGCTCGATCGGGATGGATATCCTCATAGGCCAGCGTGAAGAGGTTGTCGCGCCCCGCCCCCCGGATCTGCAGCCCCTTCGTCAGCTGTTCGATCAGCTTTTCGCGCTGGAGCTTGTCGCGCACGGCGAGATCGAGATCTGCCATCGTGATCAGCTTCTCGACGTTCGGCCTGTTGATCAGGGTCCGGCTGAGCATGGCGATCTGCTGATCGACGTTGGGCTGCACCGCGAGCCCCGACATCAGCGGGCGCAGGACCGACTGGGTATCGACAAACACGCGCGCGGTCGATTCGTATTTGTCCGGCATCATGTAGACGGTAATGCCGCCTGCTATACCGATCACCCACGCCAGCCCCAGCCCCCACCAGCGGAAACGCCACATGCCGCGCAGATAGCGGACAATCTGTCTTACAAGCTCTTCCATGCATCAACCCATGCCAACAAAGGCTCTCCTGCCGGAAACCGGCAGGCGTTCAGATACACAACCCGCCTCAGAACCAGCTCTGGGGAATGATCAGCACATCTCCGGGCCGCATTTCGACGTTGGCCGACACATCACCGTGCCTGACCAGATCGTTGATGCGGACGCTGTACTGCTTGTTACCCTCTCCGGTACGCAGGATCGTCGCCCCGTTGCCATCGGCAAAGGGCGTCATGCCTCCCACCGCGATCATGACATCCAGCAGGGTCATTTTCTGCGTGTAGGGCAGTATCTGCGGCTTGCCCGCTTCACCAACGATGCGGATCTGCTCCGCATAAGGGCCGACAAAGCTGGTCACGATCACGGTGACCACCGGGTCACGGATGAATTTCGCAAGTTCCTTTTCGATCTCCCGTGCAAGGGCGCTCGCATCCTTGCCCAGCACGGGCAGATCCTCGACCAGCGGCGTGGTGATTTTTCCGTCCGGGCGCACCGGCACCGTCATGGACAGCTCGGGATTACGCCAGACGACGACGTTGAGCACGTCACCCGGGCCAATCAGATAGTTGTACTCGGGGGTTGCCGCCTGCCTGGGCGCCGGTGGATAGGACGAGGCACAACCCGCCAGCAGCCCCGCGGCCATAACCAGAATCCACGCGCGGCGCAACCCGGACAGCATTGCCGGAATATTTTTTCCCATGATTTATTGACCTCTATCTACAGACTGCCGGGCATGATACGCCCCCGCAACGAAATGGCATGCACAAAGCCGTCACATCCCGTCAAAGAAAATGCACTGCTTCCAGCGGGCGGCGTGGCAACCCGCTTTTCGACCGGTTATTTTACGATCATATGCCCGGCTCCAGAAAACCCGAAGCCGCCAGGAAAAATCCCGGCACTGGAGCATCCTGACGGAAACCGGATGCCGCCACATTGGGCATGAACCGGGGTTTTCAGTTCCTGCCTGCCGGATCCACATTTCCGCAGGGCGCATCCTCCGCCGCCTTCTCCTCTTTCGCGGACACGGGCGCAGCCAGCTGCGTGGCGACCAGCTCAGCGAATTTGCCGCCCTGCGCCACCAGCGCGTCGAATGAACCGCGCTCGACGATGCGGCCGGCCTCGAACACCAGGATTTCGTCCGCGTCGCGCACGGTGGACAGGCGGTGGGCGATGATGAAAGTGGTGCGCCCCTGCATCAGATTTTTCAGCGCAACCTGCACCTTGGCCTCGGTGGCCGCGTCCAGCGCGCTGGTGGCTTCGTCCAGGATCAGGATCGGCGGATCCTTCACCAATGCGCGGGCGATTGCCAGACGCTGGCGCTGCCCGCCGGACAGCGTCGATCCGCGTTCGCCCACCAGCGTGTCGTAACCCTTGGGCTGGCGCTGGACGAAATCGGCGGCCTGCGCCAGCTGGCAGGCGCGCTCGATATCCGCCTGCGTGGCGTCCGCGCGACCGACCGCCAGATTGTCGGCGATCGAGCGGTTGAACAGCAGGCTCTCCTGGAACACCACGCCGATATTGCGCCGCAGGCTGTCCAGCGACACATCGCGCACGTCCTGCCCGTCGATCCGGATCGAGCCCGATGTCGGGTCCCACAAACGCTGCAACAACGCCATCGCGGTGGATTTGCCCGCACCGGTATGGCCGACCAGCGCGATCGACATGCCCGGCTTCGCGCTGAACGACACGTCGGTGAGAATGTTCTCCGTGCCCGGATACGCGAAGCAGACCTGATCGAACACCACCTCGCCCTTCGCGTGCCCCATGGCGCGCGCTCCAGCGCGCTCCGGCACCGAGCTTTTCGCGTCCAGAACCGCGAAAAATTCCTCCAGGCTCGGCAACTGGAAAAACAGGCGCGACGCGAAACCCGTGGCCGCCTCCAGCTTGCCGATCAACAGATTGGCGAAGCCCATGAACGAGACGATCTCCCCCACGCTGGCCTGGCCCCGGATATGCAGCAGCGTGCCCACGAGGAAAATCGCGATCACGCCGATGGTCGACGCCGCCCGCGTCAGCACTGAAACCACCGCCCACCAGTTGAGCACCGGAAACTGATGGTCGAGCACATGCCTGACGATGTCGCCGAACAACCGCGCCTCCGCGTTCAGGCGCGTGAATGCCTGCACCACCATCACATTGGCCAACGCGTCCTGCGCCGTGCCCGCCAGTTCGGAGTGGTACTCCTCCACCGCGCGCTGCGCCGCCTCCGTCTTGCGGATCACGAGCGCGGTCGCGATGCAGAACACCACCACCAGCACGATCAAGGTCAGCGCCAGACGCCAGTTCAGCAGCAAGGTCAGCGGCAGCAGCACCAGGGCGGTGACGAACGTGGACAAGTGCTCGCGGAAGAACGACAGCCACAGGCCGAACAGATGATCCGCGCCCGACAGCATCACCTTGAGCAAACGCCCCGAATGCACCTCGCCATGAAACGACAGGGGCATCGACAGCACATGCTGGAAATAACGGCTCATCGCGGCGAGACGGTTGCGGTGCGCCATGCGGTCGGCCTGCAGGGCGACCGCGATGTTCGCCACGATGCCGCCCAGCCCCACCGCCACCCACAGGCCCAGCAGGGAGCCCGCTTCGGACCAGACCTGGGCGGGCTCCATCTGCGCCGAGCGCGCCAGCAGGTCGACCACGCGCCCAAACAGGACCGGCTCGAAAAAATACAGCCCGGCCAGCGCCACGTTGGCGACGGCCAGAATCCAGGCCACGCGTTTTTCCGCAGCCAGAAGCCCCAGCACCCGCCTGTAAACCCGCAAAAAACGCATCAAAATCCCTTTCACCCAAATCTGTCCGGCGATACTGCCACGAAATTCTGGATACAAAACAAGGCTGCCGCCACCGCCCGGTGCTGGGCAGACGGAACCGCATTCATCCCCGCATGCTCACTTCCCTGCGAACAGCGCCCGCCACCCCAGCCGCAGCCAGTCCCGCCTGCCCAGCTGCGGGCGGTGGCGGAAAACGTCGTAACCGGCGGCCTCGATCAGTTCGAGAATGCGCAGGCCGCCCTGCACCACCAGGCGCAGTTCCAGACCAATGCGGCCCGGCAGACGGTGCGCGAGCGGCGCGCCTTCGCGCATCAGCGCGCGCGCGCGTTCCACCTCGAAACCCAGCAGCGCCCGCCAGCGCGCATCCACCTTCCGCGCGGCGATGTCATCTTCGCTGACGCCGAAGCGCGCCAGATCTTCCTCTGGCAGGTAAATACGCTGTTTTTGCCAGTCAACCGCCACGTCCTGCCAGAAGTTGATGAGTTGCAGCGCGGTGCAGATGCAGCCGGACAGGCGCAGGTTGTCATCGCTGGCGCGGTTGTAGAGGTGCAGCAGCAGGCAGCCGACGGGATTGGCGGAGCGGCGGCAGTAATCCTGCAGTCCGGCGAAATCGGCGTAGCGTTTCTGGGTGACATCCTGGGCGAAGGCATCGAGCAGGTCGCGCAGCGGCTGCACCGGTAGCGCGTGCTGGCGGATGGCGCGGCCCAGGCGTTCGAACATCGGAGCCAGCACGGCGTCGCGCACCGGTTCGCCGCGTCCAAGCGCATCAAGCGCGGTCTGGTAAGCGGCCAGCCGTGCCAGCCGTTCGGCCGGAGCGGCGTCGCCTTCGTCGGCGATGTCGTCGGCGCTGCGGGCGAAGGCGTAGATCGCTTCCACCGGTTCGCGCAGGCGCGACGGCAGCAGCAGGGAGGCGACGGGGAAGTTTTCGTAGTGGTCGACGGGCATGCGGTTGGCGCGGTTGCGGCGGCGGGAGTATAAGCGATGGCGTTTCCACTCCCCCGCGCCGCCGCGCTGGCTGTTCCAGGATGCCGGTCTGCCGGTCAGGCCCGGGAAGTGCGTGGCCGTGGTGGGCGAGTCGGGCGCGGGCGAGCCGATGTGACCACCGCCAGCGGGATGGCAAAGAGATTGGCCGTGGCTATCTGGAAATAACCGGCTACGCCAGCCAGACCCCGCTTTGGGCGCACTGCAGGGGAAAACCACCGGATTCCGCCGGGTTACAGCTCAACCGCCTCATCGCGCTCTCCCCGCTCAACCCGGTTGCGGCCCCCTGCTTTGGCGGCGTAGAGCGCGCGGTCGGCACGCCCGACCAGCGTGGAGAAATCCTCCACGCCATCGAATCCGGCCACCCCAAAACTGGCGGTCAGCCGCCCCGCTCCGGAAAACGGTTCTTCCTCAATCAGACACCGTATTTTTTCGGCGAGAACAGCAGCCTCATCCAGGGTGGCCGATGGCGCGAGCAGCAGGAATTCTTCTCCCCCCCAGCGGGCGAATACATCAGAACTGCGCATTCTGTCCGTCAGCCGCGCGCCCAGTTCGCACAGCACCGCATCACCCGTGGCGTGACCAAAGCCGTCATTGACCGCCTTGAACCAGTCGATATCGAACAGGATCACGCTCAGAGGGTGGCCGTAGCGGCGGGCCCGCTCAATTTCGGTCGTGGCCGCATTTTCAAGACAGCGGCGGTTGGGCAGACCGGTAAGACTGTCGGTGGATGCCGCGGCGGCAAGCTCCTGGTTGGCCCTCTGGAGACTGCTGTTTGCTTTCTGCAGCGCCGCGCGCGCCTGCTTCAGTTCATCTTCCATCCGCTTGCGTACGGAAATATCGCCCAGCACGGAAATAACCGCCGGCTGTCCGTCGAATTCGCCATAAATGGAGGAAACCAGCGCCCAGATTACGCTGCCGTCGGTCCGCCGGAATGGCGCCTCGAAGTCACGCACGACACCCTCGCGGGCCAGAACCGTGAGCAGATGCTCGCGGTCCGCGTGGTCGCAGTAAAAATCCTGCACTTTGCTGCGCGCCATATCTTCAGCGGTGCTGTTCGCAACCTCCTGCGCCTTGGGGTTGGCGAACAGAATGTCGCCATTCGCGCGGCTGGACGCAAGAATCGCGATGGGCGCCAGTTCGAGCAGCTGGCGCAGCTGCGCATCCTTTTCACGCAGGGCCTGTTCGGCGCGGCTGTGTTCGGTTGCCTCCGTCATGTCGGAAACCGTGGCAATGAATCCTCCACCCGGCAGCGCCATGCATTTGCGCCTGTAGTGACGGCCGTGATGGTCAAACACCTGGTCGGGAGGAGTTTCCGCGGAGAAATTTCCATCTGCCACGCATGCGTCCGGCCCCGCCCGGCGCTGCAGCGCCTCCCCGATATGCGGGCTCCTGCCTGGGAACACGGCATCGAAGCTGGTCAGCCCGGCATAGCGCTGGCTGAAGGCAGAAAGACGGGAGTCCGCATCGATCAGCACAGCGGCCTCATCCATGCTTTCTATCGCCACGCGCAATGCCGCCTGCGCCTGGCGGCGCCGGGCGGTTTCAGCCGCAAGCCGCCGCGCCAGGCGCCAGGCCAGAAGCGCCAGGCAGATCGCCAGCACGCCGACAGCCGTTATGACGGCAATATCCGCTGCGCTTCCCGCAGTCATGGCATTCCCGCCATCCATCTCCCACGTCGGCGCGGGAACGATTCAGCGCAGCGGAAAACCCTGGCGCGGAAACATCGCGGTAAAACAGCCATGGCAGTCCTCCATCCGGACAGCGCCGCCAGAAAACCGGGGATCCCGGCGCAGCGTCTGTCGCTTCAGGTCTCCCTTCAGATCCTTTCTTCCACCCACGCGCGCACGCGCGCCAGCGCGGACGGCAGCGCGGACGGCTCGGTGCCGCCGGCCTGGGCCATGTCCGCCCGCCCGCCGCCTTTGCCGCCAACCTGCCCGGCGACGAAATTGACCAGCTCGCCCGCCTTCACCCTGGCGGTGAGATCGGCGGTAACCCCGGCGATCAGGCTGACCCTGCCGCCCTCGACGCTGGCCAGCACGATCGCCGCCGGTTTGAGCTTGTCCTTAAGCCTGTCCATCGTCTCGCGCAGCGTCGGCACGTCGGCACCGTCGAGCGTGGCGGCGAGCACCTTGATGCCCTTCACCTCCTCCGCCCTGGCGGTAAGGTCGTCGCCCCGGCCGGCGGCAAGCTGCGACTTCACCCGCGCCAGTTCCTTTTCCAGTGCGCGGACGTTGTCGAGAATACCGGCGACGCGCCCGGCTACTTCGTCCGGCTGCACCTTGAGCAGGGCGGACATGCCGTGCACACGGCGCTCCTGCTCCTGCGCGTAGCGCAGCGCATTCTCGCCGGTAACAGCCTCGACCCGGCGCACGCCGGCCGCCACACCGCCCTCGGCGACGATTTTGAACAAGCCGATATCGCCGGTGCGGCCTACGTGCGTGCCGCCGCACAATTCCTTCGACGAACCGATCAACAGCACGCGCACGCTGTCGCCGTATTTCTCGCCGAACAGCATCACCGCGCCCGATTTCTGCGCCTCGTCGAAAGCCATCACCGTCGCATCGGTATCGGTATTGACGAGAATTTCGCGGTTGACGATCTCTTCCACCTCGCGCAATTCCTCTGCGGTGAGCGGTGCGGCATGCGCGAAGTCGAAACGGGTCTTGTCCGCATCGACCTGAGAACCTTTCTGCTGCACGTGCGCGCCCAGCACCTCGCGCAGGGCCTTGTGCATCAGGTGAGTCACAGAATGGTTGCGCGCGGTGGCGGCGCGCGCGGCGGGGTCTACCCTCGCCGTCACATCCTGCCCCAGCGCCAGCCGGCCGGTCTTGACCACGCCGTGATGGCCGAACACCGTGGCCTGGATTTTCTGCGTATCTTCCACCGCGAAAATGCCAGCCGCGCCGCGCAGCTCGCCGCGATCGCCGACCTGGCCGCCCGATTCAGCGTAAAACGGCGTATCGCCCAGCACCACCACGCCCAGATCGCCTTCCGCCAGCTCCTCCACCGGCGCGCCATCCCTGTACAGGGCAAGAATGCGGCCTTTCGCCTCGATCGCCTCGTAGCCATGGAACGCCGTGGCGGGGCCGTCATATTCCAGATTGGCCGCCATCCTGAATTTGCCCGCGGCGCGCGCCTGCTCCTTTTGCCGCGCCATCGCCACATCGAAGGCGGCGGCGTCGACCGCCACGCCGCGCTCGCGGCAGATGTCGGCGGTCAGATCGAGCGGGAAGCCGTAGGTGTCGTGCAGCTTGAACGCGGTATCGCCATTGAACACGGCGCCGCCGTCCTGCGCCATCGCCGCCAGTTCGGCCTCGACGATCGCCATACCGTTTTCGATGGTGGCGAAAAAGCGTTCTTCTTCCTGCCGCAGGGTTTCGGCAACACGCCTTTCACCCGCTTTCAGCTCGGGATAGGCCGCGCCCATCCCGGCCACCAGATCGGGCACCAGCCGGTGGAAGAACGCCGCCCGCGCGCCCAGCTTGTAGCCGTGGCGGATGGCGCGGCGGATGATGCGGCGCAGCACGTAGCCGCGCCCCTCGTTGCCGGGGATCGCGCCGTCGGCGATAAGGAAGGCGCAGGCGCGGATGTGATCGGCGAGCACCTTCAGCGAGGGCGAATCCATGTCCGCGCCGCTGGTTTCGCGCGCGGCGGCGGCGATCAGGTTCTGGAACAGGTCGATCTCGTAATTGGAATGCACGCCCTGCAGCACGGCGGAAATGCGCTCCAGGCCCATGCCGGTATCCACCGACGGCCTGGGCAGCGGATGCATCACCCCCGCCTCGTCGCGGTTGAACTGCATGAACACGTTGTTCCAGATCTCGATGTAACGGTCGCCGTCTTCGTCTGGCGAGCCCGGCAGCCCGCCCGGAATATCCTCGCCATGGTCGTAGAAGATTTCCGTGCACGGCCCGCACGGGCCCGTATCGCCCATCATCCAGAAATTGTCGGACGCATAGCGCGCGCCCTTGTTGTCGCCGATGCGGATCACGCGTTCCGCGGGGACGCCGACGTCCTGGGTCCAGATACCGTAGGCCTCGTCGTCCTCGGCATAGACCGTCACCCACAGCTTTTCCACCGGCAGCCCGTAAACCTCTGTCAGCAGCTCCCAGGCGTAGCGGATCGCGTCGCGCTTGAAATAGTCGCCAAAGCTGAAGTTGCCCAGCATTTCGAAAAAGGTGTGGTGGCGCGCGGTGTAGCCGACATTTTCGAGGTCGTTATGCTTGCCGCCAGCCCGCACGCATTTCTGCGATGTCGTCGCGCGCGCATAGGGGCGCTTGTCGAAACCGAGGAACACATCCTTGAACTGGTTCATGCCCGCGTTGGTAAACAGCAGGGTCGGATCGTCGTGCGGGATCAGCGACGACGACGCCACGATCTGATGGCCCTTCGATTCGAAAAACCTGAGAAACCTGTCGCGAATTTCAGCGGATTTCATGTAAATGTCCGGCAACGGAAGAAAAGCCCGCCAATACGGGCGATCAGGCCAGTTTAGCATGAGCTCAAGCGGCGGCTGAACGGCGCAAACCGCCTTGTCGCCTATAATCGGGCGTTTTCCGACAGGCGCAGGAATCGCGATGGGACACCGCTTATCAAAAATCTATACCCGCACCGGCGATGCCGGAACCACCGGCCTCGGCGACGGCCAGCGCGTATCGAAAGACAGCCTGCGCATCCACGCGCTGGGCGAAATCGACGAAGCCAACGCCGTCACCGGCCTGCTGCTGTGCGAGGAACTGCCGGACGACATGCGCGCGCTGCTGACCGACATCCAGCACGACCTTTTCGACCTCGGCGGCGAAGTCTGCATCCCCGGCATGAGCATGATCACCGCCGCGCAGGTCACCCGGCTGGAAGAAGAGCTGGACCGCCTCAACGAACCACTCTCGCCGCTGAAAGATTTCATCCTTCCCGGCGGCACGCGCGCCGCCGCGCTCGCCCACCACGCCCGCACCGTCTGCCGCCGGGCCGAACGGGCGCTGGTCGCGCTGGCGCACGTGGAAACAGTTAACGACGGCCCACGGCAGTACCTTAACCGCCTCTCCGATCTGCTGTTCGTACTCGGCCGCGCGCTCAACCGCGCTGGCGGGCGCGGCGACGTGCTGTGGCAAAAGCGCAAAAACGCCTGAGCCCCGCCGCGCGGCGGGGTCCAGCTCCCGGCATGGCGGTACGCGCGCACCGCCATGCCGCGCGGCATCTTTTCCCGCTTGCGCTGAGCCTTGCACTAACCGTCCCGGCGTCAGCCGACGATGAATTCACCGCCTGCCTCGCCAGGCTGCGCGCCGACGCCGCCTCCAGCGGCCTGTCCCCTGCCGCATTCGACACCTTGACCGCCCGGCTGCAGCCGGACATGAGCGTCCTCGGCTTTCTCGACGCCCAGCCGGAATTCGTCACTCCCATCTGGGATTACCTCGCTGGCCTGGTGGACGACGAACGCATTGCCGACGGCCACGCCATGCTCAAACGCCACGGCGAAACGCTGGCCGCGGTGGAAGCCGCCTACGGCGTCGACCGCGCCACGGTGGCCGCCGTCTGGGGCGTGGAAAGCAACTACGGCCGCACCCTCGGCAGCCGACCGCTGCTCACCTCGCTGGCCACGCTGTCCTGCTTCGGCCGCAGGCAAAGCTATTTCCGCAGCGAGTTCTACGCCGCACTGAAAATCGCCGAAGCAGGCGACGTCGCGCCGGAACGGCTCATCGGCTCGTGGGCAGGCGCTTTCGGCCAGACCCAGTTCATGCCCTCCACCTTCGCGCGCCTCGCGGTGGATTTCGACGGCGACGGCCGCCGCGATCTCGCCGACAGCGTGCCCGACGCCCTGGCCTCAACAGCCAACTTCCTGCGCCGCGCGAACTGGCGCGGCAACGAACCCTGGGGCTTCGAAGTCAAACTGCCGCCGGGCTTCGACGGCGCGAAAAACGGCCGCCGCAACAAACACCCCCTGGCCGACTGGGCGGCGCGCGGCATCCGCCGCATCGACGGCGCCCCATTGCAAAATGCCGCCACCCCAGGCGAAACACCCACCGCGCTGCTGCTGCCGGCGGGGCCGCAAGGCCCGGCGTTTCTCGTCACGCGCAATTTCGACGCGCTCTACAGCTACAACGCCGCCGAAAGCTACGCGCTCGCCATCGCCCTGCTGTCCGACCGGCTGCGCGGCGCCCCGCCCCCTGCCACCGCCTGGCCTACCGACGACCCCGGCCTCTCCCGCGCCGAACGGCGCGAGCTGCAAACCCTGCTGAACGCCCGCGGCTACAACGTGGGCGAACCTGACGGCATCATCGGAGCCCGCACACGCGAAGCGCTGCAAACCGTTCAGCAGGCACTCGGGCAGACGCCGGACGGTCGCGCCGGGCAAAAAACGCTTAAAGCACTGCGACATCAGACTACACCCTATTGATCCGGCCCGCATTGTGTAGTGCTTTTCCGCATATTTTGTGTATGAAAAACATGCGCTTATAAGCGTTAAAATCAAACTTAATGAGGGCTGGAGCTATAGTGTGCTCTCTCCGCCCAAGGTGATCCCTGACTCCTGTCCGCATGGTCTGTTTTTGCGGAGGCTGTAACAAAGCAACCATCTCTCCCGGTATGTGAATCGCCCCGGCTTTCGTAGAGGCCAGTTGGAGTGAGTCAAGCCGGCATGGCCTGACTAGGGCGTGTTCACAGTAGCCAGATATAGGCACAAGCGAGATGCAGGAAGGCGTTGAATCGATTGGCAAGTTTGTCGTATCGGGTTGCGATACGGCGGAACTGCTTGAGGCGATTGAAGAATCGCTCGACGAGGTTT
>JAVBTY010000058.1:0-5599 GCA_031555955.1 Rhodocyclaceae bacterium | reverse complement strand
TAGGCGTAATGCTGCGGCGTCAGCCGGATGCCTTGCGGCGGCACCAGATCGACGAACGGGTCGTGCGGCCTGGGCAGGTGGCGATGCACTGCCTGCATGACTTCCTCGGTGGCATGCGGGCCGGTGACGGCGAGAACCTGTGGGTGGGCGGCGAGAATGACGTCATCCCTGGCGCCGAGGCAGCCGGTGACGATGACCTTGCCGTTTTCGGTCAGCGCTTCGCCGATGGCATCCAGGGATTCTTCGACCGCCGCATCGATGAAGCCGCAGGTGTTGACGATGACGATGTCCGCCTCGTCGTAGCTGCCCGAAATGGCGTAGCCCTCGGCGCGCAGGCGGGTGAGGATGTGCTCCGAATCGACGGTTGCCTTGGGGCAGCCGAGGGAAACAAAGCCGACTCGCGGCGTTTCCGTTGTTTTCTGTGACGGCATTGTGTGGCGGGATCCGCGGGAACCTGTCCCGGTATTAAAAGGGTGTAAAAGGCAGTCTAGGCGGCCTATTTTTCGGCTTTTTTTCCAGCGGCTGGTGCATCAGCCGGATCTTTCCCGTCCCTGTCTGCGGACTTGCCATAAGCGGGGAACTGGAAGCCGGAGAACATGTTCCGGGTCTGGCTTTCCATCTGCTCGCGCATCTGCTGGAACATCCGTCTGGACTGTTCGACGTAGGTGCTCATCATGCTTTGCAGGGCGGGGCCCTGGAAGTTCATGAACTGGGCCCAGAGATCCTGGCTGATCGGGCTATTCTCGCCGTAAATACCGCGCACCTGCTCCTGCAGTTTCGACTGCATGTCGGTAAAGGCCTTGATGTTGCTTTCGAGATATTTCCCCATCATGCCCTGCATGGCGTTGCCGTAGAAACGGATCATGTGCGCCAGCAGGTCGCTGGTGAACATCGGCGCGCCGCCCGCTTCTTCTTCCAGGATGATTTGCAGCAGGATGCTGCGGGTCAGGTCTTCGCCGGTTTTTGCGTCCACCACCTGGAAACCGTCATGGCCGAGCACGAGATCCTTGACGTCGGTCAGCGTGATGTAGGAACTCGTCTGCGTATCGTAAAGACGGCGGTTCGGGTATTTTTTGATCAGGCGCGCCTGTCCGGTCATGGGGGTCTCCTCGCGGCGGCGTGGACTGCCGTCGAATTCATCGGTTTGTCATAGTATCCCGTAAAACTGCAAAACCCCGCCATGCGGCGGGGTTTCATTGCCGGGCAGGCAGGGGTCAGCACATGTGCAGGCCGCCATTGATGTTGATGGTCGAACCCGTGATGTAGCCGGCCATGTCCGACGCCAGATAGACGCACAGCGCGCCAATTTCTTCCGGCCTGCCGAGGCGCTTCATCGGTACGGAATCGGTGATGGCCTGGCGGACATCCTCGCGGATCGCCATCACCATGTCGGTGCCGATGTAGCCGGGGGCGATGGCGTTGACGGTGACGCCCTTCGTCGCCAGTTCCTGCGCCAGCGCCTTGGTGAAGCCGAGCACGCCGGCCTTGGCGGTGGAGTAGTTGGTCTGGCCGGCCTGGCCCTTTACGCCATTGACCGAGGAAATGTTGATGATCCGGCCCCAGCCGCGTTCCGCCATGCGCGGGGAAACGTGATGGGTGACGTTGAACAGGCTGTTGAGGTTGGTGTTGATCACCGCATCCCACTGGCCCTTTTCCATTTTCGGGAAAAACTTGTCGCGGGTGATACCGGCGTTGTTGACGAGGACATCAATCGGGCCGACGTCGGCTTCGATCTTCGCCACCATGGCCTTGCAGGATTCGTAGTCGGAAACGTCCGCCTCGCCCACGGCGAAGTCGAAGCCCAGTTTTTTCTGCTGGGCGAGCCATTCGTCCTTCGGCGGGAAAGCGGGCAGGCAGTTGGCGACAACCTTGTAGCCGTCTTTGGCGAGCGCCTGACAGATCGCAGTGCCGAGACCACCCATGGCGCCTGTGACGAGAGCGATTTTTTGACTCATGATCGAACCTTTTTGCAACGTTTGATTGTTGAGAAAACGGCGCCGGATGCGCCCGCCAGCCGTCTTTCCGCGCGGACAATGTGGCGACACTGCCTTTTCTGCTGCCGAAGCCGGACCCTTATTATATAGACAATCGTGACAGGATATTGCGCCGCAGCAGCGGCGAAGTGCGGGTGGTCCTGTTTCGTGGCGGGACAGTTTTTCTGGAAAACGCTGTTGTGGCGCGTAAATCTCGCGCCGGGCAAGGGGCCCGGATACGGCGCCTGGGCGCTTGCGGACATGGTTTCGCTGCGCTGCGGCTGGCTGGGAGCGTACATATGGGCTAGATTTCCGTCCGTGGCTGGCAGGGCGGGCGGGTGTCCGTGACGGTGCGGCCTTTAATCTGGAGAAAAAGCGAAAAATGAGCATCAGGAAAATTGGCGTAGTGGGCGCGGGCACAATGGGCAACGGCATTGCCCAGGCGTGCATCGCGGCGGGTTTCAATGTGGTGATGACGGATATTGCCGAGGCGCAGCTGCAGCGCGGCGTGGCGACGATCAGCGGCAGCTTCGACCGCCTGGTGAAGAAGGAAAAAATGAGCGCCGCGCAGAAGGATGAGGCGCTGGCGCGGATCGCGACATCGACGGACATGGGCGCGGCGGCGGGCTGTGATCTGGTGATCGAGGCCGCAACCGAGAATCTCGACCTCAAGCTGAAACTGTTCGCCCAGCTCGACTCACTGGCCGGGCCCGAAACGGTTCTCGCCACCAATACCTCGTCGATCTCCGTGACCAGGCTTGCGGCGGCGACCAGACGGGCCGACAGGGTGATCGGCATGCACTTTTTCAATCCGGTGCCGGTCATGGCGCTGGTTGAACTGATCCGCGGCCTGCAGACTTCCGATGCGACTTACGCGGCAGTGGAAGCCGTTGCCAGGGCAACCGGCAAAACGCCCGTGCAGATCAAAAACAGCCCGGGGTTCGTGGTCAACCGCATGCTGTGCCCGATGATCAACGAGGCGATTTTCGCGCTTGGCGAAGGTCTGGCGACGGCGGCCGAGATCGACGAGGCGATGAAGCTCGGCTGCAATCACCCCATCGGTCCGCTGGCGCTGGGCGACCTGATCGGTCTGGACGTCGAACTGGCGGTCATGCAGGTGCTGTTCGAGGGTTTCAAGGACCCCAAATACCGCCCCGCGCCACTACTGGTTGAGATGGTCGAAGCCGGTTATCTGGGCCGCAAGACGGGCAAGGGGTTTTTCAGCTATTCGTAAGCGGGGATGCCTCCCGCCCGCCGGGGCGGAGGCTCAGCCATGCCGCGTGCGTGCGGGGGCTTTTCAGCGCCCCGCCGCATGCAGGCCCTGCCAGGCGGCGGCGACGCGTTTGCGCGCGGCGGAAAAAGCGGCCACGCATTCCCGGTCGAGACGGTCGCGGGCAAGGCTCTTCAGTTCGTTGAATACAGTTTCTGGCGTGCTCGCCGGGCGATAAGGCCGGGGCGAGGTCAGCGCATCGAAAATATCGGCGACGGTGACGATCCGCGTGGCGAGCGGAATCGCATCCCCATACCGTCCGTCCGGATAACCGCTTCCGTCGAGATATTCGTGATGCCACGAAACAACCGCGCGCAGCGTTTCGATGCCGGGTGTTTCATGCAGGGCGAAATCATCGGCCAGACGTTCGATCAGGCGGCGGCCTTTGATGACGTGGGTTTTCATCTGCTCCCACTCCGGCTGATCCAGCGGCGCCGGTTTGAGCAGGATGCTGTCGTCAATACTGATCTTGCCAATGTCGTGCAGCGGGCCGAAAAGCGCTATTTCGTCGGTGAGGCGGGCAGGCAGTCCGTGAGCGGCGGCAAGCTCCCCGGCAAGAATGCGTATATACGCGCGCAGCCGGATCTGGTGCCGACCCGTTTCCTCATCGTGCATCAGGCTCAGAGTGTGGGCGAAACGCAGGGGGGCGAGCAGTTCGTGCGCGGATTCCAGTCCGTGTGCGACCAGACCGGCGGCCAGCGGCCCCCAGGCGAACAGCTCCAGGGCGATGCGGGCAGGCAGCGCGATGCTGGGCGCAGACTCGATGACGAGGAAACCGAAAAAATGCTGTTTGCGCCGTAGTGGCAGGATGAGCAGCGGGCAGGTGTCTCCGTCCGAGGCCCACTCCAGCGCGGGATCGGTGCGGATGAAGGCAATCTGGGCGCGTCCCGATGCGCCGCAGCGCGACAGGGCCGGGTTGCCGGGCAGGCTGCCGATGCCCGTGGGGCACGGCAGTATGCAGCCGTTGCTGTCGGCCCAGTGGGAAAGGGTGGCGCTGCCGCCGTCGAGCAGAAAGGCGCCTACGCGGACAACGTCACTGAACGCGTTGCCAAGATGCCGGTGCGCTTCGGACAGGGGATCCGGCAGGCAACGGGCGAGAAAGGCATTGATCGCGGCGGAATCGAAACAGTCCGTGGCGGCGGGAGGCAGCATCGTCCGGCTCCAGGCGTGGCGTACAGCCTGTGACCTGGTATCCCGGGTCGAATTCCCCCCGCGGGCATGCGTATTTCCCTGTTCCTGTTTTCCCGGCTGCGCGCGCTTGTCCCGGTCACGATGCGGGCGCGTACTCTTTACGGGAATGCGCCATTCCGGCCGGTATCAGGGCCAGGCGCGCGCGCCGAACATCATGCGCCGGGCGACGAAATGGCGCAGCGGCGGGAAGAGGTCGAGGGCGAGCAGCCCGGCGCCGCGGGCGTGGTGCAGCAGTGGCGTGTCGGTGGCGAAGAGCCGCGCCAGCAGGTCGGTGAAGCGGATGGCGCCGAAGCGGTCGAGGCCGCGTGTGCGTGCGTAGGCGGCGAGCAGGGCGGGCGCGCCAGGATCGCCGGTGTTGTGGGTTTCGTGGCGGTCGAGCAGCGCTTCGGCCAGCGCCCACACGTCGCGCAGCGCGAGGTTGAAGCCTTGGCCAGCTACCGGGTGCAACGTCTGCGCGGCGTTGCCGAGCCACACGGTGCGCGGGCCGACCGGCTGGCGGCGGTAGCGCAGCAGCAGCGGGTAGCGCAGGCGGTCGGTAACGGCGTCAAGGCGCGCGCGCGGGCCGATGATGGCCTGGATGTGGGCGAGGTAGGTATCGTCGTCCAGCGCCAGGAGTTCATCGGCGCGCGCGGGTGGAACGACGTGCACCACGGCGTAGCCTGAGGCGCCGTGGGGCAGCAGCGCAAGCGGGCCGTCGGCGGTGAAGCGTTCGAACGCGGTGTGGTGGTGGCCGGGGGTGTGGCTGCTGGGCGCGGGGGCGATCCGCACATGGCTGATGAGGGCGTGTTGGCCGTAGTCGTGTTCGACGATGTCGGGGTCACTGGCCTGCATCGCGCCTTCGGCGCAGGCGGCGAGCCGGGCGGCGTGCGTCGTGCGCTCGCCGTCGGGGTGGCGCAGTTCGAAGCCGATGGCGCCGGTGTCCGGGGCGGGGTGGTGTGCGGGGAGGGTGACTTCGGTCCGGTCGAGCACGCGAATGCCGGCTGCGTCGGCTGCCCGGCGCAGGGCGGCGGCCAGCGCGCCGGCGCTGGCGACGTAGCCGAGCGCGGGAATGCCGTGGTCGGCGGCGTGCAGCAGGGTGCGGCCGAAGCCGTTGCGCTGCGAGATGTGGACGGTTTCGATCGTGGTGGCCGGCAGGCCGTGCCATGCGCCGAGCCGCTCGAGGGTG
>JAVBTY010000110.1:0-5638 GCA_031555955.1 Rhodocyclaceae bacterium | reverse complement strand
CTGCCAGCGGAAGGTAGCGGCGTCCGGGTCGCCCGGCAGCAGCGCATCGGGCTGCGGCAGCACGCGGTGGTAGATGAGGATGGACAGCCGCGCGCGCGGCCCCGCCGGCGAGGCGAAGCCGAGCGCGGCGGTGAGCGCGGAGGCGGCGGGTGCATTCATGGCGGTTACCGGTTCGCTTCTTCGGCGGCAGTTGCGGCGGGTGTATCGACGAGACAGACAACATGGCGGAACTTGCCGTTCGCCAGCGGCGGAATTTCCGCCACGGTTTCGATGCGCACTTCCATGTCGGCGCCGAGGCGTTGCCGAAACGCGGCGGCAAGCCGTTCCGTCAGCGCCGGCTCCACGTGGTCCAGGCACAGCAGCACACGGACAAGGCCGCGCGTTTCCTGAACGATGCGGTAGGCTTCCAGCCCCGGCACTTCGCGCATCAGATGATTGAGGGCGCTGCCGTGGACCCAGGCGCCACTGGTGGCGATGAGGCCGTCGTTGGCCCTGCCGGCGACGCTCGCCAGCAGTGGCAGGCCGCGCCCGCAGGAGCAGGCCGTGGACGAAAGCGCGCCGCGGTCGCCGGTGCGGTAACGGATGAAGGGGAATTCCGGCCCGGCCAGGTTGGTGACGACGATGTCGCCCTCCTCGCCCGCCGGCAGCGGCTGGCCGGCGTCGTCGACCACCTCCACGATGACTTCCTCGGCGGTGATGTGCAGGCCGCCGGCCGGGCATTCGCGGGCGATGAAACCGGCATCGCGCGCGCCGTATTCGTTGGCCACGCCGCAGCCGAAGACGGAACCGATGACCTCGCGCCACTCCGGGCGCAGCACTTCCGAGGTGCAGAAGGCGACACGAATGCCGAGATCGTCCATGCGCCTGTTCGCGGCCCTGGCGTGGAAAGCCAGGCGCGACAGCGCCGACGGATAACCGAACAGCATGCGCGGGCGGAAGGCGCGGAATTCGGCCAGGACCGCGTCCATGCGCGCGGGCGTGAGGTCGTGCGTGGGAATCAGGCGGGAACGGAACAGGCGGTCGCGCACGGCGCGCAAGCCATCCTGCGCGCCATGTTCGATCGACGAGCCCCACAGCACCATTTCCGCATCGCCGATATCGACGTTCCACCAGCGCATCGCGCGCCATTTGGCCGCGATATCGAAACTGGTGCGGTGGCGTCCGAGCAGAAAACGCAGCGGCTCGCCCGACGAGCCGCTGGTCTGGTTCCAGGCGACGTTCTGCGCACCCTCGGCGGCCCATTCCGCCATGTGCCGGCGAATCAGCGCTTTATCCACCACGGGCAGGCGGGCGAGGTCGCCAGGATCGCGGAAGTCCGCGCCGCGCACGCCGAGGCGCTGGAACAGCTCGCGGTAGTAGGGCACGCGCTGGCCGACGGCATCGACGAGCGTGCGCAGATCGGCCAGCTGCGCCGCGCGGATCTGCTCCGGGGCTTGCCACTGGCTGCGTTCGAGGCGCGCGAGTATGGCGCCGGTGTCGTGCTTTTTCAGCCGCTCGTGGAGCGGGAACAGGATGCGCGAGGCAAAGCGGGTGTATAGGCTCATCGGCGCAGGGCTTTATCGACAATCGCCTGAAAGGCCTCGACCAGCCGGGGGATGCGTGTCTGCCATGCGTTGCGGCGCGCGTGTTCGAGAATCGCATCGCGGTTCCAGGCGCGGCTGAATGCCGCGCGCAACGCCTGCAACAGCGCATCGCTATCGCCATAAGGCACAAGCAGGCCGACGTCTTCGGAACTGACGACCTCGGCATTGCCGCCCACCCGCGTGGTCACGATGGGCAGACCGCACGCGGACGCTTCGAGAAAAACATTGGCCCAGCCCTCGAAACGGGTGGCGAGCGCGAACACATCACCCGCCGAATAGACAAAGCGCAGATCATCCGGCGACACCGGGCCGAGCAGGTGGACGCAGTCGCCCAGGCCGAGCCGCGCGATCTGCGCCTCCAGCTCGGCGCGGTTGTTACCTTCCGGGCTGGCGCCGCCGGCAATGGCGAAGTGAATGTCGCCGTGGCTTTCGCGCAGTTGCGGCAACACTTCGATAACGCGGTGAAAGCCCTTGCGCTCGGTCAGCCCGCCCACCGAAACCAGCAAGCGCGCGTCGGCTGGCAGGCCGAAACGGCGGCGGCTGAGGGTTTTATCCTCAGGCCGGAAGCGGTCGAGGTCGACGCCGTTGCCGACCACTTCCACGTGGTCCGCCGCCTGCCCCCAGGAAATCGCATCCTGACGCAGCGAGTCCGCCACGGAAAATACCCGCGCCGCCTCGCTCATGGCCCGCCCGGTCTGGCGGCGCAGCGAAGCGCTGACGCCAAAGCGCAGCAGGCTGCCGCGCAGCGTGATGGTGTAGGGCACCCTGAGCCAGCGCGCCAGCAGGCGGGCCGCCGCGCCATCGGGATAGACAAAGTGGGAGTCGATCACGTTGAAGCCGAATTCCCGTTTCAGGCGGCGCATAAACGCGAAACTGCCGAGCGCCTGAAACCACGCATCGGTCCACTTGAAAATGCCGGGAAAGCAGAAAAAGCGCGGGTGATAGACGCGCACGCCGTTCTGCTCCTCAAACTCCGGCACCCAGGGGCGAAAATGCGGGCGAAAACGCCGCAACAGGCCCTGGAACGGAAACCAGGGCACGGGCGCGACCACCACGAGTTCGACTTCCGCCGCGACGCGGCGCATGCGCTCGCGCACGAACAACCCATAGTTGGGCTGGGCGGCATTAGGGTAAACACGGGTATATACAACCACCCGGGGCGGAGGATTATTCATGATGTGCTCCGCAGCCTCTCACGGAAAATCTGGCCGCGCGATTGTACCCGCCCGCCCCGCCGCCCGGGATGGCGTCCCGTTGATGGCTGCCAGATTCCGCACGGCTGGCTTCCGGTGTTCCGGATAGCCCGCTGCAGACCGCCTGTCGAAAGCGACTGCGGCTATCATCGAAAGAAACTGCATCTGCAAGAGGAGACCGCCATGCGCCGCAATATCCTTGTCTGGCTCCCCGTCGCGCTGTCTCTGGCGGCGGCCCACGCGGCCGCAGCGCCGGACTGCGGCGATCCCTTCACCAACGCAACCGGCCCATGGGATTACCGCGGCGACCATAAAAAATATAAGGAGATGGTCGAGCGACGCCATTACACCGAGGAAATCCGCCAGCTGCAAAGGGGTAATACCGGCACGCTTGCCGGGGACGTGGCCTATACCCTGCGGGTGTTTCCGAACCACGTCAATGCGCTGGTCACCATGGCGGACTGGTCGATCAAAACAAAGAAGAACCCGCCCGACGGCACGATCTACACCGTGGAATGCTGGTTCGAGCGCGGAATACGCTTTACCCCGGACGATGCGATGGTGAAAACCGCCTACGGCGTCTACCTGATCAAGCGCGGCGAACACGAAAAAGCCGCGCGCCAGCTGGAGGCCTCCGCCGCGCAGGACGAGGGCAATTCCAGCACCTGGTACAACCTCGGGCTGGCGTATCTGGGCATGAAGAACAACGAAAAGGCGCTTGAAAGCGCGTGGCGGGCCTATGAACTGGGCTTTCCCCTGCCCGGCCTGCGCAACCGCCTGGTCAAGGCGGGCGCGTGGCGTGAGCCCGCTCCGCCCACCGTCCCCACCATGCAGGAACAATGAACAGCGCGTAAAGCGGGCGCGGTACGGCCCGCTCTTTTTTGGCTGTACCGGCAAAAGCAGCTCCGGGCTGGAGCGTCCTGTACAACCGCCCCGCGATCCCTTTCCCGCCTGATCCGGGCGTGCGTGGCCCCTGCGTGGTCAAACGAAGCCAACAATCAGGCATAGGCCGAAATGACGGTGGCGACAGCCCCGGCGCCCTCCGAAACCGAAGCGCCGCCTGGATCATAGGAAATCTCGAGGCGGGACGGCTCCCCATCCATGACATTCGACTCGACCTTGCGGATGGTTTCGTCCATGTCCTCGATCGCCTTCTTCGCCTTCTTTACGTCCTCCGCGTCCGCTTCCTTGCTTTTTGTCAGCAGCGCCTTGATGATTTTGGCCAGTTTTTTGGCTTCCTCGAAAAACTCCTTGTCGGCGGCGTTTCCCGCCGCCCTGGCGTGCGCGCGCTCCGGCATTGCGGGCGAATCCCGTGCTTCCGCCTTGCCGTCGGCCGCAGCCTTCGAATCGGTGGTGGCCGCAGTCGCCGCAGAAGCCGCCGCGAGCGCGCCCTGAATTTCCGCCTCGGTGGGCGCGGCAGCATCTTCCGCGGCAGCCCCATCGGCGGCAGAGGCGTCCTGAGCGGCATCCGCATCCGGCTGCGACGCCGCCGTGGCCGAGGACTCCGACGGTATGGAAACACCCGTGCCCCCGTACTGCGCGACCAGGCTCTTCAGTTCTTTCGCCAGTTGGGCAATGAATCGCGGACTGACGCTACCCACGGGGTATTTCAACAAGGCTTCCAGCTGGCTTTTCAACTGGGCCATGCGCTCCCGCGCCGCCGCCTTGCGTGTTTCGGCGGCGCTCGGCATGTTCCGCACCGTTTCGAGGGCCGATCGCATTTCCACTTCCTGCCGCGCGGCCATCTGCTTCAGGCGGTCCTTCCTGGACTCGTTCAACTGCCGTAGCGTTTGCGAAAACGAGGATGGGCCTTGTGCGTCGATTTTCATCGCCTCACCCTTATGAAGGTTATGCGGCCTGGAAGTTCCGGCAAAACGAAGCGGCTGCGCCCAGGCGCTCCGCCACGGGCAGCATGCATAAGTACGTGATAAACAAATACATAAGCACACATGCAGGCACGCAAGGGGGCCAGCGATGCCAGAATCATTGTGTTGACGGTTCTTGACCGCGTTAACGGCACGGCTTTGCAATACTTGACCCCGGCGGCGGCCCCAGCAGCCACGCCGCCAGAATCCGTCACCTGCCATCCATAAGGAATAACCGCCCTGACTGGACAGGGCGGATCGCCACCACCACCGCTAGCGCGCCGAGCAGGCGTTCAGGCGTCCGAAGCACCGGCTCAGGCCGCCGTTCCCCGTGCGATCCCATCCCCAGTGCCAATCGCCTGGCCCCAAGCGTAACCGCTACCGGCTTTTTATCATCGTGCCGACGCCGTGGTCGGTCAGGATTTCGAGCAGCAGGCAGTGCTCCACGCGGCCGTCGATGATGTGCACCGACTTCACCCCACTGCGCGCGGCATCCAGCGCCGAACCGATCTTCGGCAGCATGCCGCCCGACAGCGTGCCATCCGCCACCAGGCCGTCGATCTGCTGCGGCGTCAGGCCGGTGAGCAGATTGCCCGCCTTGTCCAGCACTCCCGGGGTATTGGTGAGCAGCATCAGTTTTTCCGCCTTGAGTATTTCCGCCAGCTTGCCGGCCACCACATCGGCATTGATGTTGTAGGTTTCCCCCGCTTCGCCCACGCCAATCGGCGCGATGACGGGAATGAAATCGCCGCTGTCGAGAAACGCGATCAGGCTGGGGTCGATCTGCGTGACCTCCCCGACCTGTCCGACATCGACCACGTCCCCCGGCGGCGCGTCCTGCTTCTGCATCAGCAGCTTTTTCGCGCGGATGAAACCGGCATCCTTGCCGGTCAGGCCCACCGCCTTGCCGCCGTGCTGGTTGATCAGGTTCACGATCTCCTTGTTCACCTGCCCGCCCAGCACCATTTCCACCACTTCCATGGTTTCCGCGTCGGTC
>JAVBTY010000075.1:0-44908 GCA_031555955.1 Rhodocyclaceae bacterium | reverse complement strand
TGCCGAAGCATTCGTGGATGTTGGGGCAGGAGGCTTCTTCGCACACCGTGTGCAGCTTGTGTTCGCGCAGGGTTTCCTTGATGCCGTTGAAGCGCTCGGCCTCGGCGCCGGCGCCGAGCTTGATGCGGATCCATTCCGGCTTCTTCAGCCGCTCGGCGGGTACGATCTTGATCGGTATGCGGGCGGTTTTCTCGGCGCCACGTTGTTTTTGTGCGGGCCTGTCCGTGGGGGTGTCCATCGCGGGTTCTCTCTTGTGCTTCGTTGCGCCGGGTTGTTCTGTCGGGTTGGGCTGCTGTGTCGTGCTCTTACGCCGCCGTGGCGAACTCGGGCGGCAACAGCCGTTGCAGGTGGCCGAGCAGGCGCTCGCCCACCGCCTGCACGCTGTCTTCGATACCGAAATCCTTGAGCCGCGTCGTCCGCAAGCCTTCGTAACCGCAGGGGTTGATCGACGAAAACGGCGCCAGTTCAACGTCGACGTTGAGCGCCAGGCCATGATAGCTGCAACCGTTCCTGATCCGCAGCCCAAGCGCGGCGATTTTGGCGCCTTCCACATAGACACCGGGTGCGCCGGCCTGCCGCGCGGCGGCAAGGCCGTAGTCGGCGAGGCAGTCGATGATCGCCTGTTCCATCGTCCCCACCAGTTCGCGCACCTTGAGGCGGCGGCGCGCGAGATCGAGCAGCAGATAGACGACGAGCTGGCCGGGACCGTGGTAGGTGATCTGTCCGCCGCGGTCGATCCTGACCAGCGGGATGCCGGTGTCGCGCAGCAGGTGTTCAGGCCGCCCGGCCTGGCCCAGCGTGTAGACCGGCGGATGTTCGAGCAGCCAGATTTCGTCGGCGCTGGCGGCATTGCGTTCGGCGGTAAAGCGCCGCATCGCTTCCCATGTTGGCGGGTAGTCGACGCAGCCCAGCCGCCGAACGATCACAACACCACCTTCACCATCGGATGCGCGGTGAGTTCGAGGTACAGCGCATCGACCTGCGCCTGCGACACGGCACGGAAGGTGCAGGTAACGGCAAGGTAGTTGCCCTTGCTCGAAGGTCGCATTTCCGCCGTTTCCGCATCGAAGCCGGGCGCATGGCGCAGCACGACCTCTATCACGGTCTGGGCGAAGCCGTCGATCCGCGCGCCCATGATCTTGATCGGAAAATCGCAGGGAAATTCGAGCAGGCTGGGGCCGGAACGGCCATTCGTTTCACTCACCACGCATCACCGTATTCTTGAATTCCTGATACCACTCGTGCATGCGCCGCCACACCGGGCCGGGCTTGCCATCGCCCACCGGACGGCCGTCGAGCGTCGTGATCGCCAGCACTTCCCTGGTGGAGGACGCCAGCCACAGTTCGTCGGCGCCACGCGCCTCGTCTTCGAGGATTTCCCGCACGCCATGCGGCAGGCCGTGGCGGGAAGCCAGTTCCAACACCACGTCGTAGGTGATGCCGGGCAACATCAGGTGGCTTTTGGGCGGCACAAGCAACATGCCATCCTTGACCACGAAAATACTGGAGGCCACGCCTTCGGTCAGAAAACCGTCGCGAAAAAGCACGGTTTCGGCGCAGCCGCGATCCACCGCATGCTGGCGCAACAGGCAGTTGGCGAGCAGCGAAACGGTTTTGAGATCGCAGCGCAGCCAGCGGAAATCGGCGGCCCCCACCGCCGCCACGCCGGCTTCTCGCTGCGCCGCGGAGGGGGTGGCGAGTTCTTCGCTCATCAGGAACACCGTCGGCGGCACGCCGGCGGGAAAGGCGTGGTTGCGCCGCGTATCGGCGCCGCGCGTCACCTGCAGATACACCGATTGATCGTCCCACGGGTTGCGGGCGACAACTTCGCACACTTTTTCGGCCCATTCGGCGGCCGTATGGGGGTCGGCAATGCGCAAGGCCGCCAGCGTGCGGGCCAGGCGCACGAGATGCTCGTCGAGGCGGAAGGGACGCCGGGAATAGACCGGGATGACTTCGTAGGCGCCGTCGCCGAAAAGGAAGCCGCGATCCATCGGCGACACCCGCGCTTCGTCGAGCGGCAGATAGCGGCCATCGAGATAGCATTGGCTCACAGGCGACTCCAGCCGCGGACACGCGGCATTACAGGCTCTTGATCCACAGCACCAGGGCATCCCACAGGCGGCCGAAGAAGCCGGCCACCGGCACGTCCTCCAGGGCGACGACAGGGTATTCTCCAAGCGGCTTGCCGTCGAGGCTGAGCTTCATCGTGCCCACTTCCTGCCCCTTTTGCAGCGGCGCCAGCACTGGCTGGCGGCTTTCCAGCGTGGCCTGAACCTTGTCCGCCTGCCCCTTGGGCAGCGACACGACGAAATCGGTGGTAAAGCCCACCGGCACTTCGTTCGCCTGGCCTTTCCACACGCGGAAGCGCGATACGGCCTGATCGGCGGAATAGAGCCTGGCGGTATCGAAGAACTGGAAGCCGAAGTTGAGCAGCTTGAGCGATTCCTGCGCACGCACGGTGTCGGAATCGGCGCCGAGCACGACCGAAACCAGCCGCCGCGGTCCGCGCAGGGCGGAGGAGATGAGGCAGTAACCGGCAGTGCTGGTATGCCCGGTTTTCATGCCGTCGACAGTGCCATCCATCCACAGCAGGCGGTTACGGTTGGGCTGGGTAATCTTGTTGTAGGTGTATTCCTTCATCGAATACAGTGGGTAAAACTCGGGAAAATCGCGCACGATGGCTGATGCGAGCGTGGCCAGATCGTGCGCCGTGGTGTAGTGCTGCGGGTCGGGCAGGCCGCTGGAATTGGTGAAATGCGTGCTGTTCAGGCCCAGGCGCTGCGCTTCGCGGTTCATCAGCACGGCAAAGGCCTCCTCGCTGCCCGCGATGAGTTCGGCCAGGGCAACGCAGGCGTCGTTGCCCGACTGCACGATGACGCCGCGCAGCAGCTCCTGCACCTGCGCCGGTTTTTTCGGGTCGATGAACATGCGCGACCCTTCCTGTTTCCACGCTTTTTCTGATACCGGCACGGGCTGGTCGGGGGCGATGGTTCCGGCCCTGATCGCGGCGAACGCCAGGTAAGCCGTCATCAGTTTGGTCAGCGAGGCCGGTTCGATGCGCTCGTTCTCGTTGTTGCCCGCCAGCACCTGGCCGGTGCTGTGATCGAGCAGCATCCACGCTTTGGCGGCGAGCACTGGCGCCGGGGTGGTCTGGGCGGAAACGGTGAGGGAGAGCAGCGAAAAAAACAGGGCAAGAACAAGGCGCATGGGAAAACCTGTGGTGAAAAAACGGGCGGACCGGCGGATGGCGGATGAATCTGGTAAAACGCGGATTATAAGGCGGAGCCGGAATGCGGCCCCGGGCGGACAGGGTTTGTTTCAACCCGGGACGGGCTTTCCTTCCGCGGGCGGAACGCTGTTCCCCCCTGGCGCCCGCTCAGCGCACGACGACGAACGGATTCAGCCTGAGCGCCTCGCTGATGCGCCCGGCGGCGCTGCGCGCCTCGTCGACCGAGGCGTAAGGTCCGGCGTGGAGGCGAAAGCGCCCGCCATCGGCCAGCAGTTCCAGCCGTTCGGCGAATGCAGTCATGCTGTCCTGCACCGTGGCGCGAAACCCCTCGGCGTTATCGCGCGATGAAAACGCGCCCAGCTGCAGGAAAATACCGCCGCCCGCGCCATCGCCCGCCGCTCCGGCCGCCGGCGCTTCCGCCTGCGGTGGGGGTGCGGTCTGGAGCGGCGACGGTCCGCTGCGCCCGGGCAGCGGCGGAACCGGATCGGCCCCGGCAATCATCGGCAGCTCGCCCGGCAGGATCTGCTCGACTTCAACTTCCGTACTGCCTGTATTCACATAGCCGAGCTTGTACGCGGCGGCATAGGAAAGGTCCATGACCCGGCCTTTGTGGAAGGGGCCGCGGTCGTTAATCCGGACTACCACAGAACGGCCCGTGGCGGCATTCGTCACCCGCGCATAACTCGGAATGGGCAGCGTCGGGTGCGCCGCAGTCATGGCGTACATGTCGTAGGGCTCGCCGCTTGATGTTGGCTGGCCGTGAAAGCGGCGTCCATACCAGCTCGCCAGCCCGCGCTCGCGGAAGGGGGCCAGCGCCGTGGCGGGCACGTAGTCTTGCCCGAACACGTTGTAAGGCCGGTTGGCGAAACGGTGCAGGGGTTCAGCGCGCGGCTGCGCGTCGGGCAGCCGGTCGAGATCCGGCGGTGGATTGTCGCCCGGCCCGTCGTCCTTGTAATAAGCGCCGCCGCGCCGTGTTGCGGGGGCTTTGGCCGCGGGCTCACCGCGAGAGGCGGATGGCGTGGTATCGCCTGGCGCGCTTGATGGCGTCGACCCGCAGGCGGCGAGCAGCATGCAGGCCGAAACAGCCAGCGCGGCGGTCAGATCGGGGTAAAAACGGCCCGCGCCGTATCCCTGCGAGCCGCAGAAAAGCCCATGCGTAATAATCGGATCCGCCATATTTTCCCCGTTATCCTCAGCCCGTTACGTCGGCTGACGCCCACGCCGGATGCTCATCAGGATCCCGATCCCCGAACACAGGGTCACCAGCGCGGTGCCGCCGTAGCTGATGAACGGCAGCGGCACGCCAACCACCGGGAGGATACCGCTGACCATGCCCATGTTAACAAAGGCATAGGTGAAAAAAATCATTGTGATCGCACCGGCGAGCAGCCGGGTGGCCAGCACTGGCGCCTGGGCGGCGATCTGGAAACCGCGCGCGAGCAGCGCACAGTAAAGAACGAGCAGCACCAGCACGCCCGCCAGGCCGAATTCTTCCGCGAGCACAGCGAAAATGAAATCCGTATGGCGCTCGGGCAGAAAGGAAAGATGGGTCTGCGTGCCGTTCATCCACCCCTTGCCAGCAAGGCCGCCGGAGCCGATGGCGATGGTGGACTGGATGATGTGAAAGCCCTTGCCGAGCGGGTCCTGCGTGGGATCAAGCAGCGTGCACACACGGTGCTTCTGGTACTCGCGCATACCGAACCAGTCCACGTCGGGCTGGCACAGGGTATCGCCAAAAGCGGCGATGCTGCCGATGCCGATAATGGCGGCCAGCGCCACGGGCGCGATGAGCTTCCACGACAGCCCGGCGAAAAAAATCACGTAGAAACCGGCCATCGTCACCAGCAGGCTGGTGCCCAGGTCAGGCTGGACCAGAATAAGCCCCACCGGCAGCGCCAGCAGCAGGCCCGCGACGATGAAATCACGCAGGTGGATGCGTCCCTCACAGCGCTGGAAATACCAGGCCAGCATCAGCGGCATGGCGATTTTCATCAGCTCGGACGGCTGGATGCGAGTCACGCCCACATGCAGCCAGCGCTGCGCGCCCTTGGAGACTTCGCCGAACAGCTCCACCGCCACCAGCAGCACAACGCCGCACACATAAAGCGGCAGCGCCAGCGAAAGCAGCCGCTGGCCGGGCAGCCACGCCACCACCCACATCGCCGCCAGCGCCACCGCGACGTTGATGCCGAAGGCCTCGATCCGCTCGGGCGAGGCGCTCAGAAGCAGCACCCAGGCGTAGCCGAGAAGCGCGGCGAGGATCAGCAGCAGCGCCGGATCAAGCGGCCGCAGAAAGGCGCGCGCCCAGGCAAGTGGCCGGAGGCGGTTTTCAGTCATTCGGCGCTCTCCTGCGCATTCGCATCCTCGGCGGCGGGCTGGTCCTGGCGCTTGCCGAGCAGGTAGTAGTCGATCACCTGGCGCGCGATCGGCGCGGCGGACCGGGAGCCGAATCCGCCGTTTTCCACCAGCACGGCCAGGGCGATTTTCGGCTGTCCGGCGGGCGCATAGGCGATGAACCACGAATGGTCGCGCAGGCGTTCGTTCACCCGGCCTTCCACGTATTTCGACCCCTTGAGCGAAAAAACCTGCGCTGTGCCCGTCTTGCCGCCCGCCTCGTAGGGTGCCCCGGCAAAAGCGCGCGCGCCGGTGCCCGTCTTGACGACGTCGACCATCGCCTGCCGCACCGTGGCCAGGTGTTCGGCCTGCAGCGCAATCTCGCGCACCGGCTCGGGCTCCACCGCCTGTTTTGCGCCAGTGCGGGCCTCCACCACATGGCGCACGAGGTGCGGGCGGAACATCACACCATCATTGACCACCGCCGCCAGCGCGTTGGCCATCTGCAGGGGCGTGTAGGCGTTGTAGCCCTGGCCGATGCCGACAGAGATCGTCTCGCCTCCGTACCAGCGCTGTTGTTCCGGGCGACGGAAGCGTTTTTTCTTCCACTCCGGCGAGGGCAGTACGCCCTCGGCCTCGCCCGGCACGTCGATGCCGGTAAGCGAACCAAACCCGAGCGGCGCCATGAAACGGGCGATGGCATCGATGCCCAGATCGCTGGCGAGCATGTAGTAGTAGGTGTTGCATGAGACAACGATGGATTTGTGCAGATCGACCATGCCGTGGCCGCCCACCTTGTCATCCATGAAACGGTGCCCGCCGGAAACGAAAAACCCCGGATCGGCAATCGCCTGCCCGGGCGTGCGCTTACCCGTCGTCAGCCCGGCCAGGGCCATGAAGGGCTTGAACGTGGAACCGGGCGGGTAGGCGCTGTAGATGGCGCGGTTGAGCAGCGGATGATCGGGCGAGTCGTTGAGCGCCTTCCAGTCCTGCGTGGAAATGCCGTCGACAAACAGGTTGGGATCGAACATGGGCGCGGATACCAGCGCCAGTACGCCGCCCGTGGCCGGATCGATGGCCACCAGCGCCCCCCGGCGCTTGCCGAACGCGGCCTCGGCGACTTTCTGCAGTTCGATGTCGAGCGTCAGTTCGAGGTTGTCGCCAGGCTGCGCGGCGGTGCGCGACAGGCGCCGTATCGCGCGTCCGGCGGCGTTGACCTCGACCTCTTCCGCGCCCGTGACGCCGTGCAGCCCGGCTTCGTAAGACTGCTCCAGCCCGCTTTTGCCGATGTATTCGGAGCCCCGGTAATTGGCGGTTTCGCCGCGCTCCTCGATCCGCTCCATGTCACGGTCGTTGAGGCGGCCGATGTAGCCGATGACATGTGAAGCGGTTTCTCCCTGCGGATAATCGCGGAACAGCCTCGCGCGCACCTCCACGCCAGGAAAACGGTAGCGCCGGGCGATGAAGCGGGCGACTTCCTCGTCGCTCAGCCGGGTGCGGATTGGCACGCTCTCGAAGTTGCGGCTTTCTTCCAGAATCTTGCGGAAGCGCCGCCGGTCGCGCGGTTCGATGGGGATGATTTCCGCCAGCTGGTCGATGGTTTCCTCCAGCCCCTCCACCCGCGATGGCGTGATTTCCAGCGTATAGGCCGCATAGTTGCGCGCCAGCACCACGCCGTTACGGTCGGAAATCGTGCCCCGGTTCGGCACCACCGGCAGCAGGGCGATGCGGTTGTCCTCGGCGCGGGTCATGAAATAGCCGTGGCGCACTACCTGCAGATAATAAAAACGCGCCGCAAGCAGGGCGAAGCAGGCGAGCACAAACAGCGCCGCCACAATCACCCGGCGGCGGAAGAGCCGCATCTCCTGGTCGGGGGAATGGAATTCCGTCATGGCGTGGCGGTTCAGATCGGCCGGTTGTCATCGCGGTCGACCGGCTGGTACTGCGGCAGCAGCAGCAGAAAGCTCAGCGGCGCCCACAGCAGCGCACCGGTCAGGCTGGAAAGGAAATACCACCAGCCCGGGAATTCCGCCCCGGCCAGCAGCCGTACCACGACCATCAGACACTGGGTGGCCAGCAGCATTGGCAGCACATGCAGCGCCTGCTGCCACGGCGGAAACCACAGCACCCGCCGCGCCATCCCGCCGGCAAGCCAGGCGAGCACGACATAAGCCAGCGCATGCTGCCCCATCGCCGCCCCCTGCCCGATATCGAGCAACAGCCCGAATATGAACCCCACGCCCATTCCGATGCGCAGCGGCTCGCGGATGCACCAGAAGGCAAGCACCAGGGCGAGCCAGTCCGGCACGCCGGGCAGACGCCCGGTCGGCACATAGGTCAGGCCAAGCGCGACAATCAGGCTGGCATAAACAAACCACCGCCTGACGGGCAGCAGGATGCGGCTGGAGCGGTTGGTGGGCTGCATGTTTCAGGGCGCCCCGTTTTTTTCCGCCGCAGCGGGCGTTTCGGCCCGTCCGATGACGAGCACCTGGACGCTGCGCTCAACCCCGGCCAGAGGTTTGCAGATGATCCGCGCGAAGGCCTCGCCTTCGCGCTCGACCGAGCCGACTTCCGCCACGGGCAGGCCGGGCAGGAAAACGCCATCCAGCCCCGAAGTCACAAGGCGGTCGCCCGGCTGGATATCGGCTCCAGCAATGACGAAACGCAGCTCAAGCTGCCCGCGCCCCGCGCCGAACAGCACGCCGCGCAGGCCGTTGCGCGCTACCTGGACCGGAATGGCCTGGTTGCGGTCGGTAAGCAGCGTGACTTCCGACTGCACGGGATACACCCGCGTCACCTGCCCGATCACGCCACCGGCATCGACAACCGCCAGCCCCGCCTCGACGCCCTGGTGCGAACCGCGATCAAGGATGACCTTGCGCGAAAACGGATCGGGCGCGTTATACAGCACCTCGGCCGCCAGGCTGCGCGCCGCCAGCCGCCTGGACATGCCGAGCAGGCCGCGCAGCTGCGCGTTTTCCTGCTCCAGCAGGTCGAAACGCAGCAGGCGCTCTCCCGCGCCGAGCTGCTGGCGGCGCAGGTCGGCGTTGTCGATCTGGACTTCAAGCAGCGTGGCGAAATAACGGGAGGCGTTGCGCACGAAATCGGCTGGCTTCGCCGCCGCCATCTGCAGCGGATAGGTGACGACGGACAGCGCCTGGCGCAGGACCTCAAGGTAATTGAAGCGCAGGTCGGCGATCAGCAGCACGAGGCAGGCCGACGCATACAGCATCAGCCGCGCCAGCGGCGCGGGCCCGCGCCTGAAAATGGGGGGAACCCGATGCCCGGCAAACGATCCTGGCGCGCCAGAAGCTCTCATGAATGAAACAGGGCGGCACGCATGCCCGCGCTACCCGCGATCAGTCCGAGGTGAAGATGGAGGCGAGCTTGTCCATTTTGTCCAGCGCCATGCCGCAGCCGCGCGCGACGCAGGTCAGCGGCTCTTCCGCCACGATCACGGGCAGGCCGGTTTCCTCCATCAGCAGGCGGTCCAGGTCGCTCAGCAGCGCGCCGCCGCCCGTCAGCACCATGCCGCGGTCGGCGATGTCCGCGCCCAGTTCGGGCGGCGTCTGCTCCAGCGCGATTTTTACCGCGGAAACGATCTGGTTCAGCGGTTCGGCCAGGGCTTCGAGAATTTCATTGGACGAAATGGTGAAACTGCGCGGGATGCCTTCGGCCAGGTTGCGCCCCTTCACCTCCATTTCGCGCACCTCGGACCCCGGGAATGCGGAGCCGATCTGCTTCTTGATGTTTTCCGCCGTGGTGTCGCCGATCAGCATGCCGTAGTTGCGGCGGATGTAGTTAACGATGGAGTCGTCGAACTTGTCACCGCCTACGCGCACACTGCCCGCATAAACCATGCCGCCAAGCGAAATGACGCCGACTTCGGTGGTGCCGCCGCCGATGTCGACCACCATCGAGCCGGTCGCTTCCGATACCGGCAGCCCGGCGCCGATCGCCGCCGCCATCGGCTCTTCGATCAGGAATACCTGCGACGCGCCGGCGGCCAGCCCCGCGTCGCGAATCGCACGGCGCTCAACCTGGGTAGAGCCGCAGGGCACGCAGATGATGATGCGCGGACTGGGCGACAGCAGACGTGAATCGTGCACCCGCTTGATGAACTGCTTGATCATCTGCTCGGTGACGACGAAATCGGCGATCACGCCGTCTTTCATCGGGCGGATCGCGGTGATGTTGCCGGGTGTCTTGCCCAGCATCTGTTTGGCGGTATGCCCCACGGCCTGGATGGCGCGCTTGGCGTTGGGGCCGCCTTCGGTGCGGATGGCGACCACCGAGGGTTCATCGAGCACAATCCCCTTGCCGCGCATATAGATCAGGGTATTGGCCGTACCCAGGTCGATCGCCAGGTCATTGGAAAAATAGGAGCGCAGAAAACCAAACATGAGGGGATATCCGAAACCGGTTGAAAACGCGCCAGCGGGCACGTGCTGCGCCGGATTGTAGAAAAACAAATATGATAACCTACAACCCTTTGTCGATTAAGCAGGTTTTGTTTCGAAATGCCGCTTTCCACCGAACAGGTCGAACATATCGCCCGCCTTGCCCGCATTGAGCTTTCCGCCGCAGAAACCGAGGCCGCGCGCATCAGGCTCGACCGCATTTTTGAGCTTATCGGGCAGATGCAGGAGGCGGATACCACCGGCGTGGAGCCGATGAGCCATCCGCAGGAAAATACCGCCCGCCTGCGCGCGGACACTGTCGCCGATGCCGGGCAGCCCGCGCTGTTCCAGCGCATCGCGCCACAGGCCGAAGCCGGGCTTTACCTCGTTCCCAAAGTTATCGAATAACGCCGCGTCCGCGCGCCCGCCGCCCATGATCAACGCCAGTCTCAAAGAACTGCGCGCCGCGCTCGACGCGCGGCGTATTTCCAGCGTCGAGCTCGCCACGCTGTTTCTCGACCGCATCGAAGTCCGCAACCCGGCGCTCAACGCTTTCATCACCGTCGACCGCGACGGCGCGCTCGCCGCCGCCCGCGCCGCGGACGAGCGTATCGTCCGCGGTGAGGCGGGGCCGCTCACCGGCATTCCGCTCGCACACAAGGACGTTTTCGCCACCGCCGGGCTGCTCACCACCTGCGGCTCGAAGATGCTTGCGAACTTCGTCAGCCCTTATGACGCCCACGTCGTCACCCTGCTCAAGGCCGCCGGCATGGTCAGCCTGGGCAAAACGAACATGGACGAGTTCGCCATGGGCTCGTCGAACGAAAGCTCCTGGTTCGGCCCGGCGCGCAATCCGTGGGACACCGCGCGCATCCCCGGCGGTTCATCCGGCGGCTCGGCCGCGGCGGTGGCCGCGCGTCTTGCGCCGGTAGCGACCGGCACCGATACCGGCGGCTCGATCCGCCAGCCCGCCGCCTTCACCGGCATCACCGGCATCAAACCGACTTATGGCGTGGTCAGCCGCTACGGCATGATCGCCTACGCTTCCTCACTCGACCAGGGCGGCGCTTTCGGCGCGTCGGCGGAAGACTGCGCACTGCTGCTGTCCGCCATGGCCGGGTTCGATGAACGCGATTCCACCAGTCTGGAGCGTCCCGCGGAGGATTACTCGCGCCTGCTGGCCGCGCCCGGCGCCCCGAAACCGCTCGAAGGCCTGCGCATCGGCCTGCCGCGCGAGTTCTTCGGCCCCGGCATGGCGGACGACGTGCGCGCCACGGTGGAAACCGCGCTCGGCCAGTACCGCGCGCTCGGGGCGGTCACCGTCGAGGTGGATCTGCCCCGTGCCAGGCTGGCGATTCCGGCCTATTACGTTATCGCGCCCGCCGAAGCATCGAGCAACCTCAGCCGCTTCGACGGTGTGCGCTACGGCCACCGCGCCAGCGAATACGGTGATCTCAACGACATGTACTGCAAGAGCCGCGCCGAGGGCTTTGGCGACGAGGTCAAGCGCCGCATCCTGATCGGCGCCTACGTGCTCTCGCATGGCTATTACGACGCTTACTACCTGCAGGCACAGAAACTGCGTCGGCTGATCGCGCAGGATTTCGCCGCCGCCTTCGCCCATTGCGACATCATTGCCAGCCCGACGACGCCGACCACCGCCTGGGCGATCGGCGAAAAAGCCGACGATCCGGTGCAGATGTACCTGTCCGACATCTACACCATCGCCGTCAACCTCGCCGGGCTGCCCGGACTCTCGCACCCCTGCGGCTTTGGCGACAGCGGGCTGCCGGCCGGGCTGCAGCTGATCGGCAACCACTTTTCCGAAGCGCATCTGCTGGAAACGGCCCACCGCTACCAGCAGGCCACCGACTGGCACTGCCGCAAAGCGCCGGGCGCGCTCTGAGCATGCGCTGCCTCTCCCGCCGCCTGCGCGCGGCAGGTCGCATGATGGCGCTTGCCGCCGCCGTCGCCGTCTGCGCCTGTTCCACGCCAGCGCCGCGCGCTCCGGCGGAAAACGGGCCATCGGTGGAAACCGCGCCGGATTCCGCCTCTGCCCGCCCCGGCGCGCGCGGCCGCCTGAAACCGATGCCGGTGCGCCCGCTCAACGTCCGCTCCGACTGCCGCTTTACCGATGAAACCGGCTACAGCGCCAGCGCCGTGCTCGACATCAGCGATGCCGAGGTCCATGCTTTTTCCGCAAGGGTAGACGTCCCGCGCCACGGCGGCTGCCGCTTCGATCTGGCCGATTTCACCCAGGTGCGCAGGCTGCCGCACGTCGAACTGCGCGACCGCCACGGTGGCTGCACGGTAAGCATGTGGGAGCAGGGCGAACAGGTCACCATTGCCTTTTCCGGGTGCGCGCGCCGCTGCACCCACGATACTTTTGACCACGTCTGGCCGATCCTGCTGGAACGCGCGGAGAACGCGTGCCACTGACCGCCGGACAACAACGGAAACGATCATGAGCCGAACCGATTGGGAAACCGTCATCGGGCTGGAAATCCACGCCCAGCTCAACACCGCCTCCAAGATTTTCTCCGCCGCCTCGACCGCCTTCGGCGCGGAGCCCAACACGCAGGCCAGCGCGGTCGATATCGCCCTGCCCGGCGTGCTGCCGGTGCTCAACCGCGGCGCGGTGGAACGGGCGATCCGCTTCGGCCTCGCGCTTGGCGCCCATATCGCGCCGAAAAGCGTGTTCGCGCGCAAAAACTACTTCTACCCCGACCTGCCGAAGGGTTACCAGATCAGCCAGTTCGAACTGCCGGTGGTTTCCGGCGGCGAAATCACCATCCATGTTGGCGAAGGCGATGCGGCTTACGAAAAAACCGTGCGCCTGACCCGCGCCCACCTCGAAGAAGACGCAGGCAAAAGCCTGCACGAGGATTTCCACGGCATGAGCGGCATCGACCTCAACCGCGCTGGCACGCCGCTGCTGGAAATCGTCTCCGAGCCGGACATGCGCTCCGCCGCCGAAGCGGTCGCCTACGCCAGGGCCATGCACGCGCTGGTGCGCTGGATCGATATCTGCGACGGCAACATGCAGGAAGGCTCGTTCCGCTGCGACGCCAACGTTTCGGTGCGCAGGCGCGGCGCGACGCAGTTCGGCACCCGGCGCGAGATCAAGAACCTGAACTCCTTCCGCTTCCTGCAGCAGGCCATCGACTACGAGGTGCAATGGCAGATCGAACGGCTTGAAGACGGCGGCGCGATCCAGCAGGCCACGGTGCTGTTCGACCCCGACAGCGGCGAGACGCGCATGATGCGCTCGAAGGAAGACGCGCACGATTACCGCTACTTCCCCGATCCCGACCTGCTGCCGCTGGTGATCTCGCCTGAATGGATCGAACGCGCCAAAGCCGCCATGCCGGAACTGCCGGGGGCGATGCAGGCGCGCTTCACCGGCCAGTACGGCCTTTCCGCCTACGACGCCGCCACGCTCACCGCGAGCAAGGAAATCGCCGCTTATTACCAGGCGGCGGTCGACGCCGCCGGGGCGGCGCAGGCAAAACCCTGCGCCAACTGGGTAATGGGGGAACTGGCCGCGCGGCTCAACAAGGCCGGGCTGGACATCGGCGCATCCCCGGTTACTCCGGCGCAGCTGGCCGGGCTGGTCGCGCGCATCGCCGACAGCACCCTTTCCAACGCCATCGCCAGAAAAGTATTCGACGCCCTGTGGAACGGCGAAGGCGATTCGGCCGATGCAATCATCGAGCGCGAAGGGCTGAAACAGGTCACCGACAGCGGCGCCATCGAAGCGCTGATCGACGAAACGCTCGCGGCAAATCCCAAGTCGGTGGAGGAATTCAAGGCCGGCAAGGAAAAAGCCTTTAACGCGCTGGTCGGCCAGGTCATGAAGGCCAGCAGGGGCAAAGCCAGTCCCGCGCAGGTCAACGAAATATTGCGCAACAAACTTGGCGGCTGATTATCCGTATGATTTCCTGTGTTCACGCCTCATGTTTTTCTGAAAGGACCCGCGCCATGTTTTTCCGTTCCGCCCTCGCCGCCGCCAGCCTGCTTCTCTGCGTCACCGCGCATGCCGCTGCGAACAACCCCGAGGGGCAACCCCGTCTGGCGCCCGGCCTGTGGGAAATGAAAAACACCCTGCCGTCTCTTGGCGGCATTACCCAGATAACGGAAATCTGCATGGGCCCGGATGGCGGCGACTTTACCGAGCAGGCAGCGAGAAACAGCAAGGACTGCCCGCAGAAAACCTTCCGCAACGATGGCGACCGCGTCATTTTCGACGCCGTATGCAAAGCCGAAGGCAGCATGGTGACCGTGCACGGTGAGTTCACCGGCGATTTTTCCAGCCGTTATACCGCCGACATCCGCACCACCTACGATCCGCCGCTGCAGGGCGTGGCGAACATGACGCTCAGCCAGGAATCCCGCCGGATTGGCGACTGCGCGCAGGGGCAGAAACCGGGCGACATGGTCATGAAAAGCATGGGTAACGTGAATGTCCAGCAACTGCTGAAGAATCTGCAGAAAATGCCCGCCCGCTGATCCGGCCCCCGCGCCGGAAAAGTCCGGCCTGTACCGTACCGGAGAACCCCGATGTGCCAGCTGCTTGGCATGAACTGCAACGTTCCCACCGATATCTGCTTTTCCTTTGCCGGGTTCCGCGCGCGCGGCGGCCTGACCGACCATCATCGTGATGGCTGGGGCATCGCCTTTTTCGAAGGACGCGGCGCGCGCCTGTTCCTGGAGCCCGCCGCAAGCGCGAACTCTCCCGTGGCGGAACTGGTGCGCCGCTACCCCATCCGTTCGCTCAACGTCATCGCCCACATCCGCAAGGCGACCCAGGGAGAAATCCGGCTCGAAAACACCCATCCCTTCCAGCGAGAGCTGTGGGGGCGGCACTGGATTTTCGCGCACAACGGCAATCTCACCGGCTATGCGCCGACGCTATCAGGCCGCTTCCTGCCGGTAGGCGGCACCGATTCGGAGCGGGCGTTCTGCCATATCCTCGACACGCTGGCGCACCGGTTTTCCGCCGAACCGCCGGTGGAGGACATTCATCCGCTGCTGTGCGGGCTGGCGCATGAAATTGGCGGCCACGGTGAGTTCAACTTCCTGCTCAGCAACGGGGAATATCTGTACGCACACTGTTCGTCACGGCTGTGCTACGTCATCCGTCAGGCGCCATTCCCGGTCGCCCATCTGGCCGACGAGGATCTGGCAGTCGATTTCAGCAGCGTCACCACGCCGGACGACCGTGTCGCCATCATCGCTACCACGCCGCTGACCGACAATGAAACCTGGCATCCGCTTGCCCCCGGCGCTCTGCTTGCTTTCCGGCACGGCGCGCCCGTCGCGCAGGGAACAACGCATCCTGCCGCCCCAGGCAACGAATACGGAAGTGCGTAAATATTCCTTTATAGCTTCATGGACACGGAATAAAGTGACAGGCGTAGAAGTGCGTTTACACGGAGAAAGCGCGTGAACATGGACTGTCCGCTGTGTCAGGCGGAAACCGGCGCCGTCCTGTGGCGGGACGCGCATTGCCGCGTCATTCGCGTCGACGATCCCGCCTATCCCGGATTCTGTCGCGTAATATGGCGTCAACATGCTGCGGAAATGACGGATATCCTCCCCGCGGAACGGCTGCATCTGATGAATGTAGTGTTCGCCACCGAGCAGGCGCTGCGGCAGCTGTGCAGGCCGGACAAGATCAATCTCGCCAGTTTTGGCAACATGACGCCGCATCTGCACTGGCATGTCATTCCGCGTTTTACCGGAGACCGTCATTTTCCGGAACCTGTCTGGGGCAGGGAGCAGCGGCCCGGAACCGTTCGCACCGCTCCCGGCGACCAGGCCCTGGCTGCCGCGATTGATGCGGCCCTGGCCGCCAGCGCATAGCCGGGGCGGCCCTACAGCTCTTTTCTGGAAAAACCATGGACTATTCCAATCCAGCCGAATGCCTGAACCTGCTGCGACAGCTCCAGCCCGACGACACGGACAGGACTCATGCCGCCCTGTCCGGAATAGTCGCCGGGCTGCTTGCAGCCCCCCCGGCGCCAAACCAGTATCTTGAAGTGCTGGAAGCCGCCCGTCATCCCGCCGCCCTTGTCCAGGCCCGTCTGGCGCAAAGCTATACGGCCCACCCCCTGCCGCCGGATGGCGCGGATAGTACGGCGCTCAGCCGCGTTGTCACGCTATGGCAGGATTTTTCCCGCTCCTACGCAAAAATTATTCACACCGATGCCGAACGCGGCACCCTGGAAGACCAGCGCGCGCTGCTCTCCCAGCGATGCGTCTACTACGCCGGGCAGGCGCTGCTGGAGTTTTTCCGGGCCCATCGGGCCGTACCGCCGGGGTACTGGGCGCATGTTCATGAATGCTATGCCGATGCGGAAAAAATCGGGGTGGCGCAGATCCGGGTCGCCGATCCGCTCAATGAGATATGGAAAGCGCAAAGCCCTGTGGAAGCCCACGTCGCCGTGCTTCTGGCCGATCTGTCGAACCCCTATGCCCGCACCGGGCCTGAGTTCACATGGATCTGCCGCTGGGCGCAGCGCTTTGCCCCTTATTGCAGCCTGGAAACCGAAGCGGAAGAACGTAAACCCACGACGTACACGCTTGATCTGGCTACGGACCACGGGCTGCGCCCTTTTGGGCTGCAGGGGCGGACTACCGGACTGCGCCGTTTCAACGGAGTCAGGCTGGCCGGGCAGATACAGGCCGTACTGACGCAATTCAAACAGGGGATGAAACCGGCCTCCCTTGGGCTGGGCAAGGACTGTCCGGTGGATGTCTGCGCCCATCTGCTGCTTTCCCTGTATCGTCCGTGGGGACTGGGTTCCGCCGGGCGGCGCTTTCCGCGCCGCGGCAGCAAGGGGGCCGTTGAGTTGTGCGGCGACTGGCTTGCGATCGGTTTTCATGTACATGGCAGGGTATTCGAACAGCCGCGCGCCTATACGCTGGGGCCGGGGCTGGACAGGGATATTGCGCTGCTCACGCTGGGCGAACGGGTTCCCGAAGTGAACGATCCGGACTTCACCCGGACGCAGCGGCTGCGGGAGGCGGAAAGACTTGGCTTTGGCTGTTCGCGCTGGGGAGTGCTGGACCAGTCGGTTGGCGGATTTCGCCTGCAGCAGCTGCAGCCGGGCGGCGAACGTCTGGAGCACCGTCAGCTCGTGGGTCTGCGCCCGCAGGATGGCGACCGTTTTCTGCTCGCCATGGTCAGCTGGCTGATGTACCGCGCCGACAAGGTGCTGGAAATCGGCGTCCATCTTCTCGTTGGCGCGCCGCGGCGGCTTTCCGCGCGCCAGACAGCCAGCCTGCGTGCATCCCCGCAGGAGCCTTACCAGCCCGTGTTCCTGCTGCCTCCCGCGCCCGCGCTCAAAACGCCGCCATCGCTCATGCTGCCGGCGGGGTGGTACGAGCACAGCCGCGTGCTCGAAATCCGCGACGGCGATGAGTCCGCAAACCAGGTCCGTCTCGACCGCCTGCTTCTGAAAGGCGCAAACTTCGATCAGGTCAGCTTTGTGCCGCTGAGCCCGGCATGACGCGCGAGCGGGGAAAGCGCGCCGTGAAGCGGCTGCCCTTGCCGGGCGCGCTATGGACGCCCAGTTCGGCCTGGTGGCGACCCAGGATGTGCTTGACGATCGCCAGCCCGAGCCCGGTGCCGCCCGTTTCGCGCGAACGGCCACGGTCTACCCGGTAAAAACGCTCGGTCAGGCGTGGTATGTGCTGGGCCTCGATGCCAATACCGTCGTCGGTTACCGAAAACTCGCCGCCGTTTTCATCAGCCCGCCACGCCAGCGTTACGTGTCCGCCGCCCTGCGTATAGCGGATGGCGTTGCTGCCCAGATTGGAGAAAGCGCTGCGCAGCTCCTCGCGGCTGCCCAGCAGCACGCTGTCGCCATCCAGCGCCAGGGTAACGGTGTGGCGGCCTGCCGAGAGCAGTCTGGTTTCCCGGTGCACCTCGCGCATGAGTTCCCCCACATCCACCCGCTCTTCGGTGGGCGCCGGGGCGCCGGTTTCCAGCGCCGACAGCGTCAGCAGATCCTCGATCAGGCGCTGCATCCGTACAGACTGCTCACTGGCCAGGCGCAGAAAGTGCAGGACGTCTTCGCGGCTGAAATCGTCCAGGCCGTCAATCAGGGTTTCGAGAAAACCTCCGACCACCGTGAGCGGAGTGCGCAGCTCATGCGAAACGTTGGCGACGAAATCGCTGCGCATCGTCTCCAGCCTTGCCAGCTGCGAAACATCGCGTGACAGCACCATCCTGCGCCCGTCGCCAAACGGGATCACCTGCAGCTGCAGCGTCAGCCCGGGCCGACGGCTGGGGCGCAGCACCAGCGGCCCGTCGTCCTGCGGCGCGTGCAGGCAGGCGACGAATTCGGGGTGGCGCACGAGATTGGTCACCGGCACGCCCAGATCGCGGCTGCGGTCAAGGGCGAAGTGCTGCCCCGCCTTGAGGTTAAACCACTCGATGGCGTCCGCGCCGGACAGGTACATGACGCCGTCAGGCATCGCCTCGCTGGCTTCGTGAAAACGCTCCAGCTCGGAAGTGAGATTTTCGCGCATGCCGCGCGCGACGCGGGAGCGTCGGCCCAGATCGGCAAAGATCATGTCCCATGTGCCCACGGCGCGCGGCAGCGGCGTATCGACCGGCGCGCGCGCCCAGTCGACCAGGCGCTGGAGGTTGCGCACGTGATACGCGCCGAATGCCAGCAGTCCGCCCGCCATGGCCCACAGGCCGGTTTTGGCGCCGCCCAGGACGGCGACAACGGCGGAAAGAGCGATCACCACGGACAGCGCCGAGAACACGCCTGTCCAGATGTAATGCCGGGAACGGATAATGCTGCTTCTCCTGCCTTGCGGATGGCCCGATTATCGCACGCCGGGCTGGAGGTCCGTCCGTACCGAAAAACGGTAGCCGCTGCCGCGTACGGTCTGGATCAGCGCATCATGGCCGGAGGCTTCGAGCGCTCCGCGCAGGCGGCGGATGTGCACGTCCACCGTGCGCTCTTCGACGAAAACGTGATCGCCCCACACCTGATCGAGCAGCTGCGCGCGTGAATACACCCGCTCCGGATGCGTCATGAAAAAATGCAGCAGGCGGAATTCGGTTGGCCCCAGCGCCAGAGGCTGGCCGTCCGCGCTCACCCGGTGGGCCGCGGGATCGAGCAGCAGGCCGCCCATGCCCACCGCATCGGCGCCCGCCTGCGGGGCGCGGCGGCGCAGCACCGCCCTGATCCGCGCTTCCAGCTCGCGCGGGCTGAAGGGTTTGGCGACGTAGTCGTCCGCGCCGGCCTCAAGCCCGCCGATCCTGTCCTGTTCCTCGCCGCGCGCGCTCAGCATGATGATCGGAATGTCCCGGGTCCGCTCCGCGGCGCGCAGCCAGCGGGCAAACTCGATGCCCGGCATGCCGGGCAGCATCCAGTCGAGCAGCACCAGATCAGGCAGCGCTTCCCGCACGGCCTCCCGCGCCGACTCGGCATCCACCGCGTGATGCACGCGGTAACCGGCGCGCGTCAGGCTTGCGGCAACCAGCGCCTGGATCGCCGGTTCATCTTCCACGAGCAGAATATCCGCAGACATATCGTTACCTTGTTCTTCCAGCCAGTTCCCGCAGTGTATGGCAGCAATCTGAACGTTTTGTGACAGGCGGAGCCGGGAGCGCCAGCCCGGCGCGCCGCCTGCTTCGAGTATCATTGACGCCCCGTTACAGAGGCTGAACCCATGGCCGGACTCGACAAGGATACCCCGCTTCCCACCGCGATCACGCTGCACCGCCAGTCGCGCGTGCTGGAAATCACCTTCGACGATAACAGCTGCTTCCAGCTGCCTTGTGAATTTCTCCGCGTCTATTCGCCTTCGGCCGAAGTGCGCGGCCATGGCCCAGGCCAGGAAAACCTGCAGCTGGGCAAGCGCGACGTGGAAATTACCGATATCGACCCCGTGGGCAACTACGCGGTCAAGCTGACATTCTCCGACGGGCACGACAGCGGGCTGTATTCCTGGGATTACCTCTACATGCTGGGCTGCGACCACGACACGATGTGGCTGACCTACCTGGAGCGCCTTGAGGAAGAAGGCGGCAGCCGGGATCCGGCCGATGTTCCCCCGCCTGCGCCGAAAACCGGCGGCTGCGGCCATCACCACTGAGCCACTGGGACAGCCATGAGCGAAAGCGGAAAAACGACGCACTTCGGCTTCGAAACGGTCGCCGAAGGGCAGAAGCAGCACAGGGTCGCCGAGGTTTTTTCTTCGGTTGCGCAGCGCTACGACCTGATGAACGACCTCATGTCGTTCGGCCTGCACCGGCTGTGGAAAACCTTCACCATCCAGATTTCAGGCGTGCGCGAAGGCGACCGTGTGCTCGATGTGGCCGGAGGCACCGCCGATCTTTCGCTCGCCTTCGCCCGCCGGGTCGGGCAGCGCGGCCAGGTGTGGCTCACCGACATCAACCACGCCATGCTGTCGCGCGGACGCGACCGCATCCACGACCAGGGCCTCATCCTGCCCGTTGCCCAGTGCAACGCGGAAAAGCTGCCGTTTCCCGACGGCTGGTTCGACTGCGTCACCGTCGCCTTCGGCCTGCGCAACATGACGCACAAGGATCGCGCCATCGCTGAAATGCGCCGCGTGCTGCGCCCTGGCGGAAGGCTGCTGGTGCTGGAGTTTTCCCGCGTCTGCAAGCCGCTGGCGCCGCTTTACGATCTTTATTCGTTCAAAATCCTGCCGTGGCTGGGCGCCAGGGTCGCCAGCGACGCCGACAGCTACCGCTACCTCGCCGAATCGATCCGCATGCATCCGGGCCAGGAAGAACTGAAAACGATGATGGAACAAGCCGGCCTGTCGCGGGTCGACTACTTCAACCTCAGTGCGGGGGTGGTCGCCCTGCATCGTGGCTACAAGCTTTGACCGCAGAGGATATTCGCCGCATGAAACACCTGATCCTGGCTTTTTTCGTTGCCCTTTTCTCTTTCGCCTTCGATCTGCCCGAAGCCGAAGCCCGCCGTCTGGGTGGCGGCGGCAGCTCCGGCATGCAGCGCCAGATGACGCCGCAGGCGCCGCGCCCGCCCGTGGCCGCGCCGCGCCAGAATTCCGCCGGGCAACAGGCGGTTCCGCCCACGCAGGGCAAGCGCTCGTGGATGGGGCCGGTGGCCGGACTCGCCGCCGGTCTCGGGCTGGCCGCGCTCGCCTCCCACCTGGGATTTGGCGAGGAAATGGCCTCGTTCATGCTCATGGCCCTGCTGGCGGTGGCCGCAATCGCCGTGTTCCGCCTGCTGTCCCGCCGCCGTGGCGTGGAGAACGGCGCAACCCTGCGCTATGCGGGCGCTGGCGCGGCAACGGGTTCCGGATCCCCCTTTCCCGTCCCTGCTTCTGAAGCGCCGCGGGCAACATCAGCCGCGTCCGTTTCCGGCGCAACGCTGGCGGATTTCGATGCAGAAGCCTTTGTCCGCCAGGCCAAGGTCAACTTTATCCGCCTGCAGGCCGCCAATGATGCGGGCAATCTCGACGATATCCGCGAGTTCACCACCCCGGAAATGTTCGCCGAGATCCGCATGCAGCTTGTGGAACGCGGCCCTGTGCCGCAGCAGACCGATGTCGTCGATATCGACGCCAGCGTGATGGACGTGGCTGAAGAAGCCGGGCGTTACATCGTCAGCGTCCGTTTCTGCGGTCTGGTGCGGGAAGAGGCCGATGCCGCGCCGGGCGCCATCGACGAAGTGTGGCACCTCACCAAGCCGGTCAGCGGCAGCGAAGGCTGGCGTATCGCGGGCATCCAGCAAATGAACTGAGCGGCCCGGACCGCTGCGGAAACAGGGGGCGGACCACAATCCGTTCCCGTTTCCGGATTTCCATGATCAATACTTTTTTCCTTTCCACGCTCAACCACCTGCTCAAGCCCTCCGGCTGGGCCCGCGACCGTCTGGCGCCGCACGCCGGGCGCACCGCCCTGCTCAGGCTGACGCCGCTGGAAATCCGCTTTTCCATCACGGATGAGGGTTATCTCACCCGCTGGAGCGGCGATGGCGGCACGCAGGCCGACGCCATCCTGACGCTACCGCTGGCGGATCTGCTGCCGCCGCCCGGGGATGCGCGGGAACTGATGCAGAAAGCGCGCGTGGAAGGTCCGGCCGAACTTGCCGAGGCGCTCGGCTTCGTCTTCCGCCACCTGCGCTGGGACACGGAAGAAGATCTTTCCCGCTTTATGGGAGATATCGCCGCCCGGCGCGCCATGCTTGCCGCGCGTTCGTTCGGGCAGGCGCCAGGCAGACTGTGGGACCGCGTCAGCGGCAATCTTGCCGATTACTTTTCCGAGGACGAAGCCTTTCTCCTGAATCGCACCGCCTGCGGCAGCCTTTCCGGCGATATTGCCGGGCTGGCCGAAACGCTCGACAGGCTCGACGGGCGGATCAGGTGTCTTGAAGCGCCGCGCGCCAGAGCGCTTCCCACGACGTAACCCCGGTTTCAGTGCTGTGCGGGATGCAACGCCTTGCGCGCGAGATGTCGCGCCAGCAGCAGCGGCGGCATGCGCAGCCAGTGGGCGCGCAGGTAAAGCAGGCTGGCCGCGAAGCGCTGTTCTGGCGGGGGGCTATCAGGCGGGCGCGGCGTCAGCACCTGGGCGAACAGCCGCGCCGTGAGCCATTCAGCGGGATATTTCCTCGTTCCCGCCAGCTGCCGTTCCAGCGCTGCCGCCGCAGGCGTGCCAAAAATGCTCCGCAGTGGCCGCAACAGGCTGCGCAGAGGGTATGAGAGCCCCAGTTCAGCGGCGCGCGCGCCCAGCCGGGCGGAAAAATCCGGCTGGGCGTCAAATCCGGTCAGCAGCCGGTGCAGGTCGAACAGATCCCGGAAGCCGTTGTTCCATTCTCCTTCGGTAAAACGGTGTATGACGGCATGCAGCACCATGTCTTCCGCCGCCAGGGTGAAGCAGCCCGGCTGCCCGTCGATGGCGGTCAGCCCGGAAAGCAGGCGTCCGCCTTCCACCGGAAAGCGTGAGGTCGGCGGCGTGATGGTGTGGTGCAGGTCGATGACCGAGCCGCGGTGAAGGTGGCGCATCGGCGGAATCTCGTGCATCCACTGGCGGTAGTAGCGCTGGTCGTAGGTGTTGTGGTGGGTGCCGAGCCAGCCGGCGCGGATCAGCCGGTCCTCGGCGGTGGCGATGGCGGCGCGGGGGACGAGCAGGTCGAGATCGGAAAACGTGCGCCCGCGTGCGGCTTCCAGCCCGCGCAACACGTAGGCTGCGCCCTTGAGCACCACGATGGGCGCATCGAGCCCGGCGAGCGCGTGGCGCACATGCGCCGTTTCGCGCAGCACATCCTGCTGCAGCCGGGCCACGACGCGGCGCGCCGCCTCGAAATGCCGTTCGACTTCGGCGGGAACGCCCTCCTGGCCCTCATAAACGTGGGCAAGCTGCGGCAAAACGTTAAGCACGCGCGCCTGGCGCAGCAGCCGGGTCCAGTCCGCCCCGCGCAGCGTTCCGGCGGGCGGCGGGCGAGTTAACGCAGTGACGATGCCGACCGCATTCATCCGGCAACTCCCGCAAGGCGGTCGAAGGTGGTGAGAGCTTCACCGGCGTCGTGGTACTGGAACTCACAGCTTTCAGCGCCCGCGATCAGGCGCGCCAGCGCCTCGAAGGCGAGTTCGCCCAGCAGGTCGTAATTGAAGGTATTGCTGGCCAGACGCATGAGCGCCTGGGCGCGCGGCAGTGGCGTCAGTGCGGTGGGCGCGCCCGCCGCGTAGCGGGGAAAAATGACGTAGCCGGGGCGGGCGCGTTCCGCCGCGCGCGCGATGCTCGCGGCGGGTGGCCTGAAGTGGCCGACGGTTCCCTTGATCGTGTCATGAACGAGGGAGCCGAGGGCCAGCGCCGGGTAGCGCTGGCGGATCACCTCGATGGAGGTATTTTTCAGGCTGACCGGCCGGGGCACGGGAACGAGCAGGCCGCTTTCCGGTTCCAGCAGCGCCAGTTCATCCGACAGCAGCCGCCAGCCGTGCCCGACCAGTAAAGCGCATAAGGTGCTTTTGCCGGAACCAGGCGGCGCGGGCAGTACGATGGCGCAGCCGTTGCGTTCGACCACGGCGGCATGGGAAATCAGATAGCGGTGGCAATGCGATGAAATGCACCAGTTCATGCCCCATTCGAGCAGCGGAAACGCCTGGGCGAGCGGCAGGGGCTCGAACGGCTGCGCGCCATCGCACTCGAAAAAAACCTTGGGCCGCAGCGGACGCCGCCGGGTGAGATGGATGGAAAAATCATCGAATCCATCCGCGTCGCCCAGCGTGTAATCGCTGTACAGGGCGTGCAGCGCGGCGGCAAGCGCGGCGACGTTTGAGCGCAGGTGAAAGCGGAACGGCGGCGCAACCAGACGGATGCCCTCGCCAGCGAGCTGGCGTTCCAGCACGCCGATGGGCAGGGAAGCGATTGTAGCGGCTGAAACAGTCACGGCTGGCGATGAATGAGCCCGAGACGGAGCAACTCTTCAAGTGCCTCTGAAAGTAATGGCGCTATGGTATCGCCATCCTCGTCGTACCGGGACAGGATGGCGGCCGCGAGCTCGCCGGGCGTAAATGGCCGTTCAAGCAGAAGACCGAGGACGCACGCGGCGAGAGGAGGCAGATAATGGGTTGCGCCGCTGGCGCGGCTGAAAACGGCCGCCTCATCGCCAAACGGACGGAGCGCCAGATCTTCCGGGCTGGCCCGATAGATTTCCGAAGCGGAAACCACGCCGGGCGCGGAATCAGAACAGGCTGCGGTTTCCGATCAGCACGTCGAGCCATGCGCGGGCATCGGCGCGTGTCCAGGTGCTGTTCCAGGGCGTGCTCCACGATCCCTGGATGATGGCGCCGTACCACATGTCGCGCAGGATGTCCTGGCTGTCCATCAGTGTCGTGCCGATCTGGAGCGAGCCGGCCGTCACGTCAAGATAGGCGCTGACGACATCGCGCGGAAGATCGACCGGAACGGTTTCGCCCGCGCCGCCTTCGAGGCGCATGCTCTGCTCCAGCGTCATGGTGTGATAGTGCACCACGACATCTTCCCCGTTTTCTCCCTTTATTTTTCCCGCGATCATCGTGGAGCCGTTAAAGATGCTGCTGAACAGCGCCTCTTTTTCCAGCCCGGCCGGCCACGCCTGCCCCTGCCAGTAGGTGTGGCTGTGGCAGGCATTCATCGTATCGGGCGCATTGCTGGTCGCCACGTTGGCGGCAATCGAAGCGAAGGCGGACGGTGACACGCACAGCCCTTCGGCCAGCGCCGACTTCGCCGACAGGGTCATGATCACCGGAGCGGAAGCCGCGCCAGCCTTGAGCAGGCGCCGCCGGACCGTGTTCCGGGGCATATTGGGATTCATCTGCGGGTCGTGCTCTGTCATGACGGATACCTTCTGTATTCTCGGGCTGGCTCCAATCCTATGCGCACTGCGCAATACCGGATGTGCGGATTGGCACGTTTCCCATGCTTATCAAAACCAGATGCAAGCAAAAATCCGGCCTGTTTTGCGACTTTCCTAACACATTAAAACAAAGGAGAATTTTTTCTTCCTTGCGGAGCGGAAAAATTCTTCTGTAAAAAGGGGCGACAAATGGGGCAGAGACTATATCGTACTTGCGCGGCATGTGCCGGAAAATGACATCGTCCAGTTCAGGAGAAGTGTCGGGACGTATTTCCGGGCGGTGCGCCAGATAAAACACGATCGCCCGGACGCAGCCCGGGAAACCGCTCAAAGGTTGGCGATGCGCGCGCTTGCCAGCGACAGCCGGGTGGACAGCACTTCGAGAAAGGCCTTGTAGAAACGCATGCGGCAGGTATCGGAGGCGCGCTGCAGGGCGCGGGCGCGCACGGTGATGATGGCGCATTCCGTGGTGGCTTCGACGGAAGCGGAACGGATGCCGCCGCCAGCAGAAAAGAGGGCCATTTCGCCAAAACATTCGCCAGTGGAAAGAACGTTAAGCAGACGGCCGCGTTTTTTGACCCGCGCCTCGCCTCCGGCGAGAAAGCAGAAATGATCGCCTGCCTCGCCTTCCTTGATCACCACGGTGCCGGGCTGCACCCGGTTCCATTGCGACAGGCCAATGACTTCCCATAGTCCGGCATCGGTGAATTCCCGGAAAAACGCCATGCCGCGCAGCGTCTGGAATTTCTCGGTATCGGAAATGGTATGCCGGTCCGCCTCCACGCAGCGGTTGCGGAAAGCCAGCGCCATATCGTGCGAAAACTCGGCCCAGTTCTGGTAGCGGCGCTCGATGTCCTTTTCCATTGCCCGGCGTACGATGGCGTCGAGCGCTGGCGGCACGTCCGGGCGCAGATCGGAAGGCAGCGGCGGCGTTTCGTGGGCGATACGGTAGATGAGGCTGTAATTGTTCTCCGCCTCGAACGGCAGATGGCCGGTGAGCAGCTGGTACATCACCACGCCGAGGGAGTAGATGTCGGTACGGTGATCCAGCGGCATTTCGCGCACCTGCTGCGGCGACATGTAGGCGGGCGAGCCGATGCCGGAAACCTGGGTGGCGTCGCTGGCGGTGTGCAGCGCGGCGCCGAAGTCGGTGATGCGGATGTCGCTGCCGGACAGGTCGGCAAGAAGTACGTTGGCAGGCTTGATGTCGCGGTGGGTAACGCCGTGGTGAAAGGCGTAATCCAGCGCCCGCGTGCACTTGAAGATGATTTCGATCAGGCGGTCGAACGGAGGCAGCGTATCGGGCCGAGTCAGGGCCTCCAGGGTGCCGCCGGGCACGTATTCCATCACGATGTAGGCATCGTCGCTGCCGATCACGGCATCGTAGATCTGGACGATGTGCGGGTGGACGAGCCTGCCGGCGAGCGCGGCCTCGTTGAGCAGCTGGTGGCGGTAAAGCCGACCCTGTTCCCCGTTGCGCAGAATGTCGGGGTTCATCCGTTTGAGCGCGATTTCGCGCTGGTTGAAGGGGTCCCAGCCCAGATAGACAGTGCTGGACGCCCCCTCGCCCAGCAGGCGGCGGATTTCGTATTTGCCGATCTGCGCGGGCAGCATCGCCTAGCCCAGCCGGGCGCGGGCTTGCGTGATGGCGGCGCGCACCTGCCGCGGCGCGGTGCCGCCGGGGTGGTCGCGCGAGGCGAGAGAGCCTTCCACGGTGAGCACGGCGAAAACATCGTCACCCACACGCTCTGCCGCGCCCGGAACCGCGGCCATCGCGGTGCGCAGGCCGGAAACATTAAAGTGCGGCAGCTCGCAGCGCCGGGCCTCGGCGGCGCGCACCGCCAGCGCCACGGCTTCGTGGGCGTCGCGGAAGGGCAGCCCCTTTTTCACCAGGTAGTCGGCCAGATCGGTGGCGGTGGCGTAACCCTGCGCAAGGGCGCTGCGCATGGCGTCGTCCCGGACCCGGATGCCGGTAATCATGTCGGCGTAGATGCGCAGGGTGTCGATGACCGTGCTGGCGGTGTCGAACAGCGGTTCCTTGTCTTCCTGGTTGTCCTTGTTGTAGGCCAGCGGCTGGCCTTTCATCAGGGTGAGCAGCGCGATCAGGCTGCCGTTGACGCGTCCGGTCTTGCCGCGCACCAGTTCGGGTACGTCGGGATTTTTCTTCTGCGGCATGATTGATGAGCCGGTGCAGAAGCGGTCGGCCAGATCGATGAAGCCAAAACGCGGGCTCATCCACAGGATGAGCTCTTCCGACAGGCGCGACAGATGCGTCATCAGCAGTGCGGCGGCGGCGCAGAATTCGATGGCGAAATCGCGGTCGCTCACCGCGTCGAGCGAGTTCTGGCAAATGCCGTCGAAGCCCAGCTCGCGGGCGACGGATTCGCGGTCGATGGGGTAGCCCGTTCCGGCCAGCGCGGCCGCGCCCAGCGGCAGCTGGTTGAGGCGTTTGCGGCAGTCTTCGAAGCGTCCGGCGTCGCGCCGGGTCATTTCGTAATAGGCCATCAGGTGGTGGCCGAAAGTGACCGGCTGCGCCACCTGCAGGTGAGTAAAGCCGGGCATGGGCGTGTCCGCGTACCGTTCGGCGATGTCCAGCAGGTTGCGCTGGAAATCGCCGGTCAGGACGATGATCTGGTCGATCGCGTCGCGCAGCCACAGGCGGATGTCGGTGGCCACCTGGTCATTGCGGCTGCGGCCCGTATGCAGGCGCTTGCCAGCGTCGCCCACAAGCGCGGTCAGACGTTTTTCGATGTTGAGATGAACGTCCTCGTCATCCAGGCTCCAGGCGAACGCGCCGCGTTCGACTTCCTCCGCGATCTGCGCCATGCCGCGTTCGATGGCGGCCAGATCGTCCGCGGCGATGATGCCCTGGCGCGCCAGCATGCGGGCGTGGGCGAGCGAGCCGCGGATATCCTGGCCCGCCATGCGCTGGTCGAACGGAACGGAAGCGGTGTAGCGCTTGACCAGACCGGAAACCGGCTCGGAAAAACGGCCCGACCAGGCTTTGCCCGGCGTGGCGGTTGCAGGGGGTGGAGTGCTGCTGGCTGGAGAAGTGTTATCTGTCATAATGTCCATGCTGGAAGATGCGCGGGAGGGCGGGCGTTCCGCCCCGTACCGGAGCCGCCGCGGAAACGGCATTGCGTATTTTCCGCCCATGCGTATGCGCAACAACGTGAAAAGTATAAAGCAAAAGCCCCGTCCGCCCGCCGCGCGCGCCCTGCCGGATTTCCGCAATCTGGGCGTCATCCTGCGCATATTGCTGGCGGTCAACCTCATGGCGGGCGCGACCGTCCTGCTGCGGATGGACCTGGCCGGTGGCGCGCTGCGCGATCAGATCATCACCATGGCGGGGCGGATCGAGCTGCCGCTGCTGCTGGCCGTGCTTGTGTTTTATCTGCTGCAGCCCTGGCTCGTCCGTATCGGGCCGTGGGCCGCATCAGCCGTCATATTCGCCGTGGTAGCCGCCCTGGTGCCCGCCCTGTGGCCACTGTTGCCGGGCGGCGCGGAAACCGGCCCGTGGCGCCCGCTGGCCTGGGCGGGCGGCGCCACGGCCCTGTGCCTGTTCTATTTCGATTACCGCAACCGTTTTTATTCCCCGGCGCTGGCCGAGGCGCGCCTGCTGGCGCTGACGGCCCGCATCCGTCCGCACTTTCTTTTCAACTGCCTCAACGGCGTGCTGGGGGTGATCCGCTCCGATCCGCATCGGGCGGAAACGGCGCTGGAGGAAATGGCAGACCTGTTCCGCGCGCTGATGCAGGAAAACCGGGAGCTGACACCGCTGGGCGACGAGCTGACGTTGTGCAGGCGCTATCTTGGCCTTGAACAGCTGCGTCTGGGCGAGCGCCTCTCGGTGCGCTGGGAGATCAAGTCCTCCCGGGGCAATGCCGCCGCGCTGCGCCAGGCGCTGGTGCCGCCGCTGCTGCTGCAGCCGCTGCTGGAAAACGCGGTGTATCACGGCATCGAGTCCTCGCCCGACGGGGGGGAAATCGTCGTCCGCATCGAGCGCCGGGGCGGCGAACTGCGGCTGGAGGTGGATAACCCCGTTGCGGCAACGGCCGGACACCGCCACGCTGGCAACCGCATGGCGCTGGATAATATCCGCGAGCGACTGGCGCTGTTCTTCGATCTTGAGGCCGGGCTGGACATCCATGACGGCAAGGACCGTTACCGCGTCCGGCTGCGCCTGCCCTTCAGGAGCGTTTCATAATGAATGGTGCGCCGCTGCGTATCCTGATCGTCGACGACGAAACCCCCGCGCGCGCGCGCCTGCGCGACCTGCTCGGCGACATCGCCGCGATCCAGCCCAACGCGGTCGCCGGCATGGCCGCGAACGGGGCCGAAGCGCTGCGCATGGCCGAAACCGGCGAGATCGATCTGGTGCTGGCCGATATCCACATGCCGGTCATGGACGGTGTCGAACTGGCGCGGCGCATCGCGGAACTGCCGCTGCCGCCACAGGTGGTGTTCACCACCGCCTACGACCGCTACGCCATCGAGGCCTTCGAGCTTGCCGCCACCGATTACCTGCTCAAACCCGTGCGCGCCGAACGCCTCGCCGCGGCGCTGGAGCGCGCGCGCGCGCGTTTGTCGCCGCCCGCCCCGCCTGCGGTTGAGATCCATGGGCGCGGCCATTTCAACGTCAACGAACGGGGACGCATCCTGCTGCTGGCGGTGGCTGAAGTGCTTTATCTGAAGGCCGAACTGAAATACGTCACCGCGCGCACAACCGCGCGCGAATACGTGCTTGACGAATCGCTGGTGCAGATCGAAGAGGAATTCGCCGGACGCTTCCTGCGCATTCACCGCAACTGCCTCGTGGCGCGCGCGGCGGTGCGGGGCGTGGAGCGGGCGGGCGAAACCGAAGGCGAGGCGCACTGGGAAATCCTGCTCGCCGGCGCGCCCGAGCGCCTGCCGGTGAGCCGCCGCCAGTGGCCGGCGGTGCGGCAGATGCTCGGCCTGTAGAAACGGGAGCCGCCACCCACGGCTGTCCCGGCGGCGGGCGCGGACGGGCATGCTAGAATCCCGCGCCGCATGGCTCCGCGCGGCCGCTCCTTCCACAGTCAGGGCAGAGCAGGGCATCTGGCGCGGTATCGAGGATATTGCCGGTTTAGCCGGGGAGAAAAGAATGGCCAGGTACAAGCTTGTGAATACACTGAATCTGGGTGACGTCCTTGTTCAGACGCTGATCTGGGTTGTGCTGACGATAGTCACGTTCGGTCTGGCGCTCCCCTTCTTCCTGTACTACTTTCTCCGGCTGGTCATCAACAAGACCGAGATCCATGAAATTCCGTAGTTCAGACAGTGTTGCCGGGCCTGGCTGCCCAGGCAAGCGTCTGTTCTAACCTCCCGTCCAGGCGGACCATTCGCGGTCTGCGCCTGCTCCGCCCGCCCGCTTGAGCCGTTTTCCGTCATGACACTTTCCCCTGCTGCCGCCCCCGAACGCATCGTCATCGCCACCCGCGAAAGCCGCCTCGCCCTATGGCAGGCCGAACACGTCAAGGCCCGGCTGGAGGCGCTGTACCCCGCCTGCCGCGTCGAACTGCTGGGCATGACCACGCGCGGCGACCAGATTCTCGACCGCCCGCTGGCCAAGGTCGGCGGCAAGGGCCTGTTCGTGAAGGAGCTCGAAGCCGCGCTGCTCGACGGGCGCGCCGACATCGCGGTGCACTCGATGAAAGATGTGCCGATGCAGCTCACCGAGCCCTTCGCGCTGCCCTGCATCCTTGCGCGTGAAACACCGCTCGACGCCTTCGTCTCCAGCCGCTACGAAAGCCTGGCCGACATGCCGCCAGGCGCGGTGGTCGGCACCTCGTCGCTGCGGCGCGAATCCCAGCTGCACGCAAACCACCCGTTTCTGGGCGTCACCAGCCTGCGCGGCAATCTGGATACGCGCCTGCGCAAGCTGGACGAAGGCCAGTACGACGCCATCATCCTCGCCGCCGCCGGGCTGATCCGGCTCGGGCTGGGCGCGCGCATCCGCGCGGTGCTGCCCGCCGAAGTCTCGCTGCCCGCCGCCGGGCAGGGCGCGATCGGCATCGAATGCCTGGCCGGGCGGGCCGACCTGCTGCAATGGCTGGCCCCGCTCGCCGACGCGGAAACCACCGCCTGCGTGCACGCCGAACGCGCCGTGGCGCAGGCCCTGGCGGGCAGCTGCGAAGTGCCGCTGGGCGCGTTCGCGCAGCTGCGCGAAGGCCGCGTGTGGCTGCGCGGCTTCGTCGCGCGTCCGGACGGCAGCCAGATTCTGCGCGCCGAACGCGAAGGCGCTCCCGCCGATGCCGCGGCGCTCGGCCTCGGCCTTGCCGACGATCTGCGCAGCCAGGGCGCCGAAGCGCTGCTCGCCGCGCTCGGCTGAACGCCGCGCCACGCCGCCGCCGGAAATCATGGATAACACGCCCGCAACGCCGCTGGCCGGGCGATTGATCGCCGTTACGCGCCCTGCCGGGCAGGCGGCAACGCTGTGCGCGGGCATCGAACAGGCGGGCGGGACGGCCCTGCTTTTTCCGGTGCTCGCCATCAGCCCCGCCGATGACCGCGCCAGCCTCGATGCGGCCATCGCCGCCCTGGAAACGTTCGACCTGGCCTTTTTTGTGAGCCCCAACGCGGTCCAGTACGCGCTGGAGGCCGTGCGGGCCCGCCGCGCCTGGCCTGCCGCCGTGGCGGTGGCGACCGTGGGAAAAGGCAGCGAACGCGCGCTGGCGGCATACGGCTTCAGCCATGTGATCGCCCCCGATACCGGTTTTGACAGCGAGGCGGTGCTGGCGCTGCCCGAATTCGCCGCCAGCGCGGTGCGTGGGCGCAGCATCGTCATTTTTCGCGGTGACGGCGGGCGCGACCTGCTGGGCCAGACGCTGGCCGAGCGCGGCGCGCAGGTCACTTACGCCACCTGCTACCGGCGCGGCCTGCCCGCCATTGATCCGGCGCTCCTGCTCGCCCCCGCCCGCGCCGGGCGGCTCGACGCCCTGCTGCTTACCAGCAGCGAAGGCGTGCGCAACCTCGCCCTTATGATTGGCGCGGAAGCCATGCCAGCGCTCAGGACGGTTCCGGTATTCGCTCCGCATCCCCGCATCGCCGCCCATGCGCGTGAAGCCGGTTTCGGGCGCGTCACCGAAACCGCCCCCGGCGATCAGGGCATGCTGCGGGCGCTGGCGCAATATTTCGGCTCAAAACCGGAACCCGCGGCAAAACGCGCATCCAGCGCTGCCGCAGGGGAAATTCATTGAACATCCGGTTAAACTCTGGACATGAACGAAGAAAACACCCCCTCCGCGTCTGATTCCTCACCTGATCCCGCTTCCGGCGCGCAGCAGTCCGGACCGGCTTTGCAGGCCGCCGCGCCCGTAACGGCGGTGGAACCCGCGCCGTCGCGCCCGGGAAGATGGGCCGGTATTCTCGCGATTCTCGCGCTCGCCGGGGCTGGCGCTGCTGGCTGGCAGGCGTGGAGCGGCCGCGCCGATGCGGGCGGATTGCGCACCGAACTGGCCCGCAGGCTGGCCGATAGCGACGCCGCCATCACCGCCGCGCGCGCCGCCGCCGTGCAGCAGCAGGAAGCCATCGCCAGCCTGCAGGGCAAGCTGGGCGCGCTCGAAGCGAAGGTGGAAGCCACCGAAGGGCAGGCCGCGTCGCTCGAGGCGCTGTACCAGGAGTTTTCCCGCTCGCGCGAAGACCGCGTTATCGCCGAAGTCGAACAGGCTGTGGCCATGGCCGCGCAGGAACTGCAGATCACCGGCGCGCCGGAAATCGCGCTCATCGCCCTGCAGGGCGCGGAAGCGCGTCTGGCGGCGGACGACCGCGGCCAGCTCGCCCCCCTGCGCCGGGCGCTGGCGAAAGATATCGAACAGCTCAGGCTGATGCCGGTGGTGAATGCGCCTGACGTGGCGCTGCGCCTGGAACGCCTGCTCGAAAGCACCGACACGCTGCCGCTGGCCTTCGCCAGCAAACCCGAAGCCGCGCCGGAAAGCGCCGTGCCGCCCGCGCAGGCTGCGGAAGGAACCGCCGCCGCCGTGCTCGATTTCGCCGCCGCGCTGGCGCGCGACGTGTGGCGCGAACTGCGCGGCCTCGTCCGCATCGAGCGTCTGGATCAGGCCGAACCGGTGCTGCTGGCGCCAGAACAGAGCGCCTTTCTGCGCGAAAACCTCAGGGTTCGCCTGCTCACCGCGCGTCTGGCGCTGCTCGCCCGCGACGGACGGACTTACGCCGCCGATCTGGCGCAGGCGCGCGGCTGGATCGAGCGCTTCTTCGACCCGCGCAACGAACAGGTCAAAACCGTCCTGAACGAACTCCGGGCGCTCGAAGCCGTGCCCCTGTCCGCCGCGCGGCCCACGCTTTCCGAAAGCCTCAACGTGCTGCGCCTGCTGCAGACACGGGCCGGAGAACTGCGCCCCACCGCCCCGCCGCCACCGGCCGACGGCGCGCGGGCCCCGCAATAAGGAGGCGGCATGCGCGCACTGCTCTGGCTCATCGCCCTCTTCGCTCTCGCCGCCGGGCTGGCCATGGCCGCCGGGCTCAACGACGGCTACGTCCTTGTCGTGCTGCCGCCATGGCGGGCGCAGCTCTCGCTCAATTTCCTCATCATCCTGCTGGCGGGCGGGTTTCTCGCCGCCTACGCCGTGCTGCGCCTGGTGCGCCGCACGCTGGCGCTGCCCGGCCGCGTGGTGCGGTGGCGCGAACAGCGGCGGCGGGAAAAAGCCGGGCAGACGTTGCGCGACGCCCTGCGCGCGCTGTTCGAAGGCCGCTTCGCCCAGGCGCTCAAACTCGCCTCGACCTCTTTCGCCGCCGACGACAACCCGGCGATGGCCTCGCTCGTCGCCGCGCGGGCGGCCCACGCCATGCGCGACGACACCCGTTACCGTATCTGGATTGGCCGCGCCGCCGACCAGGGCGAGGAATCCCGCGCCGCCCGGCTGATGACCGAAGCGGAACTCGCCGTTGACGGGCGGCGCTTCGACGAGGCAGCGGAACGGCTGGAAACGCTGCGCCTGGCCGGGCACCGCAGCATCGCCATGCTGCGCCTGTCGCTGCGCACCGCCTCGGCGCAGCGCAAATGGGACGACGTGCTGCGCCTGACGCGGCAGCTGCACAAACACAAGGCGTTGTCGGACGAGCAGGCGGGGCCGCTGCTGCGCCGCGCCCACATCGAGCGCCTGCAGGCGCTGTCCGGCGACGGCGCGGCGATGGCCGCGCACTGGGACATGATTCCCGCCAGCGAGCGGCAGGACCGCCGTCTGGTCGAACGGGCAACCCCCCTGCTCGCCGCCGCTGGCCAGTGCGGCGGCGTCTGCCGCACGCTGGAACGCCTGCTCGACAACGAATGGGACAGCGCGCTGGCGCGGCTCTACGGACATTGCGGCAGCGACGGCCAGACCGAAGCCGTGGCCTGCCTGGCGAAAGCGGAAGCCTGGCTCAAACAGCACCCACGCGATGCGGGCCTGCTGTTTACGCTCGGGCGGCTGTGCATGGATGCCCAGCTGTGGGGCAAGGCGCAGAGCTTTCTCGAAGCCTCGCTCGGTCTGCAGCCAGCGGTCGACACCCACCTCGCCCTGGCGCAGCTGCTGGAGCGGCTGGAACGCCCGGAAGAAGCCCAGCGGCACTACCGCGCCGCGGCGGAGCAGGCGGCGGGACACGCCCTTGCTCCCGCGGGCGGGACGATCCTCTTGCCCGGGAGCAGCCCGGCGGCGGGCTAGCCGGACTGCTTCCGCCTTGCCAGCCGCCGCTGGCAAGGCTTTCAATAGTGGTAGGCGGTTTCGCCGTGCGCGGCGATGTCCAGCCCCTCGCGCTCCTCTTCCTCCGGCACGCGCAGGCCGACCAGCAGATCGACAAGTGTGCAGGCCAGCAGCGCGATGATGCCGCTCCATACGATGGTGATGGCCACGCTTTCGGCCTGCGCCAGAAGCTGGCGGGCGATGGAAAAATCCGCCGCGCCCGTGCCGCCCAGCTCCGGCGCGGCCAGCACGCCGGTGAGCAGCGCGCCGACGATGCCGCCCACACCGTGCACGCCGAACACGTCGAAGGCATCGTCCGCGCCCAGGCTGCGTTTCAGGCCGCCCACGCCCCACAGGCAGGCCAGTCCGGCGATGCCGCCCAGCGCGATGGAGCCCATCGGCCCGGCGAAACCGGCTGCGGGTGTCACCGCCACCAGTCCGGCTACCGCGCCGGAGGCAGCGCCCAGCATCGAGGGTTTGCCCTTGAACCAGGCTTCGCCTGCGATCCACGCCAGCGTCGCGGCGGCGGTGGCGAGCACGGTGTTCACGAAAGCCAGCCCCGCCACGCCGTTGGCCGCCCCGGCCGAACCGGCGTTGAAGCCGAACCAGCCCACCCATAGCAGCGAAGCGCCCACCATGGTCAGGGTGAGTGAATGCGGGGTAAATGCCTCCCGCCCGAACCCCAGCCGCCTGCCCGCCAGATACGCGCCCACCAGCCCGGCAATACCGGCGTTGATGTGCACCACGGTGCCGCCGGCGAAATCCAGCGCGCCGCGCTGCGCCAGCAGACCGCCGCCCCAGACCATGTGCGCCATCGGGATGTAACTGAAGGTGAACCACAGCGCGATGAACAGCAGCGCCGCCGAAAAGCGGATGCGTTCGGCGAAGGCGCCGGTAATCAGGGCGCAGGTGATGGCGGCGAAGGTGCCCTGGAAGGCGACGAACACGTATTCCGGGATCGCGGGCAGCGCCGTGGAAAGACTATCGGGCGCGATGCCCCTGAGGAAAATCCGCTCCAGCCCGCCGAAAAAGCGCCCTTCGCCGGTAAATGCCAGGGTGTAACCGTAAAGGGCCCACAGAAGACTGATGAGCGCGAAGATCACAAACACCTGCATCAGCACCGAGAGCATGTTTTTGCTCCGCCCCAGCCCGCCGTAAAACAGCGCCAGGCCGGGGACCGTCATCAGGATCACCAGCATGGTGGAAGTCAGCATCCACGCCGTATCCCCGCGAGCCAGCACCGGCGCGGCCGCCGCCGCGCTTTCCTGCGCGAACGCGCCGCCCGCCGCCATGGCCGACGCCGCCAGCGCAATGGCGAACCCTGCAGACCGTGTTTTCATGATTGGTTCTCCTTTACAGGGCGGCGGCGCCGGTTTCGCCCGTCCGGATGCGGATGACCTGCTCCAGGTCGCAGACGAAAATCTTGCCGTCGCCGATCTTTCCGGTAACGGCCGCCTTTTCGATGGTTTCAACAGCCTGATCCAGCAGTTCATCGCCAATGGCGACCTCGATCTTCACCTTGGGCAGAAAATCAACCACGTATTCCGCCCCGCGGTACAGCTCGGTGTGCCCCTTCTGGCGGCCAAAGCCCTTGACCTCGGTGACGGTAATGCCCTGCACGCCCACGGCGGACAAGGCTTCGCGCACCTCGTCGAGCTTGAAGGGCTTGATGATGGCGATGACGAGTTTCATGACGGTCTCCTTTGCGCTCAGAACGTCCTGCTCACCGACAGGATGTAGCGGGCGTCCGCGTTGAAATCCTGCTTGTCTTCCAGATCCGTGTCCGCGTAATGCAGGCCGATGCCGAAACCGGCCGCGTTGAGGGTCGCGCCGATTTTCCAGTCGCTGTACGACAGCGCGGGCCCCGTCACCGCCTGATGTCCGTAATGGGCGCCGAGGGTGAGCCCGTCGGCGACTTCATAGGCGGCGGAAAAGTCGAAATACTGGCTGCCCTCCGAATCCGGCGCGCCGAACAGGTCCGTAAAGGAATATGAATATTTGAAAGACATGAGTTTCCACGACACGCTGGCGTAAGCTTCCAGCGTCTGCGGATCTTTCAGCCCCGTGGCCGCTTTCCAGCCGCGATCGAAACTGCCGGGATAGACGTACTGCAACAACCCGGCATCGACGCCGAAATCGCCAAAGGCGTGCGTGAAGCCGCCATACAGATCGAGCTCAAGGCTGTTGCCGGACGATTCTCCCGTCCCTTTTTCCAGATCGCGCAGCCAGGAAATGCTGGACCCCCATGCGCCCGCGTAAAAACCGCTGGCATGCTTGTAGTCGAAGCCGCCCTGCAGCGCCGGGCGCTCATCGGTCTGGCTGATACCGCGATAGGCGTAGTCGGAAACAAGCGCCACATTGGCGCTGAACGGGCTTTTTTCTTCCCCGGCGGATGCGCACAGAGGCAATGCGGCGAGAACGGCGACAGCGAAAGGACTGCGGTGCATCTGGTGCATGATGGGCTCCCTGAAAAGACAGCGACCCTGCTGCAAACCGTGTAGAGCACGGCCCGTGCCAGATGGCGCAGAAACATGAATCCGTTCAGGAACAGTGCATTACGGATTTTGCCCACGGCCTGAAATCGCTGCATGCACCATCGCGGTGCATGACTGGCCCGCCATGGCGCCAGACTGTGCGGAACCCCCCCCGCGCAAACCGCTGCTTTCCCCGGATACTCCCGCCCGGAGCCGCCGCTTTTCCCGGTTCCGCGCCCGGACGGCGCGGCGGCGCGCGCCAGGACGCATGCTAGACTCACGGCCATCCGCTTACTCTGGAACCTCACCATGGCTGCGCCCCGCATCTTCGACGAAATCAGCGCCAGACTCTCCGAACTTGCCGCCAAAGGCCCCGCTCGCGACATCGAAAAAAACGTCCGCGCCATGCTCGGCAGCGCCTTTTCGCGCCTTGATCTGGTGACGCGCGAAGAATTCGAGGTCCAGCGCGAAATGCTGGCGCAGACCCGCCACCGCATCGCCGAACTGGAAGCCCGGGTCGCCGCGCTCGAAGCCGCGCGCGCCAGCCGGGACGGCATCGACGGCTGAACGCACCATTGCGGTGCATCCCGCCCTTTCCGTATAACCCGCCGCCGCAGGGGCGCGCATGAGCCTGGCCCGCGTCCACGCCCGCGCCGTCGATGGCCTTGCCGCGCCGGAAGTCGCCGTCGAAGTCCACCTCGCCAACGGCCTGCCCGCCTTCAGCCTCGTCGGCCTGCCCGAAACCGAAGTGCGTGAAGCGCGCGACCGCGTGCGCGCCGCCATCGTCACCTCGCAGTTTGATTTTCCCGCGCGCCGCATCACGGTTAACCTCGCGCCCGCCGATCTGCCCAAGGAAGGCGGGCGCTTCGATCTCGCCATCGCCATCGGCATCCTCGCCGCCTCCGGTCAGGTGGACGGCGCGCGGCTGGGCGACTACGAATTCTGCGGCGAACTCTCGCTCGACGGCGGCCTGCGCGCGGTGCGCGGCGCGCTGGCGGGCGCGCTCGCCGCCGGGCGCGCCGGGCGCACGCTGATCCTGCCTCCGGAAAATGCGGGCGAAGCGGCGCTGGCGCGCGAAGTGCGCGTGCTGCCCGCCCGCAGCCTGTCCGCCGTGTGCGCCCACCTCAACGGCCATACGCTCCTGCAGACGCATCAACCCGAAGCGCGCGCCGGAACCGTGCATTCCGGCCCCGATCTGGCCGACGTGCGCGGCCAGCTGCAGGCGCGGCGCGCCCTGGAAGTCGCCGCCGCTGGCGGGCATTCGCTGCTGCTGTTCGGGCCGCCTGGCGCCGGAAAATCCATGCTCGCCCAGCGCCTGGCGGGCATTCTGCCGCCGATGAGCGAAGAAGAAGCCCTGGAGGCGGCCGCGCTGCATTCGCTCGACGGCGCTTTCGATCCCTCGCGCTGGGCCGAACGCCCTTACCGCGCGCCGCACCACTCCGCGTCCGCCGCCGCGCTGGTCGGCGGCGGGGCGAATCCGCGCCCCGGCGAAATCTCGCTGGCGCACGAAGGCGTTTTATTTCTTGATGAACTGCCCGAATTCGACCGCCGCGTGCTCGAAGCCCTGCGCGAGCCGCTGGAAACCGGCGCGGTCACGGTTGCCCGGGCGCGGCGCAAGGTAACGTTTCCCGCGCGCTTCCAGCTTGTCGCGGCGATGAACCCGTGCCCGTGCGGCTATTCGGGACACCCGGCGCGCGCCTGCGCCTGCACGCCGGATCAGGTGGCGCGTTATCGCGGGCGTCTGTCCGGCCCGCTGCTGGACCGCATCGACCTCACCATCGAAATGCCCGCCGTGGCATACGCCGATCTGAGTACGGCAGCCGCCGCCGAACCGAGCGCGCAGGTGCGCGAACGCGTCGCCCGCGCCCGCGCAATACAGATGGCCCGCCAGGGCGAGCCGAACGCCCGCCTCGAAGCGGGCAGGGTCGACGAACACTGCGCGCCCGATGCTGCCGGGGCGGCGCTGCTCGGGCAGGCGATGGCGCGGCTCAACCTTTCGGCGCGCGCCTATCACCGCGTGTTGCGCGTGGCGCGCACGCTGGCCGACCTGGCCGGGGCGCAACAGCCGCAGGCGGCGCACATCGCCGAAGCGGTGCAGTACCGGCGCGGGCTGGATGCGCGCGCGCCAGGGCGCACATCATCCGCATAAAAAACCGGCGGCTGCCTGGGTTGGGTAACGCCCGCCACCGCCCGCCGCGCCGCAATCGGCCCGCGCAAAACCCTTTCCGGGGAATAAACGCCAGCAATGCCGCCCGCGCCGCCTAGACTGGAGAACGCCCGCCGCTCCAGGCCACGAACGCGGCAGGCCACGAGTCCTGTCACTCTCCTCCACGAAGTCGTGACTTCGTATTGACGCCGGTCGCCGGTAACGGCTGTCGGCGTTTTTTTATCCAGCGGCTGGCGGGCGCTCCGTTCCGGACAGTTCCGGCGATGACACGGCGCAAACGTTTTCGTTGCGGCCGGGATGGCCGCCCCTGTATTCAACGGCGGTGAAGCGCGGCAACAGTCGATCGGTTACGAAGCATTCGCCAGGATCTTCGTAGAAACTTTCGGGCGTCGGTTTGCTGATGATCGACAGCGCGGGTGCGCGCGCCGAAGCGCCGCTCGCGCGCAACTACGCGCAGGTGGCGGGGCCGATGGCGGCGATGGCGAGTTCCGCCACCCAGGCGGCATCGTGGCCGCGCGGGTCGAGGTCGGGGCGGTATTCGACGATTTCCAGCGCGATGAAGTCGTCGCGCCCGCGCAGCGTGAGCAGCGCGTCGGCCAGCGCGCGTGGCGCGATGCCGTCCGCCGCCGGGCAGGTGACCGCCGGCAGGGCGAGCGGGTCGAGGGCGTCGAGGTCGATGCTGACGCCGAAGCCGTGCTCGCCGCGCACGATCTCCAGCGCGTCGGCGAAGATGGCGGCAAGGCCGCGGCGGTGGATTTCGGCCATGTCGAAAATGCGCACACCCAGCCGCGCAAGGCGTTCGTCCTCTTCGTTTTCCCAGTCGCGCGCGCCGACGATGCAGACGCGCGCGGGGTTCAGGCGCGGGCCGGGCACGTCGACCAGCGCCGGGGCGCCTTCGCCGAGCAGCGCCGCCAGCGGCATGCCGTGGATGTTGCCGGAATGGGTGGTGGCGTCGGTGTGGCTGTCGAGGTGGGCATCCACCCAGATCAGCCCCGGCGCGCCGCCCAGGCGGCGGGCGAGGCCGCGCCACGTGCCGATGGCGACGGCATGATCGCCGCCAACGATGAAGGGAAACGCGCCATCGCCGGGCGCGGCAAGGCTGTCCGACAGTGTGCGGGCGAAAGCGCCCGCAGCGGCGAGACGTTCGTCCATCGTCTGCATGGCGGCATCCGGCGGCGCGGTTGCCGCGCGCAGCGTTTGCGCCCACTCCACGCCAAGACCCAGGGCGCGCAGCCGCTCCGGCAGAAGCGCGCGCAATGCGCCCGGAGCCTGCGCGCAGCCGCCGTGGGGCGCGCCCAGGGCCGAGGCGGCGCCGGTAATCCGCAGGCGTGCGGTTTGCCCGCGCGGCAGGGGGGTGGAGCCGGAATTGAAAGCGCTCATGGCCGTTCGCCTTTGCGTGCGGGCTAATACGGCTGAATCAGCACGGAGGAGTTTCCGCGCAAACAGCTTTGAACCGCCTGGGCCTGGCTGGATTACGGTGGCGGTGGATTGCGTTACGCCCGTTGACGCTCAGATGGCAGCCGTCCGCTCCCATGCAGAGCCCTGGCCAAATACGGACTGTTTCAGATCAGGGCGCGCTGCGGTATTCATTCGCGGGCCGGGTGTCCGCGCTGACTGATTCATCCGTGGCGCCTGTGCTTCCGCCTGTCGCGGCATCATAGTTCTGGATAAGGTAATCGGCCATCAGCTCACCCGCACGCATTAACATCAGGTTATCCGTAATTCCCAGGGCAAAACCGGCCCCCGCGCTTGAGTGCTGATAAAACTCCGGCTGGTCGATCAGCTTTCCTGTGCCGGTCTCTGTTGCTTTCATGTGAATTAAAACAGCGGAACTGCCAGACAGCGGCCCGGTAAATATCCGCGCTCCAGTTGCGATATAGCGGATTTCTGTAACAACAGGTTCGATAACGAGAGTGCGGCCGTTATCCTGACGGCTGTTCCATTTTTTCTGGTTTTCACCCAGGCGTTTGAAAAAATTGGCATTGATTCTTTTTAGCGCATTCTGATTGGCGTGGTGTTCGCTGAATTCAGGAGCCAGAACGGCGGGCCTGATCTCGATCCGCCCGAAATTTGAATAAGCCTCGGCAGGAGGCGGGTTGTTTGTGCGCGATGCCTTGATGCTGGATGCGCAGCCAGTAACTGCGAGTGCAAGAGTCAGAAGTCCCGCCAGGGTCAGGGTAAATTTCATGATTTATCCATCGTGGGAAATAGCCGGTTGCGGAAAACTGCGCTGCCATGAACCGGGCAGTGGGTTTTTGGGGCAAGGATACGTTGCCTGCACGGAGAACCGCATCATTATTTCCGCAATATTCTGGCTGCGGAAATAGCCCCGCTGTTCGCGCCATGCCGGTCCGGATCATCCCGCGCCGGGCCCGCCGTTTTTACTGGCGGAGGGTGCGTTTACCCTTGGGGCAGCAGCAGGCGCGCCATCGCGCCGCCGCCTTCGGCGTTGGTGAAGCTGGCGTCGCCGCCGTGCACGCGCGCGACTTCGCGCACGAAGGCGAGTCCCAGCCCGGTGCTTTTTTGTCCGGAAGCCGGGCGCGGCAGTGAGTAGAAGCGTTCGAACAGATGGGGCAGGGCGTAACCGGGCGCGCCGGGGCCGTGATCGCGCACGGTGATGAGGTAGTGGGCGCTGTCTGCGCTGCTTTCAATGCCGATGCTGATTTCGCCGCCTTCGGGAGAAAATCCGATGGCGTTGTCGAGCAGGTTGCCCAGCGCCTGCTGCAGCAGGAACAGGTCGCCACGCACATGGGCGGCGGGGGCGGCGGTGATGATGACGGTGAGCGCGCGCCCCCCCAGCTGCGCCGCGCGGCTGTCCGCGACCTGGCGCGCGAGTTCGTCGAGAGCGATGTCTTCCGCCGCTTCCGGGGCCTGCAGCTGCTCCACGCGCGCCAGCGCCAGCAGGCGGTCGATGATGAGGCGCATGCGTTCGGTCTGTTCGCCGATGTTGCGGGCGAAGCGCGCGCGGTCGGCGGGGGAGGGGTTTTCCTGCAGCAGTTCGGCCGCGCCGCGCACGGCGGTGAGCGGGCTTTTCATTTCGTGGGCGAGGCTTTGCACATAGCGCTCGATGTACTGTTTGCCGTCGAGCCGTTCGCGCATCCGCGCCAGCGCGCGCGCCAGTTCAGAGAGCTGGCGGCCGCCGGACAGGGGCGGCGCGGCTTTCTCGCCGTTGGCCACGGCGCGGGCGTAGTCGCGCAGGCGGTTGAGCGACCAGGTGAGCCATAGCGTGAACAGCAGGCCGATAACCGCCGAGACGCCCAGCAGCGCCATGCCGGCGCGGCGCACGCGCTCGCGGGCGTGTTCGATGTAGGGGAGCACCGTGCTGGAGGGTTTCGCCAGCGAGAGCACGCCGATGGTTTGGCCGTCGCGCACGACGGGGGCGGCGATGTACATCACCGTTGTGGTGGGGTCGGCGGGGTTGTCGCGCGTGCTGCGCGCGCCGTATTCGCCGCGCAGCGCGCGGGCGACGTCGCGCCAGCGGCTGTAGTCGGCCCCGGTGGCGAATCCTTCGGAATCGAATACGACGATGCCTTGCGCGTTGGTGAGGTAAACGCGGAAATCTACCGTGGCCTTGTCCACGCCCCAGATGGAGGCCTGCGGCGTACGCCGCCGCGCCGCCTGCACGGCGGCGGCGAAGCGGCCGCTGCCCGCGTGGCCCTCGGCGAGTTCGTCCGCGGCGAGTTCGGCGAGCAGGTTGGCGCTGTCGACGAGGGTGTCTTCGGTGGCCTGGCGCACGCCGGGTTCGACTTCCTGGGCGAAGATGTTGAGGACGAACCACGCGGCCAGACCGACGATGAGGAAGTAGCCGGTGAACAGGCGGATGGCGATGTTCATGCGCACCGCCGCTTTTCGCCGCGCGGTGGCCGGGCCTTATGCGGTCTGTTCATTGCGGAGGCTGTAGCCGAGGCCACGGTGGGTTTCGATCGGGTCGTCGTCCCCGCGCACCGCGCGCAGTTTGGCGCGCAGGGTTTTGATGTGGGCGTCGACGGTGCGCTCCAGGCTGTCTTCGGCGTCGCGCCACACCTTGTCCATCAGCTGTGCGCGGCTGAATACGCGGCCGGGGCGTTCGAGCAGCACGGCCAGCAGGCGGTATTCATAGCGCGTCAGCGCCAGCCATGCGCCGTGGTAGGCCACGCGCGCGCCATCGGCGTCATGCGCGAAAGGGGACGGGGTGGATGCGATGGCGGTGGGCGAGGTGGTGGCTGCTGGCCGCGCGCGGCGCAGGATCGCGCGTACCCGCGAGGCGACCTCGCGCGGGCTGAAGGGCTTGGGAACGTAGTCGTCCGCGCCCAGTTCGAGGCCGACGATGCGGTCCACCTCGTCGGCGCGCGCGGTGAGAAAGATTACTGGCACGTCGGAGCTGCGCCGCAGTTCGCGGCAGACGTCGAAGCCGCTCATGTCCGGCAGGCCGACATCGAGTATCACCAGCGCGAAGCCGCCATCCCGCAGGGCGGTGAGCGCTTCGCGTCCGAGACCGGCGCGGGCGGTGGCGAAGCCTTCGGTGCGCAGCGCGTAATCCAGGGTGTCGGCAATGGCCGGTTCGTCGTCGACGATCAGTATCCGGGGAGACATGGTTTTATCCGCGAACGTCCGGCCATGCCGGAGCGGTGAAGCATTATCGCGGAATGTGGAGCCGGGGGCGGCGGAAGAGCGCGTTTTCCGCCGCAGTCACCGGCGTGCCCGCGGGCGTTTCCGCTGGCGAACGGGGGAGGACGGTGCTATACCGCGTAGAATACTGTCTTCGTCTTGTCCTTTCCCTGTGGAACAGGGGGTTTCCGCGGCGGATGCCGCTCGGCGAAGGGCGGGCGTTTTTCCCGATATTTCTGCCTGGCAGTTTCTGGAGGAGAGCAGAGTGGAAACGCTGAAAGCAAAACTGGTGTGGTTCGCGGTGGCCGTTGCGGGCGCGGCGGGTTTCGGCATGCTGGCGCTGAGTCGCGGCGAGCATATCAACGCGGTGTGGCTGGTGCTGGCGGCGTTGTCCTGCTATGCGATTTCCTACCGCTTCTATAGCAAGTTCATCGCCGAAAAGGTGCTGGAACTCGATGACCGCCGACTGACGCCCGCGGAACGCTACAACGATGGCCTTGATTACGTGCCGACCAACAAGTGGGTGCTGTTCGGCCACCACTTCGCTGCGATCGCGGGCGCCGGGCCGCTGGTGGGACCGATCCTGGCCGCGCAGATGGGCTTTCTGCCGGGCACGATATGGATCCTGGTGGGCGTGATGCTCGCCGGCGCGGTGCAGGA
>JAVBTY010000101.1:0-9241 GCA_031555955.1 Rhodocyclaceae bacterium | reverse complement strand
CCGCTTCGACTTCATCCTGAACACGGTGGCGGCGCCGCACAATCTCGATGCCTACCTCAACCTGCTCAAGCGCGACGGCACGATGACCCTGGTCGGCGCACCGGAAAACCCGCATCCGTCGCCGGCCGTGTTCAACCTGATTTTCAAGCGCCGCAGCCTGGCCGGCTCGCTGATCGGCGGTGTCCGCGAAACGCAGGAAATGCTCGATTTCTGCGCCGAGCACGGCATCGTCTCGGACATCGAGACGATCCGCATGGACTACATCAACACCGCCTACGAACGGATGCTCAAGAGCGACGTCAAGTACCGCTTCGTGATCGACATGGCGACGCTCTAGTATTGCCGCCGGGTCGTGCCGTACCGTGGCCGGCCCGGCGTCTTGCCCGGCCGTGCATTCGGCTGCACTGCCATCCCAGATGGCGGCCGGACGATAATCGAGATTTCGCTGCCGTAGCCGGATTTTTGCCTTTGTTGCTTCGATGACCCCGTTTCCCGCCACCGGCTATCGCGGCCGCTTCGCTCCCTCGCCGACCGGGTCGCTGCATTTCGGCTCGCTCGTCGCCGCCGTCGGCAGCTATCTCGATGCCCGCTGCCAGGGCGGCGAGTGGCTGCTGCGCATGGAGGACGTCGACACGCCGCGCAACGTGCCGGGGGCGGCCGAGGACATCCTGCGCACGCTGGAAGCGTTCGGCTTCGAATGGGACGGGCCGGTGCTGTGGCAGAGCCGGCGCGGCGAAGCCTACGCCGCGGCGCTCGAGCGCTTGCGCCGGGCCGGGCTGGCCTACCCTTGCGCCTGTTCGCGCAAGGAGATCGCCGATTCGGCGACGCGCCCGGCCATCGACGGCGGCCTGGCCTATCCCGGCACCTGTCGCGGCGGTTTGCCGCCGGGGCGGTCGCCGCGGGCCTGGCGGCTGCGCGTCGAGGCCGGGGAAACGGCTTTCGTCGACCGCCTGCAGGGGCGCCAGGCCCAGCATCTGGAGCGCGATGTCGGCGATTTCGTGCTGCGCCGCGCCGACGGCCTGTTCGCCTACCAGCTGGCCGTGGTCGTCGACGACGCCTGGCAGGGCATCACCGACATCGTCCGCGGCGCCGACCTGCTGGCGTCGACGCCGCGCCAGATCTGGCTGCAGCGCTGCCTGGATTATCCGCAGCCGCGTTACGCCCACCTGCCGGTGGCGGCCAATGCCGCCGGCGAGAAGCTGTCGAAACAGACGCGGGCGCCGGCGCTCGACAGCGGCCGGGCGGCGGCGGAACTGGTGCGCGCCTTGCACTTTCTCGGCCAGGAGGTGCCGGCGGGATTGGCCTCGGCCCGGCCAGCCGAGATCTGGGGCTGGGCGCGGCAGCACTGGGATTTCACGGCACTGCCGCGACAACGGTCCATTACGCTTCCGGGTTAGCCGGAAAACGGTAGCCGAATGCGCTTGCCAGTACCGTGATCGGCGTGCCAGGCAAGGCGGGGGGACACGACAGATTCATGCCTGCAAGGGCAGGCGGCGGCAGGATGAAACGAAGAGAACCTCCGGTATTCAGTTTGGCCGAGTCCATCCGCTCTCGACCGGCATGGTGCCGGTCACGGACAAGCGCCGTCATTACGAGCAGATCGAAGCCCCGTTGTCATTGGAAAATTGGACGTAAGCGCGATGCGGCCACGATCAGCTGCTGCGTTAGCGGATGATTGATCCGAGCCCGCCCGCTGGGGGCATTCAGTATTCTCTTTCGTGCTGCAAGCCGGGCTGGGTGCTTCGGCCCAGGCGGCGAATGTCTTGCACCATGTGTAGTACGGGCAGGCAGCGCCAAGCGGCGATGCCTGCCACCACGGCCAGTACGAACAGCGCGCCCCTTGAGCCTATTAGCCACAAGGACACGATCAGTCCCGCGAAGCCGAAAGTGACGGCTTGTTCGCCGAACCAGCCGGCATTGGCGGTGACGTGCTCGCTCAAGCGATCGCACAGATCGCGCAGGCGAAGCACCGCGGGTTCGCCGCGCAATGCCTGCCGGCGCACGGCGAGCCATTCGTCGGTGATGTCATCGTGTGCCCGTATGCGCGCCATCAGGTTGGCGTGATCGTGCAGAATCCGGCGCAGCGCATAGGTATCTGGAAGCAGGAAACTCACCTGGCGCGCGTTTGTGTCGATCTGTGCCAGATTGTCCAGTAGCGCGGCGTGCAAATCCGTCCGCGCCTCGGCTTGCTGCTGTTGGCGCAATGCCTCCTGGCGCGCTTGCCGCTCGACCATTTTGCGCGCTTCGGGCAGCAGGGCTTCGCACGCCAGCAACCGGGCGGGCGTCATGGTTCGAGGCTCGCCCAGTTTGGCAAGTTGTGGGCATTGCACGACCAGCACGGCCAGTTCGCGCGCCAGCTTGCTGCGCAGATGCTCGACCCATGCCGGATCGTAGGCCGCAGCCAGCAGTCGCGGGTGCAGCACGGCGGGTGCCGGGCGCGCAGGATCGATGGCGCTCGCGCCTTGGCCGTATACCAGATCGTCGTACAGTGCTACCCGCTCTGGATCGGGCGTTTGCTCGTCATGGCTGCGCAGCAGCGCCAGGCAATCCTTCCAGGCGGCATTGAAATTTTCGGCGGCGGCGTTCCAGCGTCCAGCCAGTTCGCTCGCCTGCGCGTTACCGGCTGCGGCATAAGTGTCGAGCACGCGATGGCGCTGAAGCTGGCACAGCCAGTCGGCAGCCGCCTGGTCGCCCTGCATGGCTTGGCCGGCTTGCGCCAGCAGCGCGGGCAGTTCGATGCCACGGCTGCGCCACATGGGCGGTATTCCGGGGGCGAAGTGCAGGATGAAGCGCAGCAATTGTTCATCGACGCTCAGACCGCTCTCGTGGCGTAGTTCCAGCAACAGGCGCACGGCGTTCTGGTCTTTTTGCACGTGGGTAAACCAACGCAGCAGTTGACCGTTCTCCAGATCGGCCACTCCAGCCTGCCAATGCCGCGCAAAGGCGATGGCCAGTTGCTGCGGTGTGATGCAGCGTTCGTTCAGCACGGCATAGGGCTGGGCAAAGCCCGCCTCGGTGTCTTGCTCCACGGCATCGGGCAAATCCCGGTCGTCGGCCAGCCAGCGGCTGACTTCGTGCGCGCCCCAGCGCCGCTTGGGATCGCGCAGCAGCAGGCCGCCCAGCAGCTTGCGCAAGCGCCCGTCGGCCACGCCGCTCACATCCATGCTGCGCGTGGTCAGGTGATGCAGGATGACAGCCTCCGACAGGCCGCGAAACGGGTGCGCGCCGGTACTCATTTCCAGCAGCAGCATGCCCAGCGCCCAGTAGTCGGCCTTGGCGTCGAGCACGCCCGACAGCGCCTCCGGCGCGGCATACAGCAGCGTGCGCGCCATGCCGGTAAAGCGCTGGGTGGCGTCGATGACGGAGGCGGTGCTGAAATCGGTCAATACCAGATCCAGCGGCTGCTCGCTGCGCAGCAGCACGTTTTCGGGTTTCAAGTCGCGGTGTACCAGCGCGGCCTTGTGCACGGCATTCAGCGCGGCGGCCAATTCGCGGATGACCTCGACGATGAAGGCCACGGGCTGCGCCTGCCCATCCATGCGCTGGCGTAGGGAGCCATGCGCGCAAAACTCCATCACCTCATAGGCGTGGCCATCGGATAGTCCGGCCTCGAACACGGTGACGCGATGGCCTGCATCCACCTGCGCGATGCGCGAGCGCACCTCGGCGCTGGGCAGGATACCCTGGCGGTAAATCTTGGCCGCCAGGAGCGCCGGGGTCGCGCTTTCGCGCGCGGTGCGCTCCACCAGCAGGATGTCGGCTTCCGCGCCGCTGGCCTTGAAAGCCTGGAGCACGCGGTAGCGCGTCCGCAGGGCCGAGGGCAATTGCAACAAAGTGGGCGCGGGATCGGGTTCGGCGGCGTTTGCCGCCGCATCCGCCGCCAATGGACGATTGCAGTACAGGCAATTGCGGCTGTCCACCGGGTTGAGTTGGCCGCAATCTTCATGCGGGCAGCGCACATTGGCGGCGACCGGCGGGGCGGCTGGCGGCGCTTCGGGTGTGCGAACGGCGGCATCCGGCGCCACGATCCGCGTCAGGTCCACGCCGAACAGCAATGTCCCGCAGTCGCAGCGCATCTGCTCGGGCGGCCGATGAGCACCGCAGGCGGGACAGATGCGAACCAGGCCGGCGCTCATCAGGGTTTCCAGGAAACCTGCGCGAAATCGACGCCGCGCTCGTGGCACAACGCCTCCAGTCGGGCCATGTCGCCGCGCGCGGGAATGCCGACATACCAGACGCGCTGCCCGTCGGCCAGGGCTTGAATGCGCTTGCCGGCCGGATCCGGAGAATGCGCGTAACATCGTCGGCCGCGCTTGGACAACACCGTCAGTTTCTGGTTGGACGAGCCGCACCAGGGATGTTCGCCGGGCAGCGCATCGACATACGGTTCGGCGATCACGGCATCCAGCCGGCCCAACAGCGCCGCATGCCGCGCCCGCAGCGCCGCCAGGGGATAGCCGCTGTAGCAGAGAATGTCGAAATCCAGCCGCCGCCGCTCGCGCCAGCGGGCCAATCCCCGCAGCAGTCGGTCGAGCGCCGCCGGCTGCTCGAAAGGCTCGCCGCCGCTGATGGTCACGCCATCGAGCGCGTCGCCGCCGACCTGTTCGCACCAGGCCAGCAAGTCCGCCACGTGCATCGCCTTGCCCGCATCTTGCGGCCAGGTGTCGCGCGATACGCAGCCCTTGCAGCCGATGGAACAGCCCTGCATCCAAATGCCGATGCGTCGCCCCGGTCCCAGCACCGTGACGGGGAAATGCGCCTTGTTAATGGAGATGCTCATCGGCTACCGGGGATTCCACACGGCGCACCCTGCCAGTCCTGCCCTCGGCCCCACGGCATCAACTCACTTGCAGCGTCAGCGTCACCACCTTGTCCGTTTCGGTGATGCCGGTGATGGCCACGGTTTGCCTGCCTTCCAGCGGGTGCTCGAACAGCGCGCGCGACAAGGGGTTGATGAAGATGGATTCGAGCACGTTGCCGATGCCGCGTCCGCCGTCGGATAGATCCTGCGTACAGCGCGCCAGCAGGTTGCGGCGGATGTCGGCGGACATGACCAGGCGGAGCTTGAGTTCGTCGCGCAGACGCTGCGCGATGTTGCGCAGCATGCCGTCGAATATCTGCTCGCCGACTTCGGGGGTGATGAAGTTGAAGACGACGATGTTGTCGCCGATACGGTTCAGTATTTCAGGGCGCGAGAGGCGGAACTTGAAATACTCGCCTATCGCGCCGCGCACGCGTGCTTCAACGGTTTCGTAGCTATCGCCGGGCTTGACGTTTTGTACCCGCTGGCCATGAGCATCTTCCACGGTGATGCCGAGGTTGGAGGTGAAGATGATGATGGTTTCGGAAAAATAGGCGGTGTCGCCGCGTCCGTCGGTCAGCCGCCCGTCCTCCAGGATTTGCAGGAATTTATCGAGGATGCGGGGATGCGCTTTTTCGATTTCATCGAACAGCACGACCGAAAAGGGCTTTTCACGGACGGCGTTGGTCAGCTCGCCACCGGCATCGAAACCGATGTAGCCCGGCGGGGCGCCCAGCAGGCGCGCGCCGGTGTGCTCCTCGGCGAATTCGCTCATGTCGAAGCGCAGGTAGGCGCGTTCGTTGCCGAAAATCAGTTGTGTCAGCGTCTTGGCCAATTCGGTCTTGCCCACGCCGCTCGGCCCGGCGAAAAACAGCACGCCGCGCGGGCGGTTGCCGCCCGCCCGCGCTTGCGCGCCGGTGAGGCCGATGATGGAGCGTTTGAGGATGTCCAGCGTTTTGATCACGGCGGCATGCTGGCCCTTCACGCGTTCTTCGATAACCTCGTGCGCGCCGCGCACTTTCTCGCGCAGGTAGTCTTTTTTCCAGGGGTTATCCAGCACACCGACCTTGTAGCAGCGCACGGCGTCTTCGATGTCGGCCACGCCCAACTGTTGGCAATCGGCCAGTTGCGTAATATCGGCCAGGGCGCTGAGGGTCATGCCTTCGGTGCCGGCGGCAAACGACTTCAGGAAATGCTCGCGCGCGGGTGGCGCGGCCTGCTCGAAGCCGGCGAACAACGGCGCGAGCTGGTGCGCCGTGGCCATGCGCATTTCGTAGTCGGGCTTGGCGATGACCAGGCTGGCGATGCGCTCGCTGTCAAGCGTGAGCCACGAGGGCAGGTCTTGCGCGCGATTGAGCAGCCAGACGATCGGGTTGAACAGCGGCGCGCGGCCGCCTTCGATCGGCGTTACGGGCGCGGCGTGGAGCGAGAGTTTTTCGGCGATGACGAAAAAGCGCTGCTCGGCCTCGCTCAACTGGCTGGGCTGGCGCGTCAGGCGCGAGGCGAAATCCAGCACCAGCGCGCAGCGTGCTTGGCGCTGCGCCGTGAGCTTGCGCATCAGGTTGGCGAGCGATTCCAGGCTCAGCATCTGTGCACCGTCGGCGAGCTTGAGATCGAACAGGCGCTCGGCCCGTTGGCGAAACTCCGGCTCGTCGGGGTAGGCGCGAATGCCGTCTACCGGGTCATACACCAGCATGCATTCCGTGCCCGATAGGCGCAGCATTTCCCACAGCGCGCGCTGCAACGGCACCAGAGCCGCCTGGCCCGATACGTTGACCAAAAAAGTGTCGCGGATATTGCCGGAAATGACGAACTGCGAGCGAATGGGCAGTGTGCGCGCCAGATCGGACAACCAGCGGGGTTGAGGAGGTACGGTCATGGCGGGGGCTTCATGTTTTGGTGGCAAGAATTGCTGGGATTATGCTGGGCTTTATCCCAGTCTATAGGCTATGCGTTTCCGCTTTTCCGTCGCCGACAATCATTTCGCCAGCGCATCCTCGAAAAATTTCGTCAACACATCGCGGTACAAACCTTCCTTGTGCATCATGGCCCCAATGTGGTCACCACCTTCGACCGTGATGAGCTGTTTCGGCTCCTTCGCCGCGGAAAACAAGCGTGTTGCGTGCGAATAGGGCACGACCTCGTCGGCCGTACCGTGAATGATCAGCAGCGGAATCGGTGAAATGGCTGCGATGTGGTTTTTTGCGCTGTAACGGTCGCTTATCAACAACCCTGCGCTGGTGATCTTGTCGTTGGCGATGCTCGGGTAGGAAGAGAATGTGGACTCCTCGGCGAGCGCACGAATGCCTACCCGATTGCCCGCGCCGACTGCGGCGATGGCATTGTTACCGCCGAGACTCTGCCCAAAAACCAGCAGCCGTGTCGGATCCACATCGGGGCGCGAACGCACGTAATCGATCGCCGCGTTACTGTCCTCGAAGCAACCCGCCTGCGATGGCGTTCCTTCTGAGGCACCGTAGCCGCGATAGTCGAAAACAAAAACGTTGAAGCCGCGCGAAGTCAGCCAGCCGACGAATTGCCAGTGCGATGTCATGTTCTCCGCGTTGCCGTGAAAATGTATGACCGTGCCTTTGGCCCGGTGCGAATCTGCAACATCCTTCGCCCGCATGAACCAGCCCGCGAGCTTGGTACCGTCGGCGCTCTCGAAGCTTACCGCCTCATAGGAAATGCCTGCTTGGTCAGGTGTGCCGTAAACGGTTTGCGTTGGGTAATAAAACGCCTTGTTCGCACAACCGCTTACGTAAATCAGGAAACCGGTCAAAAACACGACGACAACAATAATAGACAGCGCGCGAAGAAATTTCATGCATCACATCTTGGTTCCAAAATGGGCCAACTGCAATACGCACGCATGCAATTGAATGGAATGAAGCGCGGCGCGATTCCAGCAATTTCGCTCAATACCCGCATCCGCTTGTTCATCGTAGGGGGCGCTCCATCAGCCGTGGAGTGGCGGCGGTGGAAATGCCGGCATCTTCCTCGGCAAATCGCGGCAACCGGTCACGTGCCACGCGCTGCACGGGCAGTTCGCCCGCTTCGAGGCGGCGCGTGACCTCCAGCCGCACGCCGCGTACCGCCAGCGCCTTGAGAAGTGCGGGGAACTCAGCGCACCATCGGTCTTCGGCCAGGTGGTCTTGCACGCTGGTTTCGCCTGCAACCTGATCGGCATCTACGGCGCGTACCACGTTGAAATTGATCCCACTGCCGCCTTGCGCCACCCGCATCCGCACCATGTAATCTCCCCAGTGGCCTTTGCGAAAGTGCGCCACGCCGCCTTCGACGAACAGCGTATCCTGGATTTCCTCGACCTGATAACCCAGGTCTTGCAAAGACTGCTCGACGACCAGCGCTTGCGCCCGCCGTACCTCGTCCTGCAGGGCTTTTTCGGCATGCAATTGGATATGGCGGCGCAGTTCGCTGGCAAGTAGCTCGGCACGCGAGCCGTCGGTGGTGCGATCCAGTTCTTCGGCCAACGCCTGAATGTCAGCGGGCGGTGGCCCCAGATGCGCAATGCGCAGCAGCAGCCGTGCAGCAAGAGATACGGCGGCGCTTGGCTGGCTGGCAGGCGCGGTCGGCCACGAGGCCAGCGCACCCGGTTCATCTCCGTCCGACGGGCGCCCGGCCCAAGCCGTCAGTAGCACGCTTTGTGCATCGGCGGCGAATGCCTCAATGGTGCGCACGTAATCGGCCAAGGAGACGTAATCGCCGTTCTGGGGCCGTACTGGGCGTGTCGTTTGCAGCGCCTGACCATCGCCCAGATGCTGGCTCAATTCGGTGAGTTGCGCCAGGCGCTCTTCGGCGGCATCGGCCTGCGCCTGCAAGGCCGCTAGCCCTTGTTCATGTGCGCCGGCTTGCCGCTGGCTGGCGGCCTGGCGCTCCTGTTCGTGCGCCTGGCGCGATGCGGTTGCATCCACATGGGCCTGATGCACCGCCCGCGCTGCCCGGATGGCGGAAGCGGCCAGCAGCACGGGCAGTATTTGCCCAGGGAGAACGAGGACGGTAGTCGGGCCGCTCATGGGTAATTCCCTCTGGTTGGAGGCACTCGGAAATCGTGGTCAAACGGTCATGGCCGGCCGCCGTTTCCGGATAACGCCGCCCAAGGCCGTGTTGAGGCGGTCATGATTGTAAAGTGTTGAACCTCATCCCGGCATATACCGCCCAAAGCCGGGATTCCGTTTCGCTCCATCCGGCTTGCCGTGCTGCCGCGGCAGCCGCCTATTTCTCCGGCGGCGTAGCGGCGTCGCTTTCCTCGTCGGCCCGCCAGTGTTTCTGGCCGTAGCCGCTGACGCCGGCGAGAAAGCGCACGGCGCCGTAGCTCAGCCAGCGCAGCAGGCGCGAGTGCCAGGGCTGGCCGGTCAGATCCTCGCGGCGCGTCTCGCGGGCGCCGTCCCGCATTGCCACCGTGATGCTGGCGCGCAA
>JAVBTY010000081.1:0-19669 GCA_031555955.1 Rhodocyclaceae bacterium | reverse complement strand
CTTGGCGCGGCGTGGAAGGCGTTGTCGGTGCCCTTTTCTTTTTTGCGCGTGCCCACGCCATCGTTTTGGCAATCGCAGGAAATTACCGTGGCCGAAGATCTGGTGGCGACTGGCTGCCGTCTGCTGGCTGGAGAGCCTGCGGTCTTGGATTTGGCCTCCACGCAGCCATGACAGTGGAAACCGCGCTGAATTTTCCCTGCCAGGGCGAAAACCTGATCGGCGTGCTTCACCGCCCTGCGGCCGATGCGCACATCGGCGTCGTCGTCGTGGTCGGCGGGCCGCAATACCGTGCCGGCAGTCACCGCCAGTTCGTCTTGCTCGGCCGTGCGTTGGCGGCGGCGGGGCATGCCTGCCTGCGCTTCGATTATCGCGGCATGGGCGACAGCAGTGGTTCGATGCGTGACTTCAACGACGTCGGCGACGATATTCGCGCCGCCATCGACACGCTCCAGTCGCATTGCCCGGCGCTGCGTGAAATCGTGCTGTGGGGTTTGTGCGATGGCGCTTCGGCGGCGCTCATGTACGCGCCGCGGGATGCGCGCGTCAGCGCCGTCATCGCCGTCAATCCGTGGGTGCGCAGCGCCGAATCGCTGGCCGGGGCGCGTATTCGCCACTATTACCTGCAGCGGCTGTGCAACGCGGATATGTGGCGCAAGATCGCGTCCGGTCAATTCGAGTGGCGGCGCTCCATCGCTTCGGCCTCCGCATCGCTCGGGCTGGTGGCGAGGCGTGCGCTTGGTGCGCGTGCCCGGCCGCAATCGGTCGGAACGAACGGGAATGAAACAGACGGTGTACAGGCCGCGGGACCGTTCCAGCAACGTATGGCCCACGGCTGGCAGCGGCTGCGGGAGCGTACGTTGTTCGTGCTGAGCGGTAACGACATTACCGCACAGGAGTTTTTCGACCATGCCCGTGGCGATCCTGCGTGGCAGCCGTTTGACGCGGTTGAAGGCGGCAACCTGCGCAGGGTCGCCGAGGCCGATCACACCTTTTCATCGACTGCGTGGAACGACGCGCTGATCGCCCATGTTCTCGATTGGCTGGCGCGTCTGCCCGCCGCCGAGTCGAATTCAGTGCCGCGCGCGGTAGCGCAGGCGGCGCGCCCATAAGGAGTTGTGCATGCCCGAGCCGCTTCCGCTCGTTTCCGTGGTCATTCCCGCCTACAACGTCGCCAGACACATCGGCGAGGCCATTGCCAGCGTGCGCGCGCAGGAGGATGACAAGCTAGGCGGCAAGCTGGAAATCATCGTTGTCGACGATGGCTCCAGCGACGGCAGCGCCGATCTCGTCGCGCGCGACCATCCCGACGTGCGTCTTTTCCGCAAGCCGAACGGCGGCGCCGCCTCCGCACGCAACATGGGTATGCGCGAGGCGCGTGGCGACTACGTGGCCTTTCTCGACGCCGACGACGTTTGGCTGCCCGGCAAGCTCGCCGCGCAGGTCGCCTATCTGCAGGCGCATCCGCAAGTGGGTTTGTTGTGCAGCGGCTTTTCGCATTGGGAGGCGGACGAGCAAGGCAACTATCCCGATCCGCGCGAGACTGTCCGCGACATGCCCGATGCCAGCCTCGACGAGCCGCGCTCCGGCTGGGTTTATCACAAGCTGTTGCTGGACAACTTTGTGTGGACTTCCACCGTGCTGATGCGCCGGGCGCTGATCGAGCGTATCGGCTTCTACGACGAAACCCTGCGCCTCGGGCAGGATTACGACTACTGGCTGCGGGCCGCGCGCGAAACCGAAATCCACCGCCTTTCCGGCATCATGGCGCTGTACCGCAAGCACCGCGGCAGCGCCACCGTGCGCGGCGCGACCATCAACTACGCCGCCAAAGTCGTCGCCAGCGCCGCCGAACGCTGGGGTCTTGCCAGCCCGAACGGTGAGGCGATCACCCCACAAGCCTTCCGCGAACGCCTGTCGCGCATCCATTTCATGATGGGCTACGGCCACTACCAGCGCGGCAACCCCGCCACCGCCCTGCGCGAATTCCTCGCCTGCGCCCGGCTGCGCCCGGGGCATCTCAAATCGTGGGCGTACGTGGCGCTTGCCGGTGTGCGCTCGCTGTTTAGCGCCGAAAAACACTGAAAAGCGCCCTTGCAGGGCTTGAACCAGGGCACGCCATCACTTCAGCGCCAATGGACGGACCGGCTTCCCCGCGCTAAAGTTGCAGACTTTAGCGTTTGATTTATCAGAATAAAAAGGGGAGAGCATGAAAAAAGCCATGGCGGTCGCCGCTTTTGCCGCACTGTCCGCCGCCAGCGGCATGGCCCATGCCGCAACCGGCTACCAGGGCTGGTGGTGGGATGCGTCGAAAAATGGCATGGGGCTCAACATCGCGCAGCAGGGCGACACGATGGCGGTGGCGTGGTATCACTTCGACCCGGACCATTCATCCAGCTATGTCCTGCTCGCTGGCAAGCTTGAAGGCGGCGTGCTGGCCGGGGAACTGCAGACTGCGTCCGGCCCGCCTCCCGGCCCTGGATATGACCCGGCGGCGGTGGGGCGCGGCGTCGCTGGCGCAGGCAAGATCAGGTTTACATCGGACAGCACGGCAGTTTTCGAATACACGCTGAACGGGCAAGGCGGCTCGCTCAATCTTGGGCGCTTTGCGCTGCCGGACCCCCGGAAGGCATCACTATGGTCGTATTCGATGACAGGCACAGGCTGCGCCAGAGGAACAGGCAGCGGCATTGCTGGTGTGCAGAAAATCAGCTCCCAGTACTATGATATTTTCATTCATGGGTATGGTGGCTACCCCTACTGCGAATATTCGATGGTTTCCGACCGCCCTGGTTCAACCGCAACGTATCAGTGCGTTCTAGACCAGGCTGGCCATAGGAGCTGGGGAACAACCCAAGCCCATCTCCTGAAACTTGAAAACCGCTCATTCACCTTCCAGTATATCGAGCAGACGTCTTTTTCTGCCACACAACCCACAACGCCGTACTGTCCTGGAGATAAAACCTGGACCATTACCGGGACCACATTCGTGGAGGATGAAACATTCCTGAGCGGATGGTGGTGGGACCCGTCACAGAGTGGTATGGGCGTGAATATCGAAGAGAAGAACGGCACGATCGCTCTCGCCTGGTATCACTTCGATGAAAATGGAACCCCCGCCTACGCCCTGCTCGCAGGCGCACAGGGAGAAAGCAGCATCAGCGGGTCCTTGCAGGGCGCCTCGGGCCCTCCTCCCGGGCCGGGATACAAACCGTCGGGGGTATCAACCAGGAATACCGGTACGGGCACGCTGGCATTATCGGCTGACCCGGCTACGCTCAAATTCAGCATGACTTTTGATTATGCGCTGAAAGGTCGCACCGGCTCGCTTAACCTTGTTCCTTTCATTCTGCAGGAACTTCCGCCTCCGACTGCCGGATTCTGGAACTATGCCACCAACTATCTGCGATATTCCTCTGGCACGCAACTGAACCGGGCATTCGGCGCTGTTGCCCTGGAAAAAACAGCGGAAAGCAGCTACAGGCTGACCACGCATAGCAGCAATGGGGTCGAATCCTGCGTTTACAACCTGGATGTCGAGCAGGGCGGGGGGGGGTTCTTCGGCACGGGACGGGTTGCATGCCGGGACGCCAACGGCTCTCCCGTGGAGGGGGTTGTTTTTGTAGATCGTCTGCAAACTGAACACGGCATACTCGTGTTCAACTATGTAACGTCATACCAGACGAAATACGCCAGACATCCGGGAGATAGCGTGGGCAGTTCTGGGGAAATGGGCACACTTACCGGAACGCGCTAATCCCGTCGGGTTACCGGGGTTCCAGCATCCGCCCGCCTGTTTTGCAACAGGCGGGCGTTCCTTTTTCAGCGACCCGTTGCCGTTACCGCCCCCGCTCCACCGCATCGCGGTACTGGTCCAGCGCCTCCTCGCGGCTGCGCACGGCCATGCCGAGGTCGTGTATCAGGCCGTCTTTCAGGCCATAGCACCAGCCATGCACGGCGACGCCCTGGCCGCGCTCCCAGGCTTCGCGCAGCACCGTGGTCTGGCTGATGTTGACTACCTGCTGCATCACGTTGAATTCGCACAGGCGGTCGATGCGTTCCGCCGCGCCGGTGATCGCATCCAGCTGCGCCTCATGCCGGTCGCGCACGTCCTGCACGTGGCGCAGCCAGTTGTCGATCAGGCCGAGCCGGTTGTTGTTGAGCGCGGCCTTCACGCCGCCGCAGCCGTAATGGCCGACCACGAGGATATGTTTCACGCGCAGCACATCCACCGCGTACTGGATGACGGATAGCGCGTTCAGATCGGTATGCACCACCACATTGGCGACGTTGCGGTGCACGAAAACCTCGCCCGGCGCGAGGCCGATGATCTGGTTCGCAGGGACGCGGCTGTCGGAACAGCCAATCCACAGATACTCGGGCGACTGCTGGCTGGCAAGGCGGGAAAAGAACGCATCATCCTCGGTGCGCATGCGCTCGGACCAGGCCCGGTTGTTGTCGAAGAGCTGTTCGATATCCTGTTTCATGGGAAAAATCCTGCCGGGCCGCAAGCGCGCCCGCGTTACGTCGTCATGGAAAAGAGGCGTCCGGCCCGAGCGTATCACGTCCCGGCGGCGGCTTTGCGGGGATGAGGGCCCGCTACGGGTTTGCCTTACCCCGCAGGCCAGACGCCCAGCGCGGCAAGCTGCCGCCCCGCCGCCTCTGCCCAGCCACGGTTGGCCGCCGGGCTGGCGGGGCTGGGGTGGAGAATGCGGCCAAGCCTCACCGGCATGCCCGCGAGCGCTTCACGCGCGCGCCCCTCGGCCCATGCGCCGACCCCGATCACCCATTCCGGCGCAAGCGCTTCCGCCACCGCGCGCAGATGCGCATCGCATGCGGCCAGCAGCGGGCGCGCTTCGGCGGCGGGCAGTTTGTCCGGGGTCAGGTTGCGCCCATGATCGAAGAACGCGAGCGGGCAGTAATTGACGACGAAGTGTTCCGCAAAGAACACTTCCGGCGTACCGAAACGGTCGCGGAACAGGCCCCACAGACGTCGCCCGCTCACCTCTGAACGTGCGCACGCGAAGCCTTCCACCGGGCGTTTCGGATTAATAATGGCGGGCTGCCCGACCGGCCCCTCCAGCCCGAGCCAGTCGCGCACGGCGGCGATTTCACCGAAGGGCACACCGGTCTGCGCCATGCCGAAGGGGCCGGGATTCATGCCGAGAAAAACGACTCTTTTGACATTCGCACCGTAGCGCTCCAGGTAGGCGCGATGAATATCCCAGGCATAAACGGCCGGGTTGTAGACGTGACTCACCGGCGGGGCGAAACGCATCGTTTCCAGCGCGGCGGAAAGCCGCCGCGCGGCATCGGTCAGGGCGGCAGCCGGGGTCGAAGGCGGAGAAAGCTGTTTTTCCATGCTGGCAGGCACCGTTCAGTCCTCCGCCACCGCGCCCGGCAGCGGGCGGCCCAGACGGCCCAGTGCGTTGCGCATGATCCACACCATGAGCACGCCGGGCACGGCGGCAACGATGGAAAACAGGAAAAAGGCGGGCCAGCCGATGCTTTCGGACAGCACACCGGAAAGCGGGCTCACGTAAATACGGCCCACGGCTGCAAAGGCCGACAGCAGCGCATAATGGGTGGCGGTGAAGCGCTGGTTGCACAGCGCCATCAGCAGCGCCACGAATGCCACCGTGCCCATGCCCCCACTGATGTTCTCGCCCGCGATCACCAGCAGCAGCAGCCAGTCCAGCGCCGCGGGCGCTGCGAGCGAGACGATGCCCCAGTCGAATGCCGGAACCTGCGCCGCGCCCCACGCGCCCTTGCCGGACAGCGCCAGCAGGTAAAAACCCGCATTGGAAACCAGCTGCAGCACGCCGAAGAGCAGAAGCGAGCGGTACAGCGCCAGCCGCGTCATGAGCAGTCCGCCGATGAACGCGCCAAGAATGGTGAGCCAGATGCCAATGAGCTTGTTGGCGATGCCCACTTCCTCCTGCGCGAAGCCCAGTCCCTTGATCAGGAACGGCGTGGTCAGGCTGCCCGCGAACGCATCGCCGAGCTTGTAGAGGATGATGAGCGCGAGAAACGCGCCCGCGCCGCGCCGGGCGAAATAGCTCGCCAGCGAACGGTTCAGCGTCTCAAACCCGGCACGGCGCGCCGCCCACCAGGCCAACGGCAGCGCAGCGGCGATTTCGGCGAGAACGAACAGCAGCTGGACCCATCTGTTCGCATCGTCCGGCGACAGCCCGCACAGCATCAGCGCCTGGCGGGCGATCCCGTACCCCGCGGCCACGCCGCCGAGCATGGCGGCGAAACCCGCCAGTTCCCGCCCCGCGCTGGATGCGGGCGGGCGCAGCGCCCCGGCCGCGCGCGGCAGCGCCAGCAGCGAAATCATCGCGCAGCCGCACAGGATCGCCGCCATCGTCCCGTACACCCGCGGCCACGACTGCCACTGCCCGGCCCAGATCAGCGCGATGCCGCCCGACAGGACCATCGCCAGGCGGTAAGCGAAAACATGCACCGACGCGCCGAGCCCGCGTTCCTGCTCCGGCAGCAGATCGGTACGGTAGGCATCGACCACCACATCCTGCGAGGCCGACAGAAACGCCACCAGCAGGGCGGCAGCGGCGAACAGCCCGGGTGTTGCGGCGGGCGAGAGGCCCGCCATCCACCACAGCACGCCCGCCAGCGCGAACTGGCACAGCACCAGCCAGCCGCGCCGACGGCCCAGCCAGGGCGGCTCGAAGCGGTCCATCAGCGGCGCCCACAGAAATTTGAACGTGTAGGGAATGCCGACAAGGCCGAAAAAACCGATGGTCGCCAGATCCACGCCATCCACCGTCAGCCATGCCTGCATCGCCTGGCCGGTCAGGGCCAGCGGCAGGCCGGACGCGAAACCCGACACCAGAATGGCGAACAGCCGCCAGGCGCGCCCGCGCTCTGTCATGCGGTTCGCCCCGCCATGACCCCCTCACCCCGGTCGCAACGCGGCCCGGCGGCAAAACGCAACAAACGGAAACGATGGCGCACAGGCGGATTCCGGCGGAAGGAAAGCGGGGGATTATCCCAGATCGGTCCGCGCGGATGCGGCCAGAAGAGGCGCAAACGCGAACAGCCATGCTCCATTCTCAAAGCGTGTCGCGCTCTTTTTCAGGTAGCGCGGCATGCCCTTGAAAATCGGGACAGCCCCCCCCATAATCAGGGCATGGTTGTAACTCCGGCAAACTGGAGGCGTTCTGGACAGGGGTTCGACTCCCCTCATCTCCACCCAAACGCATGCTTCCGCGTGTTTTTTGGTGGGGATGTACCGGTTTCGACAGGGCGGACAAAGGTGCGCAGGCAACCCGTCAGGCGATCGACGTTAATGAAGCAAATCCATAATTGCCAATGATGAGCAATTTGCTATCGCCGCCTAAAAAACGGCTAGCCGGGGCTGCTGGAGCCTTGTAATCAAAGACAGCCGGCGGGGACTTCGGTCCCCGCCGTTACGTTCACGCCACCATGGCCGGGGCCACGAGAGCCAAAACCATCATTCCGCCCCGCCCAAACCGGGGGATGCTCAGGCAGGGCGACGCGGCGGCAAAATGCACCGAACGGAAACGATAACGCGCAGATGGATTCCGGCGGAAGGAAAGCGGGGGGGATTATCCCGGACCGGTCCGCGCGGCTGTGATACCGGCAATCCGTCCTTTACCGTGATTTCCCGCGCTGCCCTCTTGCACGGGGCGGGATATGGATGGACAGGCCCCGCTCCTTCTTCCGCCGCCAGTCTGGAAAATCACAGTTCAGGCAGTCGCCGGGGCTGGCGGTGCATTTTTTGGTGTCCGGCAGGTCGCAGCCGCCGTCGCAGGGCAGATCGCAGCCGGGATCGCATTCTCCGCGCTGCCCGTGCGGGGGGCGCATACGGGGCAGCGGCTCCGCATAGCGTCTGTAAACCTCGCCGCAAAGGCGCATGCGACGGCGCAGAAGTGCGAGCCCAGGCAGCGCGCCATAACGGCGCACGGCGCGAAACCCGAGCACCGAGCAGCTTCGCCGCCCCGTGTGCGTGCGATACGCACAGCAATAGCCCTTGTATGGGGAGAGATAGCGCTGGTACGCGCGAATGGCGGCGAGAATGAGGAAACGCATGCGGATAGTGGGGCAAGGCAAAAGCGGCATTGTTGGCGGCAACACCCCGCCCTGCAAGCAGACCACCCCGCGCGGTTTTTCTCCCCCGCCTCCGTGGTGCTGAACCTGAATTCTGGCTGAACCACCGGCTCAGGCTGCGTTCAAGCGCCCCCAGGCATAGTGCGATCACCGGCTTCCCCATGCCTCTTCCGCGCCACGCGGTTCCATGCGGCCGGACCGGGTAGTTCACCCGTTTTCGATGATCTCAAGGAGAACCAGACCATGCGCGCCTTTCCCCACACCCCGCTTTTTGCTTCACTGATCATTCCGGCGCTCGCCGCGTGCGTTTTTTCGACGGCGTCTTTCGCCCAGGATAACCGCGCGGCCAATGGCGGCGCGCCCCAGTGGATGCCGATCCCACAGCTGCACGACAGGCTCGAAGCCGCCGGTTATGGCAACGTGGAAGAAATCGAGCGCGATCATGGCCGCTACGAAGTGAAGGCAACTGACCGTAATAGCCAGCGGGTGAAACTGTATGTGAACCCGCAGAGCGGAGAAGTGATCGACCAGCGCCTGCGCGGCGAGCGCCGTGGCGGAGACGGAAAGGCCGGGCGCACCGGCGGCTGGCGCAAGTCCGGCGACTGCGGCGGACAGCCCTGCCGCGACAACCCGCCGCAATCCGCCTCCACGGCCAGCCCCGCCGCTGCGCCGACGGCGCAGTAAGCACTCACCAACAACCGGAGGCCGCCATGAAAACCGTGCTTGCCATCGTTACCGCGCTCGTATCGCTCGCCTGGGGCGGAAGCTTTTTACTTGCCGACCCCACCGGCGCCAGCCTGCCATGGACCGTACGGCACGAGGTGATTTACCTCAGCGGGCTGCTGTCGATCGCCATGATGTCGCTCGCCATGTTTCTGGCGGCCCGCCCGGCCTGGCTCGAAAAGCCGCTGGGCGGCCTGGACCGCATGTACCGCATCCACAAATGGGCCGGCATCCTCGCGGGCATTTTCGCCGCCCTGCACTGGCTGTTTGAACTTTCCGGCGATCTCCTCAAGGGGCTGATTGGCCGCGCGGGGCGCGTGCCGAAAGAACCCCTCGAAGGACTGGCCGAAATGATGCGCCACTTCGGCAAGGACATGGGCGAATGGGCGATATACCTCGTGCTGCCGCTCATCGTGCTGGCGCTGTGGAAGCGTATTCCCTACCGCGTATGGCGCACGCTTCACAAGGTCATGCCGGTGCTGTACCTGATGCTTGTTGCCCATTCCATCCTGCTCGCGCCCGCCAGCTGGTGGACCGGCCCCGCGGGCCTGCTGCTCGCCCCGCTGCTCGTCGCGGGCACGTACGGCGGCATCCGTGCGCTGACCGGCGGCATCGGCCGCGCCCGCAAGACCAAGGCCCGCATCAGCGCCATCGAACACCCCACCGCTGATATCGTCACCGTGCGCTGCCAGCCCGGCAGCGGCTGGCGCGGCCACCAGGCGGGGCAGTTCGCCTTCGTCGCCTTCGATCCGCGCGAAGGCGCGCATCCTTTCACTATCGCCAGCGCGGACGGCAGCGGGCGCACGGTCGACTTCCAGATCAAGGCGCTGGGCGACCATACCCGCGCGCTCATCAACCGGCTGCAACCCGGCCAGGAAATAACCCTCGAAGGCCCTTATGGCTGCTTCGAGCTTTCCCGCCGCAATCCGGGCGCGCGGCAGATCTGGATCGCCGGCGGCATCGGCGTCACCCCCTTCCTCTCCTGGCTCGAATCACTCCAGCAGAACCCGGCGCAGGCGCCCGCCGCCGATCTGCACTACTGCACGCGGGACAGCAGCGGCGACCCCTTCGCCGCCCGGCTGGCATCGCTCTGCGCCAGCCTGCCCGGCATCCGCCTGCACGTTCATGGCGACCGCCAGGGCAACCTGCTCGACATCGCCAGCCTCGCGGACGGCAGGAGCGATGCCCGCGCCGCTGAAATCTGGTTCTGCGGCCCGCAGGGATTCGCGGAAAAGCTGAAACAGGATCTGCGCGCCCGGTGGCGCGGGCGGTTCCGCTTTCATCAGGAAGCGTTTGAAATGCGATGAAAAACGGCCCCCGCGCCAGCGGGGTCACCGTCGCACACCACTTTCACCGGTTTTACCGACGAGCGTAAACAGACGGCGCAACCCACCGCCTAGGCGCTGGCAGCCCATAGCTGTTGAATCGCCCCGGGTTTCGTAGCGGCTCCGCAGTTTAAGTACAGGCGGGTTCGGCCTGTTGGACGAGTTGCAAATAATACAGATCCTCAGCCTCGGCGGGCGGGATGTAGCCGATGAGCTCAAGGAGCCGCTGATAGTTGAGCCAGGTCACCCACCACTCAAGGGTGGCGAGCTCCAGCGACTCCACCGTTTTCCATGGGGCCCGGCGATGGATCAGCTCGGCCCTGTACAACCCGTTGATGGTTTCGGCCAGGGCGTTATCGTAGCTATCGCCCTTGCTGCCGACGGAAGGCTCAATGTCGGCCTCGGCCAATCGCTCGGTGTAGCGGATGGAAACGTATTGCGACCCGCGATCCGAGTGATGGATCAGGCTGGCATCTCACTCGGGTTGACGGGCGTAGAGCGCCTGCTCCAGGGCATCGAGCACGAAATCGGTACGCATCGAACGACTGACGCGCCAGCCGACGATGCGGCGGGCAAAAACGCCAATGACGAAAGCGACAGCCAAGCTTGAGGAAGACTTAAGTTTTTGAAGGTTTTTCAGCAGGAAAACATCCCCGGGCGCATCCACGCCGCGCGCATCGCGGCGCTCAGGGGGGGTGGAACGAAGCACAGAATGATCTGGCCCGGCCGTGACGCACTGCGCACCGCGCCGGATCAGATCAGCCGCAGAATCCCCCACGCAATGGCCGATAGCAGCAGAGTCGTGGCGAACGGAAAAAGGTATTCGCGCCCGCGAAAGCGGAATGCGAGATCGCCCGGCAGACGCCCAGGGCGCGGACGGCGGCTGGAGCCGGGGCGCATCAGCCCGGTAACGGCCACCATCAGTACAATCACCACCAGCCATTTCAGCATTGGGCTACCCGGCAGAACAGGAATCCCCGATTAAACCTCCCCGGCTCCGGCTTTCGCAAGCCGTTGCGGCCAGAACGGACAGAGGCGCATCCACGACCATGATCACGCTATACACCTGGGGCACCCCCAACGGATACAAGATCTCCATTGCGCTCGAAGAGCTCGGGTTCGAATACGGAGTGCGCGCGGTCGATATTACCCAGAACGGGCAGTTCGGCGCGGAATTCCTCGCGCTCAACCCCAACAGCAAGATTCCGGTGCTGACCGACAGCGACGGCCCCGGCGGCAGGCCGGTAACCCTGAGCGAATCCGGCGCGATCCTGATCTATCTCGCGGAAAAAGCGGGGCGTCTGCTGCCGGATGATCCGCATGAACGCTACGAAGCCCTGCAATGGCTGATGTTCCAGATGGCCAGCGTGGGGCCGATGCTGGGACAGGCGCATCATTTTCTGCGTTTCGCACCCGAGCGCGTTCCTTACGCCATCGAACGCTATACGAAAGAGGCGGCGCGGATTTACGACGTGCTGGACCAGCGCCTGCGCGGGCGGGACTGGCTGGCCGGCAGTGCGTACTCAATCGCCGATATCGCCACTTTCCCGTGGGTGGCCCGCCACGAATGGCAGAACATCGACCTTGCCCGCTATCCTGCGGTGAAGCGCTGGCACGACATGATCGCCGCCCGCCCGGCGGTGCAGCGCGGTCTGGAGGTTCCGCAATGAACACTTCACGCTTCGGCGCGCTGGAGGTGCTGTGCCGCACGCCGGAAACGGATTCCGGCGCTACGCCGCTGCTGTTCGTCCATGGCGCCTACACGGGCGCGTGGTGCTGGGAAGAGCGCTTTCTGCCCTGGTTCGCCGCGGGCGGACGGCCCGTCTATGCGCTCTCCCTCTCCGGGCATGGCGCGAGTCCGCAGCGCGAGTGCCTCGATGCCTATTCGATCGACGATTATGTCGATGATGTCGTCAGCGTCGCCTCCCGGCTGCCCGCGCCGCCGGTGCTGGTCGGCCACTCCATGGGCGGCATGGTGGTGCAGAAATGCCTGGAGCGTTTCAGCGCTCCGGGCGCGGTGCTGATGGCCTCGGTGCCGCCGCAGGGGCTGATGGCTTCCGCCGTCGGTCTGATGCTGCAGAAACCCGGCCTGCTGTTTGACCTGAACCGCATCATGGGCGGCGGCAGCGCGCAGCTTGAAAGCCTGCACGAAGCCCTGTTCCACCAGCCCGTCGATGCCGCCGACCTGCAGCGTTACTACGTCCTGAGCCAGCCCGAGTCGCACCGCGCCATCTGGGACATGACGCTGTTCAACCTGCCGCGCCTCGCCAGCGGGCGTATTCCGCCCATGCTGGTTCTTGGCGCCAGCCACGATCTGCTGATTCCGCCCGCGCAGGTGCACATGACGGCCCGTACCTACGGGCTGGAAGCGGAAGTTTTCGATGGCCTCGGCCATGCCATGATGCTCGAACGCGGCTGGCTGCCGGTGGCCGGGCGCATCGCCGGCTGGCTCGCGGAACGTGGACTGTGAGTTATTCACTGGCGCCGCGCCGTCACGCATCCCATGATGACCGCGCGGGGGCCGAAGCGGCCTTCATGGTAGCGCGGTAGTTTGCCCGGAGCCGTAGAAACAGTCTTAAGCCCGGGTAGCAACGGCCGATAATGCAGTCATGAGCCGGGGATTTCTCTCTGGCAGGCGGAAAGCGGAGGCCATCATGGTCATCGTCATGGAAATGAATTCAGGCAAACCAGCCGACAATCCTTGCGCATACAGCGAAGAGGCGCTCAACGCCAGCTGGCTGCCGCCGCAGTGCGCTCCGCAGCCCGCACTACAGCTTCAGCTTCAGGTTGCCGAAAGCGCGCCGCGCCAGACGATGCCGCCTCCGGCCGATATCGAGGCGTTTCTGGCCGCGATGTCCCGCAACCAGAAGTAAGCGCAGGCGCTGGCCTTGCCGCACGCCGGGCGGATGCCCGGCGTTTTCAGAGCGTGTGGAGGCGGTCGCCCCGGGAAAAGCCCGCGAGCGGCGTGCCGATGCCGCGTCCCAGCGCCAGCACCTTGAACAGCTCTCCCATTTCCTGCGGCGCGGTCAGGCGCTGCACCGCGCGGGCGGCGCGGATGTAGTCCGCCTTTTCCTCCGGCCCGCGCCGGGCGAGGCATTCCAGCACGCCGCAGTTAAACAGGAACTGCGCCTGGCTGGCGTAGCCCAGCACATCGAGTCCGGCCGCAAATGCGGCTTCCGCCACGGCGGTGAAATCGACAAAGGCGGTGATGTCGTTCAGGCCCGGCCACAGGAAAGGGTCGCCGTGGGCGTGGTGGCGGTAGTAGCACAGCAGCGTGCCGCCCGAACGGGAGGGCAGGTAATACTCGGCGCGCGGGTAGCCGTAGTCGATCAGCAGCAGCGCGCCGGCCTGCAGGCGCTCGGCCCATGCCGCCACCCAGGCGCGCGCGGCCAGGTTGAGTTCGGTGACGTATTCGCCTTGCGCCGGTTGCGGCAGGGCCAGTTCGCGCGCAGCGTCGAGCACCGCGCCACGGGCCGGTTCGTCGGCCCAGCGGAAAGAGGTTTCCCCATCGCCCGCAGTCACTCCGCGCTCGAACAGTTGCCCTTCGCGCGCCACAATCAGATGCGTGGGCATGACATCGAGCACTTCGTTGGCGATCACCGCGCCGGAAAAGCTGGCGGGCAATTCTTCCAGCCACTCGACGCGCGCGGCCAGATGCGGCGCTTTTTCCGTGAGGGTGTCGAACTGGCGTGCGCGCAGTTCGCCGGACAGTTCCAGAATTCCGTAACGCTGCGGCAGGCTGCCGCGCCGTTCCAGTTCGAGCAGCAGGTCGGCCGCCAGCAGGCCCGTGCCAGCGCCGGCCTCGATCACCTGCGGCGCGCTGGCGTGCATGACCTGTTCGACCTGGGTGGCGAGCGCCTGACCGAAAAGCGGGGTCAGCTCGGGGGCGGTGATGAAGTCCCCGCCCGGCCCGAACTTGCGCGCGCCGCCGCTGTAGTACCCCAGGCCGGGGGCGTATAGCGTGAGTTCCATATAGCGGGAAAACGGCAGCCAGCCCCCGGCGGCGGCGATTTCAGCGTGTACGAGACGGGTCAGGCGCGCGCTCTGGTCGAGCGCGTCGGCGGAAGGTTGCGGAAGAGACGTCATGAGGCGGGGCGGTGGATGAGGGCGGGAAAGTGCCGCATTGTAGCCGGGCCTGCACGACTGGCTTCCAGCGGCGGCGCGAAGCGGCGACAATCGGGCATGGACCACGACCAGAGCATTCCCGTTATTCTCGTTACCGGCGCGGCCCGCAGGGTGGGGGCGGAAATTGCGCGCCAGCTCCACGCCGCCGGGGCGCGCCTCGTTCTGCATTACCGGCGCTCGGCGGCCGAAGCGGGGGCACTGGCTGCTGAACTCAATGCGCTGCGCCCGGATTCGGCCTGCACCGTGGCGGGGGATCTCGCCGCCGATGGCGGGGCGGAGGCTGTGGCCGCTACGGCGCTGTCGTGGCAGGAGCGGATTGATGGCCTGGTCAATAACGCATCAAGCTTTTTCGCCACGCCGCTGGGGCAGATCAGCCATGCCGCGTGGGAGGATCTCATCGGCTCGAACCTGAAAGGCCCGCTGTTCCTGTGCCAGGCGCTGGCCCCGGCGCTGAGGGCGCGCCGGGGGGCGATCGTGAATATCATCGATATCCACGCCGAACGGCCGTTGCGCCACTATCCGCTGTACTGCGCGGCGAAGGCCGGGCTGGCCGGGCTCACCCGCGCGCTGGCGCTGGAACTGGCGCCGGAGGTGCGCGTCAATGGCGTCGCGCCCGGCGCGGTGACCTGGCCAGAGGACGGGCAGTTCGCCGCCGCCGAGCGGGAACGGATCGTCCGCCATACCCTGCTGCAGCATGAAGGCAGCCCGGATGACATCGCCCGCGCAGTGCGCTTTCTGCTCTTCGACGCGCCCTACGTCACGGGGCAGATTCTCGCGGTGGATGGCGGGCGCAGCGCGCATTTGTGAACGATGGCACGGCCAGCCGGTTATGTACTCTCGGTGTGGAAGCGTTCCAAGCGTATAATTCTCCGGATTTTTCCCTGAGCAGATTTTATTGTCGTGACTGCCGCTGCCGCCTGTTCCGCCCTGCCGGAGATGGAAACCCGGTTTTCCAGTACTTTCCTGCGCCTGAAGAAAAAACTCGAACGCAGCGTGGGCGAGGCTATTGCCGACTACAACATGATCGGCGACGGCGATACCGTGCTGGTATGCGTATCCGGCGGCAAGGATTCCTATTCGCTGCTCTCCATCCTGCTCGCGCTGCGCAGCCGCGCGCCGGTGGATTTCCGCATCGTGGCGATGAATCTGGACCAGCGCCAGCCGGGTTTTCCGGATCACGTACTGCCCGCGTATTTCGAATCCATCGGCGTGGAATACCGCATCGTCACCGAAGACACCTATTCCATCGTCAAGAGCAAGATTCCCGAGGGTAAAACCACCTGTTCGCTGTGCTCACGCCTGCGTCGCGGCATCATCTACCGCACGGCGAAGGAGGTGGGCGCGACCCGCATCGCCCTTGGTCACCACCGTGACGACATGCTGGAAACGCTGTTTCTCAACATGTTTTTCGGCGGCAAGATCAAGGCCATGCCGCCGAAGCTGGCCAGCGATGATGGCAACCACGTTGTGATCCGTCCGCTTGCCTACTGCGTGGAAACCGATATCGCCCGCTTCGCCCGCGCCATGGAATACCCGATCATTCCGTGCAATCTCTGCGGCTCGATCGAAACCGCGCAGCGCAAACAGATCAAGGCCATGCTGCAGGGCTGGGCGCGCGATTATCCGGGGCGGATCGAATCGCTCGCCACCGCGCTCAAAAACGCCGTGCCTTCGCACCTGGCCGACGGCAAGCTTTTTGACTTCATCAACCTCACCGCGCAGACGCCCGTCGCCGAAGGCGATACCGTCTTCGATGAGCCGGAAATGCCCTCCGGACAACCCTCTGGCGTTTTTGCCGTCGAAATCCCGCAGCCGGGGCGGTTGCCCGGCGGAAGAAGCGCTTCGGCGCTCTCATCCGGACCGCGCGGGGCAGATGCCTGCGCGGTTTCCCCGCCCGGGCAGACGCCCGACAATCCCGTCTAGTGCCCTTGCCTATGTCAGAGCGTAAAAATTCCTGCATTCTTGTCGCCGAGCTGGTCGGCGAAGACCAGTTCGCCGGGCGGATTGATGCGGCTGAAACGAAATACGCCGTCGAACGCTGCATGCACCGGCTGGATCGTGTTGCGGCAAGCCTGGAAGGAAGCACGATCCAGCGCGATGACAATTCGGCTGTAATCCGCTTTGAACGCTGCGATTCCGGTGTGCTGGCCGCCTGTGAAATTCTTGAGCGCATAAACAGCCTGCCGCCCGTTTCCGGCGCCCGCCTGTCGGTCAGGATTGGTTTGCACTATGCCGTCATCGGCCCGGAACCGGCGGGTGGAGAAGGAATCCGGATAACCCGGCGCCTTGCCCAGCTGGGCTCGCCCGGGCAGGCGCTTGCCAGCGGAACCGCGGTCATGCTGCTCACATCGGCAACACGGCGCTTCGCGGGCAAGGATGCGCTTGACGGCAAGGTGCTGGAAGGGGTCGGCCCGATCTACGCCATTGCCCAGCCGGTGGGGACTTTTACGTCGCTGCTGGCGGCAACCCGCGTCTCCCAGCGGCTGCGGCTGCGCCACCAGCAGGAAGTCATTTTCGTTGAAGAGATACGGCCAGTGGTGCTGCTTGGGCGGGAGCTTGGAAACGATCTTGTCATCATCGACCCGCGCGCGTCGCGTCAGCATGCGCGTATCGAAAAGCGCCGCGAAGGATTTATCCTGATCGACCAGAGCACCAACGGCACTTATGTGTCGGCTGGCGGCGTTAACGAGCACTGCACCAAGCGCACGGAACTTCCGCTGACCGGGCCAGGCCGTATCGGCTGCGGTTTTTCCGCGAACGAGGTTGAGCGCGACCTCGTTTTCTTCGAAATAGTCTGAAGCATGGGGCGCGGGCGACGCCCGCGCCCCATGGCCGGTCCGCCGGACTATTTTTTGAGGCACTCGCTCATGAAGGCCTTACGTTCGTCCCCCTTGAGCGTCTTTTCCGTCGCGGTCTGGTTGCAGGTTCTCATCCGCTCACGCTGGGCGTCCTGTCCCGTCTGTGCGGCTGCGGCTTCGCCGCTTTTCCCCGACAGGCAGCTGCTCATGAAAGTCTTGCGCTCGTCGCCTTTGAGCGCCTTCTGCTTCGCCTCCTGATTGCAGGATCTCATCCGTTCATGCTGCGGGTTGGCCCACGTCGGGGAAGACAGTGCCGTCAGCACACACGCGGCCATACATACGGAAAGCAGTTTTTTCACAATGGGATCTCCACACAGGGACAAAGGGCGTTCTGATTCTCCAAATGCTTTTACGGCAAGTCAAGCGCTCCGATGCATGAATACCGCATTTTCTGCCGGACTTTTGACCCGCCGTGGCTGATTTTTCCGCCCTCGGCGCGCTTTTTGTTTCGGCCTTTCTTGCGGCCACCGTGCTGCCTGGCGGTTCGGAAGCCGCGCTGGCGGGTTTCCTGCTGCTGGCCCCCGCGCAGTGGCTGCCCGCGCTGGTGCTGGCGAGCATTGGCAATACGCTGGGCGGCATGAGTACGTATCTCGCGGCGCGGCTGCTGCCGCGCAAGGAGGTGCCGCCACGGCTGGAATGGGTGCGGCGGCATGGCCCCGCCGCGCTGTTTCTGGCATGGGTTCCCCTGCTGGGCGATGCGCTGTGCGCGGCGGCGGGCCTGCTGCGCCTGCCGTGGCTGCCCTGTCTGGTCTGGATGGGGCTGGGCAAGGCCATGCGCTACGGCGTTATCGTCTGGGCGCTGGCGAAGTAGCTCCGCGCTGCGGCGGATCTTGCCGGATTGTGCGGATTTCCCTTAATTGTGCTGCGTGCGGCAGTGCGGTTGGATAGAATCTTAACCCCCTCCTGCAGTTGTTTTCCCCGGTATCCCCATGACCCAGCGCCTGCGAGAAATTCCCTACAACTACACTTCGTTTTCCGACCGCGAGATCGTCATCCGCCTGCTCGGCGCGGAAGCATGGGCGGCCCTGGACAGGCTGCGCGAAGAGCGGGTGACGGGGCGTTCCGCGCGCATGCTGTACGAAGCGCTGGGCGATATCTGGGTGGTGCGGCGCAATCCCTACCTGGAAGACGACCTGCTCGCCAACCGGAAACGGCGCGAAGCGCTGATCGGCGCGCTCGACCACCGGCTGAACGAAGTGGACAAGCGCCGCCAGGACAATGACGCGGTAGTGCCGCTCATTTACGCCGCGCGCAAGGCGGTATCCGACTTCGAGCGCTGGTTCGACGACACCGAGCGCCGCCGCAAAAGCGTGATCCGCGCGCTGGCCCGCCATACCCACCGCGACAACATCTGTTTCGACGGCCACGCCCGCGTATCTCACGTTACCGACGCGACCGACTGGCGCGTCGAATATCCCTTCGTCGTCCTGTATCCGGATAGCGAGGAAGAGGTTGCGCCGCTGGTGCGCGACTGCATCGAACTGGGCCTCACCATCATCCCGCGCGGCGGCGGCACCGGCTATACCGGCGGCGCCGTGCCGCTGGACGCCAGTTCGGTGGTGATCAATACCGAAAAGCTGATCGCCATCGGCGCGGTGGAAGACATGACGCTGCCCGATGCCGACGGCAAGCCGATGCCCACGCCCTACGCCACCGTGCGCACCGGCGCGGGCGTCGTCACCGCGCGCGTGGCGGAAGCGGCCGGCGCGGCGGGCCGCGTGTTCGCGGTCGACCCGACTTCCGCCGAGGCGTCCTGCATCGGCGGCAACATCGCCATGAACGCGGGCGGCAAGAAGGCGGTGCTGTGGGGCACCGCGCTCGACAATCTGGCGTGGTGGAAAATGGTTACGCCGGACGGCAACTGGCTTGAGGTGGAACGCCTCGACCACAACTTCGGCAAGATTCACGAACAGCACACCGCGCGCTTCCGCCTGCGCCGCTTCGACGGATTGAGCTATCGCCCGCTGGGCGAGGAAATGCTTTCCATGCCGGGCGCGCATTGCCGCAGGGACGGCCTGGGCAAGGACGTTACCGACAAATTCCTCGGCGGAATTCCCGGCGTGCAGAAGGAAGGCACCGATGGCCTGATCGTCGCGGCGCGCTGGGTGCTGCACAAAATGCCGCCGGTGACGCGCACCGTATGCCTGGAGTTCTTCGGTCAGGTGCGCGAGGCGGTGCCGGCGATCGTCGAGATCACCGACTATTTCAAACCGGGCGGCGCCGGCAGCGAGGCCGGCGTGCTGCTCGCCGGCCTCGAACACCTGGATGAACGCTACGTGAAGGCGGTCGGCTACACCACCAAGGCCAGGCGACACGGGCGGCCAAAAATGGTGCTGATCGGCGATGTCGTCGGTTTCGACGAGAACGCGGTGATGGCCGCCGCGTCGGAAATGGTGCGCATGACCAACGCGCGCGGCGCGGAAGGCTTCATCGCCGTTTCGGCCGAGCAGCGCAAGCGCTTCTGGCTGGAGCGTTCCCGCACCGCGGCGATCTCGCGCCACACCAACGCGTTCAAGATCAACGAGGACGTGGTGATTCCGCTGCCGCGCA
>JAVBTY010000050.1:0-11935 GCA_031555955.1 Rhodocyclaceae bacterium | reverse complement strand
CACGGCGGATTTCGGCGCCGGGGCCGATGAGGCCGGTGATGGCTTCGGCGGCGTTGCGGATGGTGCGGTAGTCGCCGGAAACGAGGAAACCGGTTTCGATCCAGCCGAATTTGCGGTTGCCGTGGTGCAGGCGTTCGATGGAGAGGCGCCAGCCTTCGGTTTCGTCGTGATATTCGGCGCGGATTTCCAGCCCTTCGGGCAGGTGAGGCTGGATGCGCGCGGCGGAGTCGCGTGCGGCGGCTTCGTTTTCGAGATCAATGCTTATGTCATGCGCGAGCATGGCTTGCAGGATTTCGGGATCGATGTAGCTGGCGAGCCGACGGATGACGGCTTCGGCGAGCAGGTAGGAGCGGGCGAGGCCGGCGAGCGCTTCGTCAACGATGGGGGTCGCGCCTTCGCCCGGGAGGAGCGCGGCGCCGTCCAGCGCGAGCTTGAGCAGGTGGCCGTTGAGTTCGTGGTCGTCCTTGATGTAGATCTCGTTCTTGCCGTGCTTGATTTTGTACAGCGGCGGCTGGGCGATGTAGATGTGGCCACGTTCGACCAGTTCGGGCATCTGGCGGTAGAAGAAGGTGAGGAGCAGCGTGCGGATGTGCGCGCCGTCGACGTCGGCATCGGTCATCAGGATGATGCGGTGGTAGCGCAGCTTTTCGGGTTTGTAGTCGTCCTTGCCGATGCTGGTGCCAAGGGCGGTGATGAGGGTGGCGATTTCCTGGCTTTGCAGGAGTTTGTCGAAGCGGGCCTTTTCGACGTTGAGGATTTTGCCCTTGAGCGGCAGGATGGCCTGGAATTTACGGTCGCGGCCTTGCTTGGCGGAGCCGCCGGCGGAGTCACCCTCAACCAGATAGAGCTCGCACAGGGCGGGATCTTTTTCCTGGCAATCGGCAAGCTTGCCGGGCAGGCCCACACCATCGAGCACACCTTTGCGGCGGGTCATTTCGCGCGCCTTGCGCGCGGCGTCGCGCGCGCGCGCGGCCTCGACGATCTTGGCGCAGATGGTGCGGGCATCAATGGGGTTTTCGAGGAGGAAATCGCCGAGCTTGTTGGCGACGACTTCTTCCACCGCCGGCCGGGCTTCGCTCGATACAAGTTTCATCTTGGTCTGGCTGGCGAACTTGGGGTCGGGCATCTTGACCGAGAGCACGCAGGCGAGCCCTTCGCGCATGTCGTCGCCGGTGATGTCGACCTTGGCTTTTTTGGCGATTTCGTTTTCTTCGATGTATTTGTTGATGACGCGGGTCATCGCCGCGCGCAGGCCGGTGAGGTGGGTGCCGCCGTCCGCCTGCGGAATGTTGTTGGTGAAGCAGAGCACCTGTTCAGCGTAGCTGTCGTTCCACTGCATGGCGACTTCAACGGCCATTTCGGCGTCGTACCCGCCGCCGGTGGCGATGCGGGTGGCACCCTCGGCATAGAAAACGTTGGGGTGAAGCACGCTCTTGGCGCGGTTGATGTATTCGACGAAGCCTTTCACGCCGCCGGCGAAGGCGAAGTTTTCTTCCTTGCCGGTGCGCTGGTCGAGCAGGCGGATCTTGACGCCGTTATTGAGGAAGGAGAGTTCGCGCAGGCGTTTGGCGAGAATGTCGTAATGAAATTCGATGATGCCGAAGATTTCGTCGTCGGCAAGGAAGTGCACTTCGGTGCCGCTGCGGGTGGAGTCGCCGAGTATTTTCAGCGGGCTGGTTTCGATGCCATCGACCATTTCGATGGTGCGCTCCTGCACCGCGCCGCGGTGGAATTCGAGGAAATGCCGCTTGCCGTCGCGCCGGATAGTGAGCCGCAGCCATTTGGACAGCGCATTGACGCAGGAGACGCCGACGCCGTGCAGGCCGCCGGACACCTTGTAGCTGTTCTGGTTGAACTTGCCGCCGGCGTGGAGCACGCACATGACGATTTCGGCCGCGCTGCGCCTGGGCTCGTGCTTGTCGTCCATCTTCACACCGACGGGGATACCGCGCCCGTTGTCGGTGACGGAGATGGAATTGTCGGCGTGAATGGTGATGACGATGTCGTCGCAATGGCCGGCGAGCGCTTCGTCGATGGCGTTGTCGACGACTTCGAACACCATGTGGTGCAGGCCGGTGCCGTCCGAGGTGTCGCCGATGTACATGCCGGGGCGCTTGCGCACCGCCTCCAGTCCCTCCAGCTGCTGGATGCTGGATTCGTCGTAGCGGTTGTCGGCCGGTTCAGGTTGGCTGGACGGGTTCTGCGGCGGTTGCGGTTCGGACATGATCGTCTCGGGTAATCTGGGGGGATGGCCTTCGCGGGCGGGAAAGCGCCGGGCCGGCTCATGGCCGGACCCGCGCGGGCGACAGGGCGGATGCGGATCAGATCCGCATCGGCATTACCACGTATTTGAAGCGCTCGTTGCCGGGCAGCGTGATCAGCGCGCTCGAATTGCCATCGCTGAAGCGCCACTCGACGGTGTCGGACGAGAGGTTGTTGAGCACGTCGAGCAGGTAGGTGACGTTGAAGCCGATATCCAGGGCTTCGCCCTGGTAGTCGATTTCGAGTTCTTCCAGCGCCTCTTCCTGCTCGGCGTTGGTGCTGACGATTTTCAGCACGCCGTCGGACAGCACCATGCGCACGCCATGAAATTTTTCGTTGGTGAGAATGGCGGCGCGTGAGAGCGCGGCGAGCAGGGGCTGACGGCCGAAAACGATGAGTCTGGGATGGTTCTGCGGTATCACGCGCTCGTAGTCGGGGAACTTGCCGTCGATCAGTTTGGAGACGAGTTCGATCGGGCCGAAGCGGAACACCGCCTGGTTGCCCGCGAGGGTGATTTCCAGCGGATCGTCGCTGTCGGCGAGCTGGCGCGCCAGTTCGAGCACCGTCTTGCGCGGCAGGATGGCTTCGGTGCGCGCGCTCACCGGGGCATCGAGCTCACCGGCCACATAGCCGAGGCGGTGGCCGTCGGTGGCGACCATGCGCAGTTCGTTGCCGTCGGCAATCAGCAGCAGGCCGTTGAGGTAGTAGCGGATGTCCTGCTGCGCCATCGAGTAGGACACCTGGGCGAGCAGGCGTCTGAACGCGCGCTGGGCGACGGTAAGGCGCACGGCGTCGCCGTCGGGCAGGCTCATGCGCGGGTAGTCGGCGGCGGGCAGGGTCTGCAGCTGGAAGCGGCTTTTGCCGGCCTTGACGATCAGGCGTTTGTCATCGAGCGTCAGGGTGAGGTCGATGCCGTCGGGCAGGGCGCGCAGGATGTCCTGCAGCTTGCGCGCGCCAACGGTGATCGCCACATCCTCGCCGCCGATGTTGCCCGCCGTGGTGGTGCGGATCTGGATTTCGATATCGGTGGCGAGCAGGGTGAGCTGTTCGCCCTGTTTTTCGATCAGCACGTTCGAAAGGATCGGCAGGGTGTGGCGTTTTTCGACGATGCCAGCAACCGACTGTAACGGGGCGAGCAGCGCGTCGCGGGTGGTGTTGAGCAGGAGCATGGTCTCGTAAAGGCGGGTGGGTTGATCGGAAACGGCTGGCGTCAGCCGCGCAGAACCTGGGTCAGCACGTGCACGTCGTGGTTCAGCTGGTGATTGTCGAGCCGCAGCCCGGTAATCGTTCGGCAGGCGTGAAGAACGGTGGTGTGATCGCGCCCGCCGAAGGCTTCGCCAATGGCCGGCAGCGACATCGGGGTGAGTTCCTTGGCCAGCCACATCGCCACCTGGCGCGGGCGGGCGATGACGCGGGTGCGCTTTTTCGAGTGCATGTCGGCCACCTTGATCTTGTAGTAGTCGGCGACCGTTTTCTGGATCTGTTCGATGGAAAGCTGGCGGTTGTGGGCGTTGAGCAGATCCTTCAGCGCCTCCTTGGCCACCTCCAGCGAAATGCCGCGCCCGTGGAACCGGGCATAGGCCACGACCTTGTTCAGCGCGCCTTCCAGTTCGCGCACGTTCGAGCGCAGATTCTTGGCGATGAGAAAGGCGACGTCGTCGTCGATTGTGACGTGCAGCGCTTCGGCCTTTTTCTTGAGGATCGCCACGCGCATTTCCAGCTCGGGCGGCTCGATCTGCACCGTCAGCCCCCAGTCGAGGCGGGAAATCAGGCGATCTTCCAGCCCCTGGATGTCCTTCGGGTAGGTGTCGCAGGTAATGACGATCTGCTTGCGCGCCTCGGTGAGCGCATTGAAGGCGTGAAAAAATTCTTCCTGCGAGCGGTGCTTCTTGTTGAAAAACTGGATATCGTCGATCAGCAGCATGTCGAGCGAGCGGTAGTAGCGCTTGAAGGCATCGAAGCTCTGCTGCTGGTAGGCGCGGACCACATCGCCGTAGTAATCCTCGGCATGCACGTAGCGGATCACCATGTCCGGATTTTCGCGGAACACGGCATTGCCCAGGGCGTGGATCAGGTGGGTCTTGCCCAGGCCAACGCCGCCGTAAATAAACAGCGGGTTGTACGAGGTGCCGGGATTCTGCGCCACCTGCATGGCCGCCGCGCGGGGAAGATCATTGGCGCGGCCGGTCACCAGGGTGTCGAATGTGAAATCGGGATTGAGCCGCGTTTTTTCGTACGCCGCCTCGGCGGGAACCGGCTCCACCCTGCGCGCGGCGGGCGGCGCGGGTGTCCGGTCCGGCGCGGGTGCGGCCTGTTCCGGGGCGGGCGTGGCGGCGGTTCCGGCCTGCGCCGGAGGAGGCGCCGTGCGTGAACCGGCCGCTGCCGCGGCAGGCAGGCGCAGTTCCAGCCGCAGCGGCGCGCCGTGGAATTCCTCGCCAAGCTCCCCGATACGGCGCGCATAGCGGTCCCGCACCCACTGGAGAACGAAACGGCTGGGCGCGGTCAGAACGAGCGCGGGGCCATCGCCATCCCGATCCCCGCTGGCCTGCAGCACCTTGATCCAGGTATTGAACTGCTGCTGCGGCAGTTCCTGTTCGAGGCGCGACAGGCAGAAGGTCCAGAAGTCCTGATTCACGGGAGGGGCGGCTGATGCTTGCAGGATAGGATTTCCGAAAAAAGCGCCCGCCTGCATAACCGGCATGGCGGCGGACGGGTAAACAGCCTCACCTGGAGGAACCGGAGGACTTTTGCAGGGGCCGTGCAGGCCGACAAAATACACGCAAGGGAAGGGATTCTACCCGTCGCGACGGAAGGGATCCAGAGCAGGCCGAAAACGCGCCCCTGCAGCGGAAACAGCCGGTGCATGCACGGCAGAACCCGTCAGGCATCGGTCACGGAAGGGCAAAACAAAACATCCTTGACATTCTGTGTATTTTGAACTCAAATTGCGGGTTCAGCCTATCGTCCAAGCATGGTCAGATCATGAAACGCACTTACCAACCTTCCGTCGTTCACCGCAAGCGCACGCACGGTTTTCGGGCCCGCATGAAAACCCGTGGCGGCCGTGCCGTGATCCGTGCCCGCCGCGCCAAGGGCCGCTGCCGCCTCGCCGTCTGAGGTGACAAAAGCCGCGGATGTCGGCGGCCAGCGCTTTTCCGGCGCATACAGACTGCACAAAACGGATGATTTTTCATCCGTTTTTGCTTTCCGGAAGGCGTTGCGCGGCCGGTTCTTCATGCTTCACTACCGCCCAAACGGGCAGGAAAGCGCCCGGCTGGGCGTGGTGGTGGCGAAAAAGCTGGTCCGGCGCGCCAACGTGCGCAACCTGGTGAAACGGATCACACGCGAGACGTTCAGGCTGGGCAGAACAGCGCTTCCCGCCTGCGACCTGGTTGTCCGCCTGCATGCGCGCATCAGCGAAGCCACCCGCGCCGATATCCGGTGCGACCTGCAGCAGCTGCTGGAACGGCTGGCGCGGCAATGAAAACCCTGCTGACCGGCGGCATCCGCGCATACCGCTACGCCATCAGCCCGCTGCTGGGACGCTGCTGCCGTTTCTACCCCAGCTGCTCGGAATACGCCGCCGAGGCCATACAGCGCCACGGCGCGCTGCGCGGAAGCTGGCTCGCGGTCCGCAGGATTGGCCGCTGCCACCCTTTTCACCCGGGCGGGTATGATCCCGTCCCCTAGCTAACGGCCCTGCGCCGCCAATCCGATGGAACATCGCCGCCTCGTCCTGTTCATCGTCTTCTCGCTTTCCCTGTTCATGCTGTGGGACAGCTGGATCAGACACAGCCAGCCCGCGCCTAGCGCCGTCGCCGCGCCCGGACAGGCTGCGCCGGCCAGCGCCCCCGGGGCCGTGCCGACGCCCAGCGCCGGACTGGGGGTTACGCCGGAAGCCGTAACGGCCGGACAGACGGCCAGCGCCGCGCCGCGTATTTCCGTCGCCACCGACCTGGTCCGCGCCGACGTATCCGCCACGGGCGGCGATATCGTCCGGCTTGAACTCGCCCGCCACCGCGCCAGCGACGACAAGGAAAAAGGCTTCATTCTGCTCGACGACGGCGAACGGCATCTCTACAACGCCCAGTCCGGCCTTATCGGCGCCGATCTGCCCAGCCACAAGACGGAATTCACGCTGCCCGGCGGTGATCTGGCCCTGAAAGATGGCGAGGACACGCTGACGCTGCGGCTGGAAGCGCCAGCGCAGAACGGTATCCAGGTCGCCAAACTGCTGACTTTCCACCGCGGCAGCTACCTGGTGGATGTGCGTTATGAAATCGTCAACGGCAGCGGCCAGGTGATCGCGCCGCACGCCTATTTCCAGCTCACCCGCGACGGCAAACCGGCCGAGCAGGTGGAAGCCTTCGGCGTGCATACCTTCACCGGCCCGGCTTTTTACACCGAAGCGGAAAAGTTCCACAAAACCCCGTTCGAGGACATCGACAAGGGCAAGGCGAAATTTCCCCAGCCCGCCGGTAACGGCTGGGTTGCAATGGTGCAGCACTACTTCGTCAGCGCCTGGCTGCCTGAAGACGGCGTTCAGCGCGAATTCTTCGCCCGCAAGACCGGCGGCGACCTTTACTCCGCCGGTGTGATCCTGCCGGTAGCGGAAATCGCGCCGGGCGCATCGGGCGCGATCAGCTCGCGGCTCTACGCCGGACCGCAGGAACAGGACAAGCTCCAGGGCATCGCGCCGGGGCTCGATCTGGTGGTGGACTACGGCTGGCTGACGATCATCGCCGCGCCGCTGTTCTGGGTTCTCTCCTGGTTTCACCGCCTTACCGGCAACTGGGGCTGGGCCATCATCCTGGTCACGGTCGTGCTCAAGCTCTGCTTCTTCCCGCTTTCCGCCGCGAGCTACAAGTCCATGGCCAAAATGCGCGTGCTGACGCCGCGCCTGCAGCGGATGAAAGAACAGTACGGCAGCGACAAGGCCAAACTGCAGCAGGAGATGATGAATCTCTACCGCACCGAAAAAATCAACCCGCTTGGCGGCTGCCTGCCCATCCTCGTCCAGATCCCCGTTTTCATCGCGCTCTACTGGGTGCTGCTCGGCAGCGTCGAAATGCGCCAGGCGCCGTGGCTCGGCTGGATTCACGACCTGTCCGCCAAGGATCCGTACTACATCCTGCCGATCATCATGGGCATCTCCATGTTCGTGCAGACCAAACTCAACCCCACGCCGCCCGACCCCGTCCAGGCCAAGGTGATGATGGCGATGCCGCTCATCTTCTCCGTCATGTTCCTGTGGTTCCCGTCCGGCCTCGTGCTGTACTGGGTGGTCAACAACCTGCTGTCCATTGCCCAGCAATGGCAGATCACCCGGATGATCGAGGGTGGAAAATCCTCCGCAGGCAAACCCGCCTGACACGATCGCCGCCATCGCGACGGCGCCGGGGCGCGGCGGCATCGGCGTCGTCCGCGTCTCCGGGCGCGGGCTCGGCGCCTTCGCCCGCGCGCTCACGGGGCGGATAGTCCCGCCGCGCACCGCCACCCTGTCCCGCTTTCTCGACCACGCGGGCGACGCAATCGATCAGGGCATCCTGCTGTTTTTCCCCGCGCCCGCCTCCTTCACCGGCGAAGACGTGCTCGAACTCCAGGGCCACGGCGGCCCCGTGGTGCTGCGCCTGCTGCTTGAGCGCTGCCTCGCCCTTGGCGCGCGCCTGGCCGAGCCAGGCGAATTCACCCGCCGCGCCTTCCTCAACGGCAAGCTTGACCTTGCCCAGGCCGAAAGCGTCGCCGACCTGATCGAAGCCTCCACCGCCGCCGCCGCCCGCTCCGCGATGCGCTCCCTGTCCGGACGCTTCTCCGCTGAAATCAACCGCATCCGCGATGCGCTGATCGACCTGCGCATGCTCGTCGAAGCCACGCTCGACTTTCCCGAGGAAGAGATCGACTTCCTCGAACAGGCCCAGGCGCTGCCCCGCCTCGCAGCCCTCCGCGGCGAACTGGAAAGCGTGCTCGACCGCGCCCGTCAGGGCGCGCTGCTGCGCACCGGGCTCAACGTTGTGCTGGCTGGCGAACCGAACGTGGGCAAATCCAGCCTGCTCAACCAGCTCGCCGGCGAAGACCGCGCCATCGTCACCGACATCGCCGGCACCACGCGCGACGCCGTGCGCGAAACCATCCAGATCGAAGGCATTCCGCTGCACATCATCGATACCGCCGGCCTGCGCGAAACCCACGATACTGTCGAACAGATCGGAATCGAGCGCGCCTGGCGCGAAATCGCCGCCGCCGACGTCGTCCTGCGGCTGGTGGATGCGGTCAACCCCGGCTCCGGAGCGGATATCGACGCGCGCCTGCCCGCGAACATCACGCGCATCGTGGTCGAGAACAAGATCGACCTCACCGGCCACCCCCCCGCCCGTATTGAACACAACGGCGAAATACGCCTGCGGGTCTCCGCCCGCAGCGGCGACGGCATTCCCCTGCTGCGCCAGGAGCTGCTGCGCATCGCAGGCTGGCACAGCCACGGCGAAGACACCATCCTCGCCCGCGAACGGCACCTCGCCGCGCTGCGCCGCGCGCTGCACCACATCGCCCGCGCGGCGGAACAGGCAACAGCGCTGGAACTGTTCGCCGAAGAACTGCGCCTGGCCCAGAGCGCACTGGGTGAGATCATCGGCGAATTCACCGCCGACGACCTGCTCGGCGTTATTTTTTCGCGCTTCTGCATCGGCAAATAACCGCACGTCCAGCGCTGTCCAGTAAGCTCCAAAAATTATTTTTGATTCAATAGGTTAGCCGTGTTTTTGTTCCATGGAAGGCTTGTATCTTCCAGGTAAATCCACATGATATGTGCCCACGGATGTGCCCATGGAAAAGATACGGGAAAGCCATGGGCACAAAATCCGTGCCCATGAGTGCAAAAACAGGGGAAGAAACCAGGTTTACGTGGGCACAACACAGCGCCTTAAAACCGCTGTATCCCTTGTCGTGCAAAGGATTTGGCGGGCTGTGCCCATGATGAACCCGGCTCCATGGGCACACAGCAATCAAAGGAGGAAGTCATCCCCCTTACCGATGCCCGGCTGCGGAATCTCAAGACCAAGGAAAAGGCTTATCAGGAACCAGACGAAGGCGGACTGTTCGTGGAGGTTATGCCCGGCGGAACAAAAGCATGGCGACTGCGCTACCGGCTGGCCGGGAAGCAGGAAAAGGTTACGCCGGGCGAGTACCCGTCTTACTCGCTGGCCGATGCCCGGGCATGGCGGGAATGCTGCAAGACGCTGATAGGGCGCGGTCTGTCGCCCATGCCCCTGAAGCATCGAGCGCCCCGGCTACGCGCCGCTGCCCGGCTCCATTCTCGCCCTCACGCGCTGGCGATGCCGTAAAGACGCCTGTCCCATGATTCCACCCTGCCGCTGTCCAAACGCTGCTGGAGCATGCGCCGCCAGCTTGCCGCCAGCGCGTCGAGGGCGAGAAGGCGGCGGTAGCCGTCGTCGCTTGCGAGATCGCCGAAAACGATGCGCATCGCTTCACGGACGGTGATGGCGCTGCCTGTACGTTCCCGCGCGAAAGGCGATTGCGGGCCCGCCTGCCCGGGTTTGAGCACGCGCAGCAGCCAGCCGCAGTGCGCGGTTTCCTGAACGCGCAGCGCCAGATCCACGATGCCGGACTGTTCGTTGAGCTTGAAGCAGGGCGAGCGCGGCTGGCTCACCTGGAGCCGCGCTTCGCCCCAGGAGAAAACGTCGCCGATATGGACGTTTTCTTCCGTCCAGCCGGGCACGGAAAGGTTCTCGCCGAACGCCGCCGGGCGAAAGTGCGCAGCGTGGGCGGGAAAGCGCTGCCGCCAGGTTTCGTAGTGTTCGGGCGGATACTGGTGCAGGGCGCGGTCGGGGCCGCCGTGGTGCTCGGGATCCACCTGCTCATCCCCGGCCAGGCCGTTTTCATCCAGCCACAGCGCCTCATGAACCTCGTTCTTGCGCATCGCGGTCGGCGCGCATCCCGGATCGTGGCGGATTTTGCCGGTGAAAACGCGTATCACGGTCATGGCGGTTTTCCTCTGTGAAAAGTATCGCGCCGCATTTTCTGCCAAAGCGGCGCAAAACTCATTCCCGGTTTTTTGCTTTCAGGCGACTTCGAGCGGGAAAACGCGCAGCTGCGAGGGCACCAGCCTGACGCGCTGCCCTTCCGAAAGCCTGAGCGCAGGCAGGCGCTCGCGCGGCAGCAGCACCTCGTAATGACGCGGCGGCTGCCCGTCACCGGCATTGGCCGCGTCCAGCTCCACGCGCGCGCTGGCGCCGAAGGCGAGCACACGCATGACGATGGCGTCGATCCCGTTCGGCGCGGACAGATCGGGCACGATCTCCATTTCGTGCGGACGGGCGAAGCCGATCACATTGGCGCCGTGGTCCGCATCGCGCCGGTCGTGCGGCAGCACGGCCTCGCCCACGCGCACATTTTCGCCGTCGACGCGCCCGTGAAACAGGTTAACCGCACCAAGAAAGCCGTACACGAAAGGCGTCGCCGGGTGTTCGTACACCTCTTGCGGCGTGCCCACCTGTTCGACCTTGCCTTTGTTCATCAATACCACGCGGTCGGCCACTTCGAGCGCTTCTTCCTGGTCGTGGGTGACGAAGATGGAGGTGATGTGCAGTTCGTCGTGCAGGCGGCGCAGCCAGCGGCGCAGCTCCTTGCGCACCTTGGCGTCGAGCGCGCCGAAGGGTTCGTCGAGCAGCAGCACGCGCGGCTCTACCGCCAGCGCGCGCGCGAGCGCGATGCGCTGGCGCTGACCGCCGGAAAGTTGCGCCGGAAAGCGGTCGGAGAGCCAGTCGAGCTGCACGAGATCGAGCAGGCGATGGACGCGCTTCTGGATTTCGGCCTCGTTCGGTCGTTCCTTGCGCGGCTTTACCCGCAGCCCGAAGGCGACGTTCTCGAACACCGTCATGTGGCGGAACAGGGCGTAGTGCTGGAAGACGAAGCCCACCTGGCGTTCGCGCACGTGGGTCGAGGATGCGTCCTCGCCTTCGAGAATGACGCGGCCCGAATCGGCCTTTTCCAGCCCGGCGATCACGCGCAGCAGCGTGGTCTTGCCGCAGCCCGAGGGGCCGAGCAGCGCAACCAGTTCGCCGCTCGGAAAATCGAGCGAGACATTATCCAGCGCGGTGAAGTCGCCGAATCCTTTGTGAATGTTTTCGACCTGAATGCTCATGCGCTTCGTTCCTTGTTCGGCTTCGTTTTTTATTCCATCTCTTCGCGCGCCGGGCCCGCCTTCCATTCGATGAAGGTTTTCAGGCACAGCGTCACCAGCGCCAGCAGCGCCAGCAGGGAAGCCACCGCGAATGCCGCGGCGAAGTTGTATTCGTTGTAGAGAATTTCCACGTGCAGCGGCATCGTGTTCGTTTCGCCCCGGATATGGCCGGAAACCACGCTCACCGCGCCGAACTCGCCGAAGGCGCGCGCGTTGCACAGAATCACGCCGTACAGCAGCCCCCATTTGATGTTGGGCAGCGTAATGCGCCAGAAGGTTTGCCAGCCCGATGCGCCGAGCACGGTGGCGGCTTCCTCCTCCTCGCGTCCTTGTGCCTCCATCAACGGAATCAGCTCGCGGGCGACGAACGTGAAGGTGACGAAGATCGTCGCCAGCACGATGCCGGGCACGGCGAAGATGATTTTGACGTCGTGTGCCTTGAGCCACTCGCCAAACCAGCCTTGCGCACCGAAC
>JAVBTY010000008.1:0-10612 GCA_031555955.1 Rhodocyclaceae bacterium | reverse complement strand
GATCATGCTCGATTCCTCCAAGTGGGAGGTGATCGAGGCCGGCCTGAAATGCATCCAGGGCAAGGGCATCGTCAACTCGATCTCGATGAAGGAAGGCGAAGAGGCGTTCCTGCGCCACGCCCGCCTTGCCCGCAACTATGGCGCGGCGGTGATCGTGATGGCCTTCGACGAGCAAGGCCAGGCCGACACCTACGCGCGCAAGGTGGAAATCTGCGCGCGCGCCTACAAACTGCTTACCGGCATCGGTTTCCCGCCGGAAGACATCGTGTTCGACCCCAACATCTTCGCCATCGCCACCGGTATCGAGGAGCACGACGGCTACGCGGTCGATTTCATCCGCAGCGTCGCGTGGATCAAGGACAACCTGCCTCACGCCAAGACCTCGGGCGGCGTGTCCAACGTCTCGTTCTCCTTCCGTGGCAACGAGCCGGTGCGCGAGGCCATCCACACCGTGTTCCTCTACCATGCGGTGAAGGCGGGGCTGACAATGGGCATCGTCAACGCCGGCCAGCTCGGCGTGTATGACGATCTCGACCCCACGCTGCGCGAAAAGGTCGAGGATGTGGTGCTCAACCGCCGGCCCACATCTAACCAGAACCCTGGCGAAGCGCTGGTCGAACTCGCCCAGTCGCTACGGGACAAACTCTCCGGTCAGGCCAAGGATACCGGGCCGGATCTGGCCTGGCGCCAGTGGCCGGTCGAACAGCGCCTGTCGCACGCGCTGGTCAAGGGCATCACCGAATTCGTCGTTGCCGACACCGAAGAAGTGCGCGCCCGCCTCGAAGCCGAAGGCAGGCCGCCGCTGGCCGTGATCGAAGGCCCGCTGATGGACGGCATGAGCGTGGTCGGCGACCTCTTCGGCGCGGGCAAAATGTTCCTGCCCCAGGTGGTGAAATCGGCGCGGGTGATGAAACAGGCGGTCGCCCACCTCATCCCGTACATCGAAGCCGAGAAACTGCGCACCGGCGCCGCGACCAAGGGGCGCATCGTCGTCGCCACGGTCAAGGGCGACGTGCACGACATCGGCAAGAACATCGTCGGCGTCGTGCTCGGCTGCAACGGCTACGAAGTGATCGACCTCGGCGTCATGGTGCCGACGGAAAAAATTCTTTCCGCCGCGCGCGAGCACGGCGCGCAAGCCATCGGCCTGTCGGGCCTGATCACGCCGTCGCTGGAAGAAATGAGCCACGTCGCCGCCGAAATGCAGCGCCAGGGCTTTTCGGTGCCGCTGCTGATCGGCGGCGCCACCACCAGCCGCGCCCATACCGCGATCAAGATCGCACCGCACTACACCCAGCCGGTCGTCTATGTGCCGGACGCCTCGCGCGCTGTCGGCGTCGTTACCGCGCTGCTGTCGGAGGATCAAGGAGACGCGTTCAGGACCCGGCTCGCCGCCGACTATGACAAAATCCGCGCCCAGCACGCCGGCAAGACGGGCACGCGGCTGGTCGGCCTGGAAGCGGCGCGGGCCAACCGCTACCGTTGGGATAGCGTCGCCGGCTACCAGCCGCCGAAACCCGCCTTTCTTGGCGCCAGGGCGCTGGACGTGGCGCTCGCCGACCTCGTTCCCTACATCGACTGGGGGCCGTTCTTCCAGACCTGGGATCTCGCCGGCAGCTTCCCGAAAATCCTCGACGACGAAACCGTCGGCGAAACCGCGCGCGGCGTGTTCGCCGACGGTCAGGCCATGCTCGCGCGGATCGTCGCCGAGGGCTGGTTCTCCGCCCGCGCGGTGTTCGGCCTGTTCCCGGCGAACGCGATCGGAGATGGGGCAAATGAGGATATCGAAATCTACGCCGACGAATCGCGCACCGCGCCGCTGATGTGCTGGCGCGGCCTGCGCCAGCAGCACGAACGTCCCGACGGCAAGCCGCACTGGGCGCTGGCCGATTTCGTCGCCGCCAGGGATTCCGGCGTGGCCGACTACATCGGCGCCTTCGCCGTTACCGCCGGTATCGGCATCGAGGCGAAACTGGCCGAATTCGAGGCCGCCCACGACGATTACCACGCCATCATGCTCAAGGCCCTGGCCGACCGCTGCGCCGAAGCCTGCGCCGAATGGCTGCACGAGCGCGTGCGCAAGCAATACTGGGGCTACGCCGCCGCCGAAGCGCTGGACAACGCCGCGCTCATCAAAGAGCAATACCGCGGCATCCGCCCCGCGCCCGGCTACCCTGCCTGCCCCGACCATACCGTGAAGGGCGAGCTGTTCGAATTGCTCGACGCGCCGAACAACGCCGGTATACGCCTCACCGAAAGCTTCGCCATGATGCCCGCGGCGAGCGTCAGCGGCTTCTGTTTCGCCCACCCGGAAAGCCGCTATTTCGGCATTACCAGAATCGGCGACGACCAGCTTGCCGATTGGGCGCGGCGCAAGGGCATCGCGGTGGAAGAAGCGCGGCGCTGGCTGGCGCCGCTGCTGTAACAGATCGGGCGAACGGGGGCGGGGGCGTCCGCCCCCGTGGCGGACTTCAGACTTTTTTCACGAATTCCGATTTCAGCTTCATCGCGCCAAAGCCTTCAATCTTGCAGTCGATGTCGTGATCGCCCTCGACGAGGCGGATGTTCTTGACCCGGGTGCCGACCTTGAGCGCCTGCGAGGCCCCTTTCACCTTCAGATCCTTGATGACGGTGACGGTATCGCCGTCCTGCAGGATATTGCCGACGGCGTCTTTCACCACTTTCACTTCGTCCGCCGCTACGGCGTCGGCGCTACCGGCGGCGGACCATTCGTGAGCGCATTCGGGGCAGACCAGCTGCGCGCCATCCTCGTAGGTGTAGGCGGACTGGCATTGGGGGCAGGGCGGAAGTGTGCTCATGGGGATATCCGTGCATTGCGGTTGAGATTGATGAAAAGGTGGCCATGCTGGCGCGGCGGTCAGTGGGCGGGGAGATGTCCCGCGCCCATCCAGACCCATTCCAGCAGGCTGTCCTGCGCCGCCTTGCTGGCGGCGGCCAGGGGGTGGTTGACCATCATTACCACCGCGTAGCGGCGGCCGTCGCGGGCGAGCACGTAACCGGCCATGGCGCGCACGCCGTCGATGGTGCCGGTTTTGATGTGCGCCTGTCCGCTGGCGGGACTGCCGTCGAGGCGGCGGCGGGCGGTGCCGTCGAGTCCGGCCACGGGCAGCGCGGCGATGAATTCGGGCATCCACGGCCGCCGCCACACGGCGGCAAGCAGGCGGCCCAGGGTATCGGCGCGGATGCGTTCGGCGCGCGAGAGGCCCGCGCCGTTTTCAATCACCAGCCCGGCGGTGTCGATGCCCGCGCGGGCCAGCGCGGCGAAGGCGGCGCGCGCGCCGCCCTGCACCATGTCGGGCGGGCTGGCGGTAACGGGCAGACTGGCGGATGCGCCCGCCGCCGCGACACTGAGCGGCGCGGTATCGGCATGGCCCAGCGTGGCGAGCAGCTGGCGGGCAATGACGTTGTTGGACCACTTGTTCATGTCGCGCACCACATCGGCCAGCGGCGCGGAGGGCTCTTCCAGCAGCCCCGCCGCGTCGGCGGGCGCGGAACCGTTGCGCACTTTGCCTTCGAGCCGTCCCCCCGCCTCTTTCCACAGCGCGGCGAGCAGGGCGGGGCCGTATTCGCGCGCGGACAGCGGGGCGGCGCTCCAGTCGCGGCGGCCGCAGCTGGCGGGCAGGCCGCCATCGAGCACCAGGCGCGGGCCGGGCTCCAGACGCGCATCCAGCGCGGCGTACCAGGTTCCGCAGGGGCCGCCGGTGGCGCGCAGGCGGTTGTCCACGGCCAGTCCGGCCAGCGGCGGATCGGCGCTGAGCGCCACGGCCCCGCCGCTCTGGCTGGAGGGGATCAGCGTCAGCTGCAGCGCGTTGTAGTTCAGCAGCAGGGCCGAGGGGCCCGCGTTGTACGGCCGCAGCCCGCGGCCATCGAAGGCGTCGGGGTCGTGCGGCGGCAGGTTTAGCGCGGAGCCGTCGAGCACGATGTCGCCCTGGATGGTGTCGATGCCCGCCACCGCGCGCGCCTGGCGCAGCAGTTTCCATACGCGCTCGTAAGTCAGTTCCGGATCGCCGCCGCCAATCAGGTACAGATCGCCGCGCAGCACGCCCTGGCGGATAACGCCGGTGGTGGCCAGCGCCGTCGTCCAGGTATGGGCGGGGCCGAGGCGCTCGAAGGCGGCGAAGCTGGTGACCAGCTTCATGACCGATGCCGGATTCATCGGCTGCTGCGCATTTTCGGCCAGCAGCGGCTGCGCCTCGTCCACCGGCTGCACCCAGACCGATACCGCGCCGGGCGGAATGCGCGCCGTATCGAGGGCGGCGCGCACCACCGCCGGTATCGCGGCGAAAACGGGAAACGCCCAGCCGAGCAGGCACAGCGCGAACAGCGTGCGGCGCGGAAGGCGGAAAGGGCCGCAACGGGCCCCGGTATTGTGACGGAGCATGAACATCCTGAAACCGGAAACAGGGTCCCGCCGTTTCGCGGAACGGGCTTGCGGGTAGAATCGCGCTTTTCGGCGCGCCGCGAAAACGTGCATTCTAGCCGCGCGGCGGCGCTTTGTTTCCCTGTTTGGCCGTGTCCGCCCCTTTTTTGCCCGGAATGACAACATGATACTGGTTACCGGCGGCGCCGGTTTTATCGGCGCCAACTTCATCCTCGGCTGGCTTGCCGCCTGCGACGAACCCGTGCTCAACCTCGATGCGCTGACCTACGCGGGCAACCCCGAGAACCTCGCCGCGCTGACGCACGACCCCCGTTACGTGTTCGCGCATGGCGACATCTGCGACCGCGCGCTGGTCGACCGCCTGTTCGCCGCGCACCGGCCGCGCGCCATCGTCCATTTCGCCGCCGAAAGCCATGTCGACCGCTCCATTCACGGCCCGGGCGCGTTCGTCCGCACCAACGTCGAAGGCGCCTTCACCCTGCTCGAAGCGGCGCGCGCCTACTGGAGCGGGCTGGGTGACGCGGAGCGGGCGGCGTTCCGCTTCCTGCACGTTTCCACCGACGAGGTTTACGGCTCACTCGGCGCGGATGACCCCGCCTTCGCCGAAACCAAAGCCTATGAGCCGAACAGCCCCTACTCGGCCAGCAAGGCGGCGAGCGATCACCTGGTGCGCGCGTGGCATCACACCTACGGGCTGCCGGTGCTCACCACCAACTGTTCGAACAATTACGGTCCCTACCAGTTTCCCGAAAAACTGATCCCGCTGACGATCGCCAACGCGCTCGCGGGCAAGGCGCTGCCGATCTACGGCGACGGCCGCAACGTGCGCGACTGGCTGTACGTCGGCGACCACTGCGCGGCCATCCGCGAGGTGCTCGCGCGCGGCCGCCCGGGCGAGACGTACAACATCGGCGGCTGGAACGAGCAGCCGAACATCGACATCGTGCATACCCTCTGCGCGCTGCTCGACGAGCTTCGCCCCGATCCGGCCGGCGAATACGCGCGCCTGATTACCTACGTCAAGGACCGCCCCGGCCACGACCGCCGTTACGCCATCGACGCGCGCAAGATCGAGCGCGAACTCGGCTGGCGGCCGGCGGAGACTTTCGAGACCGGCATCCGCAAGACGGTGCGCTGGTATCTCGACCACCAGGAGTGGGTTGCGCATATTCACAGTGGCGCCTACCGCGAATGGATCGAGCGCAACTACGCGGCGCGCTGAGAACGCCAGGTTTCCCGCGGCCCCCCGTTTCCTGCCACTGCATACCGCCATGAAAACTTTCTGTCTCGCCGCATTGCTGGCCGTGCTCGCTGCATCACCCGCCTTTTCCCAGAATGCCGGTTACTGGCGTGACCGTGACGGCAAGCCGGTTGCCGAAACGGAATCGATGAAATCGATGAACGGTTTCGCGGGCTCCCTGCTTGCCACCATCGATGAGGACTGGGAGAAAAAGTGGAAGACACCGCCCGAAACAACGCCGAGCTTCAGGATTGCCGATACCGTGCCATACGGGAAAAAGGTGTTCGTCCTCATCTTTTTCTCCAGTCCGGAGCAGGACGCGCAGGGCAACGCAAAAATCATGTGCGACGTGCAGATATCCTCTCCCGCAGGCAAGGTGACGTTCTCCCGCAAGGACATGACGTGCCACGCCGGGCCCGTCGGCGGCCCTTCGCACAGTCTGTACCTGTCCGCGCCCGTAACGGTTTTCTCGGGCGATCCGGGCGACCCGCCGGGAACCTGGGCGGTAGAAGTCAGGCTGCGCGATACGCAGCGCGGCGTGGAACTGCCGCTACGCACGACCTTTATTCTCAAGGAACAATGACGGCAAGCCCTTTCCCCAGGGCGTCCGGGGTAATGGACAATAAATCCAGGATATGACGAACCCAATCATGACAAGCACGAACCCGATGGCCCGCAAGGGCATCATCCTCGCCGGCGGCTCCGGCACCCGGCTGCATCCGGCCACGCTGGCGCTATCCAAGCAACTGCTGCCGGTCTATGACAAACCGATGGTCTACTACCCGCTCACCACGCTGATGCTGGCGGGTATCCGCGACATTCTCATCATCTCGACGCCGCAGGACACGCCGCGCTTCGAGCAACTGCTCGGCGATGGCGCGCGCTGGGGGCTGCGCCTGAGCTATGCCGTGCAGCCCAGCCCGGACGGCCTGGCGCAGGCCTTTCTGATCGGCGAGGATTTTCTCGCCGGCCAGCCGTCGGCGCTGGTGCTTGGCGACAACCTGTTCTACGGCCACGACTTCGCCTCCGATCTGCGCGCGACGCGCGCGCGCGGCGCTACCGTGTTCGCCTACCCGGTGCATGATCCGGAACGCTATGGCGTGGTCGAGTTCGATGCCGCCGGCCGCGCCGTCAGCCTGGAAGAAAAACCGGCGAAGCCGAAGAGCCGCTACGCGGTCACCGGGCTGTATTTCTACGACGAGCGCGTGGCCGACATCGCTCGCGGGCTCAAGCCCAGCGCCCGTGGCGAACTGGAAATCACCGACGTCAATCGCCGCTATCTCGAATGGGGCGAACTGGACGTGCAGGTGATGGGGCGCGGCCATGCCTGGCTGGATACCGGCACGCACGAGAGCCTGCTCGAAGCCGGCCTGTTCATCCACACCATCGAAAAGCGTCAGGGCTTGAAGATCGCCTGCCCGGAAGAGCTCGCTTGGCGCGCGGGCTGGATCGGCGACGACCAGTTGCGCGACCTGGCGCGGCCGCTGGAGAAAAACGGCTACGGCCAGTATCTGCTGCGCCTGCTCGAAGACAAGGTGTTCTGAAATGCGCGCCTGGCAAACCGGAATTCCCGATGTATGGGTGCTGGAACCGAAAGTGTTCGGCGATGCGCGCGGCTTTTTCATGGAAAGCTTCAACGCGCGCGCATTCCGCGACCTGACCGGCACCGATGTGCAATTCGTGCAGGACAACCACTCCCGCTCGGCACGCGGCGTGCTGCGCGGCCTGCACTACCAGATCCGCCAGCCGCAGGGGAAACTCGTCCGCGTGACCGCTGGCGCGGTGTTCGACGTCGCCGTCGATCTGCGCCGCGCCTCGCCCACCTTCGGCCGCTGGGTGGGTGTCGAGCTGTCGGCGGAAAACAATCGCCAGATGTGGGTGCCGCCCGGTTTCGCTCACGGCTTTCTGGTGTTGTCCGATGTGGCCGATTTTCTCTACAAGACCACCGACTACTACGCGCCCGGGCACGAACGCAGCCTGGCGTGGAACGATCCGACGCTTGGCATTGATTGGCCGCTCAAGGGCGAACCGCTGCTTGCGGCGAAAGACCGCGAAGGCACGCCGCTCGCCCGCGCCGAAGTCTATGAATGAAATCGACCGGATGAGGCCGAACGAATGAGGTTGATGCTCACCGGCGCCACCGGTCAGGTAGGGTGGGAGCTTGCCCGTGGCTTGATGCCGCTGGGCGAGGTTGTCGCCCTCGACCGCGCCGCCTGCGATCTTTCCCGCCCCGAGACGCTTGCCGCCCGGGTGGCGGAAATCCTCCCCGACGTCATCATCAACGCCGCCGCCTACACCGCCGTGGACCGTGCCGAAAACGAAGAGGCTCTGGCGACCCGCGTCAACGGCGACGCCGTGGGCGAGCTTGCTCGTGCCGCGCGCGCTCACGACGCGCTGCTGGTGCACTTTTCCACCGACTACGTGTTCGACGGCAGCAAACCCACGCCTTATGTCGAAGACGACCCGGTCGCGCCGCTCAACGCTTATGGCCGCAGCAAGCTTGCCGGCGAACAGGCGATTGCCGCCGCCGGCTGCGACCACCTGATCTTCCGCACCACCTGGGTATACGCCGCGCGTGGCGGCAATTTCGTCCGCACCATGCTGCGCCTGGGGACCGAGCGCGAAAGCCTGCGGGTGGTCGCGGACCAGACCGGCGCGCCGACCTGGGCGCGCAACATCGCCGATGCCACCGCGCTCGCCACCGCCCAGGCGATGGCCGAACGGCACGCGGCGCGCTTCGAATCCGGGCTGTTCCATCTTGCTGGCGGTGGCGCGACCCACTGGCGCGATTTTGCCGTGGCGATCTTTGACGAAGCGCGGCGCTGCCGCCCCGACCGCCGTCTGGCGGTTGGCACGGTCGAACCCATCGCCACCGCCGACTATCCGACGCCTGCCCGCCGTCCGGCGAATTCGCGCCTCGACCAGCAACGGCTGAAAACCCGCTTCGGTATTGAACTGCCCGACTGGCGGCACAGCCTGCGCCGCTGCATCGAGGAAATCTGTTAACAGCCGGATGCGGAATTGCCCGACCGTGCGTTTGCGGCGGGAGATATCCCCGGACATCCGGCCACCGGCTGAACCTGTCCGGCATGATGCGCCCCCGCGGCGGGCCGTGCGATATGAGCGCATCCGGCCTTGCCAGCGCGCCGGGCCCGCAGACCGGCAGACCCATGCGGAGCCAGAATGGGCAAGACGTTTCGCTTATCCTTGCGCAAGCGTTATTTTTATCCGTTTCCACCCGGAACAATATCCGCCCGCCAGGATCGCGAACGGGTTTCACGACAACCGATATGCGCCCAACCGCCCGCCTGCTGTTCAGCCATCCCGCCCATTTCATCTCGCTCGGCTTCGGTTCCGGCCTCGCGCCGAAAGCGCCCGGCACGTTCGGGACGCTGCTGGCGTGGCTGCTTTACCCGCTGATCCGCGCCCCGGTGTCGGAAGCGGTATTTCTTGCGCTGCTTGTCAGCCTGTTCGTCGCGGGCATCATCGCCGCCGAACGTACCGGCCGCGCGCTGGGCGTGCCCGCCCACGGCGCGATCGTGTGGGATGAAATGGTCGCCACCTGGCTGGTGCTGCTGTTCGCGCCCGCCACGCTGGCCTGGCAGGGCGTGGCGGTGCTGCTGTTCCGCTTCTTCGATATCGTCAAGCCGCCGCCGGTGCGCTGGGCCGACCGCCAGCTCAGCGGCGGCTTCGCCGTGATGCTCGACGACCTGCTCGCCGCGGGCTATACCGTACTGGTGCTGGCCGTGCTTGTTCATTTCGCCGGGTGATGCGATGGATGCCGGACTGGAACTTCTTTCGCGCGAACTGGGCGCGGCGTTGCGCGCACGCGGCTGGACGCTGGCGACGGCGGAGTCCTGCACCGGCGGCTGGATCGCCGAAACGGTGACCGCGACGGCGGGCAGCTCGGAATGGTTTGAGCGCGGTTTCATTACGTATTCGAATGCGGCCAAGCGTGAAATGCTTGGGGTTGCGGAGGCGACGCTCGCCAGGCACGGCGCGGTGAGCGCGGCAACGGTAACGGAGATGGTGGCGGGCGCGCTGCGCCACAGCAGGGCGCAGATCGCCGTGGCGGTTTCTGGCATCGCCGGGCCGGGCGGCGGCAGCGTGGAAAAACCGGTCGGCGCCGTATTCATCGGCTGGGGTGTGCGCGGGGGCGGAATCGGGGTCGTGGCCCGGCATTTCGGCGGCGACCGTGAGGCGGTGCGCCGCCAGACGGTGGCCTCCGCGTTGCGGGCGCTCATTGATGCCTCTGGCGGCGCCTGTGCGGACGCCTCCGGCGATGGCTGCGCCCGCGCCAACACTGCAAGCCCTGTGCCATAATCCTTGCACACCCCAGCAAGGACAGAAGACAGGATATGGACGACAACAAGGCCAAGGCGCTTGCCGCCGCGCTCTCGCAGATCGAGAAGCAGTTCGGCAAGGGTTCGATCATGCGGATGGGCGACGGCAATGTCGAAACGGACATCCAGACCGTTTCCACCGGCTCGCTCGGACTCGACATCGCGCTTGGCCTGGGCGGATTGCCGCGCGGCCGCGTGGTGGAGATCTACGGCCCGGAGTCGTCCGGCAAGACCACGCTGACGCTGCAGGTCATCGCCGAGATGCAGAAGCTCGGCGGCACCGCGGCCTTCATCGACGCCGAACACGCGCTGGATGTGAGCTACGCCGAGAAGCTTGGCGTGAACATCCGCGACCTGCTCATTTCGCAGCCCGACACCGGCGAGCAGGCGCTGGAGATCGCCGACATGCTGGTGCGCTCGGGCGGGGTGGATATCGTCGTCATCGACTCGGTCGCGGCGCTCACGCCGAAGGCCGAAATCGAGGGCGAAATGGGCGACCAGCTCCCCGGCCTGCAGGCGCGGCTGATGAGCCAGGCGCTGCGCAAGCTCACCGGCAACATCAAGCGCACCAATACGATGGTGATCTTCATCAACCAGATCCGCATGAAGATCGGCGTGATGTTCGGC
>JAVBTY010000003.1:0-7429 GCA_031555955.1 Rhodocyclaceae bacterium | reverse complement strand
GCCGCCACGCTGCAAGCAAAATTTCCGCTCGCGGGGCCAGTAGCCGAACGGCACACGGCATGGCCCCCTTTCATCGGCGCTGCACTGGGCGCCGCGCTCTGCCTGCTACTCGGCTTCATGAACGCCCAAGGCGCCACCTCGTTGGGCAACAACAGGTTGCGCATGGCGGCACTGGCCACGGTCGGCGCTTTCGGCGGCCTCGTGGCCATACTGCATGCGGAACACGCCCGGCTGGCTTACCGCGATCCGTTGGAGTGGATCATCCTCGGCGGCATTGCCCTGCTCGGCGCCACGCTGCCGTTGCTGCTGGCGTGCTGGCGCGGCAGCCCCCTGCCGGATGCAGCTTCGGCATGGCGCGGATGGCGGCATGGGCACAACAAGCTCGACACCGATACCGCATTCGCCCTGTCGCGCGGCCTGCTGCTGTTCGCCGCCGCGGTCGCCGCGCTGCTGTTGTTCACCGATCCGCGCTACCGCGACTTTCCCAGCCTGCTCTATCTGACGCCGGCGGCCTTGTTCTGCGCACTCGGCTGGGCTCAAGCGGGCGGGGCAATCGAAACGGCCGGACGAGCTGAGCGCCTCTGCGCCGCGATAATCGCACTGGCCGTCGTCGGCCGCTGGGCGACCGAACCCGCCAACCCTCAAGCCATCGGCTGGCTGCTCACCGGCCTCGCGCTTGCGCTGCCGGTGTTCGTCCCGCGCCCGCCCACGGGGCGCGCCAGCACAAGCAGCGACAGCAGCGCCCCGACCGCTGCCGGATCGTAGCTGTACAGCACCAGCCCGGCGATGCCCGCCAACCAGCCAGCCCACGCCAGCGCGCGGCGGTGGAACAGGAACGCGTACAGTCCGCAGGCCAGGCTTACCCAGCCGATGCGCTGATGCAGAAAGGACTGCACCAGCGTCCATTTGAATCCGCAGAGGCCCATCAGCGCATCGCCCGCGGAAAAGGCGCAGTCGCGCGGCAGAGCGCCGTTTTCCAGCAGACCATAGCGGATCGCAGCCGCCACGGCGAAGAGAAGGCCTCCCGCAAGCAGCGGTCGTATATAGCCAGAACAGCCAGACTGCGCCGGATCATTCCATGTCATCCAGATTTCCCCCGCAGTGGTCTGGTTCCGGGAGCAGCCAGCGCACACGCCCTGTTGCAAATCACGTTGAAACGGGCTCGTAACACGTTGAACTAACGCCTAGAATGGGCGGCCCCTGGAAGATGGTGGAAAATGCGGATTCTGGCATATCCGGCGGCACGGGCGCATGGCCGCGCCCGCATAGGGATCTGATCCCGGCATTCAACCCATTGACCATACAACGCATCAAATGAAAAACGCCGTTTCGCTCGTTTCCCGCCTGGGTATCGCGTTCGTCCTCGCCAGCGTGGTTGCGCTGGCCCAGTACTGGATCTGGGAGCAGCTCAACCGCGGGGCCGAGCTGACCGGCACCAACCAGAGCATCAAGGGTTTTGCCTACAACGGCTTCCAGCGCGACCAGAGTCCGCTGCGCGGCACCTATCCGTCGGTAAAAAACATTGCCGACGATCTGGACCTGCTGGCCCGTTCGAGCGACGGCCTGCGCACCTACGGCGTGAATGACCTCCCCGCCCTGCTGGATCTGGCCGGAGAGCGCGACATGCTGGTTACGGCTGGCGCGTGGCTGGATGCGGACCGGGAAAAGAACGAAAAGGAAATCGCCGCGCTGATCGATATCAGCAAGAAAAAGCGCTACATCGAGCGCGTTCTGGTCGGAAACGAATCCCTGCTGCGCGGCGACCTGAGCGTGAACGAGATGATCGCCTATCTCGACCGCGTGCGCGCGGAACTGCGCAAACCCGTTTCCACTGCGGAACCCTGGCACGTCTGGCTGCGCAACCCGAAGCTGGCCGAACACGTCGACTACATCACCGTGCATCTGCTGCCGTATCACGAAGGCGTGCCGGTTGAAGCGGCGGTGAACTACGCCTTCGAGCGCTACGACGAGCTGGCCAGGGCGTTTCCGAAGAAAAAGATCGTCATCGGCGAAATCGGCTGGCCCAGCCGGGGGCCGACGATCGGCGCCGCCGAACCTACGCTCGACAACGAGGCCCGCTTTATCCGCGAATTTCTCGCCCACCCGCGCACCCCGCGCCTCGATTACTTCCTGATGGAAGCCATCGACCAGCCATGGAAAGTGGATGTGGAAGGCTGGGCCGGTCCTTACTGGGGCATGTTCAATGCCGACCGCCAGCCGAAATTCGCCCTGGAAGGGCTGGTCGAGCGCGACCCGCACTGGTCCAGAAAAGCGAGCAATGCCGCCGTGCTGGCTTTCCTGCCGATGTTTTTGGCGGTGTTCTTTCTTGGAAGCTGGAACATCGCAGGCCGCCTTTTCATCGCTGGAATGATCCAGGCCTGTGTGTCGACGCTGATCGTCGGCCTGAACGTGCCGGTTGATTACTACCTGACCCAGCGTGATCTTGTCGGCCTCGCCCTGCTCATCGCGGCCACCGCGCTGACCGCTGCTGTGCTGCTCTCACACGGTTTCGAGTTTGGCGAAATCCTGTTCAAGCGCCAGTGGCGGCGGCGTTTCCTGCCGCTGGCGCCGCATCCCGACGACCGCCAGCCCTTCGTATCCATTCACCTGGCCTGCTACAACGAGCCACCGGAAATGGTGATCGCCACCATCGACAGCCTGGCCGGGCTCAGCTACGACAACTTCGAGGTGCTGGTGCTGGACAACAACACCACCGACGAGGCTCTGTGGAAGCCGCTGGAAAAGCGCTGCGCCGAACTCGGCCCCCGGTTCCGTTTCTTTCACCTTGAGAACTGGCCCGGTTTCAAGGCTGGCGCACTCAACTACGGCCTGAAGATGACCGATCCGCGCGCCGAAGTTGTCGGCGTGGTCGATGCCGATTACGTCGTCGATCCCGCCTGGCTTGCCAGCCTGGTGCCGCATTTCGACAAGCCCGACGTTGCCGTGGTGCAGGCTCCGCAGGCCCACCGCGACTGGGAAACACAGCCTTTCCGGCGCATGTGCAACTGGGAGTTCGACGGCTTCTTCCGCATCGGCATGCACCACCGCAACGAACGCAACGCCCTGATCCAGCACGGCACCATGACACTGGTGCGCCGTCTGGCGCTGGAAGAAGTGGGCGGCTGGTCGGAATGGTGCATCTGCGAAGATACCGAACTCGGCTTGCGCCTGATCGAAAAAGGCTACGACACCCGCTACGTCGACCACATCCTCGGGCGCGGCCTGACGCCTTCCGATTTCGCCGCCATCAAGACCCAGCGCTTCCGCTGGGCCTTCGGCGCAATGCAGATCCTGAAAAACCACCTGCCGCAGATGCTCGGCCGCAGCCGGCTCAATTTCGCCCAGCGCTACCACTTTCTTACCGGCTGGTTCGCCTGGCTGGGCGATGCGCTGCAGCTCGTGTTCGCCTTCGGCAGCCTTGCCTGGACGCTCGGCATGCTCGTTTTCCCGAAAGCCTTCGGCCTGCCGGTAACGGCGCTGGCGCTGCCCATTCTCGGCTTCATGGCGTTCAAGGCGGCGCTGGGCCCGATCCTGTACCGGCGCACGATGAACTGCCCGTGGGCGGACATTCTCGGCGCATCCATACTCTCGGTCGGCCTTGCCCACGCCATCGCGCGCGGCGTATTCGCCGGACTGGTGAAAAAGAAAGGCGAGTTCGTGCGCACCCCAAAAGGCTGGAAAGCCAAGGGCGCGATGGCGTTCTTCAATCCGGTCCGGGAAGAAACCGGCCTGCTGGCCGCGCTGGCGGCCGGCGCGGTAACGCTGATCCTGACGCGGGGCCTGGACAGTCTCGAAGCGCGGCTCTGGGTCGGCATCCTGTCGCTGCAGTGCATCCCCTACCTCGCCGCCATTGCCTGCCAGGTTGCGGCATACATGCCGGAGCGGCCCGTTGCGGGCGAACCGGTTCCGGGCTGAGGTTCCGCGGGCCACCGGGACAATACCCCGCAGCCCCGGAAATCGCGTCTCATGTCACGGATTCATAAAATAAATGCGCCTGTGGAAACAAACTGCCAGCGCGCCAGGGCGGAGCGTTTATAATTGCCGGTTTCTGTGTCCAGGCTCCAGACAGTATCGCCATGAGTAATCTGCTTCACGAACGTGTCACCAGCGTGCATCACTGGAACGATACGCTGTTCAGCTTCCGCACCACACGCTCTCCCGCCCTGCGTTTTGAAAACGGCCAGTTCGTCATGATCGGCCTTGAGGTGGACGGCAAGCCGCTGACCCGCGCCTACAGTATCGCCAGCCCGAACTACGAAGAGCATCTTGAATTCTTCAGCATCAAGGTTCCCAACGGCCCGCTGACTTCGCGCCTGCAGCACCTGAACGTGGGCGACGAGGTCGTGGTCAGCAAAAAGCCGACCGGCACGCTGGTGCTGCACGATCTGAATCCCGGCAAACATCTCTACCTGCTCGCCACCGGCACCGGACTGGCGCCGTTCATGAGCATCATCCAGGATCCCGAAGCGTATGCCCGCTTCGAAAAAGTCGTCCTGATCCACGGCGTGCGTTACGTCTCCGAACTGGCCTATGCGGATTTCATCACCCGGGAACTGCCGGAAAATGAATTCTTCGGCGAAGAAGTACGCGAAAAGCTGATCTATTACCCCACCGTCACGCGGGAGCCCTTCCGCAACATGGGCCGCCTGACCGAACTGCTCGACTCCGGCAAGCTCAATGCCGACATCGGCCTGCCGCGCCTCAACCCCGAAACCGACCGGGCGATGATCTGCGGCAGCCCGTTCATGCTGAAAGACTGCTGCGAGCTGCTCGACAGACACGGCTTCCATATTTCAAAGCACATCGGCCAGCCCGGCGATTACGTTATCGAACGGGCCTTCGTCGAAAAGTAATTTCTCCCGGTTTCATCCCGCTTCACAGCGGTACTTTCACGCGGCCCGCCTTTGCAGAAAGGCGGGCCGCGCCGTTTCTACAATGCTTTCTGCGTCAGACATGACCTCCGCGCCGGATAGCAGGGCAGCCGTTCAGCCGCAGCGCCCTTGATGGCCTGCTGGATCTGGCCGCAGGAGGCGCACGCCTGCTCCAGCGCGGCGGCGGCGCGTTCCACCGACGCCATGCCTGCATGGCGCGGACCTGAATCGTTCATTGACGCCAGCCACTGCAAGCAGCTCACCCCTGGATGACGACGCCGACGGGCTGCCTATTGGTAACGATGCTTTGCGATGCTTCGTGACAAAAGCCGTCTAAATGTGTGACAAAACACCCGCGCGCTTACAGTTGGGGCGAAGATGCGGGCGATGCCGCTGTGTTCCGGCATAGCGCCAGCAAGAAAAAAGCGCCTGCATCTTGATGCCCAGGCGCCTGATTCAATTACCTAACTTTGGCTCCTCGACCTGGGCTCGAACCAGGGACCTGCGGATTAACAGTCCGTCGCTCTACCGACTGAGCTATCGAGGAAAAATCTTCCGGCGTCTGCGCAAGGCCGCGCAGGCGCAATGTGATGGGTGGCTCCTCGACCTGGGCTCGAACCAGGGACCTGCGGATTAACAGTCCGTCGCTCTACCGACTGAGCTATCGAGGAACAGAGCCGCGCATTCTAGGCATCACGCGCGGCTTCGTCAAGGTTCGCTCCGCGCTGTTCAGTCCCTGATTACGGCAGCGATGGCCCTGGCGACATAAGGAAGATTTTTCGGGTTCAGCGCCGCGAGGCAGATCCGCCCGGTGGAGACGGCGTAGATGCCGAATTCGTTTTTCAGCCGTTCAACCTGGGCGGCGGAAAGGCCAGTGTAGGAGAACATGCCGCGCTGCTGGGTGATGAAGGAGAAATCCCGCGTAGCGCCTTCTTTCTCCAATGCCTCGACCAGGCCGGTACGCATGGCGCGGATGCGGTCGCGCATGCTGGCCAGCTCATCTTCCCACTGCTGGCGCAGTTCGGCGGAACCAAGCACGGCGGCCACGATGGCGCCGCCGTGGGTCGGCGGATTGGAGGAGTTGGTGCGGATGACACGCTTGACCTGCGACAGCACGCGGGCGCTCTCGTCCCTGTTCGCGGTGACGATGGAAAGCGCGCCGACACGCTCGCCGTACAGCGAGAAGCTCTTGGAGAAAGAGGACGAAACGAAGAATTGCAGGCCGCTGCCGGAGAACGCGCGCACGGCGACAGCATCGGCGTCGATGCCATCCGCAAAGCCCTGATAGGCCATGTCGAGGAAAGGCACGAGGCGCTGTTCGCGGCAGATTGCGACGACCTCGTTCCATTGACCCTCGCTCAGATCGGCGCCGGTCGGGTTATGGCAGCAGGCATGCAGCACGACGACGCTGCCTGCGGGCAGCGTCTGGAGCCGGGATTTCATCGCGGTGAAATTCACGCCACGCGAGGCAGCGTCATAGTACGGATAGTTTTCCACCGCAAAACCGGCGTACTCGAACAGCGCGCGGTGGTTTTCCCAACTCGGGTCGGAAATATAGGCGCCGACGCCCGGCAACAGGCGGCGCAGGTAGTCGGCGCCGATCTTCAGCGCGCCGGTGCCGCCGAGCGCCTCGATGGTGACGACCTGCCCGTTGGCGATAAGAGCGGAATCCTTGCCGAACAGCAGGTTCTGCACGTTGGTGTTGTAGGCGGCGGGGCCTTCGATTGGCAGGTAGCCGCGTGCCGGCATGGCATCGAGGCGGGCTTTTTCCGCGGCGCGGACGGCGGCCAGAAGCGGAATCTTGCCGTTGTCGTCGTAATACACGCCGACGCCGAGATTCACTTTTTCCGCACGGGTGTCGGCATTGAACGCCTCGTTGAGACCAAGGATCGGATCGCGGGGCGCCAGTTCGACAGCGGCGAAAATCGAGGCAGACATGTAAAACTCCATATTGCGCATGGTTTGAGCGTGGCGCGGGGACGAACCGGGTCGTGCCTTGTGCCGTGATTTGGGAAATAATCCGCGTTTTCACCATCTTGCCTTAGGGCGTCTGTGCCGTTTGGCGGATGGCCGTAGCGGACGAAAATTCTAGCATGACGACTTCTGCCGACAGCGCGCGCGTGGTGACCTTCGACGGCAGCCTGTTCCGGCTGCACGAGCCGTTTCCCCCCGCGGGCGATCAGCCCGAGGCGATCCGCCTGCTGGGCGAAGGGATTGGCGACGGGCTGATGTTCCAGACCCTGCTTGGCGTGACGGGTTCCGGCAAGACCTACACGATGGCCAACGTCATCGCCCGAATGGGACGCCCCGCACTGATACTGGCGCCGAACAAGACGCTGGCGGCGCAGCTCTATGCGGAATTCCGCGAGTTCCTGCCGGAAAACGCGGTCGAATACTTCGTCAGCTACTACGACTATTACCAGCCTGAAGCCTACGTGCCGTCGCGCGACCTGTTCATCGAGAAGGATTCCTCGATCAACGAACACATCGAGCAGATGCGCCTGTCGGCGACCAAGAGCCTGATGGAACGGCGCGACGTGGTCATCGTCGCGACCGTG